>JAQIJQ010000023.1:0-42676 GCA_036946195.1 Patulibacter minatonensis | reverse complement strand
AGCGGCGTCGGCCGCGAGCGGCTGCGCACCTGGGAGCGCCGCCACGGATTCCCGATGCCCGTGCGCACGCCGAACGGCATGCGGCGCTACCGCTCGGCCGACGTGCGCCGCGTGCTCGCCGTCGCCAGGCTCGTCGAGCAGGGGATGCCGCTCACCGACGCGGTCGCCTCGCTCGAGACGCTCGCCGAGGACCAGCCGGTCACCACGTCGCTGGGCACCGGCCTCGACGATGCGCCCGCCCCGGCGATCGCCATCACCGGCCCAACCCCGCTCACCGTCGCGTGGGCCAACAGCGTCACCACGAAGGCACCCGAGGCGGTGCAGGTGGGCCAGGAGCTCCTCGAGGCCGTCCCGCAGTTCGGCGCCCGCGCGATCTCGCAGCTCCAACAGCTGCTCGCCGGGGGGCGACGACGCGCTCGTGATCGAGCACACCGACTGGCTCGGCACGTTCCCGACCACGCGGCGCTCGCTCGCATGGCGACTGCCGGCGACGGCGACGACCCAGTCGGAGCCGATCGTCGTGCTGATGCAGCTCGGCGAGGAGCCGGCGCCGACCGTCGACCCGACGCAGACCTCGCGCCAGCACACCTGGGCGATCGCGATGCGCAACGCCGGAGACGTGCTGCGCGAGCAGTCGGGCCTTGCCAGCGTGCAGCGCGCCGTGGCCCAGCTCGTGCGCGAGACGGGCGCGCTCGACGGCTTCATCGGCACGTGCCGCGGCCAGGAGCTCCGCACCGCATCGAGCATCCGCGGCGTGTTCACGCCCCGCACGATCCCGGGCGCCACGCTCGGCGCCGGCGCGAGCGCCATCGTCGAGGGGCGCGTCGCCTGGCTGGGAGAGCGATGCCCGCGACGCGCTGAAGGCTCCGACCCGCTCACGCGTGGTCCTGGTGCCGCTGCAGGCGGGCGGGCAGACCGTCGGCGCGCTCTTCCTCGCGTTCCCCGAGCAGGTCGAGCTCTGCGAGCTCACCGAGGAGCTGCTGCGCGGCTTCGCCACGACCCTCGCCACCACGCTCCAGCGCGAGCACCTCGCACAGCGCGCCGGCGCAGTCTTCGGCGGCGACCACTGAGACCACGGGCGGCCTGAGCGCCCCGGGCGGCAAAAGGGGAACCGCCCGGGCGGACCGGTTCGCGGCCACGGGGGGAGCGCCGCGAACCGGTCCGCCTCAGGACGTCGAGGCGCGGGCTGCCGCGAGCAGCGCCTCGCGAGCCCCGCGCGACCGACCCACGGCGGTGCTCCACTCCACCCGACTCGATCAGCACGAACCGTCGAGCGAGCCGGACCCCCTCGATGGGCAGCGTGGCGATGCGCGGATCGTCCCGCAGCGTGAGGTTGGAGAGCACCGCCGGGTGACCGGTCTCGAGCGCCGCGCTGACGGCTGCGGCACTGCTGCCGAGCTCCACGAGCGGATGGATCCCGAGACCCCGCTCGTGCATCACGCGATCGACGAACGTGCGTGCGTGCGAGCGCGGATCGCGCAGCACGAGCTCGGTCGCCGCCAGCTCCTCGAGGGGGATCGACGGACGCTGCGCCCACGGGTGCTCGCGGGCGACGACCACCGCCACCTCGTCGGTCGCGAGGACGGGCGCGCCGGGATCCGAGGCCGGGTCGTCGGTGGCCGCGATGCCGAGGTCGGCCGCACCGGAGTCGACGAGTCGCCGCACCACCGCCGAGTTCGCGGCCGTCAGCTCGATCGGCAGTCCCGTGAGATCGTCGCGGGCTGCGGCGAGCAGCTCGGGCAGGAGTCGATCGGCGACGACCGGACTGCTCGCGATCCGCACGGGGGCGCTCTGCCCGCGCAGGTCGGAGAGGACGTCGTCGAGGAGCGCGACCTCGTCGATCACGCGCAGCGCGGCTGCAGCGAGCCGCGATCCGGCGGGCGTCGCGACGACGCCCTGCGGCGAGCGATCCAGGAGCCGCGCCCCCGACACCGCCTCGAGCTGGCGTAGGCGCTTGCTGAGCGCGGGCTGACTCACCCCGAGCCGGCGTGCGGCCTCACCGATGCTGCCCGTGCGAAGCGCGGTGATGAGCGCCTCGAGCTTCGCCGAGCTCCGGGCGGCGGATGGGTGACTGAGACATCATGGACCTTCCCCTACGTTATCGCCACCACGCTGGCCCATCCATCATCGCGGCCCCCGGCGAGCCGATCCCAAACGCCGCGAGAGGCGATGAGCAGACCGTCTTATCGCCCATCAATACGGCGTTTCCGTAGGCCAGACGGAGCGCGCTGCGTAGTTGGCCGCAGCCTCGGCACCGACTGCTCCGCAACCGGCCAAGGCATAACCGTGGGTTATGTCGGCCCACCACGTTTCGGGCCTAGACAGCGCCCCACTGCACGCCGATAGTCGAGAGCGGAGGCCGTACGGATGCACCCCGTTCGCCTTCCGGCCACACCCCCTTCCGCCCGAGGTAGCGCTTCCCCATGGACACCCTGGAACTGGCGCGATGGCAGTTCGCTGCCGTCACCATCTACCACTTCATCTTCGTCCCGCTCACCATCGGGCTCTCCGTGATGGTCGCCGGGATGCAGACCGCGTGGTACCGCACCGACAACCCGGTCTACCTCCGGATGACGCGCTTCTGGGGCAAGCTGCTCCTGATCAACTTCGCGATCGGCGTCGTCACGGGGATCGTGCAGGAGTTCCAGTTCGGGATGGCGTGGAGCGGCTACTCGCGGTACGTCGGCGACATCTTCGGCGCGCCACTGGCGATCGAGGGGCTCGTCGCCTTCTTCCTGGAGTCGACCTTCCTCGGGCTCTGGATGTTCGGCTGGACGCTCCTGCCCAAGCGGCTCCACCTCGCCGCCGCCTGGTGCTTCTCGATCGGCACGTGGCTCTCCGCGTACTTCATCCTCGCCGCGAACTCCTGGATGCAGCACCCCGTCGGCTACACGATCAACGAGGTCACCAACCGCGCCGAACTCACCTCGATCTGGAAGGTGCTGACCAACAGCACGGCGCTCTTCGCGTTCGCGCACACCGTGCTCGGCGCGCTCGCGACCGCATCGTCGGTGCTCATCGGCATCTCGGCATGGCACCTGCATCGGATGCGCCGCGAGGGCGTCGGCGCGCGTGAGGCCGACGCCCTGGATGCCCGGGAGCGCGAGGAGGCCGCAGGCGCGATCCACGGCGAGGTGACGGAGGCCGTGCGCCGCGGCGTGTTCCTCAAGAGCCTCAAGCTCGGACTCGTGACGATGTTCGCCGCCGTGAGCGCGACGATGCTCGTCGGCCACTTCGACGCGCAGCTCATGACGAAGCAGCAGCCGATGAAGATGGCCGCCGCCGAGGCCCTCTACAAGACGACGAAGAGCGCGGAGTTCTCGCTCTTCACCGTCGGCCCGCTCGAGAAGAAGCCCGAGGAGCACGAGACGAGCACGCTCGCGATCCCCGGCCTCACCTCGTTCCTGGCCACGAACTCGTTCGGCGGCACCGTGCGTGGCATCGACGACATCCAGGCCGACCTCGAGGCCAGGTACGGCCCGGGCGAGTACTACCCGGTCGTCGGCCTGACCTACTGGAGCTTTCGCCTGATGATGGGTGCAGGCATCTACATGGCCGGGCTCGCCCTGCTCGGACTGGTGCTCCTGCGTCGGCGCGTCTACGAGGCGCGCTGGTTCAAGAACCTCGCGCTCCTCGGCGTCGCCGCCGGGTTCGGTGCCCACGCCTTCGGCTGGCTGTTCACCGAGGCCGGCCGTCAGCCCTGGGTGGTCTACGGGCTCCAGAAGACGGCCGAGGGTGTGTCGCACCTCGCGCCGAGCACCGTCCTCACCTCGATGCTCGTCTTCACCCTCCTCTACGGCGCGCTCGCCGTGGTGATGGTGCGGCTGTTCATGCAGTACGCGAGGAAGGGGCCCGAGCCCGACGTGCTCGACGAGGCCGGCAAAAACCCCCAGCTGGCGATCCAGTACTAGCGCCCAGGCCAGGCAAGGAGAAGCAACATGTCACTGGTCAGTTTCTGGTTCGGGATCATCGCGATCCTGTGGCTCGGGTACCTCGTCCTCGAGGGATTCGACTTCGGCGTCGGAACGCTCCTGCGCGTCATCGGCCGCGACGAGGACGAGCGTACGCAGGTGCTGCGCACCATCGGCCCCGTGTGGGACGGCAACGAGGTGTGGCTGCTCGTCGCGGGCGGCGCCACCTTCGCGGCGTTCCCCGAGTGGTACGCGAGCATGTTCTCGGCGTTCTACCTCGCACTGATGCTCATCCTCGTCGCACTCATCGTGCGCGGCATGGCCGTCGAGTACCGCAACAAGCAGGCCGACGCGCGTTGGCGGTCGCGGTGGGACACCGCCGTGGTGGCCAGCAGCGGCGGGGCCGCGCTCCTCTGGGGCGTCGCCTTCGTGAATCTCGTCCGCGGCATTCCGCTGAACGCCGAGCACGTCTACACGGGCAACCTGCTCACGCTCCTCAATCCGCAGGCGCTGCTCGGCGGCATCGCGACCCTCGCCCTCTTCTCCCTGCACGGTGCCTACTTCGTGGCGCTGCGCACCGAGGGCGCCGTACGCGACCGGGCACACGGCGTGGCGACCAGGTTGTGGCCGGCGGCGACGCTCGCCGGCGCGGTCACCCTGCTGTGGCTGGTGCTCGGCAGCTCCGACGGCTCCGTGGTCGCGGCGTTCGGCACGGCGCTCGCCGCCGGCGCCCTGCTCGTGCAGCCGGCGTTCTGGAAGCAGCGCGCCGAGGGCAAGCTGTTCGGGCTCACGACGGCGGCGATCCTCGGCGTGGTCCTGACGGTGTTCGGCTCGCTGTGGCCGAACGTGCTGCCGTCGTCGAGCGACCCGGCGGGCACCCTCACGGCCGCCGCCGCCTCGTCGACCCACTACACCCTCACGGTCATGACCTACGTGGCGGTGGTGATGACGCCCGTCGTCCTCGTCTACCAGGCCTGGACCTACTGGATCTTCCGTCAGCGCGTCGCCCCGACCGAGCGGGGCAGGAAGGTCGGGTTCGACGGCCCCGCGAGCTCGGGTGGCCGTGCGCCCGCAGCGAGCGGCGGCGCCGCGAACCAGACGCCGTCCACGGTGCAGCCGTGAGGCGGCCCGCCACCGACCCGGGCCGCGCGCTGCTGGCGCGTGACCCGGGGATCCGGCGCCACGTGCGCCGGAGCACCATCGCCGCGGGCCCGCTCGCCCTGCTCGTGGCCGCGCAGGGCTATGGCCTCGCGGCGATGGTGGTGGCGCTCGCCCAGCAGGGCCGGTTCGACCGGTCGGCGGCGGCGGTGTTCGTCGTCGCCGCCGGGCTGCGCGGCGCGCTGAACTGGTGGCTGGAGCGCGCCGGCCGCCGCGCCGCGGGGGATGCGATCAGCCGCCTGCGGCAGGAGCTCGTCGGCGATGCCGCACGACTCGCGACCAGCACGCCCGGCGCCCTTCGCCCGGGCGAGGTGGCCGCCGACGCGATCACGCAGCTCCCGGCGATCGAGCGGTACGTGGGACGGTTCCTCGCCGGCGGACCGATCGCGGGCGTGACGACCGTCGTCGTGTTCGTCGCGGTGCTCCTCACCGACCCGCTCTCGGCCCTGCTGCTCGCTCCGACGGTGCCGCTGCTCGGCGTGTTCATGTGGCTCGTGGGCGCGGAGTCGGGGCGCATCGCGGATCGTCGCCTCGCGAGCCTGCAGCAGCTCGGCGCACACCTGCTCGACGTGCTGCGCGGACTCGTCGACCTGCGTGCCCACGGCCGCGCCGGCTTCCAGCGCTCGCAGGTGCGGGTGGCCGCACGCGCCTACCGCCTCGAGACGATGGCGACCCTGCGCACCGCCTTCATGAGCGGACTCGTGCTCGAGCTGATCGCGATGCTCGGCACCGCGCTCGTCGCCGTGTTCGGCGGCGTGCGTCTCGCCCAGGGCGGCGCCGACCTCGCTGCGATCCTACCTGCGCTCGTGCTCGCCCCCGAGCTCTACGCGCCGATCCGCCGGCTCGGCGCGGGCTACCACGATGCGGCGGACGCCCGGGCCGCGCTCACCCGCCTGGCAGCGGTGGCGGAAGCCGCCGCGGACGCGCCCGTCGCCGGGCGGGCCGGTGGCCCGGCGGCGCCGCACGCATCGGCCGGATCGATCGTGCTCAGGGGCGTGACCCTCAGTGGCGGCGACGACCGCGCCGACCGCCTCGCCGATGTGTCCGCCGAGCTGCGACCCGGCACCACCACCGCGCTCGTCGGCCCGAGCGGTGCGGGCAAGTCGTCGCTCGCGCACCTCGTCCTCGGGCTCGCCGCCCCGACCGCCGGACACGTCTGCGCAGCGGGTGGAATCGACCTGCAGACCATCGACCTCACCGACTGGCATGCCGGCGCCGCATGGGTACCGCAGGACCCGGTGCTGCTGCCGGCCACCCTGCGCGACAACGCGCGCCTCGCCGCACCCGGAGCGGACGACGCGGCCGTACGCGGCGCACTCGCGGATGCCGGGCTGAGCACGTTGCTCGCCGAGCTCCCCGACGGGCTCGACACGCCGCTGGGCGAAGGCGGGGCACGCCTCTCCAGCGGCGAGCTGCGCCGACTCGCCCTCGCCCGCGCGCTGCTCGCAGGCGCTGAGCTGCTCGTGCTCGACGAGCCGACCGCCCAGCTCGACGCCCTCACGGCCGGCGCGCTGCTGACGACACTCGCACGCGTGCGCCGCGACCGGACCACCCTGCTGATCACCCACGACGACGCCGTCGCCGAGATGGCCGACCAGGTGCTCCACCTCGACGGCGGCCGGATCGTGCGCACCGAGCAGCGAGGCCGTGGGAGCGGCCTGGCCGGGAGGGCCGCGAGCGCGGGGCTGCGTGGCGAGGCGTCGTCGGCTCCGGCGGCGTCGCCCGTGGCGCCGGAACCGCTGACGCAGCCGGTGCGGATGTCGCTGCGCACGGCGCTGCGGCTCATCGCCCCGGCCCGCGGCGAGCGCGTGTGGCGCGACGTTCGCCGCGCCATCGGGCTCGGGCTGCTGTCGGCGGTCGCCGCGATCGCCGTGCTCTCCCTGTCGGGAGGCCTGATCGTGGAGGCCGCGACGCAGCCCCCGGTGCTCGCGCTGACCGCCGTCATCGTGCTCGTGCGGATGTTCTCGATCATGCGCGCGCTCGGCCGGTACGGCGAGCGGCTCCTCAGCCACGACGCCGCCCTGACGATCCTCGAATCGGTGCGCGTGCGCGTGTTCGACCACGTGTCGCGCCACGTGCCCGGGCGCGGGAGCGACCGCTCGACGGCCGCGCTGGACGGTGCCGTCGGCGATGTCGACCGAGCCGCCGACCTCCTCATCCGGGTCGTCGTGCCGGGTGCCGCCGCCGTTGCGTCCATCTCGGCGGCCACGCTCGTCGCCGCCGTGGTCTCGCCCGAGGCCGCGCTGGCGATCGCGTCGGGATGCGCGATCGTCGGCGCGCTCGCCGGGCACGTCGCGCTCACGGCCGGCCGCGCCCTCGCCGATGCCGAGCCGGCTCGGGCGGAGCTCGCCCGCGAGGTCGTCACCGCACTCGACGCCGGTCCGGAGCTCCTGCTCTCGGGACGCACCGCCGATCAGCAGGCGCGCATCGCTGCGCGGTCGGCGCAGCTCGAGGGTGCTGCGGCCGCGCACGGCACGCGCGGCGCAGCGGTCGGCGCGATCGTCGGCATCGGCACGGCCGTCGTGAGCGCGGCCGTCGCCGCGCTGCTGGCACCCGCCGTCGCCGACGGGTCGCTCGGCCAGTACGCGGGCCGCTTGCAAGCCGCACTCGTGCTCGGGGCGCTCGCGGCGACCGAACGCCTCGAGGGCATCACCGAGGCCGGGCTCGCGCTGCCCGGGGCGACTGCGGCCGTGGCGCGGCTCGCGCCGGCGCTCCTCGAGGTGGAGCCGCGCGACGCGGACGCCACCACGCGCGCGGCGCGGCTCGCGTTCGCCGGTCCGACTCCGGCGCTGATCGCCGAGCACGTGGTGGTGGAGCGCGGCGGCCGCGCGGTGCTGCGCGACGTCTCGATGGTCGCGGAGCCCGGCGAGGTGGTGAGCGTCGTGGGCGAGAGCGGCGCCGGCAAGTCGACGCTGCTGCTCGTGCTCGCGGGCCTGCTCCCGTGCGGGGGCAGTGCGCGGATCGGGATGCGCGAGCTCACCGCCCTCGACGACGAGGCGCGCAGCGAGCGGGTCCTGCTCGTGCCGAGCGCCCCGCACCTGTTCGGCGGCTCGCTCGCCGCCAACCTGCGGCTCGCCGCCCCGGCGGCGACGGACGGAGAGCTCGATCGCGCGCTGCGTGCGGTCGGCCTCGGGCCGTGGGTCGACGCCCTGCCCGAGGGGCTGGCGACGCAGCTCGGAGAGGGCGGCGCCACCGCCTCCGGCGGACAGCGCCAGCGCATCGGGCTCGCCCGTGCCGTGCTCTCGCCCGCGCCGCTCGTTCTCCTCGACGAGCCTGCGTCGCACCTGCCCGAAGCCGATGCGACGGCCGCGCTGCGCGCCGTCCTGCGTGCCCGGCCGGGTCGCGGCGCCGTGCTGGTGAGCCACCGCGCCGCCGAGCGGCGCCTCGCCACGCGCGAGGTGCTGCTCGAACGAGGACACATCGCAGCGCCGGCCGCGAGCCGCGGACGACGCGCCGCGGGCCGACTGCCCCGCTGACCGGCCCGCGCCCGTGACGCCAGGCGCGCCCCCGGACGTGACCACCCCCTGACCGGCTCCACGAAACGACGCTCCAGATCTCGGGGCGACCCGGCCCGTGGCCCAACGCGTCAGGCGTGTCACCCCGGCAAGCACATCACCGGTCGCGATGGGTTGCGCAGACTCGCTACGTACCGTAGCTTGCTCGCGTCCGGTGCCCGAGAGGGCTCCGGCGTCCCAAACCGCACGGGCCCGCCCACGCCCCGAAGGGCACGCCGGCCCGTGCGCATTCCCGAACCAGGAGTCCCAGATGTTCCGCTCTCTGCACAAGATCGGTCTCGCCACCGGTGCCGCCGTCCTCGCGAGCGCCGCCACCGCCTCCGGCGCCCTCGCCGCCAACCCGATCGTCGCGTCGGTGTCCGGCACCACGCTGACCATCACCGACACCACCGGCGTGAACCAGGCGCTGATCGTCTCGACCAACAGTCCCGGGTACTACAACCTCAAGGACGGCCTGTCGGCCAACGCGTTCGTCGCCGGCACCGGCGTCGCCATCGCCGGCACGTACAGCCAGAACGACGTGATCATCTCCACCGGTAGCGCGACGATCACGCGCGTGCTCGTCCGCGGCGCGGACGGCGCCGACGGCGTGAACGCCGCAGGCGTGACGAACGTTCCGGTGTCGCTCTTCGGCGACGGTGGCAACGACATCCTCACCGCGGGCGCGGGCGCCGACATCGTGAACGGCGGAGACGGCGACGACGTGGTGCGCGGCGGCGCCGGCAACGACCTGCTGACCGGTGGCTTCGGCTCCGACTCCGTGTACGGCCAGAACGGCGACGACCAGATCTTCGACCGGGACGGCTACGCCGACACCGTCGACGGCGGCAACGACTACGACGAGTTCACCCGCGACGCGGGCCTCGACACCGCCTCGAACATCGAGCTCTACAAGTAGCCCGACCGTGCACCCCGGCCTCCACGCCGAGCCGGCGTGGAGGCCCGTACGGGCGCCTCAGCGAGCCGGGCGCCGGAACGCCCTGCGGGCCGCGTCGACCTGTGGGCGGACGAAGCAGTCGGCGGCGTGGTCGTTCACGATGCCGCACGCCTGCATGAACGCGAACACGGTCGTCGGGCCGACGAACTTCCAACCGCGGCGCCGCAGCTCCCTGGCCAGCGCGACCGATTCGGGGCACGTCGACCGGCTCTGCGGCACCGGGAGCGACGCCGGATCGGGCTCGTAGCTCCAGGCGAACGCGGCGATCGACCCCTCGCGCTCGATCAGCTCGAGGGCGCGCTGGGCGTTATTGACCACCGCCTCGATCTTGCCGCGGTGGCGGACGATGCCGGCGTCGCCCAGGAGGCGCTCGACGTCCGCCGTCCCGAACTCGGCGACCCGGGCGATCTCGAAGTCGTCGAACGCGCGCCGGAACGCCGGCCGCTTGACGAGGATCGTCCGCCACGAGAGCCCGGACTGGAACGCCTCGAGCGAGAGCTTCTCGAAGAGCCGCCGGTCGTCGTCCACCGGAACGCCCCACTCGGCATCGTGGTAGGCGGGGAACTCGGGCGCGGCCGTGGCCCAACGGCAGCGGGTCGGGGCGTCGGTGCTGGCGGGATCGGTCATCGCCGCCGCCTGACGCCGCCGCGTCGCCGCGTCGCCGCATCGCCCCTGAACCGCAGCAGGACGAAGAACACGGTCATGCCGCCACCTCGGGCTGGAGGTTCCCCATGAGGAGCGGCGCGGCGACGTCTGCCGCCCTGCCGATCGCTGCGGCGTCCGCGGTGTGGCCGGCCGCTCGCAGGAGCGCTCCGAGCTGAATGAGCCGGTCCAGCTCGCCGGGCCAGGCGGGATCCGCCACGGCCGATCCCGCCGCCTCGAGCCCACCACGGATCTCGTTCGCGATGGCCCGCCGCGCGCGACTCACGCGCTGCCGGAACGCCGCTGGGGTGCAGCCGCAGAGCTCGCCCCCGACGCGATCCCCGGCGCCGAGCACGTCGCCCAGCAGGTACGCACGGCGCAGCGCAGGCGAGAGCCCCGTCGCGATCACCATCGCGCACGAGAGGTGGAGGTCCTGCGCAGCGAGCACCTCCTCGCCGAGTTCCCCCTCGCTGCCGGACGTGGCGAGCAGGTGCTCGAGCCGGTCCGCCAGCACCGCGATCTCGCGCGCGCCCCGTGTCGCGGCGCGCGCCACCCGTCGAGCGCAGATCGCGTAGCACCAGCTCAGGAAGCTGGCCTGCCAGCGGTAGCCTCCGAGTCCTCGGGCCACATCGTGGAGCGCCTCCTGCACCGCGTCCTCGTGGCCGCCGTCGCTCGGCGCGAGCCTCTGCGCGAATCGCAGCATCGGCGCGCGCAGCAGTCGCAGGACCTCCTCGAGCGCGCGCCCGTCGCCGCGTTGCGCGGCGCGCACGAGCCGGTCGATCTCGAACACCGGCGCGGCGCTCATGGCGTGATCCTGGGAGTGGGCATGTGCATGAGAGGCACCGACCCTGCGGAGTGTGACATCGCCGCCCGAGCCCGCCGCCGCGCCACGGCCCGCTGGCACCCGCCGCGAGCGCCCCGGTCAGGCGACGACCACGTAGAACGTGGTCCCTTCGCCCGCCTGCGAGCGGAGCCAGATCTCCCCGCCGTGGCGGCGCGCGATGCGCCGGCAGATCGCGAGGCCAGCGCCGGTGCCGTCGCTCTTGCCGTCGACCTTCTTGAACAGCTCGAAGACGCGCGACTGGTGCTCGGCGGCGATCCCGACGCCGCGGTCGGCGACGAACAGCACCGGCGAGGTGGTCGAGAGGTCCATCACGGCCTCCGGCACGTCCGAGACCTTCGCGGCCTCGCCGAGCGTGGTGATGCCGATGCTGACGTGCGGCTGGTCGCCGCCGTACTTGATGGCGTTGCCGACGAGGTTCAGGAGCAGGTGACGCAGCGCGACGGCATCGATCCGCATCGATCCGTCCTCGACGGCGACCGTCACGTCGGCGAGCGTCGACGGCGGCAGCAGCTCGACGACCTCGGCCACCGCAGCGCCGAGGTCGACCTCGCCCTCCGCTCGCCACGGCGCCTCGCCGAGCTCGGCGTACTGCATGAGGTCGTCGAGCAGGCCGCTCATCCGTCCGGTCAGGGTCAGCACCGTCTCGAGCTGCGCGCGCTCGTCGTCCTCGAGCTTGTCGGCCACGTCCTCCAGGAAGAACTCGGTGTACTGGTGGATGCCGCGGATCGGCTGCCGGAGATCGTGCGCGGCCGCGTGGGCGAACGCGTCGAACTCGTGGTTGGAGCGGGCGAGTTGGGCGTTGAGGGACGCGAGCTGCTGGTAGCGGGCCATCACGAGGTTCGCGAGGGCGCCGTGGAAGTCGTTGACGGCCTGCATCTCCACATCGCTCCAGGCGAGGCTGACCGAACGCTGCTCGCGGACGAGCGTCTGCATCCCGCCGAACAGCCCGTCGCTCGGTGCAGCCTCGACGGGCTCGTGGTCGATCCAGGCGACCTGACGCACCGGGGCCAGGGGCCGCATCCAGATCACCATGCTCGCCGAGTCGGCGCCGAGCCGGGCTGCCACGAAGTTGCAACCCTCGGGCGCCGACGAGATGCTCGGCGCGGGCTGCTCGTTGGATCCGGCGATCGGTGCGAGCGCCCCGTCGAGCTCCTTGGCCGCGGTCGCGACGACGTCCCGCAGCCACCGCTCGGGAACGGGGTCACCGACGAGCTCGGTGCGGCCGTCGATCGAGATGAAGGCCGAGGTGGCGCCGCAGAGCCCGAGGAGCGCCTCGCGGTCGGCGACGATCCCTTCGAAGAGGTCTCCCACCCCGGCCATCGACCGCAACACCCGCGCCGACCATGTCGCCCGCTCGAGGCGCTCGCGCGTGCGATCGAGCTCGAGCAGCTCGGCCAGGTGCGTGCTCGCCGCCGTGCCCAGCAGGCGCAGCTCGGCGAGCGACGCCGGCGACACGACCATCGGCCGCGGATGGTGGGCGATCAGCTGGTAAGCGGTTGCGCCGTCGATCACGACCGGCACGGCCAAGGTGGCTCGTACCCCGATGTCCGCGAGGCGCTGCAGGAACTCCGGGTATGGGCGCCGGAGCGCGCTGCCGTCGAAGTCGAGCTGCGCCGTGCACGGCCCGACGAGGCCGACCGGCGCCTGCTCGAGATCGGCGACGAAGAACGGACCGACGCGTCCCCGCACGCGCGGGAAGCCCGGCGGGATGTCGCTGCCCAGCACGCGCTGCCCGACGGTGTCGTCGGTCTGCGGGGCATCGGCACCCACCACCAGACCATGGCCATCCGGCTGCAGCTCCACCGTCCACGCACCCTCGAAGCCGGTGACCGAGCGCACCGTGCGCATCGCGAGGTCGAACAGCTCGTCGACCGACGTCGTGCTCAGGAGCTGCTCGCTCCACTGCGCCACCCGCTCGACGGCCTGCGCGCCGGAGGTCTGCTCGGCCGGAGCCTGCGGGATCACGTCGAGCCCGAGGAGCCCCTGCCCGGGCTCGAACCCGTGGACCTTCGCGCCCTGACCGTCGCGCAGCTGCACCCGTCGCCAGCCCAGTACATGGGCATCGGCCACGAGCTCGCGCGCGAGCATCGCCGCATCCTCCGCGACGAACACGTCGGCGAGCGACGCCTGGAGGATGCCGCCGGCCGGCAGGCCCAGCACACGGTCGGCATGCTCGGAGGCGTTGACCACCTGGAGCGATCCCGGCGACAGCAGCAGGACCGCGCCGTACGCCTGGAACGCGCTGGTGACCTCCTCCGGCGCGCCGCCTCCACCGGCCGGGGCCGAGAGCGGGTCGATCAACGATCTGCCGCGATCTGGGCCATCTGCTCGGGCAGGGCACGCAGGCCCGCGAGCGTCGCCGGCTTGACGAGGTAGCCGTCGGCGCCCGCCTCCGCTGCACGCGTCCGGTCGGAGGCTCGCGCGGAGCTCGACAGCACGCAGATCGTCGGTCGGTCGCCGCCGGGGAGCGCTCGTGCGCGCGCGATGAACTGGCAGCCGTCCATCCCGGGCAGGCTCAGGTCGACGACGAGCATCGAGAGCTCGCCGAGGACCACGTCGCCGCGCTCGAACGCCTCGAGTGCGCTCTCGGCGTCCGCCCACCGGTCCATCGCGCCACTCGTGGCGAAGACGCGTCGGTACATCGCGAAGTCCTCGTCGGAATCTTCGACGAACGCGAGGGTGGCGGTGGCGGTGTCCTGCGGCACCATCACACAAAGGAAAACAAAAACCGAACGGGGTTGACCACTGCGGACCTGGGCAACCCATCGCAAGGCCCCGGGAACCGGACGATCCGCCGCACGCTATTGATCGGCCGGCGACGGAGCGTCGTTCGGAGTGCTCGGCGCCGGACTGGTGCCCGCGTCGGCCGGATCGGCCACCGATGCGTACTCCTGGGCGGCGAACCGCCGCACCTCGGCGGCCTGCACCGCACCGCCCTCGGCGCAGCTCAGCTCGTAGCCGCGCGAGAGCGCCACGAACGCCGCATCCTGCCGACGGCGCGAGACGACGACGGGTGCCTTCGTCGCCACGGCGGCGCGCTCCATCGCCTGGAGGCCGTCGATGCCGGCGCCCCCGAGCCCCTCGCGGGCGAAGACGACGACGAACGAGTGCGAGGCGGCGTGGAGCGTCGGGATCGGGTCGAGCACGCGGTCGTAGAAGCCGGGCTTCGGCACCGCGTTGATCGTCGACTCGAACCGCTTCTGCTCGGCGAACACGGCCGGATCGTTCGTCACCGTGTACTTGAGCGGCGTGACGGTGCACCCGCTCGCAGCCCCGACCGTGGGCGGGGCCTCGCCGCCCGTGCCCCAGACGACGAGGCCCGCCACGAGCGAGCCGACGAGGAGCGCGCCGAGCACGAGGATGGTCGGCAGGCCGAGGCGGAACCCCGGTGCGTCGTCCTCGTCGTGCTCGTGCATGCGCTCCACCGTACGGCCTGGACGAGCGGCAGATCCGCCCCTCCAGGATCGGAGGCGGCCGGCGGGGGTCAGGTTCCCCGCCGGCCGGCTCCCGACGGTCCTACTGGTAGCGGACCGACAGTTCGACGCGACGGTTCAGCTGGCGGCCCGCAGCCGTCATGTTCGTCGCGCGCGGACGGGTCTCTCCCACGCTCGAGGCCTTCTTCGGCGCCTTCACGCCGAGGAGGGAGAGGTAGTGGCAGACGGCCGCGGCGCGAGCCTGGCCGAGGCGCTTGTTGTAGCTCGCAGCACCCTGCGCGTCGGTGTGGCCGATGCAGCTGACGCCCTTGGCGCCGTACAGGCCGCCGGCGACCGACTGCAGGTACCGCTTGCCGACCGCGCTGATGACGGCGGAGTCGGTGGCGAACAGGCCGTCTGCCGGGACGACCATCTGCGTCGCCGGGCGGATCTTGCTGTACCGGTGCGCGAACAGCGCCTCGGTGCCGTTGGCGGGCTGCGCCTTGATGTTGACGCGCACCTTCACGCCGCCGGGCTTGGCCGCTGCGGCCTTGCCGGTGGAGTTCAGGGTGACCTTCACGCCGACGCGGCCGGTCTCGCGATCCGTCTGCGTCTTGCCGGTGCCGATGCGGACGAGCGTGTTGCCGGCCTTCGTGCCCACCTCGGCCAGGCCGAGGTCCGACTTCTTCGCGTAGATCGCGACCTCGCAGCCGTTGATCGTGACGCCCTTGACGGAGCACCCGACGGTCGACTTGGTCGCGTCGACGGCGACGGTGCGGGAGATCTCGACCTTTGCGGTCTTCGGGCCCTCGGGCTTTGCCGGAGCCGGATCGGCCTTCGCGACGACGGTCCACTTCTCGGTGGCCACGACGCTCACGTTGCCGGCGGCGTCGGTCGCGCGGAGCTCGAGCGTGTGGTCGCCCAGACCGAGGTCGGCGAGGCGCAGCGGCGAGGTGCACGGGCCCCAGGCGCCGCCGTCGAGGCGGCACTCGATCGTCGAGTCCGGCTCGGCCGAGAACTCGAAGCCGACGGTGCGGTCGGTCGTCGGACCGCTCGGGCCGGAGAGCACGGTCGGAGCGTCAGGCGCCTTGCGATCGAGGGTCCAGGTGCGCTCGGCGGTATCGCTCACGTTGCCGGCGGCGTCCGTCTGACGCACCTTCAGCGTGTGCTTGCCGTCGGAGAGCTCCGGCGTGTAGGTCGTGTCGCAGGGCACCCAGGCGCCGCCGTCGACCTGGCACTCGAGCGTCGCGCCCGGCTCACGCTCGAACACGAACGTGGCGGAGGTCGCGCTCGCGTTCGGCGACTGCCTGACGGCCGGAGCGTTTGGCTTGGCGGTGTCGACGTTCCAGGTGTACGTGGAGGGCGTGCCCTCGACGTTGCCGGCCGGGTCGACCGCGCGCACCTTCACGGTGTGGTCGCCGTCGGTGAGCCCGGTGTAGGTGCGGGGCGAGGTGCAGGGCACCCACGCGCCGCCGTCGAGCTGGCATTCGAACGTCGCGGTGGTGTCGGCCGAGGAGAACGCGAAGGTCGCGGTCGACGAGGCGCTGTGCGGGACCGGCTTGCTGGTGATCGACGACGACGGGGTGACCGTGTCGACGTTCCACGTGTAGCTCTGCGGCGACGGGTCGGCGTTGCCGGCCGGATCGACCGCGCGCACCTCGAAGGTGTGCGCACCGTCCGCGAGACCGGTCAGCTGCTTCGGCGTGGTGCAGGCGCCCCACGCACCGCCGTCGAGGCGGCACTCGAAGGTCGCCGACGGATCGGGGCTGGAGAACGTGAAGGCGGCCGTGCTCACCGAGCTCTGCGCCGACGGGTGGGTATCGAGCGTCGTGGCCGGGTGCGTGGTGTCGACGGTCCAGGTGTACGACTTCGGCGAGGGGTCGACGTTGCCGGCCGGATCGACCGCGCGCACCTCGAAGGTGTGCGCGCCGTCCGCGAGGCCGGTGAGGCTCTTCGGCGAGGGGCAGGTGACCCAGGCGCCGCCGTCCAGGCGGCACTCGAAGGTGGCCGTGTTGTCCGTGCTCGAGAAGGTGAACTGCGCCGAGGCGGAGTCGCTGAGCGCGGCCGGGTGCGAGTCGAGCGCGGTCGCCGGTGCGGTCGCGTCGACCGTCCAGGTGAACGACTCGGGCGTCGCGTCCGCGTTCCCGGCGGGGTCCAGCGCGCGCACGTCGACCGTGTGCGAGCCGTCGGCGAGGCCGGTGAGGTTCAGCGGCGAGGTGCAGGCGGTCCAGCTGCCGCCGTCGACCTTGCACTCGAACGTGGCGGTGCCGTCGGCCGACGAGAACGTGAAGGTCGCCGTGGTCGCGGTCGTGAGCGACGCGGGATGCGTGTCGAGCGACGTGTCGGGCGCGGTCGTGTCGATCGTCCACGTGTAGCTCGCGGGCGTCGGGTCGGTGTTGCCGGCGGCGTCGACCGCGCGGATCTGCACCGTGTGCGACCCGTCCGACAGGCCGGTGAAGGTGATCGGGGCCGGGCAGGCGGCCCAGGCTCCCGCGTCGACCTTGCACTCGAAGGTGACCGGCGACTCGTTCGAGCTGGCCGTGAAGGTGGCCGAGGCGGAGCCCGACGGCGACGACGGCTTCGTGTCGATCGTCGTATCGGGCGCGGTGCGGTCGATGACCCACGTGTAGCTCGCGGCCGGCGACTCGACGTTGCCGACGACGTCGGTGGCGCGGACGCGCAGCGTGTGGCTGCCGTCGGCCAGGCCGGTGTAGGACTTCGGCGTGGTGCAGGCGGCGAAGGCGACGCCGTCGAGGCTGCACTCGTAGGTCACGCCGCCAGACTCGTTCGTGGCGAACGTGAAGTTCGCGGTCGTCGAGTTCGTCGTCGCGGCCGGCTTCGTCGGGAAGGTGGTCGTCGGCGGGGTCGTGTCGACGACCCACGAGTAGCTCGCCGGCGAGGGATCGACCTTGGTGCCGTCGTTCGCGCGCACCTTGAACGTGCGCGGGCCGTCGGAGAGGCCGGTGTAGGTCTTCGGCGAGGAGCACACCTCGAAGGTGGCGAAGTTGTCGAGGCTGCACTCGAACGTGTAGCCCGGATCGGCCGCTGCGAAGGTGAACGTGGCCGAGGTGCTCGTCGTGCGGGCGGCCGGCCAGCTCTTCAGCTGCGTCTCCGGGGAGCCCGCGACGCGGACCTCGATCGTGCGGGAGCCGACGAGGACCTGGTTGCTGTCGTTGTCGGTCGCGTCGAAGTTGAAGCGGTAGACGCGCGTGTTCGCATCCGCCGGCGGGTTCAGCGTGAGGGTGGCCGTGGCCGGGTTGCCGGAGGTCTGGGTGAGCGTGACCCACGACGGCAGCGCGGCACCCGTGATCTTCACGGTGTTGGCCGCATCGGGATCGGTCGCGTTGAAGTTGATGGTCTGCGAGGCACCCGCCGCGATGTCGTACCCGGTGGTGGTGTTGAGGCCGTTGATGACCGGCGGACGGTTCGGCGTGACGGCGCGCAGGAGCACGTCCCGCTCGGCGTAGTCGCCCTGGTCGTCGGTCACGCGGACCTTGTAGACGTAGTACGAGTTGTTCGCGAAGCCCGAGGTCGTGCTCACCGGGATCTCGACCTGGCCGTTCGCCTGGAGCTTCGTGAGGTTGATGACGTTCGAGTTCGGGGCGAGGTCGGCGTCACCGGTGAGGGCCACGTACGTGAGCGTGCCGTTGCCGAGCACGTCGTCCGGGTCGCTGGCGTTGAGGTTCTGCGAGTAGAGCTCGCCGATGCCGACGCCGGTCGCGACCTCGGAGCCGAGGAACGGCGCGCCCGTCGCGACGCCGGTCACCTTGCGCACCTTCGCGCTGAACCGCACGGACTTGTTGCCCGAGTCGGTCACGTTGACGATGTTGTAGATCCGGTTGCCCGCGGTCCACGTCAGCGTGTAGTCGCCGTCGGGCGCTCCGCTCGAGAAGGTGGTGGTGTCGAGCGGGTAGTCGAAGCTGCCCTCGTACGTCGAGCCGCCGGCACCGCACTTGGTGGCGGTGGTCGGCACCGACTTGCTCACGACCTGCGACGTCGGCGAGGTGACCGTGATCGGCAGCGACTTCTGAGAGCCCACGCCCGAGGGGCAGGCCGTGACCTCGAGGTAGGTGATCGTGCCCTGGAGCCGTCCGGTGTCGGTGATCTTCGCCGTGAAGAAGCCACCTTGAAGGTGGGAGGCGGAGGCAGGTGCAGCGGCACCGAGGAGCGTCGCGAGCGCGACGACGAACGGGAGGAGGATCGAACGGACTCGGCGTGAACGCGCGAAGCCGCCGACCAGTGGGCGGGTCGACATATCCCGCTGTTCGGTCGCTCGGCTGCAAACCTGTAGCTCAGGGACTCATCTCACCAGTTTCCATCCCCGGGTCCTACGTGGCGGCACCGCCTCGGTTGGACGCCGCGAAGCGGCGCGTCGATCGCCGCCGACCACCGGGCGTCGTGCTCGCGGATCAGGCGCTCCAGCGGCCAGAGCAGGAGGGCCAAGGCGTTGGTCGCCTCCTCGTGGTGGACGATCTCGGCGCCGCCGGACTCGAGCGCGCGCACGTGGAAGGAGTGGCGGATCGCCGTCCCCGGAGCGCCGCCGCCCCACTCGATCCGGCCATCGGCCTCGTCGCGGGCATAGAGCACGCACGGCGTCGGGAACACGGGCAGCGGGCCGAGCTCGATGTGCATGGTGAAGCGCGTGCGCCCCGGCACGAGCTCACCGGACCGGCGACGGACGGCGCGCAGCCCGGGCGTCCAGTCCGGCCACGCGTCGATGTCGGCGAGCACGGCCCACACCTCGCCCGCGGGCGCGTCGACGGTGATGCGGTCGTTCACCCACGTGCGGCGGAAGCCGCGGCGCGGTGGAGGAGGTCCGGCGGACTGCGGGCGTCGGGGCATGGGAGACCGTCGGCAGCGGGGGTGGGGCTGCACGCCGCCGTGGGCCATTCCTACCACCTGTCGCGCGCCGCGCCCGCGCCGCGCCGTTCCGGGGCCCGCCGGTAGGGTGCCCCGCCATGAGCCTCACCGTCGTCGGATCCGTCGCGTTCGACGCTGTCGAAACCCCGTTCGCCAAGCGCGACCGGATGCTCGGCGGCGCCGCCACCCACTTCGCCCTCGCGGCGAGCTTCTTCACGGACGTCCACGTCGTCGGCGTCGTCGGCGAGGACTTCTCGGAGGCCGACGAGGCCGTCCTCACGACGCACGGCATCGACACGACCGACATCGAGCACGTCGAGGGTGGCAAGACCTTCTTCTGGGCCGGCCGCTACCACGACAACATGAACTCGCGGGACACGCTCGACACGCAGCTCAACGTGTTCGAGACGTTCCAGCCGAAGCTCTCGGATGCGTCGAAGGCCAGCGAGACCGTGTTCCTCGCGAACATCCAGCCGACGCTGCAGCTCGACGTCCTCGACCAGTGCACGAACGCCTCGTTCGTCGCCCTCGATTCGATGGACCTCTGGATCAACATCGCGAAGGACGACCTCCTGAAGGTGCTCTCGCGCGTGGACTGCGTGATCCTCAACGACGAGGAGATCGAGCTGCTGACGGGCAAGCCGACGAGCGTGTCGGCAGCGCAGGCGCTGCTCGACCTCGGGCCGAGCGTCGTCGTCGCCAAGCAGGGCAAGTACGGCGCGGGCGTGATCACCCGCGAGGGCAGCTTCTGGCTCCCGGCGTACCCGCTGCACGAGGTCAACGACCCGACGGGCGCCGGCGACACGTTCGCGGGCGGGTTCGTCGGCTACCTCGCCGCGCACCCCGAGCGCCCCGTCACGTTCGACGTGCTGCGCCGCGCGATGGCGTACGGCTCGGCCATCGCGTCGTACAACGTCGAAGAGTTCGGCACCGACCGCGTGAGTCGTCTCACCGGCCCGGAAGTGGTGGCGCGCGTGCGCGAGCTCGAGCAGATCACCCGCTTCGAGGGCAGCACCGAGGTGCCGCTCCGCCGCTAGGGAAGTCGGCGACTGTGAGCAATCGGATCGAGCCGGACCCGATTGCTCGCTACGCTCTGGCGCTCGTGCGCCGGAACCGTCCCCTGTCCAGCACGCCGCGTCGCTCGGTGCTCGCCGCCCTTGCCGCGGCGGCCCTCGTGCTCGTCGGCACCCCCGCCTCCGCGCTCGCCGATCAGGCCGGCGCTCCCGCGGGCGACGGCAACCAGCTCGGGTTCCTGGATCTGGGCACGGCGAGCAGCTGCGCGGTGCAGCGCGATCGCGCCGTCCGCTGCTGGGGTCGGGGCTCCTCGGGCGCGCTCGGCACATCCGACTCGGCGAGCCGTCTCGGCACCCCGGGGTCGGCCGCTTCGACCGTGCCGGTCGGCCTCGCCACCCAGGTCGCGACCGGCGATCTGCACGCGTGCGCGATCGTCGTCGGCGGATCGGTCCGCTGCTGGGGGCAGGGCGCCGGCGGCCAGCTCGGCGGCCGCGACCGCGACAACCGCCTCGACGGCTACGTCGACCCGCGCACCGGCACGGACGAGGCCACGACCGTGCCCCTGGGCGCGCCGGCCCTGCAGCTGAGCCTCGGCGGGAGCTACGCGTGCGCCGTGATCGCGGGCGGCGTGGTGCGCTGCTGGGGCGACGGGCTCTTCGGACGCGTCGGCGCGCGCGGGACCGACCACCGCCTGGACGGGCTGCCCGACGGCCCGAGCGACGAGGCGTCGGTCGTGCCGCTGGGCGGCGCGGCGCTGAGCGTGAGCGCGGGCGACCAGCACGCATGCGCACTCCTGGTCGACGGCTCGGTGCGCTGCTGGGGCGCCGGCGCGAACGGCCGGCTCGGCAGCGGGGCGACGGACGACCGGCTCGACGGCCTGGTCGACGCGACCTCGAGGACGGACGAGCCGAGCACGGTCCCGCTCGGCGGCCCGGCGACCGCGGTCTCCGCGGGCGGCGGCCACACGTGCGCGCTGATGGCGACGGGTGACGTGCGCTGCTGGGGCCTGGGGACGAGCGGTCAGCTCGGCACCGGGACGAACAACGCGTCGCTCCTGGATGCTGCGGGCGAGCAGGCGAGCACCGTGCCGATCAAGCCGATCGGCACGACCGCGGCGAATGCCGCGAAGACCCCGAACCTGAAGGCCGTCGCGATCTCGGCCGGCGACTCGCACACGTGCGCGATCGTCGAGGGCGGCGACGTGCGGTGCTGGGGCGCCGGCGACCAGGGCCAGCTCGGGCAGGGCGCGACCGACGGTCGACTCGACTCGAGCCAGACGGCGGTCGCCGATGCCGCAACGCGCGTCGGCGGTGGGCCCGACGGGAAGGGCCCGGGACTCGGGTCGCCCGCCGTCGCGATCACCGCGGGCAGCTCGACGACGTGCGCAGCGCTCGACTCCGGGGCGGTGCGCTGCTGGGGCAACGGCGATTCGGGCCGGGTCGGCTCGGGCGCCACCGACGCCCGGCTCGACGGCGTGGTCGATCCCGCGACGGGCACGGACGACGCGTCGCTCGTGCCGATCGCCGCGCCTCCGGCGAACGCGGCCGACGGACTCCCGGCGCCGGCGCCGCAGTCGGACCCCGCCGCGCTGCCCGTCCCGACGCCGGCCGGCACCGCGGGGCCGGGGCCCTCCGCGCCGCAGCCAACCCCGGCGCCGCTGGCCGCGACGGCGACGCTCAAGGGCAGGCGCCTCTCGGTACGGCTGCTCCTGCAGCCGTCGAAGGCCGGCAGGTGCCCGAAGAAGGTCGGCGTGTCGGTGAAGGTCCGCGGGAAGAAGGTCGGCCGCTCGACGCTGAAGGTGTCGCGGAAGGGCGCGTTCTGCCGCGCCGCCGGCAGACTCCGCACGAAGCGCTCGGTCAAGCGCAGGACAACGGCCGTCGTGCACGTGAGCGGCGCGGGCGTCACGGCACGCGACCTCACGGTCGTCGCGCGCTAGCGCGCTCTGACACGTTCTCTCCACGACGGAAACACGCGCTCTGCTAGAACGGGGGGCGGACCAAGAAGAGGGATGGAGATCGCGACATGAGCAGCGAGAGCGAGACCGCCGTAGCGAACGGCGCGTCGACGAACGGATCGAGCGAGCCGCGCGAGACCCTGTCCGTCACCGACAACCGCACCGGCCGCCAGTACGAGCTGCCGATCACGGACGGCACCATCAAGTCGCTCGACCTGCGCAAGATCAAGGTCGACGACAGCGATTTCGGCCTCATGGGCTACGACCCCGCGTTCACGAACACGGCGTCGACCCGGTCGTCGATCACGTTCATCGACGGTGACGTCGGCATCCTCGAGTACCGCGGCTACCCGATCGAGCAGCTCGCAGAGCGCTCGACGTACCTCGAGGTCGCCTACCTCCTGATCCACGGCCAGCTGCCGACGAAGCCGCAGCTCGACCAGTGGGTGCACGACATCACGGTCCACACGTTCGTGCACGAGAACCTCAAGAGCTTCCTGCAGGGATTCCGGTACGACGCCCATCCGATGGGCATGCTCCTCTCGTCGGTCGGCGCGCTCTCGACGTTCTACCCTGAGGCGAACCAGATCCACGATCAGGAGAACATCGACATCCAGACGATCCGCCTGATCGCGAAGATGCCGACCCTCGCCGCGTTCGCCTACCGCCACATCCGTGGCATGCCGTACGTCTACCCGGACAACGATCTGAACTACGCCGGCAACTTCCTCTCGATGATCTACAAGGTCGCCGAGCTCAAGTACCAGCCGGATCCGCGCCTCGAGCGGGCGCTCGACATCCTCTTCATCCTGCACGCCGACCACGAGCAGAACTGCTCGACGAACGCGGTGCGGTCGGTCGGTTCGTCGCAGGTGGATCCGTACTCGGCGGTCGCGGCCGGCGTCGCGGCGCTGTACGGCCCGCTGCACGGTGGCGCGAACGAGGCGGTGCTGCGGATGCTGCGGCGCATCGAGAAGAAGGAGAACGTCCCGGCGTTCATCGAGGGCGTGAAGAAGGGCGAGGAGAAGCTGATGGGCTTCGGTCACCGCGTCTACAAGAACTACGACCCGCGCGCCAAGGTCATCAAGAAGGCCTGCGACGACGTGTTCGAGGTGACGGGCGTCAACCCGCTCCTGTCGATCGCGCAGGAGCTGGAGCGGATCGCGCTGGAGGACGAGTACTTCGTCTCGCGCAAGCTCTACCCGAACGTCGACTTCTACTCGGGCCTGATCTACGAGGCGCTCGGCCTGCCGGCCGAGATGTTCCCGGTGATGTTCGCGATCCCGCGCACCAGCGGCTGGATCGCGCAGTGGCGCGAGCTGCTCACCGACTCCGATCAGAAGATCGCGCGCCCGCGGCAGATCTACACGGGCGAGCGCCAGCTCGACTACGTGAGCCTGAGCCAGCGCTAGCGCCCGCGGGCGCCGGCCGTCATCCGGCCGGCGCCTCCGTGCCTTCCGCCTCGTCCTCGGCGAGGATGCGGTAGAGGCCGCGGCGCGTCTCCTTGAGGAGTGCCTCGGCACGCTGCGCCTGTTCGGGGGTCCCGGCGACGACGACCTGCCGGGCGGCGGCGCCGATCTGGAACACGAGGTCGCGGAGCCCGGTCTGCGCGGGCGTGAACTCCTCGCCGACCTGGTCCCACGGCGCGCGCTCGTCCTTGCGGGCGTCGGCCTCCTTGCGGCCGTCGTCCGTGAGGGAGAACAGGCGACGGCCGCGGGCCGTCTCCTCGCTGGCGACGAGATCCTCGTCCTGCAGCTGCTGGAGGGTGGGGTAGATCGAGCCGGGGCTCGGGCGCCACACGCCGCCGCTGCGTTCGCTGATCTCGCGCATGATCTGGTACCCGTGCATCGCCTCGCCGTCCGCGAGGAGGGTGATGATCGCCGCGCGGATGTCGCCGCGCGAGGCGCGGGGCCCGCGTCCGCGTCGGCCGCCGCCCCCGTGGCGTCCGTGTCGTCCGCCTCGGCCGCGCCCGCGCGGGTCGTCGAACGGATCCTCGCCGCCGGGGCCGAAGGGCGGTCCGCCCCAGCCTCCGTGGCGATCGGAGGGCCCTTCGAAGCGGCCGCGGGGGCCGAAGCCGCCGGAGCGCTCCGAGTGTCCTTCGTACCGGCCGCCACGGGGACCGAAGCCGCCGGGGCGATCCGCGTGGTCCTCGTAGGCGCCGAAGCCGAACGGAGATCCGCTCGGGCCGCACGCGCCGTGGCGCCCGTGGTGACGGTGCGCCTTCGGGCCACGAGGCCCGAGATCGTCGGACCCTTCGGCCCATGAGTTGAATGCTGGCCTGCCCATGCAGGCTCCTTTCGTTCGCTTTCGACCGTTTACGATATATCGGAAACGTTCGCGAACGACTGCGAGTGCACGAGTTGGCGCACGGGCGCTCGGTGACCTCCCGCCAACGCGGGCTGGTTTGCCTTCGCATGGCGACGGCAAACTGGCCCACGATCACCACGCCGCCAACGTGGGCTGGTTTGCCTTCGCATGGCGACGGCAAACCGACCCACCTCGACCAAGCCGACGGGGCCCTCAGGCCGCGTTGGGCCGGCGGCGGAGCTTGACCACGTCGGCGGGTGCGTCGGCGCTCGGTGCGAGCTGGCCATCGGAGAGGAGTCGGCCGGCGAGTTCGGCGCCGACCGGGCGCGAGTAGAGGAAGCCCTGGCCGAGCATCTTGCCGAGGCCGCCGAGGAGCTCGGCCTGCGGGGCGGTCTCGATGCCCTCCGCGACGATGCTGAGGTCGAGGGCCTGGGCGAGCTGCACGATGCCCTGGGTGAGCCGGGCGCGGCCGGCATCCTTCTCGATGTCGTCCACGAAGGCCTTGTCGATCTTGAGGACGTCGACGGGGAGGTCCTTGAGGTACGCGAGGACCGAGTGGCCGGTGCCGAAGTCGTCGATGGCGATGCGCACGCCGAGGCCCATGAGCTCGGTGAGGTCGGCGACGAGGGCCTCGGGCTGGTCGACGAGGACGCTCTCGGTGATCTCGAGCTGGAGCTGGCGGGGATCGAGGCGGGTCTCGCGCAGGATGCGGGCGATGCGACGGGCCATGTCGGGCTCGGCGAGCTGGATCGGGCTGACGTTGACGGAGACGTGCTGGTGGGGGCGGGCGGAGCCCTCGTCGATCCAGGCGCGCATCTGCCCGCAGGCGGTCCGCATGACCCACCAACCGAGTGGGCCGATCAGGCCGGTGCGTTCGGCGATGCCGATGAAGTCGAGCGGGGGGATGCGGCCCTTCGTGGGGTGCATCCAGCGGACCAGCGCCTCGACGCCGTCGACCTTGCCGTCGGCCAGTTCGACGATCGGCTGGTACTCGAGGAAGAGCTCGTCGCGGGAGAGCGCGCGGCGCAGGTCGGCGGTGAGCTCGAGGTTGGCGAGCGCGTCCTCGCGCATCTCCTGGGAGAACACGGCGACGCGGTCCTTCCCGGCGGCCTTCGCGGCATACATGGCGATGTCGGCGTCGCGCACGAGCGTCTCGACGTCGGTGCCGGACGCGATGCCGGCGGAGGCGGAGATGCGGACGTCGCGGTCGCCGAGGAGCACGGGGCGGTGGATGGCGCGCAGGACGCGCTCGACCGTCTCCTTGGCGAAGTCCGGGGCTGGGTCGTGGAAGAGGACGCCGAACTCGTCGGCACCGAAGCGGGTGACGAGGTCGTGCGGGCCGACGGTCGCGGAGATGCGTGCGCCGATGGTGCGGACGAGGTCGTCGCCGCGGCCGTGGCCGAGGGAGTCGTTGACGGTCTTGAGGTCGTCGAGGTCGAGGAGCGCCATCGTGATCATGAGGCGCTCGTCGGGGTGCTCGGGATCCTGCCCCGGGATCGGGCCTTCGAGCGGCAGGCCGGCGCGGCGCCGCACGTCGGTGAGGCGGTCGGCGAGCTGGAGTTCGAGCGCGGCGCGGTTCGGAAGGCCGGTGAGGGCATCGGTGAACGCCTGACGGCGCAACGCCTCCTCGGTGCGCGACTGGCGCGCGGTGGCTTCGAGGCGGCGGACGAAGAGCGCGAGCACGAGCAGGCCGGCGAGGACGCCGAACACGAGCACGGCACGGGCGACGGCGAGGGCCGAGCGGGCGCGGCCGTCCTCGACGCGGGCCTGGCGATCGGTCTCCTCGATGATCTCGGCGAGGATCGGCGACACGTTGCTGCGGAACTCGCTGGCGCCGCGCGAGTACTGCCCGTTGCGGGCGAGTCCGAGGCTCTGCAGGCCCTGGGCGTAGAGCTGCTGGGTGGCGCCGGTGATGCGGCGGGCGGCGGCCTTGGACACACCGAGGTCCTCGAGGCGGCCGGTCGACGCGGAGAGTCGGGCGAAGGCGTCCATCCCGCTGCTGCCGACCATCTGGGCGAGCTGCTCGCTGCCGTCGCGCTCGAGGGCCTCGGCAGCGAGCGCGCGGATCTCCTGCGTGGCGGCGGCAGCGCGGCCGAGCTCGACCTGCGCCTGGCGGCGCTGGTCGGCCATGTTGCGCGCGCGGTCGGCGATGCCCACGGTGGCGATGGTGATGAGCGCGACGAAACCGAGGGCCAGGAAGCGGCGCAGGTGGCCGGGCCGAGCGGATGCCGGGGGGAAGGACTCCACGACTCATCCGATCGGCCAGGGGCAGGCGGTTCTTGACCGGCGGACCGGGCAACGCCCGGTCAGCTCGACGGACGGTCGACTCGAACGGGCTGGAGTGTCCAGTTCCGAGCGGTGCTACGCCGTGGGCGGCAGCACGAGCGTCGCCCCGTGGGCGCGGAGCCATGCGCGGGCCTCGTCGGTGCGCGGCTCGTGGCGGCGCAGCAGGCTCCAGAAGCGGCCGGAGTGGTTGAGCTCGACGAGGTGGCAGGCCTCGTGCCAGACGATCGCCTCGGCAACCCAGGGCGGCGCGAGCACCAGGCGCCAGCTGAGCGTGATGGTGCGCCGGGCGCTGCAGGAGCCCCAGCGGCTGCGGGCATCGCCGATCGACACGCGCGCGACGGTTCGGCCGAGCACCTCCGCGGCCCGCTCGGTACGCGGCACGAGCTGCTCCCGGGCGCGGGCGCGCAGCCAGCGCTCGAGGGCGGCGTCGCCGTCGCCCGCGGGGACGTGCAGGCGCGTGCCCTTGCGGTGCGCGCGGGTGCGGCCGGGCTCGCGGATCAGCTCGAGCTCCTCGCCCCACACGGTGATCCGGTCGCCCCGGGCGCGGACGGCGTGCTGGATCGCGGCGGCCTCGGCGAGCCGGGCGGCGAGCCAGCGTCGGTGGCGGACCAGTGCGCGTTCCACCTCGGCGAGCGAGGCGCGCTGCGGCAGCGTGACGCGGACGGCGCCGGTGGTGCGGTCGACTCGCACGGACACGCGTCGCGCTCGCGCGGAGCGCACCACGTCGACGTCGCCTGCGCTCTGCGGGACGAGGATCGGCGGTGCGCCGGCCGCCTCGCCCGGCGCGCCGAACGGCTCAGGCACCGGCGGGCGCCGGGCTCGTCGTCGACCACTGCGGCGGCTCGGCGCCGCCGCTGCGTTCCACCACGCCGCGCCGCTCGAGGTGGCGCAGGTAACACATCGTCTCGGAGATCAGCCACCCGGCATTCTCGGCGCTGAGCGGCCGGCCGTAGATCTCGGGGATCATCTCGATCGCGGTCGCGCGGCCCTTGGCGCGCACCACGTCCTCCACGCGATCCAGGCGGCCGAGCGCCGCCTCGCGGTGCGCCTCGGCGTGGCCCTTCACGTCGGTGAAGCTCTTGCCGTGGCCCGGCAGGCAGAGGCGCGCACCGAGCGCGTCGAGCTTGTCGAGGCTGTGCAGGTACTCGGCGACGGGGTCGTCCGACCAGCCGTAGTCGTAGTAGAGGGCGACGCGTCCGAGGATGTGGTCGCCTGCGATGAGCAGGCGGCGCTCCGGCTGGTAGAAGCTCACGTGGCTCGGGGCGTGGCCCGGGGTCTCGATCGTGGTCCAGGTCCCGACGGCCGTCTCGATCTCGACGCCCTCGACGAGATCCTTCGACGGTTCGACGAGCCCGCTCACTCCGTCCTGCGGCGCGGCGCCGGCCTTGCGGTAGTGCTGCAGCAGCTCCTCCGGCACCCCGCTCTCGCGGCCGATCGCGATGCGCTGTTCGAGCAGGCGCTCGGGATCGCCGAGCGACTCGGTCATGTGCGCGTGGTCGGGATGCATCCACAGCTCGCAGCCGGCCGCGTCGACGACGTCCTTCGCCTGGCCGTAGTGGTCGACGTGCGCGTGGGTGCAGACGAGGAGGCGGGTGTCCTCCAGGCGCTTGCCGATCTGGGCGAGCGCCTCGCGAAGCTGCGCGAGGGAGTTCTCGGTGTGCAGGCCCGTGTCGAAGAGGATGTGGCCGTCGTCGTCGCCCGGGGCATCGACCACCCAGGCGTTGCAGTGGGGGATCCCGGACCACGGCAGCGGGAGGCGCAGCCGCCACAGGCCGGGGACGATCCGCTCGCCTCGGGGCTGCTGGCGCTCGGTGGCGGGGGAAGGCATCGCGACCATCCTACGAAAGGCGGTACCGGCGACACGGAACGTCGGTACGCCGGAGTCCCCCACGCCCGGGAAACTTGGAGTTAGGCTCGACCGCGTGTTGGCTGAGGCGATCGCAGAGGATCTGTGGCGCGTCCAGGGCGGCCCGGGACTCTGCAACGTGTTCCTGCTGCGAGACCGCGACGGCGTGGCGGCGTTCGACGCTGGCGCCCGCACGATGACGAAGCGGATCGCGCGTGCTGCGGGCGAGCTCGGAGGACTCACGCGGATCGTCCTCGGCCACGCCCACACCGACCACCGCGGCGGCGCTCCTGGCCTCGGCGTGCCGGTGCACTGCCACGCGGACGCCGTCGCCGAGGCACGGGGCCGCGGCGGCTGGGAGTACTGGGATCCGAAGCTCGCGTTCCTGCCGCAGCCCCTGCGCACGGTGCACCGCCTGCTCCACCGCTTCGCGTGGGACGGCGGCCCCGTCGAGATCGCGGGCACGGTGCAGGAGGGCGACGCGGTCGCCGCCGGGTTCGTCGTCGTCCCGGTGCCGGGCCACGCGCCCGGGCAGATCGCGCTGTGGCGGGAGGTCGACCGGGTCGCGCTCACGACCGACGCCTTCTACGTGGTCGACATGTGGGGCAAGCCCGGCCCCGTCGCCATGCCGACCGAGGGCTACTCGCAGGATCCCGAGCTCGCGCGCCGCTCCGTGGAGCGCCTCGCCGACCTCGACCCGCTCGTCTGCTGGGGCGGCCACGGCGCCCCGGTGCGGGCCGACGCGAGGCTCGGCACCGTCGCCGACCAGCTGCGCGCTGCCGCCGCCCGGGCGTAGCGCCCGTCGATCGCCGACGAAGTCCCTGGCCATCGGTACGCTGGCCCGGTGGCGAAGAAGCGCGCGAAGCGGAGCCAGCCGGAGCGCCTGAAGGCGCCGTCGATCCCGTACGAGGGCGGCCCCGAGGGCCTGGTGGTCGACCTGCGCGCGGGCCTGCCGCTGCCGGCCCGCGCCCGCTACCACGAGGAGCTCC
Organism: Patulibacter minatonensis; assembly: GCA_036946195.1. Taxonomy (GTDB): domain Bacteria; phylum Actinomycetota; class Thermoleophilia; order Solirubrobacterales; family Solirubrobacteraceae; genus JAGIBJ01. The sequence continues at coordinate 13,000 of JAQIJQ010000023.1, read as the reverse complement.
ACGACCTGCGGCGCTCGACCGACGACTCATGGCAGCGCGCCCTCGAGTTCCTGTGGGAGCAGCTCGGCACGCGCATCGCGGTGCACGGCGCCGAGATCAGGGCCCGCAAGGAGCTGCTCGGGCGGTACCGCATGGCGAGCCAGGAGGAGCGCAAGTTCATCCGCGAGAGCCTGCGCGCGCACCTGGCCGAGTACTTCCCGGAGATGGAGCGCCCATGAGCCCGAACGCCAGCTACGACGCGGCCGCGCACGCGGCGCTCATCGCCGACTGGAGCCTGCGGATCGAGCCCGGCGACGCGGTGCTCGTGCAGTACCCGGCCGTCGCCGAGCCGCTCGCGCTCGCCGTGCAGCAGGCGTTCCTGGAACGCGGCGCCTGGCCGGCGCTGCGGCCCGAGGTGCACGCCAGCGGCCGCGGGTACGTGGACCACGCCCACGATGCCCAGCTCGACGCGCCGAACCCGATCGACGTCGCCGAGCAGAAGGCCGCGACCAAGCTGCTGCGGATCTACGCTCCCGACGGCCCCGACCCGCTCGCCGGCGCCGATCCGGCGCGCGCCGCCCAGCTCGCGCGCGGCCGGCAGAGCCTGCGCCGCACCGTGGCGCGCTCCCCGTGGTGCCTGACCATCTTCCCGACCGACGGCCTCGCCGAACGCGCGGAGCTGTCGGCTGCCGACTACGCCGCGTTCGTGCACCGCGCGCTCATGCTCGACCGCCCCGACCCGGCCGGGGCCTGGGCCGACCTCTCCGCCGTGCAGGCCGAGCTCTGCGAGCGCCTCGCCCGCGCGACGACGATCCGGATCGAGGGCGACGGCACCGACGTGTCGCTGCGCACGGGCGGCCGGCACTGGCAGAACTCCGACGGCCGCCGGAACCTGCCGAGCGGCGAGGTGTTCACCGGCCCGCGCGAGCGGTCGGCCAAGGGCGAGATCCGCTTCACCGTCCCCTCCTACCGCCCCGGCGGGGTGGTGCGGGGCGCGCGGCTCGTGTTCGAACGCGGCGTCGTCGTCGAGGCGACCGCCGACGAGGGCGAGGACGTGCTCCTCGCCGAGCTCGACACCGACCCCGGCGCCCGCATGCTCGGCGAGCTCGGCATCGGCACCAGCCCCGGCATCGACCGCCCGACCGGCTCCACCCTGCTCGACGAGAAGATCACCGGCACCGTGCACCTCGCCGTCGGCCAGTCCTACCCCGAGACGGGCGGCAAGAACACGTCCGCCGTGCACTGGGACCTGATCTGCGATCTGCGTGGCGGCGGCCGCCTCACCGCCGACGGCACGACCGTCATGGAGAACGGCCGGCTCGTCTGAGGCATCCGCCGCGCCCGCGGCGACCCGCTCTGCCCATGGCGCGCCGCGTCGCAGCTCGGACCTGGGAACGCTCTGACACCACCCGTGCGAGGCCCGGCGGCTGACGCGAGTACGCTCAACGCGTGGAACGCCGCACGAAGATCGTTGCCACCATCGGTCCTGCATCGAAGGACCCCGAGGTGCTGCGCCGCATGATCGACGCCGGCGTCGATGTCGCCCGCCTGAACTTCTCGCACGGCACACCCGAGGAGCATGCCGAGTCGGTCGACCTCATCCGCGACGCCGCCAACGCCGTCGGCCGGCCTGTCGCCGTGCTCGGTGATCTCCCCGGCCCCAAGCTGCGCGTCTCCAAGCTCGAGAACGACCTCGTCGAACTGCAGCGCGGCCGCGAGCTCACCCTCTCCACCGAGATCGAGGAGGGGCGCCTCGGCAGCGCCCGCCACCTCTTCGTGGAGGCCCCGCAGCTCGCCGAGGCCGTCAGCCCCGGCGAGGTGATCTACCTCGCCGACGGCAAGCTGCGCCTGCGCGTCACGGCCGTGCGCCCCGAGCACGGCGAGCTCGACGCCTCAGTGGAGGTCGGCGGCCCGCTCGCCAGCCGCCAGGGCCTCAACGTGCCCGGCGAGGCCTCCGTGCTCCCCGCCGTCGGCACCGACGACATCAACCTGCTCCGCGCGGGCGAGCGCATGCGGATCGACCTCGTGGCCCTCTCCTTCGTGCGCTCGGCCGAGGACGTCACGAACGTCCGCCAGGAGACCCGCCTCCCGCTCATCGCGAAGATCGAGAAGCCCCAGGCCGTCGAGCGCCAGGACGAGATCATCGCCGCCAGCGACGTGATCATGGTCGCCCGCGGCGACCTCGGCATCGAGCTCCCGATCGAGCAGATGCCGATCGTGCAGAAGCGTCTTCTGCGCGCCTGCGGCCGTCTCGCGCGCCCGTCGATCACCGCGACGCAGATGCTCGACTCGATGGTGACGAGCTCGCGCCCGACGCGCGCCGAGGCGACCGACGTCGCCAACGCCATCCTCGACGGCACCGACGCCGTGATGCTCAGCCAGGAGACGGCGGTCGGCGCCTACCCGATCGAGGCGGTGGCCATGCTCGACGCGATCGCCCGCGCCACCGAGCCCGAGGCCCCGTACCGCGAGTGGAACTCCGAGCGCGTGACCCGCGCCAAGGTCGGCCCCGACTACACCGTCGCCCACGCTGCCTGCGAAGCCGTCCGCACCCTCGGCCTCGATGCGCTGGTCGTGCCGACCCTCTCCGGCCGCACCGCCCGCATCCTCTCGGCCCACCGTCCGACGGTGCCGATCCTCGCGCTCTCCCCCGGCCACGAGACCGTGCGTCGCTGCGGCACGTTCTGGGGCGTCAAGGCCGCGTCGATCGACCGCCACCCCACCACCGAAGGCCTCATCGCCGACGCGACCCGGCGCGTGATCGAGCTCGGGTGGTGCAAGCCCGGCATGCGCGTCGGGGTCACCGCCGGATTGCCGAGCGCCAAGCCGGGCTCGACCTCCCTCCTGCAGGTGATGGTGCTCGGCGAGGCCGGCGCACCCTGGCAGGACTGGTCCGGCCAGGCGATCTGAGCACGGCCCGCCGACGCGGGCCGGTGTTCCGGCGCCGGTCGCAGGCGTGCGGCCACGGGCAGTCGGGCGGGGACGCGGAGAGGCTGACCATTCAGGGCACGACCCGGGGCCTGCGCGTTCGTCGGCCTCGACGACTCGGGAGGACGCGATGTCGTGTGCACTGCAAGGCGGTCGTCTGGACCGCGCCCTCGCGATCGCCGGCACCACAGCACGCGACGCCTCCTCGATCACCAGAAGCGCGGCGCGCGGTGGGCGGAACGCCGCGAACTCAGGCGTTCGGTCGTCGGGCGGGCGGAGCCCCGAGCGCCGGTCAGCCTGACGTCTTGCCCGCGTGCTCCCACGCCGCGGCGCGCTTGCGCTCGGGACCTGCCCGCTGTCGCCGACGGCGGCGGCAAGAGGAACGGCGCAGACGTGAGCGATCGGCGAGGCCGCGCTCGACTCCCGGTGCGCCGGAAGGTGCGGAACGGTGGCCGGACTGCGGCCGACGCGTCATCCGTCCGTCCACCAGACCTGTTTTTGGAGCGGCGTTCAGCGGATAACTAGAGCACGAGGCGGACCCACCCACGGAGTCGTGCGCCTCATCCGTCCCAAGGAGTCCCCGCTATGCCGCTGCGCAAGTCTGGTTCCATCGCTGGTGCATCGGTCACCGCCCTGGCTCTCGGCGCCCTCGTGATCCCGTCGACCGCATCGGCGGGACTGCTGAGCAACCTCTTCAAGCCGGCCGCGACGCCGACGCCGAAGGCCGTCGCCACGCCGACCCCCGTGCCCACCGTCAAGGCCGCCACGAGCACGAGCGCCTCGGGCACCGGCGTGAGCACCACGAACACCGCGACCACGAGCGACACCTCACCGACGACGAGCTCCGCCGTGCCGTCGGGCACCGGCTGCGTCGCGCTCCCGACGACGAAGGCGTTCCAGAAGGTCGACGGCGACACGGCGGACTACTCGCTCGCGCCGAACGGCGACTTCGAGAACGGCACCGGCGGCTGGACGCTCTCCGGCGGCGCGAAGGTCGTCGGGGGTAAACGAGACCCTCGGGATCTCCTCCGGCAAGCGCGGCCTGCAGATCCCGCTGAGCGGCTCGGTCACGTCGCCGGCGTTCTGCGTCGACGAGACCAACCCGCACTTCCGGTTCGCCTACAAGGTCGACAACGCCGTCCTCTCCGGGTTCATCGCATACGTCATCTACCGCGACGCGGCCGGCAAGATCACGAGCGTCCAGCTGGTGTCGTCGAAGGTCCTGGCGCTCACGCCGAGCCTCTGGCAGGCCACGCCGAAGAGCCCCCTCGCGACGATCATCCCGCTGAACTCGACCACCAAGACGGCGTCGGTCCAGCTGAAGATCACAGCGCTCAACCCGACCGACTTCGTGCTCGACACCGCTGATTCGATCATCGGCGAGAACGCCGCCACGCAGGCCGTCCACGCGGTCGGCAGCGCCGGCTCCGGGCTCGTCGCCGCGATCACCGGCGCCGTGTCGCCGGCGCTCAACATCGGCATCACGATCGACTCGGTGATGGTCGATCCGTACCGCCGCGGCTGACGACCGACGCACCTTCGGGGCTTGCACCGGCCCGGGCGTTCGACGAACGCCCGGGCCGGTGCTGCGTTCGGGGGGAGGGCTGGGGAGCGAGGCGCGCCTCGCCAGGGGGAGTGGTGACGGTGCGCCGCGCTCCCGAGCCCTCCGACCCACAGGCGGTCAGCGGGAGAGCGCGGGCGCAGCATCCTCCAGACCGGCAGCGCCGAGCTCGGCCTCGCGGACCTCGAGGTCGAGCAGGGCGGGCGCGGGGCGCCGCTCGAGCGCGGTGGCCGCCCCATGGCCGGGCAGCCACCACGCCAGCACGGCCGTGAGCAGGCCAGCGCCCGCGCCGACGAGTGCGGTGTGGCGGTAGGCGTCGAGCGTGGGCGCGGCATCGACCCCGCCCGCAAAGGCGTGGATCAGCGTGAGCGCGAGGCCCGAGCCGAAGGCGAACCCGACGAACCGGCTCACCTGGTAGAAGCCCATCGCGCTGCCCGTCTCCTCCGGCGGCACGGCCCCGACGATCAGGCCCGGCATCGCGGCGAACGTCAGGCCCAGGCCGATGCCGAGGATGCCCATCGTCACGAACGCCTGCCAGAGTGCGGTGCCCGTCAGCGCGAAAAACGCGATGCCGATCGCGACGACCGTCGCGCCGAGCGGCAGCACCGCGCGCATCCCGATCCGGCGCTGCAGCGCGGGGAGCAGGCGGCTGACGGAGCTCGAGAAGATCGAGAGCGGCACGAGGGTGAGACCGGCGACGAACACGCTCTCGCCCATCCCCACGCCCGGCAGCTGCACGACCTGGGTGAGCACCACCATCGAGAGGTACATGCTCACGCCGAGCAGCAGGCCGGAGATGTTGGCCGTGAGCACGGCGCGGTGACGGGCGAGGCGCAGATCGACGAGCGGCTCGGCGGTGCGCCGCTCGTGCCACACCCAGATCGTGCCGAACGCGACGCCGGCGACGAGCAGGCCGAGCACACGGCCCGAACCCCAGCCCCAGTCCGAGGCCTTCTCCAGACCGACGAGCAGGGCGACGAGCCCGATGCCGATCAGCACCGCCCCCGGCCAGTCCAGGTGGCGCCGCTCGGGCACGTGCGCCGGCTGCGGCACCGCCCACACCGCGGCGGCGAGCGCCACGGCGCAGAGCGCCGTCCCGAACCAGTACGCAGCCGCGACGCCGCCGTGGTCGGCGATGAAGCCGGTGATCGGGTAGCCCAGGCCGACGCCCGCGGCGCCGACGACCGAGAGGCTCGCGATCACGCGCCCCGCGTGCGCCTTCGGCAGATGTTCGCGGGCGGCGGCCATCGTGAGCGGCATGAGCGCGAGTCCGAGCCCCTGGAGGGCGCGGCCGACGATGAGCGGCGCGAGGGCCGTGGCCGTGGCGGCGAGCGCGCCGCCCGCGACGACGAGCGCGAGGCACGTGACGATGACGCGCTTGCGGTGGCGGCCGTCGCCGAGGCGACCGACGAACGGCGATGCCACGGCCGCGACGACGAGCGTCGCCGTGAGCGCCCACTGGGCCTCGGAGATCCCGACGTGGAGCTGCTGCGCGAGGCGCGGGATCAGCGGCGCCCCGAGGGAGCTCACGATCGAGACCACGCCACCCAGGAACAGCAGCACGGGAACGAAGGCACGAGCGCGGACGGTGGAGGACGACATGGAGCAAACTCTACAGGCAAACTGAAGAACTCTGCAGGCAGCCTGCAAAAAGGCGCGGTAGGATCGCCGCGTGCCGCCGCCGACCGACCCCGCGCCCGTCGACCACGACCAGCTCGCCTCCGACCTGCGCATCGCGGTCAGCAGCCTCATCCGCCGATTCCGCGCCGAGGCCGTGCTGCCGATCCCGCAACTCCAGGCGCTCGGCCTGATCACGCGCATGGGCCCGCGCACGACGAGCCAGCTCGCGGCCGTCGAGCGCATGCGTCCGCAGTCGATGGCCCAGACGATCGGCCAGCTCGAAGCCGCCGGGCTCGTCGGCCGCCATCCCGATCCGGACGACGGCCGTCAGCAGCTCATCGCGCTCACGCCCGAGGGCGAGGCGCGGATCGCCGAATTCCGCCGGAGCGCCGAGGCCTGGGTCGCCGAGGCGATCACCAGCCGCCTGAGCGCCGAGGAGCAGCTCGACCTCGCCCGCGGCATCGCGCTGCTCGGTCGGCTCACCGAGGAGTAGGCCGGCCGCCGCGCCCGTCGCCAGGCACGCGGCCCCGAGGCCACTCACGTGTGGTTGAAACCGCTCGCCTCGGCCGGCGTCATCGGCACGCCCACCGGGTGCTTCGTGAAGTGCGCGATCGCATCGGCCAAGTCGGCGACCAGCATCGCCGCGAGGTCGCGGCTCACGTCCTGGCGGACGAGCACGCGCTGCACGGCGAGATCGGCGAACGCGCCCGTGAGCGGGTAGGCCGGCACCTGCCAGCCACGGATGCGCAGGCGGTCGGCGAGGTCGTACAGCGTGTACCCCGGATCCTCGCCGGCGCGCAGCCGCCAGGTGACGCAGGGGATCCCGCGCTGCGGATCGCCGTGGCCGAGCAGCTCGAACGGGCCGAGCTGCGCGATCTCGCCGGCGATCCAGCGGGCGGTGTCGTACGAGGCGCCGTGCACCCGCCGGTAGCCGTCGAGCCCGAGACGGATGAACTCGTAGTACTGCGCCGCGATCTGGCCGGCCGGACGCGAGAAGTTGAGCTGGAACACGGGCATGTCGCCGCCCAGGTAGCTCACGTGGAAGATCAGGTCGTCCGGCAGGTCGGCGGTGTCGCGCCACACCACCCAGCCGACCCCGAGGGGCGCCAGCCCGAACTTGTGGCCGGAGGCGCTGATCGACTTCACCCGCGGCAGCCGGAAGTCCCACGCGAGCCCGGGCGCGCAGAACGGCGCGAGGAACGCGCCACTCGCGCCGTCGATGTGGAGGTCGACGTCCAGCCCGGTGCGCGCCTGGAGCTCGTCGAGCGCATCGCTGAGCTCCTGCACCGGCTCGTAGTGCCCGGTGTAGGTGACGCCGAGCGTCGGCACCACGCAGATCGTGTGCTCGTCGACGCGATCGAGCATGTCCTGTGGGGTCATGCCGAGCGCCCCCCTCGCGCATCGGGATCTCCCGCAGCTCGACATCCCAGTACCGCGCGAACTTGTGCCACACCACCTGCACCGGGCCGCAGACGATGTTCGGCCGGTCGGTGGACTGCCCGGCGGCCTCGCGGCGGGCCCGCCACCGCCACTTCGCCGCCATCCCGGCGAGCATGCAGGCCTCCGAGCTGCCGATCGCCGACGCGCCGATCGGGTTCGCCCCGGGCTCGGCGTTCCAGAGGTCGGCGAGCATCTGCACGCACCGGCGCTCGAGCTCGGCGGCCTGGGGGTACTCGTCCTTGTCGATCAGGTTCTTGTCGATGCAGAGGTCCATCAGCTCGTGCACCTGCGGCTCCTCCCACGTCTGGCAGAACGTGGCGAGGTTCTGCCGGGCGTTGCCGTCGAGCATCAGCTCGTCGTGCACCACCTGGTAGGCCACGTCGGCCCGGCTCTCGTTCGGCGGGAACGCGTACTTCGGCACGGCGGTCGTGAGGTCCTGGCCGGCGAACACCGAGTCCAGGAGCTGATCGCGAACGGTCGAACGTGGGTGCAGCGGCATGCCCCCATCCTGCACCCGCAGGGGCTGCGCGTGGGCCGGTTGCCGGGCGGCCACCGCAACTCCGGCCGCGCCACCGCGTTCACGCTCTCATCCACGGCCGTCGTCCCCCGGGCCACCACTCCCACCCGAGACCCGCCCATGCCTTCGCCTTCACATCGCCCGATCCGCCTGCGACTGCTCGTCGCCGTCGCCCTGCTCCTGCTCGGGTGCGCGAGCGCTTCGCCCGCCTCGGCGGCGACGCTCGCGCTCGCCGACAGCACCGGCTGCGCGATCGGCGACGACGCGCTCGTCCGCTGCTGGGGCGAGAACGAGTACGGCCAGGTCACCGGGGTCGACCGCGTCGACCGCGCGGCGGCGACCGTCGTCCCCGGCCTCCCGCCAGCCAGGGCCGTGGCCAACAACCCCTACGCGTCGTGCGCGGTGATCGTGGACGGCACCGTGCAGTGCTGGGGAGGCGCGAATTGGTCGGAGCGTGCCGGCGAGCCCCAGCCGAAGACGATCCTCGGAGTTGCGGATGCCGTCGACATCGCCGCGGGAGACCAGGAGCTCTGCGTCATCCGGCGCGACCGGACGATCAGCTGCGTCGCGCACGTGCGCTTCGGGCGCGGCACGACGTTCGAGCCGGTGCCGAGCCTCGGCACGGTGCGGCAGCTCGCAATGCACGACGAGCACCGGTGCGTCCTGACCCAGGCTCGTCGCGTCTCCTGCTGGGGCATCCTGGACAACGTCGTGCAGCGCGGCGCGCACTACTCGCGAGCCGTGCGGTTCGCGACGCTCGACGGCGCACGGAACATCGGAATCACGCAGGAGGGCAAGGTCTGCGGAGTCTTCGCGGACGGCACCATGCGATGCGTGCCGCCGAAGGTGCCCCGCGGCCGGAAGCCGGGAGCCGTGCCGCCGGCGGCCGTGCGCATCCGGGGACTGCGGGATGCGACCGTCGCCGTGAGCGGTGGGACCCTGTGCGCGGTGCGTCGCACGGCCCGCGTGTGGTGCGACGACCTGCCCGTCGACTACCGTGCGAGCCCGGGCCCGGACGACATCGCCGGCCTCGAGGGCGCGACGTCCGCCGTCGCCAGCGGCTGGAACGGGTGTGCCGAGACGCGCAGCGGCCTGCGTTGCTGGGGCCCGAACGTCCGGGCGCTCGGCTCCGGGCAGCCGGCCACGGTGTCGACGCCGCAGACGGTCCCCGGCCTCGACGATGCGGTCGGGATCTCCTCGGAGGGGCGCGCCGTCTGCGTGCTCCATGCCACCGGGCGCGTGTCGTGCTGGGGGCCGGACTCCTCGCGCTGGCCCGGCATCGGCGAGCGCGCCGCCGTCGTTCCGACGCCGATCCGGGGCATCGGCGGCGCCACCCGGATCGCCGCCACGTGCGTCAGCGGGTCGGCGGCGTCGGCGTGCTGGGGCCCGCTCGGCTCCCGCACGCTCGGGGTCAAGCCGCGGCCGCTCGTCGCGACCCTCGACACCCCGTCGATCCCTGGCTGCTCCGTGATCGCGACGCGGGTCGAGTGCCTGGTGCGCTCGCGGAGCTACGAGCACCCGACGATCACCCGTCTCGACGCCGCACAGCTGGGACCGGCTCGCGCGGTCGCCGTCGCACCGTCGCTCGGAGACATCTGCGCGATCGTCCTCGACGGCTCCGTGCGCTGCACCCGCGGCGACGAGGTCACCACGATCGCCGGCGCCCACGACCTCACCGCGATCGCGGCGCAGGACAATGCGTTCTGTGGCACCGGGCCGGGCGGCCGGGTGCAGTGCTGGCGCGGCTCAGACTACGGCGACAAGGGCGGCATCATGCCTCCCGGGCCGGCCGAGGAGATGCTCGTCACCGGCGGCGAGACCGACCAGATCGAGACGCGCTGCTTCCCGCTCGGGCACGGCGATCTCGGCTGCCGCGCCGGTGCGAGGACGCTGGTCCGCCGAGGCCTGAGCGGCGTCGTCGCGTACGCCGCGCCGTGCGCGCTGCTCAGCAACCGCACGGTGAGCTGCTGGGGCGACGGCGAGCTGCTCGGCGACGGCCGCGCCCCGGCCGGACATTCCGGCTCCGTCCGACCGGTCGCGGTCGCCGGACTCTGACCATCGACGACGCCCGGACGCGGCCGGCTCACGTCGGCCGCGTCCGCGGCTAGCCTGGCCCGCATGGCCGACTTCGCGTTCCTGCACACCTGCTACCGCATCGGCGACATCGACCGGTCGGTCGCGTTCTACGAGAAGCTCGGCCTGCAGGAGCAGCGCCGGATGCCGATCGGCTCCGATGCCACGAACGTGTTCCTCGGCACCTCCGAGCAGCCGAGCGTCCTCGAGCTGACCTACAACCACGGCGTGAGCGAGTACGAGAACGGGACCGGCTACGGCCACATCGCGCTCGGCGTGAAGGACCTCGACGCCACCCTCGAGGCGCTCGCGGCCGACGGGATCCAGCCCGAGAAGCCGCCGTACACCGTGCGCGAGGGCGGCTCGCGTCTGTGCTTCGTGCGCGACCCCGACGACTACCGCATCGAGCTCATCGAACGCGGCTGATCGGCGGCGCCCACGGGCGCGGACCACCAGCGCCCACGGCGGGTAAGTCGGATTTTCCGTACGGCCGGCCGGTATGTGCGATGGATGGACAACCGTCCGTCCAGCATGCAGCCACGGACTGTGATGCCGATCCACGTACCGTGAACCGACCCGTAGCCACTCTCTCCCGCGCGTCCGGATGGCGCACCGGGATGGCGGCTGCGCGAACGGCCCGGTCGAAGGCGAGCACCGTGCTGCTGGCCCTCTGCGCGATCGGTCCGGCGCTGGTCGTGGCGGCCAGCAACGGGAAGCTGCAGAGCACGGCCGGCGAGCGGGCGGTCATCGTCGGTGCCCTCGCACTGCTCGTCATCGGCTCCACGATCGCCACGGTGATCCACGTACGCCGACGGCCCGACACCCGCTCGGCGCTCATGGCGGTCGCGTTCGTCGGCATGAGCATGGTGCTCATCGCCCGAGTCCTCGCGATGGTGCCCGGCGCGCTCTACAGCCCGGGGATCACCCGCATCGCCGAGATGCTCACCCTCCCACTCGGCGCGCTCATCCTCGCGCTCTCCGGAACGCCATCGCTCCACAAGCGCAAGCGCGTGGAGACCGTCGCCCAGAGCGCCCAGGCGCTCGGACTCTTCCTGCTCGTCGTGCTCGCGCTCGTGTTCTCGGCCCGCGACGACATCCCGACCGTGCCACGCCCCGGCAGCGACACCGCGATCGCGATGTTCGTCGTCACCAGCGCCCTGCTCGTGGTGTTGGCCCGCCGCGCCGCGCGCACCGCCGCCCTCAGCGAACGACCGGGCGACGTCCTCGTGACCCCTGGGCGCGATGGCCTCGATCTGCGCCTACTGGGGCCTCGCCAACGCCTTCCGCAACGACACGCTGTGGTGGACCGCCCACGCGCTGGAGCTCGTCGGCATCGCCGCGCTCTGCGTCCCCGCCACCCGCGACCTGTGGCGCGGCACCGCGTCACGGCCGCTCGTCGGCGACCTCTCCGCCGCCGACATCGTCGCCGACGAAGAGGCGTTCCTCGACGGCCGCGTGCACCACCTGATGCTCCAGCTCGCCCGCAAGGACGACGTGACCGAGGGCCATACGCGCCGCGTCGCGATGCTCGCCGTGAAGATGGGGCGAGCGGCTCGGACTCGACCCCGCCAGCCTGCGCGACCTCGCCGCCGGCGGACTCCTCCACGACATCGGCAAGCTCCACACGCCCGACGGCATCCTCAAGAAGCCGGGCAAGCTCACCGACGCCGAGTACGAGGTGATCAAGCGGCACCCCGCCGACGGCCAGCGGATGCTCCGCGAGGTCGGACGCTTCAACGAGCGCGTGCTCCACCTCGTCGAAGCCCACCACGAGCGCCTCGACGGCAACGGCTACCCGTTCGGCGCGGACGGCCACCGCATCGCCCTCGAGGCGCGCATCCTCTCGGTCGCCGACGTCTACGACGCGCTCACCTCCAACCGCCCGTACCGGCCGGCCTGGCCGCCGGACCGCGCGCTCGAGGTGATCGAGCGCGACATCGGCGACGCGTTCGACGCCCAATGCGTCGCCGCGCTGCGCTCGATCGTCGCCCCGGGACGCTACGTGCCGAAGGCACTGCGGGCCCAAGTCACGCGGGCGAAGCAGCGCCGGATCGCCTAGGGCGTCGACGCGGCCCACGGCGGGCACTTCCGCGTGGGGTCGGGGCACCCTCGCCTGCTCAGACATGCTCGGCCAAGTGCATTGCTCGGCTGCGCCTCCCTAATGCACAAGGCCTGCGACACTCGCGATCGAGGGTGCCCCGACCCCACGCTGCGCGAGCGCCATGGACCGACCGCGCCCAGGCAACGCGGCGGTTGCTTGTGGGGGCCACCGCGTGTGCTGGTTCGGAATCCCCTGGCCAGGAAGGCGCGGGGCCTACAGGCGACCGAAGACGACGTAGTCGTCGTGGAGCTGCCACACCGTGCCCTGCTCGCCGAACCCCGCCTGGCGGAGGGCCGCGAGGTGGAACTCGACAGTGGCCGGCACGATGCCGTCGGCTCGCGCTCCGAAGCGGCGGTCGCGCTCCTCGACGAGCGGCGCGAAGTCGGGCGCCGCCCGCAGCTCCTGCCACCAGGCGTCCCAGGTGAGCGCGCCCTCGGCGAAGGAGCGTTCCTGGGTGGCGGCATCGTGGGCACCTGCGACGGCCTTGAGCGTCGGGCGGTCCGCGCCGAACCGCAGGTGATCGGCGTTCAGCAGCACCCCGCGCGGCGCGAGCACCTGCGCGGCGGACGCGTAGACGGCCGTGAGCTGCGGCGGCGTCAGCCAGTGCAGGGCCGTGCTGCTCACCGCGGCGAGCGGCTGCTCCCCGAACGTCGCCTCGAGCAGGCGGGCCGGCCAATCCGGCGAGACGAGATCGAGCTCGATCCAGCCCGCCCGCTCCGTCCCCACCGATTCCGCCGCCAGCCGCAGCAGCGCCGGATCCCAGTCGATCCCGATCACCCGC
>JAQIJQ010000022.1:0-48286 GCA_036946195.1 Patulibacter minatonensis | reverse complement strand
CGACTACGAGCGTTCGGGGGTCGACCCCTACCTCGAGCTGCTCCACGTGCCCCACCTCACGCACTCGCGCGGCGCGGTCGGCCCCACGATCGATCGGATCTGGGTCACCTCCGAGCGCAGCGTCACCTCCGGACGGGCGAACTGGGGCATCCCGAAGGACCTCGCGCAGATCACCCGCGACGAGTCCTCGGACGGCTCCATCCGCTGGACCGCGGCCACCCACGGCACCCAGCTCGCCGCCCTCACCCTCTCCCCCCGCGGGCCCACGGTTCCCCGTCGCCAAGCCGCGCGCGTTCGGTCGCCTCCTGCAACGGATGCACGGCACCCGCTACGCCACGCCGATCGGCACGAGCGGCTGGGTGCGGCCTGCCCGCGTGCACGACCTGGCGCTCGGTCCCGCCTTCGACGACGTCGATCCGGCACGTGTGGCGCTCGCGCTCATCGTCCCCTCCTTCCGCATGCGCTTCCACGCCGCCGAAATCGGCTGAGGGCGCCGGACTCCGAGCGGGGTGCGGATCGCGCGTGCGGGAGGCGGCCTCTAGTTGGTGCGCGTCGCGATGTAGTCGGTGATGCGGGCGAGCTCGTCGCCGCGGGGGCCCGCCGTGGCGAGGAACGCGTGGGCGGCCTCGTGCGACTGGCGGGCGAGGTCGCGGGCGCCGTCGAGGCCGAACTCGCTCACGTACGTGCGCTTGCCGTGGCGCTCGTCGCTGCCCTGCGGCTTGCCGAGCTCCTCGGCGGTCTGCGTCACGTCGAGGATGTCGTCGACGACCTGGAAGAGCACGCCGAGCTCGGCGGCGAACCGCTCATAGGCACGGACCTGGTCGGCGTCGGCGCCGGCCGCGAGCAGGACGCACTCCACGGAGGCGCCGATCAGGCGGCCGGTCTTGAGGGCGTGCAGCAGGCGCAGCCCCTCGACCCCAGGGCCCATGGCATCGCGCACGTCGAGGTACTGGCCGCCGACCATGCCGTCGACACCGGTGGCGGTCGCAAGGCGCGCCGCAGCCGCGAGCACATCGGCCGGTTCGCCCTTCTGACGGGTCAGGACGAGCGCGAACGCCTCGGCGTAGAGCGCATCTCCGGCCAGGATCGCGACGTCCTCACCGAACGCCTTGTGGCTCGTCGGACGGCCGCGACGCAGGTCGTCGTCGTCCATCGCCGGGAGGTCGTCGTGGATCAGCGAGTAGGAGTGGATCAGCTCGATCGCCAGGGCGATCGGGAGGATCGTGCCGGGCTCGATCCCGATCGCACGGGCGGTCGCGAGGGAGAGCACGGGCCGGACGCGCTTGCCGCCGGCAAGGACGGAGTAGCGCATGGCCTCCCGCAGGCCGTCGGTCGAGGGGTCGTCACCGAACGCCAGGCGTGCGAGCTCGCGGTCGACGAGCAGACGGAGCTCGTCGGGGTACAGATCGGTCGCGGCCGCAGTCACAGGAGGCTCGTCTGCGCGAGGTCGTCACGGGCGGCGAGGCGCGCGGCGGCTTCGAGGGCAGCGGCCGCATCGGCGGCGACGTCGGCGGTGCGCGTGGCGAGCTGGGCGGCGTCGTCGAGCGAGAGTTCGCCCTGCTCGAGGCGGTCGACCGCCCCCTCGAGGGCGTCGACCGCGTGGCCGGTGCCGAGCTGCTCGCTCACGAGAGCGTCCCGGCGCGCAGGTCGCGGAGCGCCGACGAGAGGATCCCGTTCACGAAGCTCGGAGCCTTGCCGGCGGCGTACACCTTGGCGAGCTCGACGGCCTCGTCGATCGCTCCCTCGGGCGCGATCGGGGACTCGCCCGGCGCGGCCTCGGGGTGGAGCATCTCGAGGAGGGCGACACGCAGCACCGCCTTCTCGAGGGGCGCGATGCGGTCGATGCTCCAGCCTTCGGCGGTAGCGCGAGATGATCGCGTCGAGCTCCTCCGCGCGATCAGCGGTCGCGTGGGCCAGCGAACGGGTGGTGAATGCGGTGGCGCGCTCGTCGAGCACCACGTTCAGTTCGCGCTTGGTCAGGTCGTGCTGGTAGACGGCGAAGACCGCGTCCCTGCGCTGCTCGGATCGGCGACTCATGCAGCGAGCAGCGTACTGCTCGGCGCGCATCGGGACGCATCTCGCTCGACGCGCGTGCCAGCGCGGCGGCGGGGCGCGCTGGAGAACCGCCGCACGGCGCCGATGTAGTGGACGTGGCCTCCACGCACGCCCCAGCGCTCCCGCGCCCGCGCCTCGCCCTCGGGATCGTCGATGCGGCGGTGGCCGCCGTCGCCCTGCTCGTGGTCGCCTGGATGAGCCTGCTCACGCCCGCGTTCACCGATTACGAGGTGGAGATCGAGCCGACGCTGCGCGCCCTCGTGCACGGCGATCTCGCCGCCGTCGGCCGGATCATCCCGATCTACGGCGGGAGTCTCGCGGTGCAGTCGCCGTTCTCCGCCCTCGGCTACTGGCTCGGCGGCGACCTCGGCATGTTCCGCCTCACGGCCATTCCGGGTGCCGCCGCGATGCTCGCGCTCGCCGTGCTCGGCGCGCGCTGGGTGCGAGCCGCCGGCCGCTCGCGGCGCGAGCAGCTGGCTGTGATCGTGCTCGTCGCCGCCTCCCCTGCGCTCGCGCAATCGTGGGCGACAGGTCACCACGAGGAGGTGCTCGTGGCCGCGGGCGCCGTCGGCGGGATCCTGATGGTCGATGCGGCCGGCACCGATCGGCGCCGCCTGCTCTACCTCGGCGCCCTCTGCCTCGGGCTCGCGGTCGGCGGCAAGCTCTGGCCCGCCGCGCTCGTGCCCGTCGCGGTCGCTGCGACCCGCACCCGCGGCGACGCGCTGCGCGTCCTCCTCACGACCGCCGGCACCTCCTTCGCGCTCGTGGTCCCCAACGTGCTCGCGCACCTCTCGTTCTTCACGGCGAACGTGTCGGCGATCGGCGGTGGCGGGGTCTTCACGCCCGGCAACGTGTGGTGGTTCCTCGGGGCCCGCAACCCCGACTGGGTCGACCCGCGCCTCGGGACCCGCGCGTTCCACGCGGGCGGCACCTCCTTCCGCACCACCCCGGACGTCGTGACCTCGGTCGCCCACCCGCTGGTGATCGCGATCGCCGTCGGCCTGACCGTCGCCTGGTGGTGGCGGATGCGCGCGGCAGGCGACACCGTGACGCCCGCGCGGCGCACGGCCTCGCTCCTGCTGCTGATCGGTGCCGTCGTGTGGTGGAGGGCGATCCTCGACGGCTGGTTCCAGCCGTACTACCTCACGGCCGCGATCGCGGCCCTGGCGCTCGCGGACGCGAGGCGCGGACGGTTCCCGGCCGTCGCCGCCGTGGCATGGGGCGCGCTCTGGCTCCTGGCGGGCCAGAACTCGATCACCACCAACTGGTCGCCCGACCTGCTCTCGGCCTCGCTGCTGGTGTGGACGGTCCCGGTCGGGGGTGTGGTCGGGGATGCGCGCTCTACGATCCGCTGGATGATCGCCGTACGCCAGCGCCTCGGGACGCACCTCGGCTCCGCCCGCCGCACCGTGGCCGGGGACCAGCTGATCGAGGCGCTCGTGATTGCGCTCGCCACCGGCCTGGCCGCCGCCTCGCTGCGCGAGTACATCGCGCCGGACTACAAGGCCGAGTACCTCCCGGCGCTCCAGGGCTTCGCCGACCGCGGCCTCGCGGGCTACATCGAGGGGCTCCCGGGCTACCCCGGCGCGGTGATCCTGCAGTTCCCCCTCGTGCTGCTGACCTCCGCGCTCGGCCTCGGAGAGGAGGCCACGTGGCGCTTTCTCTCGGCCGCGTCGATCTCCGCGCTTGCGCTGGCCGTGCTCTCGTTCCTGCCGCTCCTTCGCGCCGCCACGGTGCCGCGCGGTGCCGGGCGGGTGGCCGTGTTCCTGGCCGTCGCCTCGCCCGGGGCGTACTGGGCGCTGCGGATCGGCCACCCCGAGGAGCTGCTCACGGTCGCGTTGACGATCGGCGCCGTCTCCGCGGCCGCGCGCGGCCGCGCCGGTCTCGCGGGCCTGCTGCTCGGTCTCGCGGCGGGCAAGGCGTGGCCGGTCGTCGCCGCGCTCCCGGTCTTCGGGCTCCTGCTGCCCAGCGGCTGGCGGATCGTGAAGGCCGCCGCAGCCGCCGGCGTCGCGATGGCCGTGCTGTACCTGCCGCCGCTCGTCCACCATGCCACCTCGGTCAACGTGCTCGCACGCCTGGGCGAGAACACGATCTTCAACGTCGGCCAGGTGTGGTGGTGGTTCGGATCGCCGATCCCGATGTCGAACGTGGCACTGCAGTCCGTGCCGCAGCCGCGCGTCGGCCCGACGTGGACGGGCGAGCTGTCGCACCCGCTCATCCTCGGCGTGGGCACTGCGATCGGTCTGCTCTGGTGCCTCACCCGCGCGGGCGCCCTGAGCGACCGCGGCAGCCGCGGCCTGTCGTTCGCCGCGCTGCGCGCCGACGGCCGCGACCGGTCGATGCAGGAGGCGGCGTACCTCGCCGGCGCGGCCTGCCTCGTGATGGCGGGGATCCTCTACGCGCGCTGCTACCTCGACACGTGGAACGTGCCGTACTACCTGCTCGCCGGGCTCGTCCTCGGCGCGCTGGGCGAGGCGCTCGTGGGCCGTTGGCCGGTCATCTCGCTCGTCGCGACGGGCGTGATGTGGCAGTTCCACAAGCCCGGCGATCTCACGATCCGAACGGCCCCGGATCTCTACAACGCCATGTTCGTCGGGTGGTCCGTGCCGTTCTCGATCGCGTTCATCGCGCTCGGGCTCGCCGCCGCGCGCGGGTCGCTCAGCGTGCCCGGCCGCCGGCGAACGCCTTGATCCAGTCGACGTCGACGCCGAGCAGTCCCTCCTCGCGCACCGTCCGCCCCGGTCCCGGCGCGATCGAGACGGCGTGCGGCACGGCGAGCGTGTGGCAGCGGGCAGCCTCGGCCGACGCGACGCCCGTCGGAGAGTCTTCGATCGCGACGCAGTCCGCGGCGTCGACGCCGAGGAGCGCTGCCGCCTTGAGGTAGGGCTCGGGGTGCGGCTTGCCGTGCTCGACGAGATCACCCGTGACGACCGCGGCGAACGTGCCGGCCGGCAGCTGGTCGACGACCGTCTGCGCGAGCGACGCGTACGACATGGTCACGAGCGCACACGGGATCCCGGCCTCGTGCAGTGCGGTCAGCAGCTCGACGGCTCCGGGCTGCCACGGCGTACGTTCCCGAGCCCGCGCGATCACCTGCTCGAGCAGCGCCTCGACGATCGCCGCCGGCTCGAGGTCGATCCCGCCCTCGCGCTGGATGTAGGCGGCGCCGGCGAGCAGGTCGGAGCCGACGATCGCGTGCGCGTGCTCGTCGTTCCACGTGCCGCCGTGGCGCTCCACGATGTCGTATTCCGCAGCGAACCAGTAGGGCTCGGTGTCCACGAGAGTTCCGTCCATGTCCCAGAGAACGGCGGCGGGCACGGTGGGGCTCGGAGCGTCGGGCATCGCGCCCATGGAATCAGTCCTTGCACCGCGACGTCGCCGGGGTAGGCTCGCGGCGATGCTGGTGATCGAGCTCGCGCGTGCCGACCTCACCCGCCAGGGGGTCGATGCGATCGTCAACGCGGCGAACTCGACGCTGCTCGGTGGTGGCGGCGTCGACGGCGCCATCCACCGCGCGGCCGGCCCCGGGCTGCTCGACGAGTGCCGCACCCTCGGCGGGTGCGAGCCTGGCGAGGCGAAGGCCACCGGCGGCCACGATCTCCCGGCGCGGTTCGTGATCCACACCGTCGGCCCGATCTGGAACGGCGGCTCGGCCGGGGAGCCGGAGATCCTGGCCTCGTGTCACCGGCGGTCGCTCCAGGTGGCCGAGTCGCTCGGGTGCCGCTCCGTCGCGTTCCCCGCGATCTCGACGGGCGTCTACCGCTACCCCGTCGCCCTCGCGGCCCGGGTCGCGCTCCGGGCCGTCCGCGATGCCGAGGCGCACGCGCCGGGAGTGGAGCTCGTGCGGTTCTGCCTGATCGACGACGCCGCGCTGGATGCGTTCAGCGCCGCGATCTCCGTCTGACGCCGAGCGTCAGTACGTCTTCCAGCCGCGGCGGGTGTAGTCGAGGATCCGCGGATGGTCGAGGGTGCTCGGACGCACGCGGTACCGCGACCGGGCCCGGTCGGCCGGGAACGTGGTCGAAGCCGCGAGCGTCGGCGCGTCGAGGAACCGCCGTGGCACGCCGGGCGCGAGTCGGAGCACCGGGGCGGCGCCGTCGTGGCGGGCGAGCACGAAGCCCCAGTTGCCGAACGACGGCACGTCGACCTGGTAGGGCAGCGTGCGGTATCCGGCGGCGGTGATCGTGTCGGCGTTGCCCCAGAACGCCTCCGGCGCGAAGTACGGGCTGCCGGACTGGACGACGAGCGCGCCGTGCGGCGCCAGCACGCGGGTGGCGAGCATGCCATAGAGCTCCTCGCTGTAGCGTGAGCGTCAGCGGTCCCGCCTCGACGCGCAGCTCCGCGGCCGCCGTCGCGGCGGGCGCCGAGAACGAGAGCAGGAGGTCGCGGGCCCGGGCGTCGAGGAACGGCACGTCGAGGTTGACGAGCCCGCTGGCGTCGGTGGTCGATGCGGCGGCGAAGGGCATGGGACGGGCTACGGCACGTGGCGCGCGCGCAGCATGCTTGCAGATCGGGTGGCCGCGCTCGCGTACGGTGGCCGGGTGACGGTCGTGCCGCGTCGCCGCCCCTTCCTGATCGCCGTCGGCGTGCTGCTCGTCGTCGCCGGGCTCGCGGTGCGATTCGGGATCCCGGGCGCCCTCGGCGACCGGCTCGGCGGCATCGCCTACACCGCGCTCGTCTACGTGGTCGTCGCCTTCGCCGCGCCTCGGATGGCGCGCCTGCGGGTCGGATCGATCGCCCTCGCCTGGTCGGTCGCCGTGGAGGTGCTCCAGCTCACGAGCCTCCCCGCCGACCTGGCCGCGGCGTTCGGTCCGTCCCGGCTGGTGTTCGGGACGTCGTTCGCCTGGCCAGATCTCGTCGCAGCGCTCGTCGGTGCGGCGGCCGCGACGCTGGTCGACCGCCACCGATGACGTCTGCCGGCAGCGCCGGTCTGCCGTTCACCCCACCGAGGAGGCGCTCCGTGCCCACGCCCAAGCCGACCACCATCGACGAGCACCTCGCGAGCGCTCCTCCGGGGGTGCGCGCGACGCTCGACTCGGTGCGGGCCACGCTCCTCGAGGCCGTGCCGGATGCCGAGGAACGCTTCCGGTACGGCATGCCGGCCATCATGTTCGGCGGCCGATACGGCCTGCACTACGCGGGCTGGAAGCATCACCTGGGGCTCTACCCGGTCGGCGAGCTGCCCGAACCGCTCGCGAGCGAGATCGCGCCGTTCCGCGCCAAGAAGGACTCGGTCACCTTCAGGTACGCGGACGGCGTGCCGCTCGACCTCATCGCGCGCGTGGCGGCGGCGCTGGCGGCCAAGCACGCCTGAGGGGCCGCGCAGCCGTCGTCCGGCCCGGCCGCTCGCCGGACCCTTGCGGATAGGATGGCCGGAGTTCGCTCTGCGGGCGCCGCTGCGGCGACCGGCCAGCGAAGTCCTCCAAACCGCTCATCTGCAGGCCTTTTCGTGCTCTCCACCAACCAGTTCAAGAACGGTAACCACATCGATGTGGAGGGGACGATCTTCAAGATCGTCGAGTTCCAGCACGTCAAGCCGGGCAAGGGCGCCGCGTTCGTGCGCACCAAGCTCAAGCGCGTGAGCGACGGCAACGTGATCGACAAGACCTTCCGCGCCGGCGAGAAGTTCCGCTCCGTGCGCACCGAGACGCGCAAGATGCAGTACCTCTACGCCGACGGCACCGACGCCCACTTCATGGACGCCGAGTCGTTCGAGCAGATCCAGGTGCCCGAGGCCGCGATCGCCTCCGACCTCAAGTGGGTCAAGGCGAACGACGACGTCGACGTGCAGTTCGTCGACGACGCGCCGTCGGGTCTGAACCTGCCGGCGTCGGTCGAGCTCGAGGTGTCGCACACCGAGCCGGGCGTCCGCGGCGACACCGCCTCGGGCGGCGGCAACAAGCCGGCGACGCTCGAGACGGGCGCGGAGGTCCTCGTGCCGCTGTTCATCAACATCGGCGAGAAGATCAAGGTCCAGACCGAGACCGGGTCGTACATGAGCCGCGCCTGAGGGTGCGTCGCCGACCCGGCCTCAGGCCGGGTCGGGTCAGGCCGTCGCGCCCGTGAGGCGCACGGACGGGAAGTCGACCGGCACGTCGAGCGCGACGTTCACGTAGTTCGTGAAGAGGTTCAGCGCCACGTGCGCGACCACCTCGACGATCTCCTCGTCGCTGAGCCCCGCGTTCGCCCGGACGGTCGCGACGGCATCACCCCCGACCGAGCCGCGCTCCTCGACGAGCGCGAGCGCGAAGGCCAGCACGGCGGCCGTACGCGGGTCGTCGGACTCGCCGCGCTGGGCGGCCGCCATCTCGTCGCCCGTCGCGCCGGCCTTGCGGCCAAGGGCGGTGTGGGCGGCGAGGCAGTACTCGCAGCGGTTGCGGTCGGCGACCGCGACCGCGATCTGCTCAGCGAGCAGCGGCGAGAGCGTGCCGCCGCCGAGCGCGCCGAACGCGCCCCAAATGCTCCTCAGCGCGGCGGGCGAGTTGGCGACGGCACGGAACATCGCCGGCGTGGTGCCGAACGCGCCCTGGATCTCGTCGAGCAGCACACGCTGCTCGCCGATGGCCTCGGTGCGGTCGACGAGGTGGACGTAGGTCATGGCGGACTCCTGGATGAGCGATGTGCGAACGGAACTCGGCCGCCGATGGCGGCGACCGAGCCGGCGGGTGCACCGGCTCGCTGCACGTTGACGACCAGCCTTGGACGTTGGGTATCGTTTCGTCCGGGATGCGCACCACATCGTCCACCGGATCGGTCGACCGGCTCATCGGTCTCCTGCACCGCTTCGAGGTGCAGGTCACGCTGATCGACGGTGTCGACCCGCTCCGCAGGCCCCAGGACTACGGCACCGGCGGCCGGGAGCCGTGCGGACACCTGCACGTGCTCGGGCGCGGCGCCGTCGATCTGCGGCCGATCGGCGGAAGCGACGTGCCGGCCCGCCGGCTCGAGGGACCGGCGCTCGTGTTGATCCCGGGCGCGGCGCCGCACCGGATCGTGCCCGTCGACGGGCCGGCGCTCACCTGCGCGGCGCTGCGGTTCGCGCACGGCGAAGGCCACCCGCTCGTGCGGGCCCTCCCCCGGGTACTCGACGTCCCGACCGGCGAGGTCCCAGGGCTCGGGTCGTCGCTCGGCCTGCTGGCCGCGGAGGTCGACCACGTGCGCTGCGGCGCTCCGCTCGTCGCGAGCCGCCTGCTCGAGGTGATCCTGCTCCAGCTCCTGCGCTGGGTGTTCGACCATCCCCAGGAAGCCGGGATCAGCCGCGGCCTCGTGCAGGGGATGGCCGACCCCGGGATCGCGGGGGCGCTGACCGCGGTGCATGAGGAGCCGGGCGCAGCCTGGTCGCTCGACGAGCTCGCGCGCACCGCGACGATGAGCCGCAGCGCCTTCGCCGCTCGATTCCGTGAGCTCGTCGGGGAGACGCCCGCCGCCTACGTGGCCGGCTACCGCGTCGCGCTCGCCAAACAAGGGCTGCTGCGCGGCCAGCAGGTGGCCTCGCTCGCCGCGGAGCTGGGCTACGCCAACGGCTCGGGCCTCTCACGCGCGTTCACCGCGCACACGGGGCAGTCGCCGTCGGCGTGGCTCGCCGCAACGCGCAGCCGCTCGCCCGCCTAGCCGACGTGCATCGCCTCGCGCGGCAGGCCGGTGAGCACGCGCGGCTCGCCATCGGTCACGACGACGAGCTCCTCCACGCGCACCCCGAACTCCCCCGGCAGGTAGATGCCCGGCTCGACGGTGACGATGTGGCCGGCGACGAGCGGCGCATCGGTGGCGCGCGGCGAGAGGGTCGGGCCCTCGTGCACCTCGAGGCCGACGCCGTGGCCCAGGCCATGGCCGAAGTAGTCGCCGAAGCCCTCGCCGGCGATGAGCGCGCGGGCGACGCCGTCGACATCCTTGCCGGTGGCCCCCGGGCGGATCTCGGCGAGCGCGGCGACCTGCGCGGCGCGGACGGTCTCGTGGACGGTGCGCCGGCGCTCGTCGATCTCGCCGGTGGCCACGGTGCGGGTGCAGTCCGAGCAGTAGCCGTCGAGCTGCGCGCCCCAGTCGATCACGACGAGCTCGTGCTTGGGAATCTCGACGTCGCGCGGGTTCGCGTGCGGCAGCGCGCCGTGGGCTCCGGCAGCGACGATCGGCTCGAAGCTCACGGCCTGCGCCCCGCGGGAGCGCATCGCGATCTCGAGCTGCAGCGCCACCTCGCGCTCGGTGAGGCCCGTGATGCCGCGCTCGAGGATCACCTCGCGGAACGCATCGTCGGCGAGCTCCTGGGCGGCGGCGATCGCCTCGATCTCCGCCGGGCTCTTGACGGCACGCAGCTGGCTGATGATGCGCGCTCCCGGGATGCGCGGGATGGCGCCGAGCGCGTCGGCGAGCTTGGCGTCGTCGGCCAGGGTGGTGCGGTCCTTCGCGACGAGCACCGACGTGGCGCCGACCTGGACGGCGCGCTCCGCGGCGGCCTTGAGGAGGTCGGCCTCGATCACCAGCTCCAGGCCGTCCTTGGCGGCTGCGGCGCCGACGGTCTGGTAGCGGAAGTCGGTGATCAGCCAGGCCTGTTCTGCGCTGACGGCCACGGCGGCGTTGCTCGCGGCGAGGCCGGTGAGCCAGCGCACGTCGACCAGGTCTCCGACGATCGCGACCGCGCCCTCAGGCAGAGCGGCGCGCAGGGCGGTCAGGCGAAGGGCGGTCGGATGCTCGGCGGCGGAGGTCATGGCGATCCTTTCGTCAGAGCCGGCTGCGGCCCTTCGAAGGCCAGCCTAGGCGGATTGGGCGATGTGCTCCAGGAGGAGCTGCAGCGCCTCCCGGTAGCCGGCGGCGCCCTTGCCCGATACGGTGCCGATGCACAGGTCGGAGATCACCGAGTGTCGGCGCCATTCCTCGCGGGCTTGGACGTCACTGAGGTGCACTTCGACGGCTGGGAGCTCGGTGAGCTCGAGCGCATCGCGGATCGCCCACGCGTAGTGGGTCCAGGCGCCGGGATTGAGGATCAGGGCGTCGGCGGTGTCGCGCGCCTTGTGCAGGATCTCGACGAACTCGCCCTCGAAGTTCGTCTGCTCGAACACCACGCTGCGGATGCCGAGGTCGTGCGCGTACCCCGTGATCGCGTGCTCGAGGTCGGCGAGCGTCTGGCTCCCGTAGTGGGCTGGGTCCCGCACCCCGAGTTGATCGAGGTTCACGCCGTGCAGCACGAACACGCGCGGTGCGCTCATCGCAGCTCCTCCACCGCCGCGAGCACCGCGGCATCGTCGATCTCCTGCCCCCACCGTAGTCGCCCGGGGGCATCGACGACGACGTACGGCACGTGCGCGCCCAGTCGCTTCTTGTCGCTCCTGGTCGCGGCGACCACGGCCTGCGGGTCGATCGACGGGTCCATGCGGGTCGGGAGGCCCATGCCCTCGAGCAGTGCCTCCACCTCGTCGCGCAGGTCGTCCTGGCCGGAGAGGCGCAGCACGGCGAGCATGCCGAGGCCGACGGCCTCACCGTGGCGGTAGCGGCGGTAGTCGGTGACGGTCTCGATCGCGTGGCCGACGGTGTGGCCGAGGTTGAGCATCTGCCGCGGACCGCCGTCGCGCTCGTCGCGGGCGACGACGTCGAGCTTCACGCGCGCGCATCCGAGCACGGTGTCGGGATCGTCGATCGCGCCGCTTCTGATGCGCTCCCAGAGCGGGCCGCCGGCGATGATGCCCGTCTTGACCACCTCGGCGTACCCGGCTGCGCGCTCCGCGGGGGGAAGCGTCTCGAGCACCTTCGGGATCACGTGCACGGCTTCGGGCTGGTGGTAGGCGCCCACGTAGTTCTTCGCGGACGGCAGGTCGACACCCGTCTTGCCGCCGAGCGCGGAGTCGGTCTGGGCGACGAGCGTGGTCGGCACCTGCACGACGGGGATGCCGCGCTGGTAGGCGGAGGCGACGAAGCCGGCGACGTCGCCGACGACGCCGCCGCCGAGGGCGAGCACGCGGCTGGAGCGGGTCGCGCCCATCGCCGCGAGCTCGCTCCAGAGGCGGCCGGCGGTGTCGAGCGTCTTGTGCGCCTCGCCGGGCTCCATCGTGATGCGGCGCAGCTGCGCGAGGCGCTCGCCGTGGGCGGCGCCGACGTTCGCATCGGTGATCAGCACGTCGCGTTCGGGATCGGTCGCCGGCCACACGCGGTTGCCGAACCAAACCGGGTAGACGGTGTCGGCGGCGCGGGCGAACGCGAGGCGTCGGCCGCTCCCTGCTTCGAGGAGCCGGGCGACGGCCTGGTGCATGAACGTGCGTCCGCCCTGCGGGAGGAACACGTCGGCGACGCTCTCGTAGATCGGGAGCCGCTCGTGGAAGAGCCGGGTGAAGCCCTCCTTGTCTCGGGCGAGCGGGCGGTCGCTGCGCTTCACGCGGCGCCAGGCGGTCGCCTCGTCGATCTCGAGCCAGCAGACGGTGTGGGCGGCGAGTGCTTCCCGCACCTTCATGCTGCCGAGCGCGCCGCCGCCGAGGGCGACGGGCGTGCCCTCGACGACGCGCCCGAGCACTTCGAGGATCGTGCGCTCCTCGAGCTCGCGGAACGCCGCTTCACCGTCGGTCGCGAAGATCTCGGGGATCGTGCGGCCTTCGTCGGTCTCGATCTTGGCGTCGATGTCGACGAGCGGCCGCCCGAGCGCATCGGATGCGGCTCGCGCGGCCGTCGACTTGCCGGCTCCCATGAAGCCGACGAAGACGAGCGCGCCCGGCATCGGGCTAGCCGGCGACCGGCGCGGTGTGCCAGCCGATGCGCTCGGTGTAGGCGCGGAGCGCGGCGATCACGTCGTCGATGTGGTCGCCGCCGAACTTCTGGCGGTACGCGTCGGCGAGGATCAGCGCGACCATCGCCTCACCGACCACGCCGGCGGCGGGCACGACGCAGGAGTCGGTGCGCTCGCGCAGCGCCTGCGCGGGCTCGCCGGTCTCGAGGTCGACGGAGCGCAGCGGCTTCGTCATCGTCGGGATCGGCTTGACGGCGGCGCGGATGACGAGCGGCTCGCCGGTGGTCATGCCGCCCTCGAGGCCACCGGAGTGGTTCGTGATGCGGTGGATGCCCTCGGGGCCGCCGAAGATCTCGTCGTGCGCCTGGCTGCCAGGGGCCGCGGCGAGGCCGAAGCCGTCGCCGATCTCGACGCCCTTGTGGGCCTGGATCGAACCGACGGCCCCCATCAGGCGGCCGTTGAGGCGCTCGTCCCACGCGGTGTGCGAGCCGAGGCCGGGCACGAGGCCGAACACGTGGATCTCGTAGGTGCCCCCGATCGACTCGTTCGCCTTGCGCTGCACGGTGATGTGGCGGACCATCTCGCGGCTCGCGTCGGCGTCGAGGCAGCGGACGGGGTCGTCGTCGACGCCGTCGAAGTCGGCGAGGGCGAGCGGCTCGATGCGCGCGGGAGCGGTGACGGGACCGATCTGCACGACGTGCGAGCGGACCTCCACGCCGAGGCTCTTGAGGAACGCGCGGGCGAGCGTGCCGCCGGCGACGCGCGCGGCGGTCTCGCGGGCGCTGGCGCGCTCGAGGATGTTGCGGACGTCGTCGGCGCCGTACTTCCACACGCCGACGAGGTCGGCGTGGCCGGGGCGCGGCATCTTGACGGGCTCGGGCTCCTCGTCGACGGGCCACGGGTTCATCCGCGATTCCCAGTTCTGGTAGTCGCGGTTGGGCACCGTGATGCTGATCGGGCCGCCGAGGGTCTTGCCGAACCGCACGCCGCTGGTGACGACGACGTGGTCCTTCTCGATCTTCATGCGCCCGCCGCGGCCGTGGCCGAGCTGGCGGCGGGCCATGTCGGCGTCCATCGCCTCGCGCTCGAGCGGCAGCCCCGCCGGCAGGCCCTCGACGACGGCCGTCAGGCCCGGGCCGTGGGACTCTCCAGCGGTGACGAAACGAAGGGCGTGCAGCACGGAAGGCAGTTTACGGGGCCTTGCGTGCCGGGTGCGCGCCGGCGTCCAGCGCGCGAGCGCATCGCACAGGGTGGGCCACCTCAGCCGCCGGCTACGCGGCGCGCGCGGCCGACGCCCAGAACGACTCGGGGCCCCGCCGCGCGATGCGCGGCAGGGCCCCGGATCTGGTTCAGGAGAGCTCTACGGGCTCCGCGAGCGTGGACTAGCGGAACTTGACCTTGTGGTCGTAGAGCGACTGCAGGATGGACGGGTCGCTGAGCGACTGCTTGAGCACCTTGGCACCGACGCGGCGGGCCTTGAGCTCGAGGCGGGCAGCACGGGCGGCCTCACCGGTCACCTCGACCTTGGTGGTCTCGATGCCCACGATCGTGATCGTGACGGTCGCCCCGCTCGCGAGCTTGAACTTCGCCGAGTCACCTTCTGCGAGCGACAGGGTGCGGCAGTCGGTCGGCGACGGATCGCACTTGCCGGCACCGGACGGCGTCACGTCGGCCGAGACGATGAACATCGCGTCGCCGTCGCTGCTCTTGCCCAGGTACACCAGGAACGGGTTCTCGGTGTCGGGCAGCGGCGAGAGCGTGCGGATGTCGTTGATCTGCTGCGGCTCCGAAGACGCGGCGTCGGCGTCCGAGCTGACGAGGATCGTCAGGAGGTCGTCCTTCTCCGTCTTCGGGGTCGTGCTCGTCGTGTCGCCGCCGCCGCCGGACGGCGGACGCGGGGTCACGTCGGTGCTGCCACCGGACGAGCCACCCGTCGAGCCGCCGAGGTTGCCACCGTCGCTCGTGCCACCGCCGAGGCTGTTGCTGATCGACTGCGAGATCTGCGCCTTGAGCGACTTGAGCGCCGCATCGGCCTTGGCAGTCGTGCGCTCGGCGAACGGATCGAGCTCGCGCTTGTTGACCCGCGGTGCGCGGTCGAAGCCGGTCTTGGTCGTACGGGTCAACGCGAGCTGCGGACCCGCGTCCTCCGCGACCTTCGCGGGCGGCCCGGCGACGGGAGCCGGCGGCTCACCGGGGCCCGAGAGCCACATCGGCACCAGGGCGATCGCCCCGATCAGCAGGAGCGCGATCGGCCACAGCTTCTTCTCGACGAGGTCGCTGAAAATGTCGTTGACGATCTTCATCGGAGACCTCCGACGGCGGCGGTGCCGGTCGACGTGGCGGGCGTGGCGGCCGGAGCGACCGCGCCACCCGGGGCTGCGCTCGATGCGACGGGCGCCTCGAGCGGCGGAGCGAAGTACACGGACGCCCCGAGCTCGGCAACGAGGAAGCGATCCGTCTTGCGGCTCTCCCCCTTCGAGCCGTACCAGAAGACCAGGTCACCGGTCTTGTAGGAGAACCCGTCGACGACCATGAGCCGGCCGTTCGTGCGGCTCTGCCCGCTCTGCGAGAGCACGGCGAAGCGCTGCACGGCGCGCAGGTAGCGCTCCAGGTTGAAGTACGTGCCCTTGAGCCCGAGGCTGATCGGCGTGCGGCCGAGGCCACCCGTCATCTCCACCGAGCCCGGCGGGTAGAGCGGGGCGGTGGCGTCGGTCGAGCCGTTGACCTCCGTGCCCTTGCCGCCGCCGCCGACCGTCGACGACGAGGACGACGGTGCGCTCGGCGTGGTGGCCGCGGGCGCGCTGGACGCAGACGGGCTGCTCGAGCCGCCTCCGGTGCTGGACCCGATCGAGTACTTGATGAAGTACACGTGGTACTTCTTGCCGATGGTCTCGAGCTGCGTGAGCAGCGTCGGGATGTCGTCGGTCTCCGGCACGACACGGCCGATCTTCACGATCGACGCGCGATCGCGGCGGTACTGGGCCTGCGCCTTCTGACCGCTGTCCACGCGGGCACGAGCACTGTCGAGCTGCTGGCGGGCGGTCTGGACCTGCGCCTTGGCGTCGCTCGCAGCCTTCTGCTGCGGCGAGATCACGAACATGTAGAAGCCGATGAGCACACCGACGCCGAGAACGGCGAGGAGCACGAGGCGGTCACGACGAGTCATCGCTTAGTTCCCTGCTACCGGGGTCGCCCCGGGGGTCGTCGCGCCAACGCTCTCCGCGCCGATCGTCGATGCCGTCGACGTGGACGCCTGCGGGATCGCATCGGAGGAAGCCTGGGCGTTGCCCGGCGCGTAGAAGACAGTCACTGAGAATCCGTAGTTCGGCTGCGGCAGGCTGCACTCCTCGTCGCCGGTGCCGGCGCCCGCCCCGTCGGCGGAGGCGCCGTCGGTGCTCGGGCCCTTCGCGGCCTCGTCGACGGACTTGAGGCGCTTGTCGAACTGGCTGAGGTTGGCCTCCGTCTCGGACGCCTCGAGCGTCACGTTGGTCACTCGGCGCATCGCCTGCAGTCGCGTCACGAGGTTGGCGACCGTCGTCTGCGATCGGGAGCACCCCTTGAGGGAGATCGCCGGGGACGACGCGATCTGCGAGCGGACCTGCGAGCTGCCGCCGCTCTGCGAGGCACCGTCCTTCACGGACGCGTCCAGGGAGAAGATCTGCGTGTCGGCGGGCACGAGGCGCGCCATGTCGCGGAGCGTGCCGGCCCAGTCGAAGCGGGCCCGCGAGAGGCCGCGCACCAGCTCGATGCGCTGCTTGGCCTGCGTGGCGGCCGACTCGAACGACGAGAACTGGTTCGCGGCGGCCTCGTAGGCCTGCGTCGCCGCGGTCACCTGCGCGAGCTCGGCGTCGGCGGCCGACTTGTCCTTCTTGATGACGGCGAGCGCCGACACCATCACGAGGACGAGGAGGAGCGCACCGAGGACCCCGAAGACGGCGCCGCCCGATTTGCCGGGGCTGACGCGCCCTTGGCGCGCCTCCGGCGGGACGAGGTTGACGGCCCTCATGCGCGGGCCTCCCCGAGTGCGAGGCCGGCGGCGACGGTGACGTCGGCCGGATCGATGCCCTGGAGGTCCTCGGCGACGTCGATCGCGCGCGGCACGACCGCCATCCCGAGCTCGTGCTCGAGCGTGGCCGAGAAGCCCTCGATCTGGAGCGCCGGGCCGGTGACCACGACGTGGTCGATCGGCGCGTCGGCCGGGCTCTGCGCCCGCTGGAAGTCGAGCGACTGTCGTGTCTCGAGCGCCAGGCGGCGGACGCCCTCGGCGAGCACGTACCGTGCGGCGGCGAGGATGTCGGGGTCGCCCTCGAGCTGCTCGACGGGCGTGGTGAGCCCGACGTGTCGCAGCCAGGCACGGCTGTGGTCGAGGGTGAGCGCCATCCGCTCGGCGAGATCGACGGCCATGGCCTCGATGCCACCGCCGGTGACGCGGGTGAAGGTGCAGACGCCGCCGCGGATCACGGCGAGGTTGGTGAGGCCGCCGACCGACAGCAGCAGCTGGTCCGGGTCGTCGGCGTGGCGCAGGGCGCGGGCCATGCCGAACGCCGCGAGGTCGAGCCCCTCGACGCGCAGCCCCGCGATGCCGCAGGCCTGGAGGATCTGGTCGACCATGTCGCGGCGGGCCGCGACGAGCACGACGCGCTTCTTCGGACCGTCCTCGGTCTCGATCTCACCCACCGGCACGTAGTCGATGACGGCGGACTCGAGCGGCATCGGCAGCGCCTCCTGAGCGGAGAAGCGGACGGCGGCGTCGAGCTCCTTACCCTCGGCGATCGGCGGCAGGTCGAGGACGCGGACGACGATGCGCTGGTTGGCGACGCCGATGCGGACCTTCTTGGAGAGGCCCTTGTGGCTCGCCCAGATCTCGCGCAGCACGGCGGCGAGCGCCTCGGGGTCCACCACCTCACCGTCACGCACCACGTGGGCGTCGAGTGGCGCGATCGCTGCGCGTTTCACACGCGCAGCGCCGGCACTCGCCACTTCGGCGATCGCGACATGGCCGGGCTCGATGTCGACCCCGACAAGGGTCGGCGTCTTTGCTCCACGGCCGGTCGAAGGGAGGTTGATGCTCGGAGGACGAAGTTGCACAGGCGGGGCTCCTGCACCAGTCGTCGGTCGTCTCCCCCTGCGACTTGAGCCGTTCCCTGGCCCGGCGCGGCTACTGCCCGACCGCGTCCAGATATGTGCGGACGAGGTCGTCCCCCACAAAGAACGAAATCACGGCGCCGAGGGCCAGGAAGGGGCCGAACGGCACCGCCGTCTTGCGGGATTTCGCCCCGTGCTTGGCCATGATCGCGAGGCCGACGAGGGTGCCGGCGAGGAAGGCGATGAAGAGCGCCGGGATCACGGCGCGTCCGAGTGCGAGTCCCATGACGCCCATGAGCTTGGCGTCGCCGAGTCCCATCGACTTGCTCAGGATCAGGGCGAGCGCGAAGAACGGCAGCGCGACGATCGCGCCCCACATCAGCCGGGACGGCTCGCCGGAGAGGTCCAGGGCGGCGCCGGCGATCACCAGCGCGATCGCGGCCGGGCCGGTGATCTTGTTCGGGATCCGGCGGTGCTCGAGGTCGATCGCGGTGATCGGCACGAGCGCCGTGGCCAGGATCAGGCCGAGGGCGATGCGCTCGGGCTCGTCGTACGCCGCGGCGACGACCGCGACCCACAGCAGGCCCGTCGCGAGCTCGATCAGCGGGTAGCGCGGCGAGATCGGCGCCCGGCACCCGCGGCACCTGCCGCGCAGCGCGAGCCAGGAGAGCACCGGCACGTTCTCGATGCCACTGATCTCGTGCCCGCACTTGGGGCAGCGCGATCGGGGCGTCACGACCGATTCGCCGAGCGGCAGGCGGTGGATGACCACGTTCAGGAAGGAACCGATCACCAGGCCGATGATCAGCGCGAACAGGAGGACTGCGAACACAGCGGGAACTCCCCGTGGGGGTTAGGGCTTCGGAGGGCGGGTGGGCGGACGGAGACGAACGAGAGAGGGGCCACCTCGCGGCGGCCCCTCCCACATTCGCGACTACTTGGCTTGCGCCTGCTCTTGATACGTCTGGATGCCCCAGGCCGACTGCACCGGATCGATGAAGCTCGGGGGGATCCGGACGCGCAGGCGGTCGTCGTACTCGTACAGCTTGGTGTAGCCGGTGCCGGAGCTCTTGGAGCCGGTGCCGACCGGACCACGGAACTTCTGGGCGATGGCGCCGTTCACGGTGAGGGTGCCCTGCTTGTCACCGCACTGCCAGTTGTCGACGATGAAGGAGTGCTTCAGCGCGAGGAGGGCGGCGTCGATGCGGACGTCGTACATCGTGCCCGGGCCGTCGGTGAGGCTCGTCGGGTTGTTCTGCTGCCCGCAGGCGCTCTGCTCGACGATCGGGTGGTTCACGCGGATGAAGTTGTTCGACACGAGGCCGAGCACCGACTGCGAGCCGTTGATCATCTTGATGTTGCCGACGATCTGGATGTCGTCCGCGGCCGCGATGGTCATCGACGTGTTGTAGTCGCCGAGCACCTGGGCGATGCCGCAGCCA
Organism: Patulibacter minatonensis; assembly: GCA_036946195.1. Classification (GTDB taxonomy): domain Bacteria; phylum Actinomycetota; class Thermoleophilia; order Solirubrobacterales; family Solirubrobacteraceae; genus JAGIBJ01. The sequence goes on along the minus strand of JAQIJQ010000022.1, from coordinate 28,999 downwards.
CCGCGCGCGGTGTCGCGCGGGTCGGCCGTGTTGTAGGTGTCGGTGCAGGTGTCGTTGTCGACGTAGATCACGCCGTTCGGCGGGTACGGGATGGTGTCGCCGTTGTAGACGTTGCCTGCCTTGTTCTTGCCGGTGACCTTCACGCCGTCCGACCTGAGCTCGAGGCGGGTGCGCCCGATGAAGTAGTACTGGTTGGTCACCTCCGACTTGATCGACGTGTTCGACGTCGGCATCTGGAGCGGCTTCGCGTTGAACTTCCACATCCCGAGGTTCGGGTCGATCGTCGGGTCGGTCTCGAGGTTCACCCCCGGGTCGTTCGTGCCGCAGCCGCCGGAGGTGCTCGGGCGCCAGCTGGTCGTCCAGTTGGTCTTCGTCGTGTCGGCCGGGCCCGAGACCTCGATGATGTCCGACGGGCGGCGGCCGAACTTCGGCTGGCCGCAGATCATCGGCGTGTCGTTGGTGTGGAACGGACCGCGGATCCAGTCGCCGGTCACGAAGTTGATCTCCGAGCAACCCTGCGTCCACGAGTCGTAGCTCGTCGCGGTCGCCGTGGCCTTCCGGCCTGCGCTCGGCCCGGTGCCCCTGAAGAGCTGGTCCTTGCGCAGCTTCTTGCCCTCACCCTTGTTCGCCTCGAAGGGCGTGTAGGAGTACTGCCCGCAGGCGTCCTGACCCCACTGGATGATGTTGCGGCCCTGCTGCGGGATGCGGATGTCGAGGCTCTTGTTCTCGATCGTGTCCATGCCCTTGGCGAGCGAGCTGCGGTAGGTGTCCGGATCGAGGGTCTCGAAGTCGGTGAAGTAGATGTAGTCGAGGAACGACTTGCGCTTGAACGTCGCGATCAGCGCGCGCTTGGGGCCGACCCGCCGTCCGTCGACGACGGACTGGCCGGTGACGCGCACGCGGAAGGTCGGCGTGCCGGCGGGGATCATCGTCTCCTCGGCCTTGGCCGGATCGCACTTGGTCTGGCCGGGAACCGGCACCGACTCGATCGTGTACGCGCCGGTCGCGGACGTGGTCTTCGTCCCGTCGCTGAGGTTCACCCAGGTGCGCGGGTCGGTCTTGGGATCGGTGCCCTTCGCGTACGGCCAGAACTGGTTGAGCCCGTCCGCCTTCACCTCGCAGCGGGCCCAGTAGGTGTTGTCGACGAGCAGCTTGTGGACGTACACCTGGAGGCCGGCTTCGGCAGCGGCGTACGCCGACTTGCGGTCACGGTCGGCTCGACCGACCGACTGGTCGCCCGAGACGGCATCCACGGCGAACGCCGAGGTCATCAGCATGAGACTCACGGCGCCCATGGTCACGACCATGGAGAAGCCGTCTTCCGCCTTGCGCAGGCGGCGTGCGATGGCCTTCAGAGACATTGCGGACTCCCGCCGGGGTTCGTCGGGTCGGCGATCCGGACCGACACGGTGTTGTAGAAGTTCATCCCGGCCTGCAGGCCGCTCTTCGTGCGCCGCGGGGTGACCCGGTAGCTGATCTCCACGAGGACGATGTGCGAGAGGTCGCCCGTCTGGACGCTCGGCACTCCGTTCTGCGTCGCGCTCAGCGCGAGTGGGGCGTTGTAGTCGATACGGCCCGAGCCGGTGCCGCCGTCGTAGTCGAAGTACTGGAAGAACGGCGCGAGCTTCGTCTCGTCGCGGCGGCTCTGCGCCTGCTCGACGTCCTTCGCCAACACGACCACTGCCTTCGGAGTCGTCTTGGGCTTGTTGGTCGCAGGATCGAGCGCGTACACGTACTCCTTGAGGTCGCCGACCGGCTTGGCGCCGTTCTTGAGATCGGTGGGCGTCGTCTGCGCCTCCCACTGGATCCGATGCAGCTCGACCGGCTGGAACGTCGTCGTCGCGACCGGTGCGATGCTGGCGTAGAACTCCAGGGCGGAGGCCGAGGCCCAGGTCATCGGACGCGTGCTGCCGTTGCACTGCTGCGCGCGGATCGCGCGCGTCATCGACTCCATCGCGTTGCGGCCCCGCTGGAGGGCCTCGACGCGCATGGCGGTGCGGGTCGAGTTCGTCATCGCCGCGTCCATCGCCATGTAGGCGGCGAGCGTGATGAGCGCGCCGAGGAAGACGCCGACCATCATCTCGATGAGGGTCATGCCGCGCTCGTCGTCGCGGACGGTGCGGGCCAGCCGCGTGAGGTGTGGGGCGCGCATCATCAGGGGGCCGTGCAGTCGTAGTTGGCGGCAGTGCCGGTCCAGCCACCGGGCTTGCTGCCGGTCTGGCTGAGGTAGATCGTCACCGAGGTCCCGACCGTGAAGTTGCGGTTGTCCTGCGTCAGCGCGAAGCGCCTCCCGTTGCTGCCGGGGCTGGCGGCGCAGAGCACGCCGCCGCCGCCCGCCGCCACGTAGGGGAAGCCGGAGTCCTGCCCCCACCCGTAGCTGTCGGTCATCGTCGTCCACGCCGAACCGCAGCCGGGGTAGTACCGCACGAGCGCGTTGGGGACGGCAAGGCCGGGCGAGAGCGAGTTGGTTCCGCTCATGACACGCACGTCGAGGGCCGGCAGGTAGACGTCACCGGTCGCCTGCAGCTGGCTCGGCGAGATGTTCACGAACGCGGAGTACGGCGAGGGGTTCGCGTTGGCCGGGCAGTTGCCGGCGTACACGGAGTACTTGCTGGTGAACGGGAAGAGCGGGGTGCTCGAGCCGTCCCACGAGGACCCGCCGGAGATGAGGAAGGTCTTGGGAGGCGTCGGCTGTGCGGCGTTGAAGAACTGGACCTGCGGCGGAAAGGTCGCCCCGTCGTAGACCTTGGCGGGCGAGGTCGTCGTCAGCGGCCGCGAGAACTTCGTCTTGAAGTTCACCTTCGTGTAGCCGCCTCGGTCGTAGTCGAACTGCAGCTTCTGCGTCTCGCCTCCGATCACCTTCGTCGGCGCGTTCACGCTCGCGTTGCTGTCGCCGTCGACGAAGCCGGGGCTCCCGAACTGCACGTTGTAGTCACCAGCGGGGATGAACCCGAAGACCACGCAGCCGTTCTCGTTCGTGGTCTCCTGGGGGCTCGACGGACCTGCGGCCTTCACGCTGATGCCCTGGATCCCATCGCCGTTGCGGTCGGTGATGAGCACCGACAGCGACCCGGTGTCTCCCCCGCCGGCGCCTGCCGGCGGCGTGTAGTAGGAGGTCGTCTTGATGTTCTTGGCGCGACCCTGCCCCTTCCAGCCCACCTCGACGGTCAGCCGCAGGTAGTCCAGACCGCCGCTCCTGGTCGAGCACTCCGGCTCGTCCTTGCCGTCGGTCACCCACTTGGCGGTGATCGTCTCGTAGAGCTCGATGTTGGTCGTGCCGCGGTTGTCGGTGTTCTTGCCGACTGCGACGCCGCCGTACTTCACGGTCCGCGTGCCGCGGGCCGCTGCGATGTCCTCCACCGGGAGCGAGCGCAGCCGCTCGAGCTCGGACTGGGCGAAGTTCGACGCGAGCGCCCGGCGCTGCTGGACGCCTGCCTGGTTGTCGGCCTGGTCGATCGTCAGGAAGACCGCGAGCGACACCGTCACCAGGATCAGCGCCGAGACGAGGATCTCGATGAGGATGAAGCCGCCTTCTCCGCGCAGGACGCGCCGGGGGGCAATGGCCGGGCTGGAAGTCATCACCAGTTTTGTCGGCAGCAGGCGCCCTGAACTGCAGGCCGGCACGAGAACGGTGGACGTTCGACGGAACACCGGTTCAAGGTGCGTCGCGAACCGCCGACTGGTGCTACCACTTGCCGGCTTTGCAACCGGCATCGCTCCGCCCTGCGGCGACGACGCACGTGTGCGTCGTGGCCCAGGTCGACGGCGTCTTCGTGATGGTGAAGGTCGAGCCCGTTGCGGAGTACGCCGTGATCTCGTACCCGTTGGCGTCCGACGAGTCGATCTTCACCTCGTTCGGACCGGTGCCGAAGGCGATGCCGATGCCAGGCGAGAGGTCGCTCGCCTGGGTGCACTTCGTGTAGTCGTCCGTCTTCACGAAGCACGCCTCGACGTGCGTCTCGGTGTTTCGGACGTTGGCCTTCGCGGCGACATCGCGGGAGCGGTCGCGCTGCGAGGTGAAGTTGGGGAACGCGACGGCCGCGAGGATCCCGATGATGAGGATGACGACCAGGAGCTCGATGAGCGTGAAGCCGTCTTGGGACTGCAGTCGCTGGCGCATGGTCCTCGGGGTGGGCAGAAGGCTGGAGGTGGGACGACCAGCGCACCCGCTGAGCGGGCGCGATGGAGACGGAGGCGACGACGGACATGCCGCGTGGGTGGGCATGTCCGTCGTCACGAGGAAACGCTGGGCGAGCGGCGCGCGCCTACCAGGAGTTGGTCGCCGGGCAGGCGCCGTCCTTGACCTTCACGCACGTGCGCGAGATGGCGCCCGAGCCCGTGGTCTTCGTGATGGTGAACGTGTTGCCGGTCTTGGACTTCGCCGTGATCGCGTATGCGTCCGAAGCCGACGAGGTGATGTCGACCTGGTCGGCGTTGGTGCCGAACGACAGGCCGGTGTTGGCCGTCGCGAGGTTCGCGTTCTTGCAGGTGCCGTAGTCCTGCGTGTCGGTGTAGCACGCCTCGACCTGCGAGACGGCGTTCCGCGCGTTGGTCTTCGCGCTGGCGTCCTGCGCACGACCGCGCTGACCGATGAAGTTCGGCAGGGCGATGGCGGCGAGGATGCCGATGATGAGGATGACGACGAGGAGCTCGATGAGGGTGAAGCCCTGCTCGTCGGAGAGGCGATTGCGCACGTTGGATCTCCGGGTAGATCGATCGGTGTGGTGAAGGGGCCCGGAGCGTGAAGGATCGTCACGGCTCGGGAGGCCGCTGTGGTTGAGGGAAGCGTGGTGGCCGTGGTGAGCGGCCGAGGAAACGAGGGAACAGGGTGGGCGCCGGCCGCACCGCGCAGGTGCACGTCGACCGGCCTCCACCCCGCTCGTGCCCGGCGACGGATCGCCGGGCTCGCGCGAGGGGTTCAGACCGTGACTACCAGGAGTTGGTCGCCGGGCAGGCGCCGTCCTTGACCTTCACGCACGTGCGCGAGATGGCGCCCGAGCCCGTGGTCTTCGTGATGGTGAACGTGTTACCGGTCTTGGACTTCGCCGTGATCGAGTACGCGTCCGAAGCCGACGAGGTGATGTCGACCTGGTCGGCGTTGGTGCCGAACGACAGGCCGGTGTTGGCCGTCGCAAGGTTCGCGTTCAGGCACTGACCGTAGTCCTGCGCGTCGGTGTAGCACGCCTCGACCTGCGAGACGGCGTTCCGCGCGTTGGTCTTCGCGCTGGCGTCCTGCGCACGACCGCGCTGACCGATGAAGTTCGGCAGGGCGATGGCGGCGAGGATGCCGATGATGAGGATGACGACGAGGAGCTCGATGAGGGTGAAGCCCTGCTCGTCGGAAAGGCGATTGCGCATTGCAGTCTCCTGGGGGCACGTGGTTCGTAGAGATGGTTCGCCGGGTCGGCACTCCTGATATCGGGTCCAGACCCCAGTGCTTGAGTCCAACCCCCTGGACTGGACATCCGGTGGACCGAGGTGTGGAGCGATGGGGGAAGTGCGCCAGCGGGCGCCGGCGGTCCGCCCGCCACCACAACCGGTACAACCAGTAAACATCGGGGCTTTCGGGTGCCGGCCCCACCGCCTGATGACCTCTCGCCCACGCTCGCTCGAGCACTTGAGCGGAAGATGGTGTGAGCGCGCTCGGCCGCACGGTGGGCGCGTTCGCGCCCCGCGAGGCGCCTGCGGGCCGTCTGGGCCCGAGCATGACCGTGCCGGGCCCAGGGGCCTCTCGAGCCCACGGGCGGGCTCGAGAGGCCCGTGTGCGGCGGCCGGTTCGCCAGCCTCCCGGACCGGCCCTGGAACGCGCGGCGGCCGCTGCGCCGCCCCGAGCTCTCAGGGGCAGCGCAGCGGCCGGCAGCGCGCGGCGAGGCTCGCGGCCTCGCCGGTGATCAGTGAACGCGCAGGGCGCGGCCCGTGCAGGAGCCGCGGCCTGGGACACCACGCGTCACTTCACGATCGTGATCTTCTTGCTCGGCGCGAGCTTGGTGCCGTCGCTCGAGGTCGCAAGACCGCTCAGCGTGACGACGAGCGCCTTCTGCTTCTTGAGCTTGCTCGCGTACTTCTTGTTGAACTTCACCGTGAACTTGCTCGTCCCGGCCTTCGTCATCGCGAGCTTGCCGGAGCCGACCGAGACCACCTTGGCCTTGGCCGGGACCTTGATCTTGAGCTTCTTGGCGGTCTTCGCGTCGATCGTGGCCTTCACCACCAGCTTGTTCGCGGTGGTGGCCGTGAACTTGACGACCACGCCGGCCTTGTAGGCCTTCTTCGCCTTCTGCTTCGACGTCGCGTTCAGATCGACGGTGAAGCCGTCCTCGGCGATGAGCTTCGGCTTCTCGGAGCCGGTGTTGTCGAACCAGTTCGTGCCCTGCGTGTCCTTCGGATCGGCGACCTTGGCATTCGTGATGGAGCCGACCTGCTTGCCCGTGTCGTCGACGATCTTCACCACGGGCACCTCGACGCCCGGCTTGGTCGGGATCGGCGTCGCGACCGGCGTCGGGGTCTTCGGCGGCGCCGGGGTGCCGGTGCCGCCGCCCGTGTTCGGGCTGCGGACGACCAGGGCGAACGGCGTGATGCTCGTCGCGCCGTCGTTGTCGGTCAGGCGCAGGCGGACGGAGACGGTGCCGGCGTTCGGGTAGCTCTTTGTGGCGCTGACGGCCGTGGCGCCCGACACCTCGTACGAGCCGTTGCCGTCGAGGTCCCACTCGTACTTGGCGATCGAGCCGCCGGCGTCCGCGTCGTAGGACTGTGCGGCCGAGAAGGTCACCGTCTCGTTGACGAGCGGCGAGGCCGGGGTCGCGCTGATCACGCCGACGGGCGGCGCCGTCACCCACACGGGGATGGAGATCTCGTCCTGGCCACCGGTGTTGTCGGTCACCGTGAGGCGGACGACGTACTCGCCGGGCGAGGCGAAGGTGGTGGTCGTGGTCGGGGTCTCCGTGGCGGACTCGTACGTGCCGTCGCCGTTCGCGTCCCACTCGTACTTGCTGATCGAGCCGTCGGCATCCGTCGAGGCGCTGCCGTCGAGGGTGACGGTCTGCCCGACGACCGCCGGGATCGGCCGGTAGCTGAGCCGGGCGACCGGGTTGGTGTTGGCGATCGAGATCGACTTCCACGAGTACGTCGACACGCCGCGGGAGTCGGTCACCTTGAGACGGACCGTCTGCGGGCCGGAGGTGTTCCACGTGTAGCTGCCGCTCGCGCCGTCCAGGTCGGAGTACACGCCGTCGCCGTTGAGGTCCCAGGCGTAGGTCAGGGTGTCGCCGGCATCCGCGTCGCTCGCGGTCGCGGAGACCGTCGCCGCCATCTTCGCGACCGGGCTCGCCGGGTTGACCGTCACCGCGGAGATCACGGGCGGGGTCGAGTAGATGGCCGTGCGGGTGACGACCGGCGACACGTTGCCCTGGTCGTCGGTGACGCGCAGCTTGATCTCGCGGTTGAACGGCGCGGCCGAGACGGCCGGGTACGGCGCGGTCGGCGAGGTGGTGGTCACCTCGAAGGAGCCGTTGCCGTCCATGTCCCACTCGTACTTGACGATCGAGCCGCCGAGGCTCGGGTCGTGCGAGGCGCTCGCGTCGAGCGTGCCGCCGGCCGGGTTCAGGACCAGCTGGCCCGCCGGGCCGCCGAACCACGCCTCGGGGGCGCCGGTGCAGAGCGCGTGCGCAGTGTCGATCTGCCAGTCGCCGACCTGTGCCATCTCGTTGCCCGAGAAGCCGTAGCCGCGGCCGCGCGAGCTGCGGTTGGAGAGCGGCTGCGCGATGTCCTTCACCTCCAGGCGCCAGGTGCCGTCGACGCTCTCGCCGTCGAACGCCGCGAGCGGCGACTTCGGCTTCATGGCGATGTTGGTGTAGCCGGCGGCGAGAGCCTGGCTGGCGTCCTTGGGGAGCTGGCCGTTGACCGGGCCGTCCGAGAAGGTCACGTTCGAGAGCGTCTTCGGGCGTGCGGCCTGGTTCTGATCGAGGGAGCCCTGCTGGCTCATCAGCTGCACCTTCTTGCCCGACGGCGCGATCAGGTTGATCTCCAGCCAGTAGGTCGAGAAGCGGTGCTCGATCGAGTCGATGTGGATGCGCAGGTCCTTGACCTTGCCGCCTTGGCCGGTCACGTCGACCGCGGATGTCGTCGACTGGCCGTCGGAGATCACCTGACCGACCTGCCGGCTGGCGGTACGGCGGTAGGCGCCGCGCACGCCGGTCGGGAGGCTGTAGTAGTAGGCCTTGTTGTAGGCCGACTGGGCGATCGACGAGATGTCGAGCTTGAGGCCGACCGTGGTGCCGCAGACGAGGCTGCTGCCGAGGCGCAGGTTGTAGAAGCCGGTGCCCCCGTCGACCGTCGCGTTCGACGTGTTGCCGCCGCTGCTCGCGCCGAACTGGCGGGTGGTGTTCAGGATCGAGACGTCGCTGTCGTCCGTGCGGGTGAGCAGGCCGGTGCCGCCGTCGAAGGTGGATGCGGACCCGTCCTCGAGCAAGCCGTCGTCGCGCAGCGGGAAGGCGACGGCGACATCCTCACCGGGGCCGAGGATGTTGTCGGCGGTCCAGTTCTGGACGATCTCCCCCGCTTCGTCCGTGTGGGTGCCGTACGCCGGATCCGGGAACGGCGTCGACGACGAGGGCGTCAGGACTGCCGATGCCGTGGCCGGCATCGCCAGCGCCGCGGCGGCCAGCGCGACGACGGGCACAAGGCGAGGGGAGCTCATGCCTTGCGTATCGGCGCGGGCGTATGGGGAGCGTATGCCGGTCGGCGGGCGGTCGACCCCCAGGGGTCGGAGATGCGTCCACTCTCATACCGTTCAGGTGAATCCGGCTTGGCGCCCCGGCGTTCGGGTCTGACCGCTTTTCGGTTCGAACCGATCCGTTCCGCGGCCGATCCGACGTCGCAGCGCGGTGGACGGGGCTGCGACAGCGGCGTGCGCGCGTACGCGGTGGCGGCCACGCGCGCCGCGTCGGCGGTGGGGCTAGGCGCCGGGGTGGGAGCTGTTGGCCTGGGCGTCGAAGCCCGGCTCCCACTGCCCCGAGCCCTGACACCACGGGCACGGCACGCTCGTCGGCTCGCCCCCCGCGGTTGGAGATCACCTGACCGGTCGCACGGCAGGCCGAGCAGGGCTGCGGGCCGGCGGCCTCGGACTCCTCGGAGGCCCCACGACGTCCGCGGGGTGCTGCTTTGGTCTCGGCCATGCGCCGCATGCTAGATGATCGGCCCGCTCACGTAGGCTCGACGGCGTGCCCGCCGACGGCCGCTTCGCCCCCTCCCCGTCCTCCGAGCTGCACCTCGGCAACCTGCGCACGGCGCTCCTCGCGTACCTCGCCGCCCGCAGCCGCGGCGGCCGGTTCCTGCTGCGCATCGACGATCTCGACGCCGGCCGTTCGCGCCCGGAGGTCGCCGAGCAGCAGCTCGCCGACCTCGCCCGGCTGGGCATGGGCCACGACGGCGAGGTGCCCCGCCAGTCCGCACGGGTCGGGCGCTACGCCGAGGCGTTCGCGCAGCTCGTCGCGGCCGATCACGTCTACCCGTGCTTCTGCACGCGCGCGGAGATCCGCGAGGCATCGAGCGCCCCGCACGGCGCGCCGACCGGCGCCTACCCGGGAACCTGCCGCGACCTCTCCCCCGCCGAGCGTGCCCGTCGCGAGGCCACCGGCCGGCGGCCTGCCTGGCGACTGCGTGCGGGGGCTGCCCCCGAGGAGATCGACGATCTGGTCCTGGGAAGGCAGGTGGTGTGCAGTGAGGACGTCGTGGTCCAACGCGCCGACGGTGGGTTCGGCTACCAGCTCGCCGTCGTGCTCGACGACGCCGATCAGGGCGTCGACGAGGTCGTCCGCGGCGCCGACCTGTTGCCGTCGGTCGGCACGCAGCGCGAGCTCGCGGCGCTGCTCGACCTGCCGCCCGTCGCCTATGCCCATGTGCCCTTGATGTGCGGGGCGGACGGCACCCGGCTCGCCAAGCGACACGGCGCTGCCGGGCTCACCGATGCCCTGGCCGGACGCGCGGGGATCCGCTTGCCAGGACTCCGGCCGGGCGCTCCGACGACCGCCGAGGAGGTGCGTGGAGCCCTCGCCGCGACCGTCGGACTGGCCGATCCCGGCACCGCGCCGAGCCTCGACGAGCTCGTGCGCGAGTTCACGTACGAGCGTTTGCCGACCCGATCCACGATGATGCAGGGATGCTGAGGTTCGTCCGCGTCTACCTGCCCGGCCTCCTGATGATCGCGGGGATCGCCGTGATCGTCATCGGCCTGGCGTCGGAGCACGCGCTCGAGATCGGCATTCCGCTCTTCTCGGCGGGCGCCTCGATCTGGTTCGTGAACTTCCTGTGGCGCATCGGCGTGTCGGGCGACCAGGACCGCGACGTCGAGGATGACGCCCGCGACTACTTCGCCGAGCACGGCCACTGGCCCGACGAATCCGCGCGCGGCAACGGGGGCACGCGTTGACCGCCCGCGCGTCCGAGGCCGCACGCCTCGCGACGAACGAGGAGATCCGTCGGTTCGGCGAGCTCGCCGACGCCCGCAAGCGCTTTGCGATCGACACCGAGTTCGTCGGCGAGGGCAAGTACCAGTCGCTGCTCTGCCTGGTGCAGGTGGCGGTGTACCTCGATGACGCCCAGCGCGGCGACGAACCATGGGTGCTGCTGATCGATCCGCTCGACCGGTCGATCGACCCGCAGCCGATCGCGAAGGTGCTCGCCGATCCGGAGGTGGAGGTGATCCTCCACGCCGCCCGCCAGGACGTCGCGCTGCTGCGGCGCACGTGGCGCACGGAGGTGACGCGCGTGTTCGACACGCAGATCGCCGCATCGTTCGCCGGCCTGCGCGCGCAGATCGGCTATGAGGCGCTGCTGCGTTCGATCGTCGGCGTGAAGCTCCACAAGTCGGCGAGCTTCACCAAGTGGGATCGCCGCCCGCTCACCGCCGAGCAGCTGCGGTACGCGCGCGAGGACGTGCTGCACCTTGAGGAGGCCGCCGTGCTGATCCAGGAGCGGCTGCTCGAAAGCGGTCGCCTGGACTGGGCGGTGCAGGAGTGCCTCCCGCTCGCCTCGGCGTCCGACGAGCGTGATCCGGACGTGCTTTTCGAGCGCCTCCCGAAGATCGCCGGCCAGGACCCGGTGACGCGTGCCGTCGCGCGCCAGCTGGTGGTGTGGCGCGAGGCGACGGCGGCGACGCAGGACCGTCCGGCGCAGCAGGTGCTCGGCGACCAGCCGCTCGTGGAGCTCGCCAAGCGCCGTCCCGCGAACATCGACGAGCTGCGCCAGATCCGCGGGCTCGGTGAGGCGAACGGCCGCCGGCGCGCCGAGCAGCTGATCACGGCGATCGCGGAGGGGCTCGAACAGGAGCCGATCCCGCGCCGCGCGATCCGCCAACTCGACACCCGCCCGGAGGACGTCGCCGTCATCGCGCTCTGCGAGGCGCTGCTGCGCACGAGCGCGGCGAAGGAGGATCTCGCCTACGAGCTCCTGGCCACGCGCAACGAACTGCAGCTGCTCGTGAGCGGCCATCGCGCCGGCGAGGTGCCGGACGACGTCCGCTCACTGCAGGGCTGGCGCCGTGAGGTGGTTGGCGGTGAGCTGCTGCGGCTGCTCGACGGCGCGCTCGAGCTGCGCGTCGGTGCGCGCGGTGTCGAGGTGCGCGAGGCCTAGACCGCCGCGACGCGCGCGAGCTCGTCGACGCTGGTGAGACCTTCGCGGACGCGTTCGATCGCGTCCTCGCGCATCGTCTGCATGCCCTCGGCGCGCGCGACGACCTGGATCTGATCGGCGCCGGCGCCGGTGACGACGAGCCGGCGGATCTCGTCGGAGACCTCGAGGACCTCGTACAGGCCGATCCGGCCGTCGTAGCCGGTGTCGTTGCACTTCGGGCAGCCGACGGCGTTGAAGACGCCGACCTCGGTGCCGGGTTCGCCGCCCAGGATCTCGGCGGGGACGTGGCCCGGCTCCTTGCAGTGCTCGCAGAGGCGGCGCGCGAGTCGCTGGCCGACGACGCACGTAACGGCCGAGACGACCATGAACGAAGGGACGCCCATGTCGACGAGGCGGCTGAGGGCGGTCGCGGCGTTGTTGGTGTGGAGCGTGGAGAGCACGAGGTGGCCGGTGATGGCGGCCTGCATCGCGATCTGGGCGCTGTCGCCGTCGCGGATCTCGCCGACGAGCATCACGTCCGGATCGGCGCGCACCATGGCGCGCAGACCGGTCGAGAACTCAAGACCGATCTTCGGATTGATCTGAAGCTGCTTCACGCCGGGCACGCGGTACTCGACCGGGTCCTCGATCGTGATGATGGTGCGGTCGCCGGTGTTGACCTTCTGCAGCGCGCCGTAGACGGTCGTCGTCTTGCCCGAGCCGGTCGGGCCCGTCGCGAGGATGCCGCCCGAGGAGCGCGAGAGGGCCCTCGCGAGCTTGGCCTCGGCATCGGCGCGCATGCCGAGCTCGTGCAGGCCGCGGACGGTGCCGCCGGAGTCGAGGACGCGCAGCACGACGGACTCGCCGTCCACGAGCGGGAGCGTGACGACGCGCAGGTCGATGCGGCGGCCATCGACCGCGAAGCCGACGCGGCCGTCCTGCGGCATGCGGCGCTCGGCGATGTTCAGCTCGGCCAGGATCTTCAGGCGGGAGACCACGCTCGCCGAGAGCTGGCGCGGCACGGACGTGACCTCGTGCACGACGCCGTCGATGCGGAACCGCACCTTGAGGCCTTCGGGCGTCGGGTCGAAGTGCACGTCGGAGGCGCGGCGCTCGACGGCCTGCGAGAGGACGGACTGGACGATCTTGACCGTCGGGCCCTCGTCGTCGGTGGTCTCCCGGAGGTCGTCGAGCTCGTCCTGGCCGATCGAGCCGACGTCGTCGATCTGCTCGAGCACGGCGCCGACCTCGGAGTCGACGCCGAGGACCCGCTGGATGACGAGGTCGAGATCCTCGTCCGCGACGACGAGCGGGCGGACCCGCTGGCCCGTGAGCATGGCGATGTCGTCGAGCGCGACGATGTTGCCCGGATCGACCATCGCGACGACGAGGGTGTCGTCGTCGAAGGCGATCGGGAGGGCGCGCAGGCGACGGGCGGTCTGCGCGTCGATCATCGTCGCCGCGGCGATCTCGATCTCGGTCTGGCGGAGCGTGAGGTACGGGAGGCCGAAGCGCTCGGCGATGGCCTGGCCGAGCTGCTCGCTGGTGAGCAGGCCTCGGTCGAGCAGCAGCTGGCCGATCGGGCGGCCGAGCTGGCGCGCCTCGTCGACCATCTCCTCGACGACGGTGCGCGGGACCCACATCGCGTCGACGACGATGTCACCGAGGCGGCGACGCGGGGTCGGCACCCATCCCGAGGTGGTGCCGGGCAGCTGGTGGATCGTCGCCCCCTGACCGTCACCGTGGTCGTGGTAGCCCGCGGGGCCGGCCGCGCCGGGGTGGGTGACGACCGAGGCTCCGCCCAGAGGGTCGACGACGCCTCGGGACATCGCGCTGGCGGCCGCAGCCGCGGCGGCCTCGGCGCCGTTGACGGGCTGCGGGTGGGTCGAGTCGCTCATCGGCGTGGTCCTCGGCTGCGCGATCGGGAACGGGGCATGGGGATCCGTTCGGAACATCGGCAGGAGGCGTTCCGCCTGAAGCCGGAGTGGCGCGTGGCGGGGGCCGACTGGCCGATCGCCCGACGGCGCGCGGCGCATGGCGCTCAGCCGGCGGAGATGATCTCGAGCACGTCGTCGGCGTGACGTTCGAGGAAGGCGGGGCCGACGCCCTTGATGGCAGCGAGCTCGGTGGTGGTGCTGGGACGCACGTCGGCGATCGCCTCGAGCGTGCGGTTGGTGGCCACGGTGTACGCCGGTTTGTCGGCGGCGGCGTCGCGACGCCAGTCGACGAGCGCGGCGTAGATCTCGGGGTCGGGCGTGTACGGGCTCTCCTCGGGCGGGCCGCCGGCGCGGGGAGCGCGCTTCTTGCCGGGGATGGCCTTCGGCTCCGGAAGCTCGAGGTCGGGGTCGCACACGTCGCAGCAGCGGCCGATGGGGGCGCCTTCGGTGGTGTCGCCGAAGTGGTCGAGGAGGGTGCGGCGGCGGCACGTGTCGCCGAACCCGTAGCGCTCGATGGCGCGGTAGGCGCGCCAGCCGCGGTCGACGGATTCGCGGCAGATGTGGCGCACGGCGTGGTCGTCGAGCCGGTCGTGGACGGTGACGGCGAGGCGGCCGCCGCCGATCGGGGCGAGGTGTGCGCCACCGGCGCGCTCGACGATCGCGAGCGCGATGCGGCCGGCGTCGTCGTCGGGGGCGCCCATCTCGACGACGCCCCGTTCGTCGGCGCGGGCCTGGAGGCGACGGTGGTAGGCCGTGACGGCCTCCGGCTCGACGGCGCGCTGCTCGTTGAAGTGGATGAGGCGCGAGAGGTCGGCACGCGCGGCGAGGAGCAGGGCGCGGGCAGGGGCGCCGTCGCGGCCGCCGCGGCCGGCCTCCTGGTAGTAGGCCTCGACGGAGGTCGGGAGGGCCCAGTGGACGACGAGCCGCACATCGGCCTTGTCGACGCCCATGCCGAAGGCGTTCGTGGCGACGATCACCTCGAGGTCGCCGTTCATGAACCCGGCCTGGACGGCCGAGCGGTGATCCGTGGCAAGACCGGCGTGGTAGTGCTCGGCCCGCACGCCGTCGGCGCGGAGCAGCTCGGCGACCTCCTCGCAGTCCTTGCGGGTGCCGCAGTAGACGATCGCGGGCCGGAGGTCGGGATCGGAGAGGGCGCCGAGGAGGACGGCCTTCTTGCGGTCCTTCGTGCCCTTTCCCTCGTCGGCGACGACGTCGAACGAGAGGTTCGGACGGTCGAAGCCGGAGCGGATCATGACCGGGTCGCGGAGTTCGAGGCGGCCGACGATCTCGGCGGCCACGGCCTCGGTGGCGGTCGCGGTCGCGGCCATGACGGGCGGGCGACCGAGGCGCTGGATCGCGGCCGGCAGCCGGAGGTAGTCCGGGCGGAAGTCGTGGCCCCACTCGGCGAGGCAGTGGGCCTCGTCGATGACGAACAGGTCGACGCCGCGCTGCTCGAGCAGGCCGACGAAGCCGGGCGAGGCAAAGCGCTCTGGCGAGCAGAAGACGATGCGGGCGTGGCCGGAGCGCAGGTCGTCGTAGGCAGCGCGCGCCTCGTCCTCCCCCATGCCGGATGCGACCATGACGGCAGGGTGCCCGTCGGCGGTGAGCCGGCGCAGCTGGTCGGCCATGAGCGCGATGAGCGGACTGACGACGACGGTGAGTCCGGGGCGCGCGAGACCGGGCAGCTGGTAGCAGAGGCTCTTGCCGCCGCCGGTGGGCATCACGACGAGGCTGTCGCGGTCCGAGAGCGCGGCTTGCACGGCCTCGCGTTGCCCGGGCCGGAATCCGGAGAGGCCGATGTGCTCGAGGAGGGCGTCGGGATCGAGCGGGCCGTCGTAGGCCGCTCGGCGAGCGGGCGCGACGTACCCGCCGCCGTCGGCCGGCGGTGCCGCCGTGCCCGACGGGTTCCAGCCGCGCGGCGCGGTGCTGACCGGCGGGCGTTCCTTCACGCGCGCGCCGAGGCGCTGGGCGAGATCGCGATGGGCATCTCGCTCGCTCGCGGTGAGCTCGGTCCAGCGGCGCCGGGCGGCGACGATCGACTCTTCGAGCGCCGGGTCGAAGGAGCCCGCCATCCGCTCGTCGCCGAGCCGGTCGAGCAGCTCCTGGACGAGTTCGGGGAACGAGGGCACTGCCGAACGGTAGCGGGCGAATCGGTCGGCGCCGGCTCGTGCGCGCATGTTGGAACGAAGTCGCTGCAAAGCCGCAACGGGTGTGCAGCGAACGGGGCGGTCGACGCGCCAGCTCGCCGTCGGTCGATGCGACCCGGCACGAATGCTTGTACTTTCATATTCATGATGAGTTCACAATCAACTGCGTCGCGGCGTCCCGAGCACTGGCAGCGGCTCGGCATCCTCGCGATCTGCTGCTTCAGCCTCCTGCTGATCGGGCTCGACGCGACGGCGGTGAACGTCGCGCTGCCGTCCGTGCGCGCCGATCTGGATGCCTCCGTCGCCGAGCTCCAATGGACGGTCGACGCGTACACGGTGGTGATGGCGAGCTTCCTCATGCTCGCCGGCGCCACGGCCGACCGGATCGGGCGACGCCGCACGTTCGTCACCGGTCTCCTCGTGTTCACGGGTGCCTCGGTGCTCTGCAGCGTGGCGCCGACGATCGAGCTCCTCCTCGCGGCCCGGGTGCTGCAGGCGCTCGGGGCGGCGATGATGAACCCGGTCGCGATGTCGATCATCACGAACACGTTCACCGATCCCCGCGAGCGCGCGCAGGCGATCGGTGCGTGGGGCGCGATGTTCGGCCTCTCGATGGCGATCGGCCCCATCGTGGGCGGGGCGCTCGTCGACGCGACGGGCTGGCGCGGCATCTTCTGGATCAACCTCCCGGTCGGGCTGGCGGCCATCGCGCTCACCCTGCGATTCGTGCCGGAGTCCCGCGCGCCGCGGCCGCGCCGCCCCGATCCGGTCGGTCAGGTGCTGATGGTCGCGTTCCTCGCCTGCCTGACCTTCGCGATCATCGAGCTGCCCGGCCGCGGTTCCGGGTCGGCTCCGGTGGTGGCCTCGTTCGTCGTGGCCGCGCTCGCCGTCACGGGACTGCTCGCGTACGAGCGGCGCCGCGTGGAGCCGCTCATCGATCTGCGGTTCTTCCGGTCGGTCCCGTTCGCATCGTCGGTCGGGCTCGCGGTGGCGGTATTCGCCGGGTTCGGTGGGTTCCTCTTCGTGAACGCCCTCTACCTCCAGGACGTGCGTGGCCTCAGCCCGCTGGATGCCGGCCTCGCGACGGCCCCGATGGCGGTCGTGATCGCCATCGCATCGCCCATCTCCGGGCGCCTCGTGGGCCGGTTCGGCCCGCGGCCGTCGCTCGTCACCGCCGGCATTGCCGGTCTCGTCGGCGCCTCGCTCCTGCTCGGCGTCGACGCGTCGACGCCGCTCTCGGGCATCGTGGCGGCGTACGCGGTGTTCGGGCTCGGCCTGGGGCTGGTCAACGCGCCGATCACCAACGCCGCGGTCTCGGGGATGCCGCGCGCCCAGGCCGGCGTGGCGGCGGGGATCGCGAGCACGTCCCGGCAGGTCGGCATGACGCTCGGCGTGGCGGTGATCGGCGCCGTCGTGAGCGCGCACACGGTCGGCTCGGACGGACTGGCGACGGCCATCCGTCCTGCGCTCGGACTGGTCGCCTGTGCGGAGGTGCTCGTGCTGGTCCTGGCGTTCGTGGCGACCTCGCGCTGGGCGCGCGCGTCGGCCGAGCGCACCGCGCGCCGCCTCAACCCCGAGGCGCTCGTCGACTACCCTGGGCCGGCATGAGCGCCGACGACGCCCACGACGAGCTGGCCCGCAGCGTGTGGCTGGCGATGTCCGACCTCGTGATCGAGAACACCCGCCGCCGCGAGGTCGCCGAGGCGGTCGGCATGAGCTTCGGCCGCACGCGCGCGCTGCGCCGTCTCGCGCGCCGTCCCATGTCGATGCGCGAGCTGGCCGACGCGCTCGACATCGACCCGGCCAACGCGACGGCCGTCGTCGACACCCTCGAGCGCGCCGGACTCGCCGTGCGCCGCCCCCACCCCACGGACCGCCGCGCGAAGCTCGTCGACCTCACGGACGAAGGTCGGCGGCTCGGCGAGACGGCCAACGCGATCCTCTCGGAGCCTCCACCGGCGCTCAGCGGTCTCGGCGACGACGAGCTCACGACGTTGCTGTGCCTGCTCGCGAAGGCCGACCCTTCGGCCGCCTAGAACGGCCGCAGGGCGGCAGACCCTTCGGCCTGCCGCCCTGCGTGCGACTGAGAGCTGCGCAGCCTTTCGGCGGCGCGGGAGCGCCCGTGGGCGCTGGCGGATCGAGCTGATCCGCGTCGTTCGGCCTACTGGATCGCCTGGTAGACCTTGAACATCGGGAGGTACATCGAGATGACGACGAAGCCGACGATGGCACCGATGAAGATGATCATGATCGGCTCGATGATCGACGTGAGCGACTTGACCGCCGCGTCCACCTGGTCTTCGTAGAAGTCGGCGATCTTGCCGAGCATCTCCTCCATCTGACCGGTTTCCTCGCCGACGGCCACCATGTGGGTGACCATGGCCGGGAACACGGTGGAGGTCTTGAGCGGGCCGGTGATGGTGCCGCCGGACTTCACGGACTGGATGACGTTGTCCATCGTCTCCTCGACCACGGCGTTGCCGGAGGTCTTGCCGGTCACCTCGAGCGCGAGGAGCAGCGGGACGCCTGCGCCGGTGAGGGCGGAGAGCGTGCGGCTCCAGCGCGCGAGGGCGATCTTCTGGACGATGTCGCCGATCTTCATCGGGACGCGCAGGGTGAAGCGCTCCCAGGTGCGTCGGCCGCCGTCGGTACGCCGCCAGCGCTTGAAGAGGAACACGCCGGCGCCCATGCCGCCGAAGACGACGAACCAGTACTTCTTGAACACCTCCGACGCAGCCATCGTGATCTGCGTGAGCTTGGGCATCTCGCCGCCGAAGTCCTTGAAGATGCCGACGAACGTCGGGACCACGAAGACGAGCATGGCGGTCATGACGATGAGCGCGAAGAAGAACACGACCATCGGGTACATCATCGCCGACTTGACCTGACGGCGAAGGGAGTCCGCGGCCTCGAGCTGGTCAGCGACCCGGATCAGCGAGCTGTCGAGCACGCCGCCGGTCTCACCGGCGCGCACCATGGCGACGTAGAGCGGCGAGAAGATCTTCGGGTACTTCTCGAGCGAATCGCTGAGGGGCGTGCCGCTCTCGATGTCCTTGCCGCACGCCTGCAGCGCCTCGCGCAGCGTCTTGTTCTGCGTCTGCGCCTCGATGATCATCAGGGCGCGCATGATCGTCATGCCGGACGAGATCATCGTCGCGAGCTGACGGGTCATGATCGTCAGGTCCTGCGGCTTGACGCCGCCCATGCCCGGGAGCGTGAGCTCCTTGGAGGTCTGCTTGTCCTTGACCTCGAGGACGACGAGCCCCTTCTGGCGGAGCTGGTCGATGACCGCGTTGCGCGTCTCGGCGTCGAGGGTGCCGCTGCTCTGCGACCCCATCGCGTCGACGGCTTTCCAGGCGAAAGTGCTCATCGTTGCTTTCTGGCTGCGCTGGGGCTAGGCCGCCATCGGAACGCCGCTGCCCATCAGGCGGCGGAGCTCTTCGACGTTGCTGGAGCGCTCCTCGGCGAGCGAGCGCGAGATCACGCCGTGCTTGACGAGCGCCGCGAGTGCGGAGTCCATCGTCTGCATGCCCACCTGCGAGCCGGTCTGGATCGCGGAGTAGATCTGGTGCGTCTTGCCCTCGCGGATGAGGTTGCGGATGGCCGGGGTCGGCACGAGCACCTCGCAGGCGCAGACGCGGCCGGCGCCGTCGGCGGTCGGCAGGAGCTGCTGGGTGACGATGCCCTGGAGGGCCGTCGAGAGCTGCACGCGCACCTGCTGCTGCTGGGAGCTCGGGAACACGTCGACGATGCGGTCGATGGTCTGCGGCGCATCCTGCGTGTGGAGCGTCGCGAAGACGAGGTGGCCGGTCTCGGCGGCGGTGAGCGCGGTGTGGATCGTCTCGAGGTCGCGCATCTCGCCGACGAGGATGACGTCCGGGTCCTGGCGCAGCGCGGCGCGCAGGGCGAGCGAGAAGCTCTCGGCGTCGGCGCCGATCTCCCGCTGGTTGACGACGCACTTCTTGTGACGGTGCAGGAACTCGATCGGGTCCTCGCAGGTCATGATGTGCTCTTCGCGCGTCATGTTGATCTCGTTGATCATCGCGGCGAGCGTCGTCGACTTGCCGGAGCCGGTCGGGCCCGTGACGAGCACGAAACCACGCGGCTTCTCGGTGAAGTCCTTGAGCACCGGCGGGAGGCTCAGCTGCTCGAGCGTGGCGATGTCGCTCGGGATCACGCGGAACGCCGCGCCGAGGGCGCCGCGCTGGAAGTAGCAGTTCACGCGGAACCGGCCCGTGCCGGCGGAGCCGTACGCGAAGTCCAGCTGCCAGTCGTTCTCGAGCCGCTGACGCTGGTCGTTGTTGAGGATCGAGTAGATGATCTCGCGCGTGTCCGTCGGCGAGAGACGCTGGTAGCCCTCGAGGGGCTGCAGGCGACCGCGGACGCGGACCATCGGCGGGACGCCGGCGGTCAGGTGGAGGTCGGACGCCCTGCGACGGAGCGTCTCCAGGAGGAGGTCGGCGAAATCGAAGTCCACGGTCTATAACTCGGCGTTTCGGAGGGAGCCTTGAGGGCGATCAGGTGGTGCCGCACACGCGTGCGACTTCCTGGATGGACGTCAGTCCGGCTTCGACCTTCGCGATGCCGTCCTCACGGAGCGTGCGCATGCCGGCGGCGCGTGCGGCGACGCCGATCTCGTCGGCGGTGGCGCGGGCGGTGATCAGATCGCGGATCTGGTCGTCGGCCGACATCACCTCGTAGAGGCCGAGGCGCCCCTTGTAGCCGCTGCTGCCGCACCGGGCGCAGCCCTTGTGCTCGAAGGCCTGCAGCGGCTCGTCGCGATCGAATCCGTTCACCCGCAGCACCTCGACGGACAGCACCGTCGGGACCTTGCAGTGCTTGCAGAGCTTGCGGGCCAGGCGCTGGGCGACGACGGTCTCGATCGACGAGCCGATCAGGAACGGCTCGATGCCCATCTCCATCAGTCGGGAGACGGCGCTCGGAGCGTCGTTCGTGTGCAGCGTGGAGAGCACGAGGTGACCGGTGAGGGCCGACTCGATGGCGATCTGCGCGGTCTCGCGGTCGCGGATCTCGCCGATCATGATCACGTCCGGGTCGGCGCGCATGAGGGCGCGCAGACCGTTCGCGAAGGTCAGGCCCGCCTTGGGGTTGACCTGCACCTGGTTCACGCCGGCGAGCTGGTACTCCACCGGGTCCTCGATGGTGATGATGTTCTTCTCGGGCGTGTTGATCGCGCCGAGGGCGGCGTAGAGCGTCGTCGACTTGCCGGAGCCGGTCGGACCGGTGACGAGCACGGCGCCGTAGGCCTGGTGGAAGCCGGTCTCGAAGGCGTGGCGCTCGCGGTCGCGCATGCCGAGGATGTCGAGGTCCATCACGACGCTCGACTTGTCGAGGATGCGCATGATGACCGCCTCGCCGTGCACCGACGGCAGGGTCACGACGCGCAGGTCGAGCTTGTGGCCGTCGATCGTCAGCGAGATGCGACCGTCCTGCGGGATGCGGCGCTCGGCGATGTCGAGCGTGGCCATGATCTTCACGCGGCTGACGACGCCGGGCGCCATCTTCTTCGGCACGTCGAGGGCGTCGGTGAGGACGCCGTCGATGCGGTACCGCACGCGCAGACCGAACTCGCCGGCCTGGAGGTGGATGTCGGACGTGCCGCGCTCCACCGCCTGGGCGATGATTTGGTTGACGAGCTTGATGACCGGCGCGTCGTCCGAGCCACCGCGCAGGTCGACGACGCCGTCGTCCTCCTCGCGGTCCTCGATGCTGCCGTCGTCGGTGACGACGTCGTCCAGGCGGGTCAGGCGGGAGATCGCGGTCGCGACATCCTCGCGGGAGGCCACGGCGGGCTTCACGTCGAGGCCCGTCATGAGCGAGATGTCGTCGAGGACGATGATGTTCGACGGGTCGACCATCGCGACCATGACGGTGCGGTCGTCGAGCATCTTCACCGGCAGCGACTCGTAGCGCTTGGCGGCCGCCGGATCGATGAGGTTGGCGGCGGTGAAGTCGACCTTGAAGAGGTTGAGGTCGACGAGGTCGATGCCGTGGCGCTCGGAGACGGCGCGTGCGAGCGCCTCGGGCGAGAGCGTGCCCTGCTCGACGAGCACCTGCTCGACGGGGCGGCCCTGCTCGCTGGCCTGCGACTGGGCCTCCTGGACCTGTTCGCTCGTGACGAGGCCGAGCATGATCGCGGCCTCGGCATCCGAGCGGGCGGCGCGGGCGAGACTGCGGGAACGGGTGAGCCCGTCGGCGAGGAAGTCGTCGTCCCCATCGTCGACGCTGTCGTCGTCGTGGTCGTCGAGCGCGGGGGCGGTCGCAGCGGGCGCCGGCTCGGACTCGAGGGGGAGCTCGGCCTCGGCCGGTGCCGGTGCCGGGCCGGCCGCGACGGTGGCGGGCTGCAGGGCTGCGGCTTCGGCGGCTTGGTGGGCGGCGAGCTGGGCCTGGTACTCGGCCTGTGCGCGCTCGTACTCGGCGAGCTGCTGCTGGTAGGCGGCCTGCTGCTCCTCGTAGCTCATGCCCTCGTAGGGCGAACCGGCGGAGGCGGAGGCGTCCACCTGGGCGGGCGTCTGGTCGGCCTGGACGGGTGCGAGCTGGGCGTAGGGATCCTGCGCCGAGGTCTGGACGTGCGGACCGCCGGCGCCGTTCACGCCGTCCTGCCCGTGCATCACCCCAGGGGAGGTCAGGTCATGAAGATGGCCTTCCGCCTGGGGGATCGTGTTGGGCTCCATGGTCCTCGTCTCGTACTGCGTCCCGCATCACCGCCAAGTCGGCGGCCTGACCGGTCCACAATTCAAAGCTCCGCGCACCCTGTTGGACCAAGATCTCCAGTCCGTCCACGACGGTGGTGCGCGCGGCCGCCTCGGCCGTGAGCACCGTTCCGCCGGGCCGATAGGCCAGGTCCACCACGGTGGGGTATCTGGCCAGGTGATCGACGGTGAGCGGGAGCACGGCCATTGCACTGGACGTATGGTCGAGCTCTGCAGCGGTGCAGTTCACGAGCACGTCGGCCTCCGGTGCCAGGTCGTCTGCGGAGCACGCCAGGACCCGTCCGCCGAGGGTCGCGGTGAGTTCTCCGGCGCGCCTCGCCGTGCGGTTCCAGACGAGCACGTCGCACCCGACGCTGACGAGCGCCCACACCACCGCGCGGGCGCTGCCGCCGGCTCCGAGCACGACGGCCGTGCTCCGCGGTCGACCGCTGAGCGTGGCGAGCAGGCCGGGGGCATCGGTGTTGTCGGCGGCGATCGAGCCGTCGGGCCGGTAGATGAGCGTGTTCGCCGCGCCGATCGCGGCGGCGGCCGGGCTCACGTCGTCGGCCACCGCCAGCGCCGCACCCTTGTGCGGGATGGTCACGTTCACCCCCGCGAAGCCGGAGCCCGGCAGCGCGCGCAGCACCGCTTCCGCGCGGTCCGGAGGCACGGGCAGCAGCTGGTAGTCGAGGCCGAGCGCGCGGTGCATCGCAGGCGAGCGGCTGTGGCTGACGGGCCAGCCGACGACGCCGTAGCGCGGTGCCGCGACCCGCTCGAACTCGGTCATGCCCGTGGAGCCCGTCTCCGGGGCTAGCAGGTGACCGGCGACTTGCCGGCTGCGTCGCGCGCCTGGTTGTACTTGGCCTGGTCGGCGAGGAACTTCTCGTTCGTCGCGCTGAACGCGTGCTCACCGCAGCGGTTCGGCTTCACGACGAAGTAGAGGTAGTTGACGTTCGCCGGATCGGCGGCCGCCTCGATCGATGCGAGGCCCGGGTTGCCGATCGGGGTCGGCGGTAGGCCGATGCGCTTGCGGGAGTTGTACGGGCCGTCCTTGTCGAGCTCGCTCTGCTTGATCGGGTTCGTCCAGTCGCCGCTGGCGTAGCGGAACGTCGCATCGATGCCGAGCGGCATGTTGAGCTTGAGCCGGTTGTAGATCACCGCCGCGATGAGCTTGCGCTCGCGGGTGAGGCGGGCCTCGCGCTCCACCATCGACGCGATGATCAGCACCTCGTATGGCGTGAGCCCTGCCCGCTTCGCCTTCGTCAGCGAGATGCCGTTGAAGTTCTGCTGGAAGCTCTGCAGCTGGCGCGTGACGAGGTCGTCGGCCTTCGCGGGTACGGGCAGCTCATAGGTGGCGGGGAACAGGAAACCTTCGAGGGTGTCGACCGACGCCGGCATCTTGTAGGTCGTCCGGAGCTTCGAACGACTCGTCTTGAAGATCTTCTTGGCCGTCGCGCCGTAGTCGTCGAGCACGCCCTGGCGCTTGAAGCGCTGCGCCACCTCGCGGATCGACAGCCCCTCCTGGGTGGTGACCGAAGTCGTCTCGGCCTGGAACGGCACGGTGCCGCTGAGGGCCGCCAGCGCCGCGCTGTAGGACATGTTCCTCTTCAGCTGGAGCGTGCCGGCGACGAGGTTCTGACGCTTGCCGGAGATGAGCGCGCGCAGGCCGAAGAGCGTCGCGGAGTCCACCACGCCGGCCTCCTGCAGCTTCGAGGCGACCTCCGAGGCCGTCGCTCCCTGCGGGATCTCGACGGTGACGGCACCCTCGCCCCCACCCTTCAGCGGCTGCCACAGCTGCCACTGGGTCCATCCGACGAACAGCACTGCGGCCAGCAGGCCGAGCACGATCAGTCGCCGCTTGCGCGAGGGCCCCGGGCAGCTTGCCACCCATGTTCGCGTCGCCCGGCGGGCTGACGACGGTGCGCGCGCCGCGACGACGGTGCACCGCCACCTCGCGGATGTCGGGGAGCTCGAAGGCCTCGGCCGGGGGCAGCGCCGGAGGGTCGGGCTCGATGACGAGCGGCTCGGCCGGCTGGGCGGGCTGACGCGGACGCAGCACCGGCTCCGGGTCGTGGCCCGTCGCGGGCGGCCAGGCGCTCGCCTGCGCGCTGCCGTCGTAGAGGTCGCCGTCGTCCCACCACCCGGGTTGGCCGGTCGGCTCGGGATCGACGGGGGGCTGTTGGGGGCGCGGCTGCGCCGGGCGCTGCTGCCGGACCGGCTGCTGACGAGGCGAAGCCGGCTGCTGCGGCGTCTGGGGCGCGCGGGGCGCGGGCTGCTGCGGCGTCTGGGGCGCGCGAGGTTCGGGCTGCTGCGGCGCACGGGCCTGCGGAGCGGCGCTCTGCTCGGCCGCGGCGGCCCGCGCGAGCGGGTGATCGGCCGGCGGCGACCAGTTGGGGTTTCCGGTGCGTCGGCGCTCCCGCTCGATCAACGCCTTGCGACGCTCCTCGGCCGTGCGTTCACGCGGCTCCGGACGCCGCCCTCCTCCTCCGAACAGGCTCACCGCCCGTGATCTTCCCATGGCGCGTCGGCGGACGCATCCGTCAGCGGCGGCAGGAGCCCGCCACCTTGCTCTGAGAGCCAGCCGTCGAGGAGGTGCGCGGCCGCACGTGAGTCCTCGGCCGCACGCGGATCGACGTCACGCTCGGCCATGCGCGTGGTGAAGCGCTCGTCGTAGAGCTCGACGGGCACGGGCACCGCCTCGCGCAGACGCGCGGCGAAGTCGCGCGTCTCCTTCGTCTGCTTCGTCTCGCGGCCGCTCAGGCCGATCGGGAGCCCGAGCACGATCCGCTCCACGCCGAGCTCGCGCACGATCGACGCGATCCGCCGGATGCCGCTCGGGCTCCCGGCCTTGAACACCACGGGCTGCGGCGAGGCGATCGTGCCCGTGGGATCGCTCACCGCGACCCCACAGCGGGCACTGCCGTAGTCGAGCGCGAGGATGCGCCCCATCGTGCGACCGTTCCGTCCCCGGCTGCGGCGCTCAGGCGCCGGTGCCGTCGAGCACGGCGCGGCGAGCCTCGGCGATCGCCTCGGCGAGCCCCTCGACCTTCTTGCCGCCGGCCTGCGCCACGTTCGGACGACCACCGCCGCCGCCGCCCATGAGCGGTGCGGCGGCCTTCACGACCGCACCGGCATTCAAGCCGCGCTCGACGAGCTCCGGTCCGAGCGCGACGACGAGCGACGGCTTGCCCTCGATCGCGGCGCCGAACACGATCGCGCCGCCGCCGCCGAGCTTCTGCTGGGCCTTCCCGGCGAGCTCGGCGAGCGCCTTGGCGTCGTCGATGTCGATGCTGCGGGCCACGAGCGCACCGCCGCCGCCGAGCTCGTCCCGGTCGGTGAGGAGACGGTCGACATCGGCCGTGAGCGCCTCGCGGCGCGCCTTCTCGGCGGCCTTGATCTGATCGCGCAGGCCGTTGATGGTGTCGACGAGCGCCTCGGGCTGCGTACGCGCGGCATCGGCGGCATCGGCGAGCAGGCGCTGCGCACCGCGCAGGCGCTCCACGGCGGCCGGGCCGGTGAGGGCCTCGATGCGGCGCACGTTCGCAGAGCTCGAGCTCTCCGAGAGGATCGTGAAGACCCCGATCTCCGAGGTGCGCGCGACGTGCGTGCCACCGCAGAGCTCGCGGCTCCAGCTGCCGTCGCCGATCTCGACCATCCGCACCACGTCGCCGTACTTCTCGCCGAACAGCGCCGTCGCGCCGCGCGCCTTGGCCTCGTCGATCGGGAGCTTCTGCCACTGCACCGGCTGGTCGGCGGCGATCCAGCCGTTCACGAGGTCCTCGACCTGTCGCAGCTCGTCGGCCGAGAGGCCGGTGCCGTGGTTGAAGTCGAACCGCAGCTTGTCGGGGCCCACGTACGAGCCGGCCTGGCGCACGTGGTCGCCGACCACCTGGCGCAGCGCCGACTGCAGCAGGTGCGTCGCCGTGTGGTTGCCCTGCGTGCGGAAGCGGGCGGCATGGTCGACCTGCGCATCGACGACCTCGCCGACGGAGAGCCCGTCGGCGTCGGCGGTCGGCACGACGAGGATCTGGTCCTCACCGACGCGCACCACGTCCTGCACCCCGACGGTGCGCGCCTCGGGCGTGCCGGGCTGGGCTCCCCACGAGAGCAGGCCGGCATCGGCCACCTGGCCGCCGCCCGTGGCGTAGAGCGGCGAGCGGTCGAGCTTGACGAGCGTCACCTCGCCGAGGTCCTCGAGGGCCGTGACGCGGGCGTCGAAGGTGGTCAGCTCTCCGTATCCCGTGAAGTCGGTCGGCTCGGTGGCCGTCGCGAGCGTGGCCGCAGCATCGCGCAGGCCGGCGCCGCCACCGGCGAAGGAGGTGCTGCCGGCCCGCGACTGCTCGCGCTGGCGCGCCATGCGGGCCTCGAATCCGGCCCGCGTCGACCGTCAGACCGCGCTCTTCGGCGAGGTCGCGGGTGACGTCGTACGGGAAGCCGAACGTGTCGTGGAGCTTGAACGCCTCGTCGCCGGAGATCACGCCGCCCTGGGCGCCGGCGGCGACCTCCTCGAACAGCTTGGTGCCCTGCTCGAGGGTGCGTCCGAAGGCCTCCTCCTCGGCGGTCACCCACCGCAGGATCGTGTCGCGCTCGGCCACGAGCTCCGGGTACGCGGCACCCATGATCTCGATCACCTTGTCGACGTAGGTCGGCAGGAAGCCGGCCGGGATGCCGATGCGCGAGCCCTGCAGGATCGCGCGGCGCATGATGCGGCGCAGGATGTAGCCGCGCTCCTCGTTGCTCGGGACGACGCCGTCGCCGATCAGGAACGTGGTCGCGCGCGAGTGGTCGGCGAGGATGCGCAGGGCGCGGTCGTCGGTCGCCTTCGTCGCGAGCTCCTCGCCGAGGGCGATCAGCGGCGCGAACTGGTCGGTCTCGAAGATCGTCTCCGCGCCCTGCTTGATGAGGGCCATGCGGTTGAGGCCGAGGCCGGTATCGATGTTCTGGCTCGGCAGCGGGGTGAGCGAGCCGTCCTCGCCCATCCGGTAGCCCATGAACACGAGGTTCCAGAACTCGAGGAAGCGCTCGCCGCCGTCGGCGGGGCTCGTGTCGTCGCCCCACTCCGGGCCACGGTCGAAGAACAGCTCCGAGCACGGACCGCACGGACCGGTCGGCCCGGCCTGCCAGAAGTTGTCCTCGCGGCCGCAGAAGACGATCCGCTCGCGCGGCACGCCGAGGCCGACCCACGCCTCGATGGCCTCCTCGTCGGGGCCCAGACCGAGCTCCTCGTCGCCGCCGAACACGGTCACCCAAACGGTGTCCGGATCGAAGCCGAGGCCGTCGGGCGACGTGGAGAACTCCCACGCCATCTCGATCGCGCCCTGCTTGAAGTAGTCGCCGATCGAGAAGTTGCCGAGCATCTCGAAGCACGTGAGGTGACGGGCCGTCACGCCGACGTTCTCGATGTCACCGGTGCGGAAGCACTTCTGGCAGCTGGTCAGGCGCGTCGCCGGCGGCTGCCTCCTTGCCGAGGAAGTAGTCCTTGAGCGGGTGCATGCCCGCGGTGGTCAGGAGTACCGACGGGTCGTGCGCCGCCGGCACCAGCGATGCCGAGGGGCGGCGCAGGTGGCCCTTCCCCTCGAAGTACTTCAGGTACCGCTCACGGATCTCGTCACTGGTCACAGTGCGCGGGATTCTATGGGGCGCTGGCGCGGGCCGCGCGGCGCTCTGCTCACGGCCGTGCCTCGCGGAGCGCGGAGAGCGCCGTCTCGAGGTCCTGCGCCGGTGCCGGGGTGAACCGGAGCCCCACCTCCGCGCCCGAGATCCGGTCGATCCGGAACATCCGGAATCCCTGGCGCAGCTCGCACCAGGCCACGAGGGTCCACACGCCGGTCCAGAACATCAGGCCGAGCGGGCGCACGGTGCGGCGCGTCTCGCGGCCCGAGCCGTCGCGGTAGTCGAGGGTGACCTTGCGGACGGCGTCGATCGCGGCGCCGAGCTCGTCGAGGCGCCGCCGGTGGATGTCCTGGGTCCAGACGGAGATCGCATGGATCGGCACCGCCTCGGCGCGGCGACGGGCCGGCTCGGGCAGCACGGCGGAGATCTTCACGAGCGCCTCCTCCGAGGCCCGTGCCATCTCGTCCCCCCGCAAAGGCCTTGAGCAGTCGGGCGCCGGCGACGAGCGCGACCACTTCGTCGGTCGTGAACATGAGCGGCGGGATGTCGAAGCCGGGCTTGAGCAGGTAGCCGACGCCCCGCGGCGCCCTCGATCGGCACGCCGGAGCCGTTCAGGTCGGCGATGTCGCGGTAGATCGTGCGCTCCGACACGCCCAACCGCTCGCCGAGCTGGGCGGCCGTGACGAGCCGACCGCCCCGGAGCTCCTGGACGATCTGGAAGAGGCGGTCGGCTCGGCGCACGGCTCAGGCGGTCACGCTGCGGGCTCGAACAGGCCGATCGAGTTGCCGTCGAGGTCGACGATGTACTGGAAGCGGCCGACCGGGATCTCGATCACCGGCCCGACGAGCTCGGCGCCGGCCTCCTTCGCGCGGTCCGCGGCGGCCTCGACCGACTCGACCCACAGGTGGATCGTCGGGCCCGCGCCGCCGGTCGCCGGAGTGCCCTCGTAGAGGTGCCCCGCCCGAGTACGGCGTGTCGCCGGTC
>JAQIJQ010000021.1:0-34221 GCA_036946195.1 Patulibacter minatonensis | reverse complement strand
CGCGCCGCCTCGGGGAAGGCCTTGTCGTAACAGATGAGCATCCCCAGCCGGCCGACCGGTGTGTCGAACGCCGCGAGCGAATCGGAGGCCGTGGTGACCCGGTCCTCGCGCAGCGGCAGGTGGACCTTGCGGTGCACGTGGTGGAGGCCGTCACCGCTCACGCACGCAGCGGCGTTGTACCGGACTCCGTCGCCGCCGTCCTCGCAGAAGCCGACGCACACGGTCATGTCGCCCGCGAGCTCCATCACGCGCCGCAGCTCGGGACCGTCGCGGTCGAACGCCGGAGGGGGATCGACGGCGTCGGCCTCCTCGGAGATCGACTCCACGTAGCCGCCGAGCGCCGCCTCCGGCAGCACGAGCAGGTCGACACCGGCGCCGCGCGCCTCGTCGATCAGCGCCCCGATCGTGGCGAAGCAGCGTTCGAGGTCGCGGTCGAAGGGGGCGGCGGCGGCCGCGATCGTGAGGTCGGTCATCGGATGGAGGGGTCGTTGGTGAGGGCAGGGAGGGCGCGTGCGGCGCCGAGGTTGGTGACGCCGCCGGCGATCGCGGTGGTGACCTCGCCGTCGGGCCAGCGCAGTCGCACACCGGCCCCGGGGACGAGCGCGCCGCAGCGGGCCGAGACGGCGGCGCCGGCGCGAACCGGCGCGGCGCACGGGTCGTCGGCCGTGACCATCGCGAAGCCGGGGAAGCACGTGAGCCAGTCGGCGAAGCCGGCCTGCTCAGGGCGTGGGATCGCCCCGACGGTGAGCTCGGCACCGCAGCCGCTGGCCTCGGCGAGCATCCCGACGGTGCCGACGATCCCGGCCATCGAGACGTCCTTCGCGGCGTGCGGCGCGGCCGCGGCGACGGCCCCGAGCATGGGGCGCATCTCCTCGCGGGTGCGGTGCGTGGAGCTGTCCCACTGGCGACCGTCGTAGCCCGGCCGCCAGCCGCCGACGACATCCGCGGTGAGGGTGAGCGCGTCGCCCACGCGACCACCACCGGAGGGGATCGGCGCGGCGGCCCGTCCGAGACCGGTGACCGAGAGCGCTGCCTCCACGCCGAGCTGGGTGTGCCCGCCGACGATCGGGAGGTCGAACATCTCCGCGCCCTCGCGCAGACCGCGCAGCACCCGCTCCGCCGCGCGCGCATCGCGAGCGCCGACGGCATCGAGCGCCGCGACCGGTCGCGCGCCCATCGCGGCGAGGTCGTGGGCCGTGACGAGCATGCCGCACCAGCCGGCCCACTCCGGATCGGCGCCGACCATCGCGGGCAGGATCGCGTCGGTGCAGGCCAGGAGGTCTCCGGGGCCCGGGACGGGTGCGGCGTCATCGCCGAGGAACGCGCCGAGCAGGCCCGCCGGTGGCCAGGGTGCCCGACCCCGTGAGCAGGCCGCCGAGCGGGGCCTTCGTGGCGCGGGCGAGCCGGGCGATCCGGTCGACCGGCCAACGCATCGCGACGTGCGGCGCGCCGGCGATCTCCATGCGGCCGGTGCGGGTCCAGCCGAGCCGCGCGAAGAACGACTCGCAGCGGTCCTGCACGTGGGCGTCGAACCGCAGCGCGCCGCACTCCGTCACGGCCAGGCGGCAGGCGCCGGTGACGAGGTGCGCGCCGATCTCGCCGGCCCGGATCCCGGGCAGCGGCCGGGCGACGAGCCGGCTGCCGCGCCACCAGGCGAGTTCCGGCCCGTCGAGCAGCGCCGGGTGCACGCGCACACCACCGAGCACGCGCCGCGCTCGGTCGACGACCACGAGCACGCGGGTGCGGGCGTCGTCGTCGTACGCATCGAGGTCGTGGGTGGCGAAGAGTCCCTGGTCCTCGACGAAGGCCTCGCGGCGCAGGGCGCGGTAGCCGGCCACGAGCGCCGGCTCGTGCGTGGCGTCCAGCAGGACGAACTCGGGCTCGGGAACGAGCGCGGGCGCGATCGACGGCCCAGGGTTCTCGGCGATGCGGAGCATGGGTGGCCTCCCCTCAGCCGCCGGCGTTCCCGAGCGCCGAGCAGGCGCCCGCAGGCCGCGCAGCCGGCGCCCTGGTCGGCGCCGCGCATGCCGGCGAGCTCGAGCGCGGCGCCGACCCGCATCGACACGTTCAGCAGCAGCGACGGATCCGGCGCGGGCACCCGGTCGACGTCGCTGGCGAGCGACCCGACGAGCGGGCGGTACGGCACCACGAACGGGTAGACGCCCATGCCGATCAGCCGCTCGCACCCGGCCACGAGCTCGTCGGGATCCTCGCCGAGACCGACGAGGAGGTACGTGGAGACGCGGTTGCGACCGAACACGCGCACGGCCTCGAGCCAGGCCTCCTCGTACCGGCCGATGGGCACGGTGGCCTTGCCCGGGGTCCAGCGTTCGCGCACGGACTGGTCGAGGCTCTCGATGTGGATGCCGACCGCGGTGGCGCCGGCGCTCGACAGTGCGGCGATCCACGAGAGGTCGAGCGGCGGCTCGATCTGCACCTGGATCGGGAGGTCCGGCACGCGCGCCTTCACCGCGCGCACGCAGCGGGCGAGGTGCTTGGCGCCACGGTCGGGACCGTTGCTCGTCCCAGTCGTCATGACCATGTGCTCGACGCCGTCGAGCCGCACGGCGGCCTCCGCCACCTCGGCGAGCTGCCCCGCGAACTTCACGTGCGTCGTGGCGCCGGCACGCAGCGACTCCTCGATCGTGCAGAAGCGGCAGCGGGTCGACTCGCTCGTGTAGCGGATGCAGGTCTGCACCACGGTCGTCGCGAGCACGTTCGTACCGTGCAGCCGGGCGATCTTCTCGTAGGAGATGCCGTCCTCGGTCACCAGGTCGTAGAACGCGGGCCGGTCGATCGGCTCGAGCATCGCGTCCTCGACGACCACGCCGTCCTTGGTGATGCGGCCGTCCTCGAGCACCTCGAACGGCGAGTCGTCCGCGAGCGGGAGCGCGGCCGACGGACAGGATCCCCCTCCGGCGAGGCGCCAGTGGCCGTCGTCGCTCGGGCCGGCCCCCGCCCGCCGCCGGAGCGGCGAGGCGGTGCGCAGTCCGCGGACGGCCAGTTCGGTGCGAAGCGGCAGCTCCATCTCGATCTCCTGAGCGCGTGCGGCCGCCCTAGAACATCCAGGTGGAGTTGATGATCGCGCCCTTGCGGGCGTAGTGGATCACCGCGTCCTGCACGTCGAGCGGGTGGGTCGGGATCACGCCCTCGATCAGGTCCTCCTCGCGTGCGCCGTGGAGCGAGAGGCCGAACCGGCAGGCGTACACCTTGCCGCCCTCGGCGATGAGCGTCTTGATCTGGTTGTTGATGTTGTGCTCGCCCGGGAACGCGCTGTTGCCGGTCGTCGGGAAGCCGCGCGTCGCCAGGCAGTTGAGCGCGCCCATCCCGTAGAAGTAGATGGCGGTCTCGAAGCCCTTGCGCTGGGCGCGGGTGGCCTGGAGGATCGCGACGAAGCTGACGGACGACTCGTGCGCGAGGCCGTGGACGAGCGTGAAGTACGACTCGCCCTGCTCGGCCTGGTAGTCGGGGAAGACCTTCGTGGAGCCGTAGATCGACGATCCGTCGGGAAGCGACGGGTGCGGGATCTCGGCGAGGCTGGCGATCTCGGTCTCGGTCAGGCCGGTGGCAGTGCTCGTCATCGTGGCGGTCCTCGGGAGGGGTTCGTGGTCTGGGGCCGTCGCCGCTGCGGGGTGCAGATGGCGTGGCCTGGACTCTGGGCCCATCGAGGCACGGGTTCGTTGGCCCGTTGGCCAGCGAACGGCGGCGTGTGCCGCCCTGCGTGGCCGAACCGCGGGGTGGCCGTTCGCAGGCGCCACCGGGCCGCCTTCCGGTTTCCGGAAGACGGCCCTTCAGAACTGTTCGCCGGGCGAACGGGCGCCCGGCGCTACGGGGTGAGCGCGCGCGAGTAGAGCGTCGAGAGCGTCGACGCCGGGAGGCCGTCGGAGAAGACGGCGACATCGTCGATCAGGCCCGAGAAGGCGTTCGCGCCGTCGAGCGCGCCGATCTGCCCCTGGATCGTCGTGTTCCCCGCCGGATCGATCGTCGTGCGACCGACCTCGCCGCCGTTGCGGAAGACGATCAGCTGGTTGCCGACCACCGTCACCGCCCAGAACACCCACGTGCCGCTGTTGCTCGCGGTCGTGGCGCTGACCTGCTTGCTGAGTCCGTCGCCGCCGAAGCGATCGACGCTGGCCAGCACGCCCGTGGAGCTCACGCGCAGGCGCACGCCGTTGTCGCTGCTCCCGAACACGTAGCCGGCCGGTGCGCCGGCGTCGAGCTTGCTCCACGCGGTCAGCGTGAAGTCGTGGGAGTAGTTCACGAGCGGAACGTCGATCCAGCGCGTGCCGTCGAACCGCTGGCTCGTGTCGCCGGATCCGGTGATGACCGACGGCTGGCCGTAGTAGGTGTCGGCGTTGGCGCCGTTGACCTGACCGGGCAGGGTCGGCTCCGCGCTGTTGTGGATCCGGCGGCTCTGGGTGCTCGTCGGCGCGTTGACGGACGAGTAGTTCATGGCGCGCGGCTCACCGAGTCGCCAGTACGCCCGCACGCTCGAGGTGCCGAGCACCGTGTTCCCGAACCGGAGCGTCGGCGACACCTGCACGCCGTAGCTGCCGTCGGGGTTCTTGTAGAGCACCGTCACCTTCGTGCCCGACAGCGGCTCGGTGTACTGGGAGCCGACCTGCCAGGCACCGGCCGTGCCTCCAACGAGCGCTGGGCACGAGCCGGTCGGTGCGGGCTGCACCTTGGCCGGCGCGAACCAGCTCTTGACGCTCGTGTCGACCAGCGTGATCACGACGCCGTCCATGCATCCGGCCGGCCCATACGGGGTGGAGCGCGCCTCGATGGTCAGCATCCGGCTGGTGGACAGCGGCACGATCATCGCCTTCTTGCCGGTCGTCAGCGACGACTCGAGCGGACGCAGCTCCGGGACGGTCGTGCTCGCGGTGTTCGCGACGCACGAGACCTGCGACGGCGTGATCCAGCCCATCGCCCACTGCGCGAACGCGAGGGGAGCCAGCGAGGGGTTCCCGGTCTCGCCCATCAGGTCGAAGTGATCGGTCTGGAACGCCGGCAGGCTCGCCGTGGGGTTCTCGACGTACAGGTCGGCCAGTCCGAAGAGGTGCAGGGTCTCGTGCGCGTAGATGGTGCGGTCGAGGGTTGCCGGCGCCTTGATGAAGGCGCGGTTCTGGGTGCCATCGGGGTACGTGACCGCGAAGCGCGTCGTGCCGGCCCGGAAGTACGCCCCGGTCGAGACGTACATCACGTAGTCCACGCCGCTGAACCCGGCCGAGCCCAGCTCGGCCAGCGCGAGCGCGGTGGCGTCGGACGTCATGCTGCGGGGGCTCGACCCGGTGTACTCGGACTGCGAGTGGCCGAGGTGCAGCCACTTGGGCGTCGTGTTCGGATAGCGGTAGGTGACGTCGAGGCTGCCGTGCGACAGGGTGTTGACCAGCGCATCGGCCCCCGTGATCTCGGTCGTGAGGCTGCTGAGCTGCGTGGCCGTGCCGACCGCATCGCTGTAGTCCACGGGGATCACCATGACCGTGGTGGCGGCCGTGCCCGATCGGTACCACTCCGGCGAGGAGCCGGTCAGCTCGCCCCATCGGGGCATGGCGCACTTCCCGGTGCTGGCGGCCGACGCGCCGGTGGCGGTGGTCCCGGCGAGCAGGCAGAGCACGAGCATCGCGCGGAGGAGGGCGACGACGCGCACCCCCGACGAGCTTCGGGTGGCGTGGGCGATCGCGCCAAGGGGACGTGGGTGGGACATGGGTCGGAACCTCGGGTGAGTGGACGCAGCCCAGGGACACGCGCCTCGAGGTCGATCGACCGTCCGCAGGCGACGCAGGCGGACTGCCGCACGACGGTACCGGCCACGCTCCGCGTCGTGGCGAATGCTCTTCGCGGCGTCCACGCGGCTGGCGCGGTGTGGTGGGACGAGCCCACCACACCGTGCCGTCGTGGGACACCCCCCGATGCGCCCACGAGCGTCGTGACGGTGGCCTGGGGCCCTCCGTCCCGCCCGAGGAGCGGGGTCACGCAGAACGCCGCCGCCCCTCTAGGAACGTAGAGGATAGCGCCCCGAGCGTGCGCGCGAGATCAGTCGTTCCACACCGCGCGGATCAGCGGCACGTCATCCCCGGTGCCCGCAGGGGCCGGCGGGAGCGGTGCGGCGATCGCGACGGCCATGAGGCGTGCGATGTCGGCCCGAGGGGGCGACGGGAGGTCCTGGCGGATCACGTTGATCATCAGGCCGTCGGCCAGCATGAGCGTGGTCGCGACGTGCTCCATGGCGGCCGGCGGCTCGATCACCTCGGCCACCCTGCGGCTCACGTCGAGCACGGCGTACATGTGCTCGTGGTTCATCTCACGCAGCTCGGGCTCGTGGGCGACGGCGAGGAACAGCTCGAACCGCGCGCGCGTGGTGAGCCGGCGCTCGCCCGTGAGCCAGCGCTCGACGACGGTCGCGACCACCTCCGCCACGGTGGCCGGGCTCAGCGGACTGCGCGCGACGAGCTCGGCCGACGCCGCCTCGAGCTCTTCGCGATCGATCGCGAAGAGGCGCGTGAGGGTGAGGCGGAGCAGGTCGATCCGCTTGCGGCAGTAGTACGAGGTGGAGCCCTTCGGGAGCCCGGCCTCCTCGTCGACTGAGGCATGGCTCAGGGCCCGCAGACCGCGTTTTCCGACGACGGCGATGGCCGAGTCGGCGATGAGGGTGCGGCGGGGATCCACGGGCGGATTCTACGCACGCCCTGGACATCGACCGTCTGCTCCTCTATGTATCTAGAGGATCGAACTCGATCGTGCTCCGGTGGATCCGCCGCGGCCGCCATGCAGGGCGACCGCCAGCTACCGACGGTCGCCGTGCAGGGCGACCGCCAGCGCCCACAACGCCGACGACCCGGCCCCGCTCGGGAGCGGGGCCGGGTCGCGGTCGGGGCACGGGGCCCGGGTGTGCTCGCGCCCCCTGGGGCGCGACTGCGGGCTACGGCCCGCTGACGAGGGTGAAGGTCCAGGTGGCGGTGTACGGGTTCGCCGCACCGCCGGCCCAGGTCGTCGACGGGACGGAGAGCGACCAGGTCGGGGTGACCGTCTGGTTGCCCATGCCGGTGTTCGCGGCGGCGTTGAACATCTTCTGCGCCGTCGGTGCCACGGCCGCGGACGGCATGGTGAACGGGTAGGAGACCGAGTTCGACGCCGGCGTGCAGGTCGACCCCGCGTCGCAGGCGACGCCCGGGGCGCCCTGGATCGTCGTCGCGTTGGCAGAGAGGTTGTGGCCGGCGGCGGTGAACGTGGTGCTGGTCGCGGTGATCGACCAGCCGTTGTTCGAGCCGGTGGCGTCCGAGACGTCGAACGCCTGCGTCTGCGTCTTCGTCTGGTCGGTGCCGTCGAGGGTGGTGGCCGGGAAGGCGATGTTGCCCGGCGTGCTGTTGATGAACGCGAGCGAGCCGGCGTTCACCTGCTCGCTGGCGACCGCACCGAGCGCGGTGCCGGCGGTCCCGAGCGAGAACGCTGCGGCGGCCACGAGGCCTGAGATTTTGAGGATGGTTCGGGGCATTGGGATCGTTCCGCCTCCTGGCGTCCCTCTCTGTGTCGGCAGGGCCGAACGGCGTCTGGTCCCGTTCCGGACGGTCGTACGACATCCGTTCGGTATGAGCCCGCGTTTGCAGGTCGCGGCGTGGCGCATCGGCGTTTGTCCACAGGGCGAGAGGCAACCGGGCGGCGCGTGGCTACCGTTCGGGCGGCATGGACGGGTCGACGCTGCGAATCGTGGTCGGAGAGGACCAGGTGCTCCTGCGGGAGGGCCTCGTGCGGCTGCTCGTCGACCAGGGGTTCACGGTCGTCGGCCAGGCGGGCGACGCCGACTCGCTCGTCGCCGCCGTGCGCGAGCACCGGCCGGACGTGGCGATCATCGATGTGCAGATGCCGCCGGACCACACCGACGACGGCGTACGCGCCGCGCTCGTGCTCCGCCGCGAGCTGCCCGACGTCGGGTTGCTGGTGCTCTCGCAATTCGTGGAGGAGCGCTATGCCGTCGAGCTGATCGCCGACGATGCGAGGGGCGTCGGCTACCTGCTGAAGGACCGCGTCGCCGATGTGGCGAGCTTCGCGCAGGACGTCCGGCGCGTCGCCGCCGGAGGGTCGGCGCTCGATGCGGAGGTCGTCAGCCGGATGCTCGGGCGCCGCCGCCGCGACTCCAAGCTCGACCTCCTCACCCCGCGCGAGCGCCAGGTGCTCGAGCTGATGGCGGAGGGGCGCTCGAACCCGGGGATCGCCGACGTGCTCGGGATCAGCGCGACGGTCGTGGAGAAGCACGCGAGCAACGTGTTCTCCAAGCTCGGCGTCGGGCAGGAGCGCGCCGAGCACCGGCGCGTGATGGCGGTGCTCGCGCACCTGCGCGCCAGCTGAGGCGCGGGGCCGCCCGGGCCGCGGCTCAGTGGAGGGGGAGCGCGGCCACGACGGTGGTGCCGGCGCCGGAGGGGCTCTCGACGGCGAAGCTGCCGCCGAGAGCGGCGACGCGGTCCATCAGACCACCGAGTCCGTGCCCGGGGACGACGACGGCGCCGCCCGGGCCGTCGTCCTGGACCGTCACCTGGAGGGTGCCGGGCGAGTGCTCGAGGCGCACGCGCAGGGTCGTCGCGTCGGGGGCATACTTCGTCACGTTGGCCAGGGCCTCGCTGACGACGTAGTAGGCGGCGATCTCGATCGCGTCGTCGAAGCGGCCGGGGGCGACCTCGAGATCGACGGGCACCGGCACGTGCGCGGTGATCGACTCGATCGCGGCGCCGAGGCCGCGGGTGGTGAGGATCGCGGGGTGGATGCCCGCGGCGAGCTGGCGCACCTCGTCGATCGCGCCGCGGATCTCCGCGGTGGCGCTCGCGAGGATCGCGGCGCAGTCGCCCCCGCGGCCGTCCAGGGCCGCGCGGCCGTCGCCGAGCAGCAGGAGCACGTGGAGCAGCCGTTGCTGGGCGCCGTCGTGGAGGTCGCGCCCGAGCCGGCGGCGTTCGGCGTCCATCGCGGCGAGGATGCGGCTGCGGCTCGCGTCCAGTTCCTCGGCCCGAGCGCGTTCTTCGGCCTCGCGGCGTGCGAGCTCCTCGCTGGCAAGTCGTTCGCTCACGTCTCGGAAGACGACGACGGCACCGCGCCCGCGGTCGGTCGCCAGCGGTGCCGAGCTGTACGCCACGGGCACCATGCGGCCGTCGCGGCGCGTGAACCAGTCGAGCTCGATGCGCACCGTCTCACCCGTCTGCCGCGGCCGCAGCATCGGGCACTCCTCGGCGGGGAAGTGGCTGCCGTCGCGCCGCTGGAAGTGGATCGTCTGGTGGCTCGGCTTCCCGACGAGCTCCGCCGCCTGGTCGTAGCCGAGGATCCGCAGCGCCGCCGGGTTGCAGAACCGCACGCGACCATCGGGGTCGACCATGTACACGCCGTCGTCGACGCTCGCGATGAGCGCCTCGAGCAGGTCGTGCGCGACCGCTCCGCCCGTGAGGAGCCAGCTCGTCGAAGGCTGAGTCGTCGTCATCGCCCCGCCAACGGTAGGCAAGCCGACGCGCCGCGCACACGGCCCAACGCCCAAGGATCCGGGCCACGAGTCGTACGCGGTGGCGGGGCGGCCGGGAGCGCAACGCCGCCCGAGTCGTGGGCTGGTCTGCCGTCGGCAGGCGAGGGCGTTCCAGCCCAGGACGTCGGCCCGGCTCTACGCGGAGTAGCGCTGCATGGGGCCCGCGCCCAGGCGCGAGAGCCCGGAGGCGGGTGCCGCGATCACCGGTGGCGGCGCGATCGCGACGCAGTTGCGGCCGGCGCGCTTGGCCTCGTAGAGAGCGGCGTCGGCGCGGCGGCTGACGCCCTCGAAGTCGAAGTGGGCGCCGGGCGTCGATTCGGCGACCCCGAAGGAGCCGGTGATGCGGGTGCCGCCCTCGACGGTGATGCGGGCGAGGGAGGCGCGGATGCGCTCGGCGAGGGCGTGGGCCTCGCGCTCACCGCCCGGTACGACGACCAGGAACTCGTCGCCGCCGAGCCGGAACGCCCACTCGAGGGCGTGCAGCTGGGCGCGGAGCGCCGCACCGGTGGCCCGGAGGACGTCGTCGCCGACGGCGTGACCGTGGGTGTCGTTGAGGGCCTTGAAGTCGTCGATGTCGAAGGCGATCACGCTCACGCGCGCGCCCGGCACCTGCGATTCGTGGGCCACCTCGTCCAGGCGGCTGCGCAGCGCGGCGCGGGTGAGCACGCCCGTGAGCGGGTCGACGACGGCCCGCACGCGGTGCTCGATCGACGCGCGCCCGGCGACGCCGCTCATCAGCGCGATCCACACGATGACGAGCATGTGCGGCGCCGCGACGCCCGGGTAGGAGAAGACGAGGTCCGGCCGCGCGAGCGCGCCGGCCGCGCCGGTGAGGACGACGGTGATGGCCGAGAGGAGCAGCACGCCGCGCGTCGGAAAGACGGCGGTCATCCCGATGAGCATCGGCGCGAACAGCACGAGCATGTACGGCTGCGGGTTCGTGACGAGCAGCGCCCCCGCGAAGATCGACAGCTGCACGAGCACCCACGCGCCGCCGAGCAGGTACTCGGGCCGGCGGGCACGGTGGACCCGACGCTCGGCCAGGTGGTAGAGCGGGACGGCGAAGAGCGCCGGCACCACCATCCGCCAGCCGAGCCAGGGGATGCTCGCGAGCAGCGCGAGGGCGACGAATCCGAGCGCCCCGTGGTGCGTGCGGTTGAGGGCGGCAGCGTGGTCGCGGATGTGATCGCGCTCGAAGTCGCCGCGCACGAGCCAGTTGCCGCGGTCGTGCTCGAACTCGATCGCCGCCGCCGCACGGGCGGGCCGGGGCTCGTCGCCCTCGGGCTCGGCGCCCAGGTGCTCGCCGAGCGCGTCACCGGCACCGGCCGGCCCGCCCTCGTCGGCGACCAGCAGCGGGCTGTCGACCACGCGCATCGCCGCCGGGATCACGCGGTTGCGGCCCGCGCGCTTGGCGCGGTAGAGCGCCTCGTCGGCCCGCTCGAGCACGTCGGTCACGCGTTCGTGGTCGAGCGTGCCGGCGGCGACGCCGAAGCTCATCGTCACCTCGCGCCCCTCGATCGGCTCGTCGCGGACGGCGCTGCGGAGCCGCTCGGCGACGACCGCCACCTGCGGCGCGTCGGCGCCCGCCATCAACACGGCGAACTCCTCACCGCCGACGCGGTACACGGGCGTGAGCGGCCCGAGCACCGACCGGATCCGGCGCACGACCTCGCGCAGCACGGCGTCGCCCGCCTCGTGGCCGAGCTCGTCGTTGACGTGCTTGAAGTGGTCGAGGTCGGCCATGATCACGCCGACCCGCGAGGCGACGAGCGTCGGCACGTCGCCGTCGAGCTCGGAGATGCGGGCCTCGAGCGCGCCGCGGTTCAGCGCGCCCGTGAGCGTGTCGATCGAGGCGGTGTCGCGTGACGCGATCTCGAGCTCGCGCACCATCGCGGCCGGCAGCGCGATGCAGAGCAGCACGCCGACGGGCAGGATCAGGATCGGCGGGTCGGCGAGCACCTGCTGGGCGTCGATCGCGAACGCCGCGCCGACGAGCAGTGCCACGCTGAACGCGGAGACGGCGAACGCGAGCCGCCGTGGAAAGATCAGGCAGGCGGCGACCGCCGGGAGCACGAGCAGCGCGAGGCTGTCGAGCTGGTACCGCTCCGAGAGCGCCAGGAACGCGACGGCGGCCAGCTGGGCCACGCCGAGCACTGCCAGCACCGCGAGCTCGGGCCGGGCGACCTCGCCGAAGTCGGTGCGGTCGTACCACCCGACCGCGATGCCGAGTGCGACGGCAGGCAGGACCGCCGCGGGACCGACCGCGAACGCGGCCACCACGCCGAGGACCAGCAGCGAGAGGGCAGCGGGGCGCCACGTCCCGCGGACGCGGCGTGCGAAATCGACGGTTCGCGCGCGTTCGGCTTCGCCGATGTCCAGGATCCCCCGACCGTGCACACCTCGTTCGTCGGTCGGGGGACAGCCAAACCTGACCGACGGCTTGCAACATCGCGCCCAAAAGTGGACCAACGTCCAGGGTCGACCAGCCGACCGCTCCCCGGTCGGTCGGCCACCGCCCGGCTGGATAGGGTTCTCCTGTGAAGCCGAACGCGCCGGTAGCCAGCGTCAGGACGCGTCCGCTTCCCCATCCCTCGGTCGTCCGCGAGTGGCTCGGGGCGATGCAGCTCGTCCGCCGTTTCGACGAACGCGCCGGCGAACTGCACGGCGCAGGCCAGATCGGCGGCTTCCTGCACCTCGCGATCGGCGAGGAGGCGCTCGTCGTCGGCGCCACCCGCGCGCTCGAGGATCGCGACTGGCTGCTCTCCACGTGGCGGTCGCACGCGCTCGCGCTCGCCCGCGGCTCGGATGCCGGCCGTACGATGGCGGAGCTCTTCGGGCGCGTCGGCGGGCTGAACGGCGGCCGCGGTGGCGCGATGCACCTCGTCGACCCCGAGCGCCGCTTCCTCGGCGGCTTCGGACTGGTCGGCGCGCACCTGCCGGTGGCCGCGGGGGTCGCACTCGCGTCCAGCTACCAGGGCCGCGCCGAGGTGACGATGGCGTTGCTCGGCGACGGCGCGGGCGCCAACGGCACGCTCGCGGAGTCGCTCGACCTCTCCGCGATCTGGCACCTGCCGCTCGTGCTCGTCGTCGCCCACGAGCGGCGGGGCCACGCGAGCGCCCAGGCCGCCGACGCCGCCATCGCCACCCTTGCCCGCAAGGCCGAGGGCCACGGGGTGAAGGCGCTCGTGTGCGACGGGATGGACGTGGTCGACACCCAGGCCGTCTGCGCCGACGCCGTCGGGATCGCCCGCACCGAGCGCCGACCCGTGCTGGTCCAGGCGACCGTGCACCGCGCGCCGACCCCGACGATGGCCGATCCGAGGCCCGCGGGCGACAAGGACGAGCTCGCCGCGTGGAAGGCGCGCGACCCGCTCGCGACGTTCGGCGACCGGCTCGTGTCCGTCGGGCTGATCGAGAGCTCGGATCGCGCGCGCATGCAGATGACCGTGAACTCGGTGGTCGAGCAGGCCGTGAGCTGGGCCGGCCGCTCGGCCCACCCCGCCGCCGACTCGCTCTACGCCAGCAGCACGGTCGACGACCCGAGCGGCTGGCTGGCCGTCGATGCGCGCGGCACCAGCACGCGCGGTGAGATCGAGCCCGCCGAGCGCGAGGAGGACCGGTGAGCACCACCTCCATGACCTACCGCGAGGCGCTGCGCCTGGCGCTGCGCGAGGAGCTCGACCGCGACGAGCGCGTGTTCCTGCTCGGCGAGGACATCGGCGCCTTCGACGGCCCGTTCCACGTGACGAAGGGCCTGCTCGCCGACTACGGCGACCGCCGCGTGCGCGACACGCCGAGCGCCGAGCGCGCGATCGTCGGCATCGCGGCCGGCGCGGCAATGACGGGCCTGCGGCCGATCGTCGAACTGATGACGATCACGGCTGCGAGCCGCGCGCTCGACCAGCTGCTCGTGACCGTCGCGCAGACGCCGTGGGCGACCGCCGGCGCGATCACCGTGCCGCTCGTCGTGCGCACCGTGCAGGGCGGCGGCCACCAGCTCGGGCCGACGCACGCGCACCACCTCGAATCGATGCTCATGAGCATCCCCGGGCTGCAGATCGCCGTGCCGTCAACGCCGGCCGATGCGAAGGGCCTGCTGAAGACGGCGATCCGCAGCGACGATCCCGTCGTCGTGATCGAGCACCAGGAGCTGTACGCGGTGACCGGCGAGGTGCCCGACGGCTCCGACCACACGGTGCCGCTCGGCGAGATCGCGATCCGTCGCGAGGGCCGCGACGTGACGCTGCTCGGCATCTCGCGCGCCGCCCGGACGGCCGTCGAGGCGGCCGACGTCCTCGAGCGCGAGCACGGGGTCTCGGCCGAGGTGATCGACGTGCGCTCGCTGCGGCCGCTCGATCTCGACGGGATCGTGGCCTCGGTGCGGCGCACGAACCGTCTCGTCGTGATCGAGGACGGCTGGCCGCAGGCCGGTGTGGCGGCGAGCATCGCCGCTCTCGTGCAGGAGCACGCGTTCGACCACCTCGACAGCCCGGTGCTGCGCGTGAGCGGTGCCGATGCGCCCGTCGGCTACTCCCGGGTGCTCGAGGCCGCAGCCCGCGCCGATGCCCGCGCCGTGGCCCGCGCCGCGCTGGGGGCGCTCTACCGCAGCTAGCGCCGGCTCCCGTGCCCGGCCGCCGGCCGCCCGGTGGCGCGCCGCGCCGCCACGGGGGCTGCGCGGGGTAAGGTCCAGGGCCGTGGCCGTGGAACTCGTCATGCCCCGGCTCTCCGACACGATGGAGGAGGGCACCGTCATCTCGTGGCTCGCCTCCGACGGCCAGGTGGTCGCGCAGGGCCAGGAGATCGCGGAGATCGAGACCGACAAGTCGACGCTCCCGTACGAGGCGCCGGAGGCCGGCGTGCTGCGGATCCTGGTCCCCGAGGGCACGAAGCTGCGCCTCGGCCAGCCGATCGGCCTGATCGACGATCTCACGCCGCTTCCCGGCGGCCACTCGGTGGCGCCGCCCGGTAGCGGGGCGCGCGGCGCCGGTCAGGTGCCGCCCCCGCGCGCGCCCGGAGCGCCGATCGCCGGCGAGTCCTACGAGCTCCAGGCCGACCACCACGGCCAGCACGTCGTGCACGCCTCCAGCCCGCCGCCGGATCCCGGTCGCAGCGCTGCCTGGGGCCCCGCCTCCCAGTCGGGCTGGCGGGCACCGCACCCCGCCGACGAGGACGACGAGGGCGAGACGACCGAGTTCACGGCGATCTCGCTCGACGATGTCGACCTGCCCACGCAGGAGCACGTGGCG
Source organism: Patulibacter minatonensis (assembly GCA_036946195.1). GTDB lineage: Bacteria > Actinomycetota > Thermoleophilia > Solirubrobacterales > Solirubrobacteraceae > JAGIBJ01. Next base: position 19,473 of record JAQIJQ010000021.1, on the reverse strand, counting down.
GCCGCCGCGGCGCCCACGCCCGCGCCCATCGCTCCGCAGCCGCCCGTCCCGCCGCTCGCGCCCGCTGCTCCGGTTGCGGCTCCGGCGGCGCCCGAACCGCAGCCCGAGCCCGTCGCTGCGGCCCCCCGTCGTCCCGGCCCAGCCGGTCCTGCCCGCCGAACCGGCGGCTGCCGAACCGGTGGCTGCAGCCGCGGGGAGCCCAGGAGCGCTGCCGTCGAACCCGTGGGGCGAGCAGCCGGGCGGGCAGGTCGCCCCGGTGCCGGTCACGCCGGCGCCGCCGACGCCCGCCGTCACGGATGAGGGGCGGTTCACGCCCGAGGAGCTCATCGCGCCGCCGACGGCGCCGCCGCGCCCGCCCGAGCAGCGACCGGCGAACGACGGCAACGCGCGCGTGCAGGCGTCGCCCGTCGCACGTCGCCTGGCCGAGGAGCTCGGGCTCGATCTCTCGCTGATCCCCGGCACCGGCCCCGAGGGCCGCGTGGTGCGGGCCGACATCGAGGCCGCCCAGGCCCAGGGCCTCGCGCGGCCGCCGATGCCAGCCGGCGCCGTGCCCGCCGCGCAGAGCGAGTTCACCCCACCGAGCCCGAGCGGCCCGCAGCCCCCGATCCCGCCGGTCGACCCGGCGCCCGTCGAGCCGGACGTGCCCGAGCAGCCCGCGCCGGAGGTGCCCGCGCAGCCCGCGCCCGAACCCGACGTGCCCGCGCAGCCGGCGCCCGACCCCGACGTGCCCGCGGAGCCCGAACCGCAGCCGGCGCCCGTCGAGCCGGAGGTGCCCGGGCAGCCGGCGCCCGAACCCGACGTGCCCGCGGAGCCCGAGCCGCCCGCCCCCGAGCCCGAGCTCCCCGCCGACCCCGCTCCCGAGCCCGCTCCCGAGCTCCCGATCGAACCGACGCCCGAGCCCGAGCTCCCGGCCGATCCGACCCCGACGCCCGAGGTCCCCGTGCCGACGACCGATGCCCCAGGACCCACCGCCGACGCCGAGCAGGTCACGCTGCCTGCGGCCCAGCCCGGCCGCGGCAAGGGCGAGCCGCGCGTGGTCGAGCTGAGCCGCCAGGGCCAGACGATCGCGCGCCGCATGGCCGAGTCGAAGGGCACGATCCCGCACTTCACCGTGCGCTCGGAGGTCGATGCCGAGCCGATCCTGCAACTCCGCGCCGACCTCGCCTCGAACCGCCCGGACATGGCGCCGCCGTCGATCAACGATCTCGTGATCCGCGCCACGGCGCTCGCGTTGCGCGCACATCCGCGGCTCAACGGCGCGTACCGCGACGGGCGTGTGGAGGAGTACCCGCGCATCAACATCGGCATCCCGGTCGACGTCGAGGACGGTCTGCCCGTGCCCGTCGTCCAGGATGTGGACCGGCTCAGCCTCGGCGAGATCGCCGAGCGCTCGTCCGAGCTGATCGGGAAGGCGCGCGAAGGTACGCTGCGCCCGGCCGACGTCGCCTCGGCCACGTTCACCGTCTCGAACCTCGGGGTGTACGGCGTCGACGAGTTCACGGCCGTCATCACCCCGGGGCAGGCGGCGATCCTGACCGTCGGCGCGGTCGCCGGTCGCCCCGTGGCGCGCGACGGCGAGCTCACGGTCGGCCAGACGTTCACGCTCACGCTGCTCGTCGACCATCGCGCGGTGTACGGCGCCCCCGCCGCCCGCTTCCTGGCTCGCGTGCGCAAGCTCCTCGAACACCCGACGAGCCTCCTCGCCTGACGATCCCCTGGCGCCTCGCCGGGTGCAGGCTGCGGTGAGCGCCACGACCCGCCGCAGGCGGAACCTCACGCCTCGAGGAACGCCCCGATCGTCGTCAGGAGCTCGTCCGGCGCCTCGAAGATCGAGAGGTGACCGGAGCGCAGCTCGCCGTACTGCGCCTCTGGGATGCCGGCCGCGAGGGCGCGGGCCTGGGCGACCGGCACCATGGCATCCTCGGTCGCGCCGAGCACGAGCGTGGGCCGGGCGATGCGCATGAGATCGGCCGACACGTCGACCACCTCGTCGAGTGCGCACTGCCGGACGAAGCCGGGCGCGAGCGTCGCGAGGGTGTGCTCGACGGCGCGCTCCAGCGCCCGCGCGGGGCGCGCGGCGAGGTAGGCCGCCGAGAAGCCGGTGAGCGCGAGGAGCTGGGCCAGCGCGCGGCGGTCGCCCTCGTGGAGGCGACGCCAGAGCCCGAACTGCAGGGCGGTGCGGCTGTCGGGCCTCACCCAGCCCGAGAGCAGCACGAGCCGCCGCAGGCCCGCCGCGTCGCGCGCCGCCAGCCCGGCCGCCACGACGGCGCCGAGCGAGAAGCCGACGAGGTCGAACGGCCGGTCGCCGGCATCGGCCACGGCGCCCCGCACCTGCGCGACGAGGCCGTCGAGCGTGAGCGGCCCGCCGTCGTCGACCGTCTCACCCGAGCCCGAGTAGTTCACCGCGAGCACGCGCCGGCCGGCGCCGATCCCGGCGAGCCCGTCCGCGAGGTGGGCCCAGTGGGTCGCCGCGCTGCCGCCGGTGCCGTGGACGAGCACGAGGTCCGGCGCGGCGGTGTCGCCGGCCGGGCCGGGCGCCAGCACCTCGTAGTGCACGGCGGTGGTCGGGGCGAGGTGGGCGTGCGGCATGCGGCGTGCAGGCTAACGTCAGAGCGGTGAGCGATCTCGTCGTCTGCCAGCTCGGTCTGGTGCCGTACAGCGAGGCGCTCGCGCTCCAGGAGGAGCTGCGCGAGCGCCGGATCGCGGGCGAGATCGACGACACGCTCCTGCTGCTCGAGCACCCGCCGGTGGTCACCCGCGGCCGCCGCAGCCGCGACGACGAGCTCCCGCTCGGCGAGGACTTCCTGCGCGCGCAGGGCGTCGACGTCGTCACCACGCAGCGCGGCGGCCTGGCGACCTACCACGGCCCCGGCATGCTCGTGGGCTACCCGATCGTGCGCACCCCGGACGTCGTCGCCTACCTGCGCACCCTCGAGTTCGCGATCGTCGGAGCCCTCGCCGAGCAGGGCGTCCGCGCCTACGCGCGCGAGAGCACGCCCGACGAGAACCTCACGGGCGTGTGGGTCGGTGGACCGGACGAGCTGCCCGATCCACCCGTGCGCGCCGACGGCTCGCCGGTCCCGCACGCGGGCGCACACCGCAAGATCGCGTCGCTCGGCGTGCACATGAGCCGCGGCGTCGCCATCCACGGCTTCGCGATCGGCGCCGACAACGACCTTGCGCCGTGGGACTGGTTCACCCCGTGCGGCCTCCCGGCGGCGCGGATGACGAGCATCGCGGCGGAGACGGGCGCCACCGACACCCTCGGCGCCCTGCGCGCCTCGATCGGCGCCCACGTCGCCGGCGCGCTCGGACTCACCGCACGCGTCGGCGATCCCGCCGCGCTACGTTGATGTGACCTCATGAGCGACCTGCTGCCAGTCCGCGTCCACAAGACCCGTTCGCGTGCGACGCCCGGAGGCATGGACCCGCGCTCGGTGATCGGCGACCGCGTGCTGCCCTTCAAGCACCGCAAGCCGTCGTGGTTCAAGGTGCCGGCGCCCGGCGGCGAGCGCTACCGCGACCTCTCCGGGCTGATCTCCGACGAGAACCTCAACACGGTCTGCCAGGAGGCCGCGTGCCCGAACATCGGTGAGTGCTGGGAGCGCGGCACCGCGACGTTCATGATCCTCGGCGACACGTGCACCCGCCGCTGCGGCTTCTGCCACGTGTCCACCGGCAAGCCCACGTGGAACGACCCGCTCGAGCCCGCGCGCGTCGCCCGCTCGATCGCGCGCATGGGCCTGCGCCACGCGGTGATCACGTCCGTCGACCGCGACGACCTCCCGGACTACGGCAGCGGCGTGTGGGCCGCGCTCGTCCGCCAGATCCGCAAACAGGCGCCGGACTGCAAGATCGAGCTCCTCACGCCCGACTTCCGCGGCGAGGAGATGCCGCTGGCCCGCGTGATCGCGGAGCGGCCCGACGTGTTCAACCACAACGTCGAGGTGGTGCCGCGCCTGTACCCCGTGGCCCGGCGAGGCTCCAAGTTCGAGCGCTCGCTGCGCGTCCTGAGCAACGCCCGCGAGATGGGCGAGGACGAGGTCGTGACGAAGTCGGGCCTGATGGTCGGGCTCGGCGAGAGCTTCGACGAGATGATCGACGCGCTCGGGCAGCTGCGCGATGCCGGCGTCTCCGTCATCACCGTCGGGCAGTACCTGCGCCCGACCGTGAACCACCTGCCGATCGTGCGCTACTGGCACCCCGAGGAGTTCAAGCAGCTCGAGGAGCGCGGCTATGCGATGGGCTTCTCGCACATGGCGTGCGGCCCGCTCGTCCGCTCCAGCTACCACGCCGACCAGCACGTGCCCCAGCCGCTCGTCGGCACCGGTCCGCTCCGCGCCGATGCGCCCGGCCCGGGCGCGCTCCCGGTGCTCCAGAACAACGCCGAGCCGGTGGCCGCATGACCTTCGCCCTCGCGCAGTCGACGCCGCAGGACACCTCGAGCGGCGCCGGCATCGTGTTCGCGATGCTCATCGGCATCGCGCTGCTCTCCATCCTCGCGCTCACGCCGAACGGGCGCCGGTTCCTCATGCCGACGATCGCCATCCTCCTCGGACTCGTGATCATCTACACCACGATCGCCGATGCCGTCAGCGCCGTCGTGAGCGTGCTCACGATCCTTGGACTGTTCATCGGTGCAACGCTGGTACTCGGGGGTTTCGGAGCACTTCGGGAGGGCATCACCCTCCCCGAGGTGGAGGGTGTCGAGCCCGAGATCGAGCCTCAACCCCCCCGAATCGCGCCAACTGAGACGGCGTCAACGCAAGAGGGCGCGTCGCCCACAGAGGTCGACTGAGTGGTCGAGCGCCGTTCGACGCAACACCGGACGTAGCGCGCCGGGCGGGGTGGCGCCGCCCCGACGGGACTTTTCGGGCCAGCCGGGGAACGCGCATTCCTCCCCCGCAACGCCCACGACCGACCGTTTCCCGGTCTCTAATGGACCGGAAAACACGCATAGTTGACGGTTGTCATACCGTTCGGGGGACACGGAATGCGTGACAACGGGCGTGTTTCCAGCCGATTTCGCCTCCGGTGTCCGCCATGATCGGTGGCGATGCCCACCCAGGTCCAGCGCACCGCGTCCGCCCGACGCCGGCTGATCGCCGCGACGCGCGACCTCGTCGCCGCGCAGGGCGTGGGCAACACGTCGGTCGCCGCGATCGGTGAGCGCGCCGGCATGAGCCGCGGCGCCGTGAACTTCCACTTCGGCTCGAAGGACGACCTCCTCGTCGCCGTGAGCCAGGAGGTGACGACGGACTGGGCGGAGAAGGTGTTCGGCGAGGGCACGCCCACGCTCGACGACGTCGACGAGCTGGTCGAGACGCTCCTCGGCGTCTGGCTCGGCGAGCTCAACGAGAGCCCCGACCGGGTGCGGATCGTCGTGATGCTGCTGTTCGAGGCCCTCGGACCCTCGCCGCACCTGCATGAGCACTTCGTCGTCCTGCGTCGCCGCGTCCGCGACCAGATCGTCGCCTACCTCACGGAGCGCCAGGCGAAGAACGAGGTGAGCAAGGACGTCGACCCCGACGGCTTCGCGACGCTCTTCCTCGGCGTGCTGCTCGGCGTGGCCGTCACCCACCTCGCCGATCCGGAGAGCAGTGCGCTCGACGGATCGATCCAGGAGGCCCGGGCGACGCTGCTCGCCCGCCTCCAGCCGACCGGCTAGGGCGAGCCGCCCCCACCGGTCATCCGCGGCGCCCGTTCGGGCGTACCCCAGGTGTGAGCGCTCCCAGCCCCACGCCGGCCGCGGGCCGCAAGGCCGACCACCTCCGCATCGCCGCCCGCGACGATGCCCTCCATCGTGGGAGCGCGGGCTTCGACCACCTGCGCCTGCGCCACCGGGCGCTGCCGGGGCGCGACCTCACGGCCGTCGAGCTGCGCACGGACCTCCTCGGCCACCAGCTCGAGGCGCCGCTGATCGTGAGCGCGATGACGGGCGGCACGGACGACGCGGCCGTCATCAACGCGCGCCTCGCGCGGGCCGCAGCCCGCCATGGCATCGGTCTCGTGCTCGGGAGCGGCCGCCCGCTGCTCGACGACCCGACCCTCCTGCGCACCTACGTGGGCTCCGACCGGCCGCCGCTGCTCCTCGCCAACCTCGGGGCGCCGCAGCTCGCCACGCCGAACGGCGTCGACGATGCCGAGCGGCTCGTCGACCTCCTCGGAGCGGATGCCCTCTCGATCCACCTCAACCCGTTGCAGGAGGCCGTCCAACCCGAGGGCGAGCCGTGGTTCGCGCGCACGCTCGACCGCATCGCCGAGGCGGTGCAGCGCCTCGCCCCCCTGCCGGTCACGGTGAAGGAGGTCGGCTTCGGCCTGCACGAGCGAGATGTGCGCGACCTGATCGACGCAGGCGTGGCCGGGGTGGACGTGGCCGGCGCCGGCGGCACCAACTGGGCGCTCGTGGAGGGCCAGCGCGACGCGCGTTCGCAGGCCGTGGCGCAGGCCTTCGCCGACTGGGGCACGCCGACGGTCGAGGCCACCCTCGGCGCCGTAAAGTCGGCCGACGGCCGCGCCGCCGTGATCGCGAGCGGCGGGGTGACCGACGGCGTGCAGGCCGCGATGAGCCTCGCGCTCGGAGCGACCGCCGCCGGCCTCGCCCGTACCCTGCTCCTCGCCGCGCAGGCCGATCGCGTCGACGAGACCATCGACGTGCTCATCCGCCAGCTGCGCATCGCCACCTGGCTCACGGGCTCGGCCTCCAGCGCCGAGCTCCACATCGATCACATCGAGGTCCGCGCATGAAGATCCTGGTCATCGGCGCTGGCCTCGGGGGCCTCGGCACCGCGCTGCGGCTGCAGGGCGCCGGGCATGACGTCACCGTGCTCGAGCAGCTGCCGACGCCCGGCGGCCGCGCCTCGCAGATCGTCGACGGGCGCTATGTGTGGGACACGGGCCCATCGCTGATCACGATGCCGTGGGTGCTGGAGGAGACCTTCGCCGCCGGCGGGCTGAACTTCCGCGACGAGGTCGACCTGCTCCCGCTCGAGCCGTACTACCGGATCCACTGGGCCGGCGACGATCGTCACCTCGACGTGATGACCGACCGCGACGGCATGCGCGACGAGCTCGCGAAGTTCTCCGCCCACGACGCCCGCGCCTTCGACGGGTTCCTGGACGCGCTCCGCCCGATCTACGAGGAGGGCATCCTCGCCGCGGGCCGCCGCTCCTTCGACACCCCACTTTCGCTCGCGGGCCTGCTCCCGACGATGGTGCGGCTCGGCGCCGCGCTGCCGCTCCACACGTTCGTCTCCCGCCACTTCGACCACGAGCGCGTGCGCGAGGCCATGGGCTTCCACTCGCTCTTCATCGGCGGCGACCCGTTCCGCGTGCCGGCCATCTACGGCGCGCTCGTCTACCTGCAGTTCCTCGACGGCGTGCACTACACCCGCGGCGGGGTGTACTCGGTGGTGGAGGCGATGGCCCGGCACCTCGACGTCCGCACGAGCACCCGCGTGGAGCGGATCGAGCACCGTGGCGGACGCGTCCGCGGAGTGGTGACCGACGGCGGCGAGCTGATCGAAGCCGACGCCGTGGTGTGGAACGGCGATGCCGCGGCGCTCGACGGCATGCTCGGCGTGCGCCGCCAGCTGCGCAGCCGTCGCTCCTCCATGAGCGCCCTGCTCGTCTACCTGGGCACCGACCGCCAGTTCCCGCAGCTGCGCCACCACACGCTCATGGTCGGGACGGGCTACAAGCGCTTCATCAAGGACGTCACCAGCCGCCGCCGGCTGGCTGCCAACTACTCGACCTACATCCACGCACCGAGCCGCACCGAGCCCGGGATGGCCGCGGACGGTGGCGACTCGATCGCGATCCTGCTGCCCGTCCCGAACCTGCGCAGCGGAGACACGTGGGACGACGCGCAGACCCAGGCGGTGGCCGACGGCGTGATCGCCGATCTCGAGGAGACGTTCGGCGTCGAGGGGCTCGCGGAGTCGACCGTGGTGCGCCACACGATGACCCCCGCCGACTTCCGCGACCGCTACGCGGCCGTCGACGGCAACGCCTTCGCGCTCGAGCCGACCCTCCACCAGTCCGCCGCGTTCCGCGTGCCGAACCGCCATCCGAAGGTGCGCGGCGTGTACGCGGTCGGCGGCGGCTCGCACCCCGGCGCCGGCGTGCCGGGCGTGCTCTTCGGGGCGGAGGTGACGGCCGGACTGATCGCGCAGGACCACCCGCGGCCAACCTCGTTCACCGTCCCGCCCGGCGCCTCCGGCACCCTGGACCAGAACTCCTCCACGAAGGTGACGACGACATGCTGATGGGAACCGGTGGTGGGCGCGCGCCGCAGCAGCCCGCATCGACGGACGCGCTCCTCGAGGAGGCGCGCGCCACGCATCGCGCCGTGGGGCGCACCTTCTGGCTCGCGAGCCGGTTCCTCCCGCGCGAGCTGCGCGACGACGTGCACCTGCTCTACCTCGTGCTCCGCACCCTCGACGACGCCGTCGACGACCGCCAGCCCGAGGCCGACGCCGTCGTCGGCGCCGTCGAGGCGTGGGCGCGCGGCGAGGCAGCCGCCAGCCGCGAGGCGCAGATCCTCGAGGCGCTCGAGGGCCGGTACGCGATCGAGCGCTCCGTCGTCGGCGACTTCTGCGCGGGCATGCGCGACGACCTCACGCAGCGCACGATCCTCACCGAGGACGACCTCGACACCTACTGCTACCGCGTCGCCGGCACCGTCGGCCTCCTGATGACCTCCGTGCTCGGCACGGGCGATCCGGTGCGCGCGCGCCGACCCGCGATCGCGCTCGGTCAGGCGATGCAGCGCACGAACATCCTGCGCGACATCGACGAGGACCGCGAGCACGGCCGGGTGTACCTCGCCCGCGAGACGATCGCGCGGTTCGGGGCGCCGGAGCCGGGACACCGCGCCGACCTCCTGCGCGACCAGATCGCCCGTGCCGACGCGCTCTACGACGAAGGCATCGCCGGCATCGGCTACCTGGCGAGCGGCAACTTCGGGATCGCCGCGGCCGCCGGCATGTACCGGGAGATCCTGCGCGAGCTCGAGCGCGAGGGGCTCGGCGAGCGGCCCGGCCGCGCCGTGGTGCCGCTGCGGCGCAAGGTGGGGGGCGCGGTGCACGCCCGACGGCGGGCGCGCGCAGCCGTGGCCGCCGGCAGCTAGCGTCCGCTTGGTGAAGACCTCTCCGTTCCTCGGCGCCGCGCTCGCGGCCGGACAGGTGGCGTACGGCCTCGAGGCGCCGCGGCCGCCGTGGATGACGCGCGCGATCGTCGTGCTCTACCTCACCACGAGCACCGCCGACGCGATCGAGCAGCGCGGCGCACGCGGTGCGGCCGTCGTGGCGGCAGCCGGATCGATCGGGATGGGCGCCGAATGGCTCGGCGTGCACACCGGCCGGCCGTTCGGCGCATACGACTACTCCGGTCAGCTCGGCCCGAAGGTCGCCGACGTGCCGCTGCTCGCCGGCGCCGCGTGGGCGATGATGGCCCGGCCGAGCAGGGTTGCGGCCGACTGGGCCACCGCCTCCGCCGATGGTCGACGGCGCAGCGGCCTGCGCCGCCGCGCCGCCCGCGTGGCCGTCGCCGCGGGCGCGCTCACCGCCTGGGACGTGTTCCTCGATCCGCGCATGGTGCGCGAGGGCTACTGGCGCTGGCCCGGCGGCGGGAGGTACGAGGGCATCCCGGCGTCGAACTTCCTCGGCTGGCTCGCGACGGGGGTCGCGGTCTTCGCGGCCGCCGAGCTGATCGACCCACACGACGACCCGGCCGCTGCGACCCCGGCCACCGATGGGCCGGAGGCGGACGACCTCGCCTCGCTGCGCTCGGGCGATCCGGCGCTCGCGCTCTACGCGTGGACGTGGCTCGGTGAGATCATCGCGAACGTGCTGCTGTGGCGCCGCCCGAAGGTGGCCCTGGCCGGCGGCGCGGCCATGGGCAGCGTGCTCTTGCCGGCGCTGCGCGCGCGGCTGCGGGCGCAGCGGGGCTGACGCGTGCGCGTCGCCGTCGTCGGCGCCGGGATCGGCGGGCTCACGGCCGCCGCGACGCTCGCGAACGCCGGACACGCCGTCACCGTGCTCGAGGCCACGGACCAGGTCGGCGGCAAGGCGGGGCGCCGGATCGTCGGCGGACTCCCGTTTGACACCGGCCCGTCGCTGCTGACCATGCCGCACGTGCTGCAGCGGGCGATGGCGAGCGCCGGCCTGCCCGAGGACGTCCTCGACCTGCGCCCCGTGGAGCCCGTCACCCGCTACCGGTTCGCCGACGGCTCGCAGGTGGACCTCAGCGCCGACCGCGGCCGCTCGGTGGAGGCGCTCGAGGCGTGGTCGGCGGGTGCGGGTGCCGCCTGGTCGCGCTACCTCGACGTGTGCGCCGGCATGTGGGAGGGCTCCGAGCAGATCCTGAGCGGGCTCCCGCCGTGGCCGCCGCGCCGCCCGACCGCCGCCGACCCGACGCCCGATCCGCGCGACGGCCTGCGCGTGCGCCCGCACCAGACGCTCCGGCAGTTCGCGCACGGCCTCTCTCCGGATCCGCGGGTGCGCCAGCTGGTGGAGCGCTTCGCGACCTACGCGGGCGCCGATCCGCGCCGTGCGCCTGCCGTGCTCGCGCTCGCGGGCTACGTGGAGCATGCGTTCGGCGTCTGGTACCCGGGGGTGGCCGGCGGTCTGCACGCGATCCCCGACCTCCTCGCGGCGCGGGTGCGCGAGCTCGGCGGCGCCGTGCACCTCGGCGAGCCCGTGCAGGCGATCGAGGCGGCCGGCGGCCGGGTGCGCGCGATCCGTACGCCCGGTCGCCGGCTCGCGGCCGACGCCGTGCTCTTCGCAGGCGACCACCGTACGCTCGCCGGCCTGATCGACGGGGCGCCGCTCGCCGCGCCCGTGGTGCGGGCCCGCGCGGCGCGCCTCGCGGGGCGCGCCGGCCGACGCGCCCCGTCGGTGTCGGGCGCCGCGCTGCTGCTCGCCGTGCGCCCGGCGCAGCCGACGGAGGTGCACCACGAGATCCGCTTCTGCGCCGACTACGAGGGCGAGTTCGACGACCTCTACCGTCGCCACGTGCTGCCCGCCGATCCGACGCTCTACGTGAGCGTGCCGAGCGTGACCGAGCGCGCGGCCGGGATCGTCGACGCCCGTGATCCTGAGCGGTGGTTCGTGCTCGTCAACGCGCCCGCCGGCCTGCCCGATGCGGCGGTCGACGCGCGCGTGCAGGAACTCGAGGCGCGCCTGGGGCTGCCGGACGGCGCCGTCGTCGCACGGGACCGCCGCACGCCGGCCGACCTCGCCGCCGAGAGCGGCACCCCGGACGGCGCGATCTACGGCGACGCGCCGCACGGCCGCCTCGGCACGCTCCGCCGGCCCGGACCGCTGGTTCCCGGCCTGCGCGGGCTGCTGCGCATCGGCGGTACCGTTCACCCAGGTGGAGGTGTACCGCTCGTGATGCTGTCCGGCCTGACGGCCGCGCGCCTCGTGCAGGAGGCGGCATGACCACGCCCTACGGCATGGAGCGTGAGCCGCGCCTGCGCACGCTCCGCTACTGGGCGGCCGAGCGCAAGCTCGCGATCACCGGCTGGTTCGCCGTGGCGGCGATCGTCCTCGGTGGGCTGGGCGCATGGGGTGCGGGAGCGATCGACCCGAGCCCGCTCGCGCAGCCGGCGACCTCCTTCGGCGTGCCCGGCGCGAACCTGTTCGAGAAGGGCGGCACCGGCACCGACGTCGAGGTCGGCGCCGTCGGCAGCGGGCAGACGCGCACGTACATCATCCGCGCCAAGGGCGCGGTCGGGCCGCAGCCCCTCGTGATCTTCCTCCATGGCTTCGGCTCGAGCTACATCGTCGGGTACGAGCCGTGGATCAGCCACCTCGCCCGGGAGGGGCTCACGGTGGTGTTCCCCGCCTGGCAGGAGGCGCCGTTCCCGACCGACGGTTCGCAGGATCCGCGCGCGAACATGTTCGAGGGCGTGAAGCTCGCGGTCGACGCGGTGCCCGTGCAGGAGAACCGGGTCGCCGTGCTCGGCTTCTCGGCCGGCGGCGCGCTCGCGTTCGACTACGCCGCGCTCGGCGCCAAGCTCGATGTCCCCAAGCCGGGGCTCGTCTACTCGATCTACCCGGGCCGTGCCTTCCCCGGGGAGCAGGAGGTCCGCCTGCCGCAGCCGCCGATCGGCGACGTCCCGGCGACGACGCGGTTCGTGATGCTCGTGTCGCGCAAGGACAAGGAGGCCGGCACCCGGTGGGGCAAGGAGCAGTACGCCGCCCTCGCGCCCCGCGGCGACGACCTGCGCGAGCTGGTCTACGTGACGACGCCGGGCCTCGGCGACCACTATGCGCCCGGCGACACCGATCAGAAGGCGCGGCGCGTCTTCTGGAAGCCGTTCGACACCGAGCTCTCCCGCCACCTCGGCATCGCGCTCAAGCCCGACATGGCCGTGATCTCCGCGACCCGTGCCGAGAGGGCCGTCAGCGACGCGATCGAGCGCGAGACCGTCTTCCGCAAGAAGGTGTACGCAGGCGAGAAGGCCAAGCGGCCGTCGCAGACGTACGAGCAGCCGTTGCCGCTGAACCCGTAGCCCGGCGCGCGCTCAGAGCCGACCGGCGAGCGGGTCGGTGCCGTCCCACGTGCCGCTCGAGGCCGTCGGCCGGAACCGCGCGAACAGCTCGGACGAGTACCAGTCCTCGGCGCGGCGCCGGTCGATCACCTCGCGGTGGGCCGCTCCGCGGTAGGCGTAGTCGCGCGCGCCCTGCAGGTCGTTCCAGAGCGAGAACGTCGCCTGGCGGACGAGCGGCACCTCGCCGATGCCGACGCTCGCGAGCTTGGCCGGATGAGCGCTCGCGGCAAGGCCCGGACCGGGCGTCGCCCGCCAGAAGGCGGCCAGCCTGCGGGGGCGGATCGCGGCGCGCGTGAGGACGGCGACCGGTGCGCCCTGCGCGGGCAGTTCGGCGGCGCCGCGCACGTCGAAGGTGGACCGACCCCAGCGGCCCTGCGCGCGCACCGTGGCCAGTCGCAGGTCGTAGCGCTCCTCGGCGAGCGCATCCCAGCGCCGCGGGATCGCGCTGCCGGTCAGGAACTCGTCGAGCGCGGCGTCGGATTCCCAGAGCGCCAGGAGCGCCCAGCGTCGCAGGTCGGCGGAGAGGGTCATCCGGTCGCCGGCGCCGGTGCCCAGCAGCCGCCAGAACCGCAGCCCGGGCGTCGATGCCAGCAACGGACGATCGAGACCCATCCGCGAGAGCGCCTCGCGCGCGGGCGCACCGGCGGGGTAGCGGAGAAGGTGGAACGATGCGGGCAGCGTGGTGCTCGGATCGCTCTCAGTGGTGGTGGTGGCTGTGGCCATCGTCTGCTCGTACGGGCTGGGGTGCATCCCCGGCGCACGGATCGTCGCACGCCGCGAGGGTGTCGACCTGCGGCAGGTGGGCGACGGCAACCCCGGCGCCTGGAACGCGCTCGACCACCTGGGGTGGCGACGCGCGTGGCCCGCCTTCGCGCTCGACGGCCTGAAGGGGCTCGCGGCCGCGCTCCTCGGCTGGGCCGCCGGTGGCGACTGGGTGCCGTGGGCGTGCGTCGCCGCTGCGATGCTCGGGCATGCGGCGCCGCTCCCCCGCCCGGCCGACGGCGGCAAGTCGGTGATGACCTTCGCCGGCGGCGCCATCGGCCTCGTCCCGCTCGCGGGCCTGCCGTTGCTCCTTCTCTTCGCCGCGTCCGCGCGGGCAGGTCGGGCCGCCACGGGTGCGCGCGTCGCCGTCGCCGCGTTCCCGTTCGCGCAGGCGCTCGCCACGCCGCTCGTGCGGGTCGGCTGGACCGGTCTGCTCATGACGATGATCGGCGCGCTCTTCTGGCTGCGCCGCGGCGACCGGCGGCGTACGGAGGCCTAGGGGATCGCGCGACCCCGCCAGCGGCGCACCGGGTGCAGCGTGCCGCGCACCAGTCCGGCGAAGGCGATCGGATCGGCGAGGGGCGCGGCGAGCGCGACGGGATCGGGCGCGGTGGTGACCGGATCGCGGCCGGGCACGCCGACGCCGACGCGGTAGACGCGGGTGAGCGCGAGCTGGAGGGCACCGCGCAGGGCGAGGAGCGCGACGTCGGACGGGCGCAGCGTGGCGGCGCCCGCACCGACCGATCGAGCCCGGGCGGCGGTGATCAGGGCCCGCCAGAGCCGGAGCGCGGGCGCCGCCTGGACGACCCACACGATCGCGAGGTCCATCAGCTGGCGGGGCCGGGAGGCGGCTCCCGGCAGCGCGAGCGAGCGGCCCGCCCACTCGCGGAGCGCCTCGGTGGCCGATTCGTACATCCGCACCGAGCCCAGGCCGGAGCCGTCCGCGACCGCGATCCGCCAGCCGGCGCCGGCGAGCGCCCTGGCGAGCGCGACGTCGTCGGTCGGCGCGGCGCTCACGAGCGCGAATCCTCCGGCGGAGATCAGCGCATCGCGACGCACGGCGAAGCACTGGCCGTTGATCGCGGTCGTCGACGCCGGGATGCGCTCGGTGGTGTCGAGCGGGCCGAGGCGGTAGACGAGGGTCGTCAGGAGCGCCGGGTGGATCAGGCGCTGCCCGATCCCGGGGCAGGTGAAGGCGAGCTGGGCCGAGGCGAGGTCGACGGGGCGCTCGATGCGCGTCGGCTGCCCGTCGCCGCGGTCGGCGGTCGGGCCGTCGGCGGGGGCGGCCTCGGCGCGCAGCTGGCGCTCGACATCGCGCTGGGGCGCGAGCAGCTCGGCGACGGCCGCCGGCAGCTGCGGCGACGGGCGCACGTCGGCGTCGAGGAACACGATCAGGTCTCCGCGGGCGGCGACGAGGCCCTGCTGCAGCGCCCACGGCTTGCCGACCCAGCCGCGCGGCAGCTCGGCGCCCTCGACCACGGTGGCGCCGTGGGCGCGGGCCACATCGGCCGTCCCGTCCGTCGAGCGGTCGTCGACGACGAGCACCTCCACCACGCCGGGCGCGCCGACGAGCGGCTCGAGCACGCCCGCGAGGCGGTGGGCCTCGTCGCGGGCGGGGATGACGACCGAGATCGCGGGCGGCCAGGCGTGGGCCGGGCCGTCGCCGGCCTCCTCCTGCCGGTGGGCCTCGGTGCCGGCGGCCGCCCACGCCGGAGCGACGAGCGCGGGCCGGCGGGAGTGGCCGCGCCCGAGCCGCCCGAGCGCGATGAGCACGAGCCCGCACCGCGCCGCCGGCGGCAGCTGGCGGATGGCACCCCGCAGCACGGTCCGGGCCTCCTGGGGCGGCTAGGCCTGGGTGAGTCGGGCGTCGCCGCCGGCCTCGACGTGGAACTGCCAGGAGTTCCAGGCGCTGCGCACCATGTCGTCGAGGTCGTGCTGGGCGACCCAGCCGAGATCCTGGTCGATGCGGTCGGCGCTGGCGACGATGCGCGCGGGATCCCCGGCGCGGCGCGGCTCGACGACGGGCTCGAAGCCGACGCCGGTGCCCTCGCGCACCGCGGTCATGATCTCGCGCACGGTCGAGCCCTCGCCGCGGCCGACGTTGTAGATCGGCGCGAGCTCACGCCCGGCCTCGAGCGCCTGCGCCGCGACGACATGCGCCTCGGCCAGGTCGACGACGTGGATGTAGTCGCGGATGCACGTACCGTCGCGCGTCGGGTAGTCGTCGCCGAAGATCTTCGGCGACTCGCCGCGCTCGAGCGCGCGGAACACCAGCGGGAAGAGGTTGTAGGGGCTCTGGTCGGAGAGCTCCTGCGGGCCGGATCCGACGACGTTGAAGTACCGCAGGCTCGTCTGCGCGAGCTCGGGCCAGATCTTCGCGACGTTCCGCAGCAGCCACTCGGCGACGAGCTTGCTCTCGCCGTACGGGCTCTCCGGCTTCGTCGCCGTCTCCTCCGTGACGATCTCCTCGTCGGGCGTGCCGTAGGTGGCGCAGGAGCTGCTGAACACCATGTTCGTCACGTTCGCGGCGCGCATCGCGTCGAGCAGCACGCCCATGCCGTAGATGTTGTCCTTGTAGAACAGCGTCGGCTGCTGCACGCTCACGCCCGCGTACTTCCAGCCGGCGAGGTGGACGACGCCGGTGATCTCGTGCTCCTCGAAGAGCTGCGTGATCACGGCCTCGTCGGTGACCGAGCCGACGACGAGCGGCACGTCGTCCGGGACGAACTCGCGGTACCCGGTCGAGAGGTTGTCGAGCACGACGACGTCGATCGACGCTGCGTGGAACGCGCGGATGATGTGCGAGCCGATGTACCCCGCGCCGCCGGTCAGGAGCCAAGCCATGGCCGCGATCCTACGGGGCCGGCGCGCGTGCGGGTAGCGATGCCCAGGGAGTCTCGGAATGGGCGCAGATCAGGCCCAGCAGCCGATCTCGATGATCGATCAATCAGACGATGAATCGCCTGAACGTTTGGACGATTCATCGGCTGGACGTAGTTTACGTCTACACTCGTCCGATGTTGCACGCGACTCCAACGATGTCGGCATCGTCGAAGGCGGCGCTGCAGGATCTGGCTGGTCTGCACGAGCAGCTGCACGACCAGCGCGCACCCGAGCGATGGCTCGCACGCCTGCGCCGGATGACGCGCGGGGCCGTCGCATCGAGCTCGGTCTCGATCGAGGGCTTCCACGTGACTCCGGAAGCGGCGGCGTCGATCCTCGCTGGTGACCGGCGACCCGCCAGTCCTGACGACGAGGCCGTGGCCGCTTACGGACGCGCGATGGATCACGTGGTCGCCTTCTCCGACGACGACCGGTTCAAGTGGAACTGGCGCGTGCTGGCCGATCTGCACTTCGACGTCGGCTGGTACGACGCCGACGCACGCCCGGGACGCGTCCGCACCGGGCCGATGTTCATCACCGGCTCCGAGGGCCAAGCCATCTACACGGCCCCGGAGGCCGCCGCGCTCGACCCGCTCCTCGACGAGCTCGTCGTCTGGCTGCGCAAGGGTGACCTCGGTGCACCCTCCGTCGTGAGGGCAGCGATGGCGCACCTGCACCTCGTCTCGATCCACCCCTTCGCCGATGGCAACGGGCGCACCTCGCGGGTGCTGCAGTCCCTGGTGCTCGGGCGGGACGGCTACCTCGCACCGGAGGTCGCCTCGATCGAGGAGTACCTGGCCGCGCACACCCAGGAGTACTACGACGCACTGCAGGAGGCGCACGGCGCCGCCTACGACCCGACCCTTCCGGCCGACGGCTGGATCGAGTTCTGCCTCCACGCTCACCTCGACCTCGCGCGACGCCGGGTCGACCAGCTCAGCGAAGCCACCGGGCGTTGGAGCGCGCTCGAGCGCCTGGTCGCCGAGCGTGGCTGGCCAGACCGACTCGTCATCGCGCTCGAGCTGGCGCTCACGTCCGGGCTGGATCGCACCGCCTACACCAGCGAATCGGAGATCTCCGACGCGACGGCGTCGGCCGATCTCCGGCGACTGGCCGACGTTGGCCTCGTGCGATCGGAGGGTGCTGGACGGGCCACGAGGTACGGCCCGACCGACGCGCTACGGGCTGCCGTCAGAGGCTGAGGCGCGGCGCACTGCGGTTCACCGCGAGCCCCGCTCCCGCAGCACCTGCCGCGCCAGCGCGAACACGTACCAGGGGTTGTACTTCGCGTACCGCACGAAGAGCCGCCGGGGCTCGCGGGAGAGGCGGTAGAGCCACTCCAGCCCGCGCTCCTGCATCCATGTCGGGGCTTGGCTGACGATCCCGGCGTGGAAGTCGAACGCCGCGCCGACGCCGACGAGCACGGCCGGCTCGAGGCGGTCGCGGAGCTGCTGCATCCACTGCTCCTGGCGCGGCGCGCCGAGCCCGCACCACACCACGTCGGCACCGGAGGCGTTGATCATCGCGACGACCTCGTCCTGCTCGGGGGCCGTCAGCGGGCGGAACACCGGTCGGTGCGTGCCGACGATCTGGAGGTCCGGGTGGCGCGCCTGCAGGCGGTCGACGAGGCGCTGCAGGGCGGTCGGATCGTCGTCGCGGCCGCCGTAGAGGAACCAGCGGTGGCCCCTCTGCGCGGCGCGCTCGGCTTGGTAGGCCATGAGGTCGGGGCCGTAGACGCGCCGCTCGATCGGCTCGCCGAGGGCCCGCAGTCCCCAGGCGACGGGCTGGCCGTCGGGCACCGCGAACGAGCTGTCGGCGATCGCGGCCTTGAGCGGCGGGAGCTCCTGCGCCGTCATCACGGAGTGCACGGCCGTGACGCAGACGTAGTCGCCGGTGCGGCCCGCCCGCCCGACGTCGCCGTCCGGGAGGCGCGCCGGATCGCCGGGCTGCGCGGTGGCCGGGGCGGCGGCGCGCTTGGCGCGCGCGGCCGCGATGCGGGCGTCGATCCAGTCGAGCACCTGGGCATGGTCGGTGACGGCGACGGGCAGCCCGAGCAGCTCGCGCGTGCGGACCTGCGTGCCGACGAACCGCCCGGCCGGCAGCGGCACGGGGTCGCGCCAGCCGGGGTCGGCGGTGGCTGGCTCGGGGGCGGCGCTCACGCGCCCCAGTGTCGCAGGGGGCGGGCGGCGCACGTCTCCGGCCTGCCGGTCACCAGGCGCCGCCACCACCGCATCCGCCGTGACCACTCCCGCCGTGGCCGCTGCCGTCGCTGCCCGAGGCGTGGTGCCCACCCCAGGACCCGGCGCCCGAATCCGGGCCGGCGGCGGCGCCGCCCGGCAGGATGAGCGGCCAGCGCGGCGTCGGAGGCCCGGGGAGCGCCGCCGCGGCCGAGGCGCCGAGCGTGCCGACGAGGGCGAGCCGGTGGGCGTCGGCGGCGAGCGCGGCGGGAACGAGCGCCGGGAGCGCCGCCCGCAGGCGGCGGCGCACGGCCAACTCGGTGGCAGCGCCGGCGAGCAGTCCGGCGAGCGCGGCCGTCAGTGCCACCGTGGCGGCCGCACGGAGCGGATCGCCGCCGATGCCGACGACGAGGAGCATCGCGCAGGCCACGGCAACGGAGCCCGCGATCCGCCCGATGGTGCGAAGCGTCCACCAGAGCAGGCGCACCGAGGTGTGGCTCAGCACCGCGGCGCGGGCAGCGAGGCGGGCCGCGCCGACGACGCCCGCGAGGGTGCGTCGGTCGGCGTCGGCGGTGATGAGCCGGACCGCTCCGCTGCGCACCATCACCCGCTCGCCGCGGAACGCGTCGAGGCGCCGGCGCTCGGCGTGCAGGACCGGTACGGCGCGGAGACCGGCGCCATCGAGCACGCGGCGCGCGGCGTCGGATGCAGTCGGCAGCTTCCCGGTCGCGATGTGTCCGGCCTCGCGCGAGGCGCTCCGCGCCCACCACTGCAGACCAAGCCCGACGGCCGCGAGCAACGCGACGGTCTCTTCGATGCGCACGGTCGCCATCACCCCTCCCTCGGGCCGCCAACGAGCACGGAGCGTAGCGGCGCCACGACAGCCTCGCGGGCGGTGCGGACGAAGAGGCCGCGGGCCCCGCGGGCCGCCTACCGCCGCAGCCACCCGCTCACGGCCGACGTGTCGACCAGCGACTCGGCGACGTACGCCGCCGCCAGCTTCGGCACGAGTGCCGCGGCGACCGCCGTCGGCTCGGGCGGGAGGCCGGCCCCGGCCAGCATCTCCCGCGCTGCCGCCGCCGCGCGCCGCTC
>JAQIJQ010000020.1:0-59477 GCA_036946195.1 Patulibacter minatonensis | reverse complement strand
GGTCCGCGCCGAGCTCGTCGATCTGCGCGAGCTCGGTGACCGCGTGCGCGACGCCGTCGCCCGCGCGGCCGACGCCGCCGGCGAGCCGAGCGAGTGGCTCGGCGAGGTGTCGGTGCTCGTCGTCGACGTCGTGCTCCCCGAGGGGCGTGCCGCATGATCGTCTGGATCGCGCGCGGATTCACCCGCCTCGTCGCACTCGTCGTCCTGCCGGCGCTGGCGCTCGCCGCGCTCGCGCTCGCGGTCGCGACGGCGGCCGGCAGCGGCCTCACCGCCGATGCGGCCCGGTCGATCGGGCTGACGGAGGCGTGGCGTGCAGTCGGCGATGCACTGCGTGGTGGGTCGATCGACCGCGCAGAGCGTCGCCATCGGCGGTGCGATCGCGCTCGGCGCCGGACTCGTGCTGCTGATCGGCGCGGCCGTGCCGCGCAAGGAACGGGACCGCCCGCTCAAGCAGGACGGCTCGCTGGCGATCCGTCGCCGCGCCGAGCGACAGGCCGAGGCGCACCTCGCCACGGGCGCCGCGCACGCCGAGGGCGTTCGCACCCGGCAGACCGTTCGCCGCGGCCCGCTCGGTCGCTCCCGCAAGGCGGTGCTGCGATGAGCCCCCGTCGACGCGCTGCGCTGCCGACCGGGATCGCCACCTACGCTCGGCCAGAAGCTCATGGTCGTGGTCGCGCTCGCCGCGGTCTACGCCGGCGCGGTCGCCCTCGCGCTCCGCCGCCGGGCTCGCACCGAACGACCTCGAGCGCTTCAGCGGTGCCGGCTGGCTGCACGACCAGGTCTCGGCGTTCGACCTCGCAGCCTGGTCGCAGACCACGTCGATCGGCGTCGGGGTCGGCAGCGTGCTGCTCGCGGCGATCCTGCTGCGCTTCGGTTGGGCACAGCGCCTGATCCCGCACCGCACCCGGCACGCGCTCGAACTCGCCACCGGCGGCCCGGGCACGACGACCGTGCATCCGCGCACGGTGGAGCGGATCGCGGAGGTCGCCGCTGCCGCGGAACCCGAAGTACGGGCCGCCAAGGCGACGCTCGGCGAGGGCGAGCTCAGCGTGGATCTCCACGTGCGGGACGCCGCCCGCCTCCAGGAGTGCCTGATCGACGCGAAGGCGCGCGTCGTCCGGCACTCAGCGACTCGGGCGTCGGCGACCACGCCGACGTGCGCCTCACCATCACCCGCTTCTCCGCCCCCGACTCGAACGGAGCTCCTCCGATGACCACCAATCCCGTCCAGCTTCCCGCCATCCTCGGCTTCGCGTTCGTCGCTGCCGCGCTCCACGCTCGGCTTCGGCGATGCGGTGCTCTGCCTCGTCGGCGCGGCGATCTTCCAGCTGCTCGCGCTCCTCTGGCGCGGCGAGCTGAGCCTCGCCGAGCTGCGAGAGCGGGCCGAGGCCGCACGCTCAGGGTTCGCCGACTCCCCGCGGCGCACCTGAGCACGACGCTCCGGCCGCGCTCAGCGCGGCCGGAGCGCTGCGAAGGACGCCGCTGCCACGGATTCGGCGCCGGCGTCTGCGGCTCAGAACTCGATGAGCACCTTGCCGAACTTGCCGCCCGACCGGAAGTGGTCGTAGGCGGCAGCGGCGTCGTCGAGCGGGAAGCGAGCGTCGATCGGCACGCGCAGCTGGTCGCGCTCGACGAGCGGAAGCACCTCGCGCTCGACCGCGCGCGCCGCGAGGGCCTTCTCCTCGAGCGGACGGCTTGCGGAGGGTGGTGCCGAGGATCCGGGCCGCGCACGTTCATGAGCGCGAGCAGGTTGAGCTCGGCCTTGAAGCCGCCACCGACGCCGACGATCGCGATGCGCCCGCCGGTGGCCAGGCTCTTGACGTCCTCGCCGAGGTTCGTGCCGCCGATCAGCTCGAGCACGACGTCGAACGGCCCGAAGCCGAGGTGCTCGCCCGGACGCGCGACGACCTCCGCGCCGAGCTCCTCGAGCTGCGCGTCGAACCTGGCGTGGCGGCTGGTGGCGACGACGCTCGCGCCGAGGGCGGTCGCGAGCTGGATCGCGGCGGTGCCGACGCCGCCGGCGGCGCCGTGCACGAGCAGCCGCTCGCCGGGGCGCAGGCCGGCCTGGCCGACGACCGCATCGTGGGCGGTGGTGAACACCTCGGGGAAGCCGCCGGCGTCGGTGAGCTCCAGCCCGCCGGGCACGGGCGTGAGCTGGCGCTCGTGGACGACGGCCAGCTCGGCCTGGCGCCACCGCCGACGATCCCCATCACGCGGTCGCCGATGCCGAACCGGGTGGCGCCCTCGCCCACCGCGGCCACCGTGCCCGCGAGCTCGAGGCCGGGGATGTCGGCCGGGCTGCCGGGCGGCGCCGGGTAGGCGCCGCGCACCTGCAGCAGGTCGGCGCCGTTGAGGCCGGCGGCGGCCACCTTCACCAGCACCTCGCCCGAGCCGGGGGTGGGATCGGGACGATCGTCCACGACGATCTCCCCGGACTGGATCGTGACGGCGCGCATGCGCCTGATCCTACGTATCCGCGCGGTACGTGCGCTGCAGCAGTTGCTCGGACTGCGTCTTGATGTCCGGGGAGTGCAGCAGCACCACGCCGTAGCGGTGCCGGCCGTGCTCCACGGCGGCGACGAAGGTCTTGCCCGCGGCGTCGGTGTAGCCGGTCTTCACGCCGATCACGCCCGGGTAGTTCTCCTTCAGGAGCGGGTTGTGGTTGTACAGGTAGAGCTTGCCGCCCTTGATCGGGAACTTGAGCACCGCCTGGCGCCGGCCGACGATCGGGGCGAGGCGCGGATCGTCGAGCACGGCGCGCGCGAGGACCGCCAGGTCGGCGGCGCACGAGTGGTTGCCCTCGTCGATCAGCCCGCTCGGCGACGAGAAGCGCGTGCACGGCAGCCCCATCTTGCGCGCGCGTGCGTTCATCATCCGCACGAACTTCGCGACCGATCCGTCGCCGGCCTGGCGCGCCAGCGCGAACGCGGCATCGTTGCCCGAGGCCAGCAGCAGGCCGTGGAGCATGGCCGACTGGCCGATCCACTTGCCGACCGGCAGCACGCCGACCTTCGAGCCGGTCGTGTTGATCGCGCCCTTCGTGATCCGGATCTTCTGGTCCGGCGGCAGCGTGTCGGTGACCACGAGCGCGGTCATCATCTTCGTCACGCTCGCGATCGGCACCGGGAGCAGCGCGTTCTTGCGCCACAGCACGCGGCCGTCGTCGAGGTCGAACACGAGCCCGGCCTTCGGTGCCTTGTCCCAGCTGATCGAGAAGAGGTTCCTGGCGCCCATGAGCTGGAGCGTCGGACCTCCGCTGCCGGCGCCGCCGAGCTCGCGGGAGATCGCGAGCGGACCGTTCGCCGACGTCTGGCCGAGGTCCGGCAGCGCCTCGGGCTTGCTCGCCACCTGCTGCGTGCCCGGTCGGTCGTCCGAACGGGCGAGCAGCGAGCCGACCGATGCCGCGATCAGGACGAGGCCGACGACGAGCGGCGCGAGCCTCCGGCGCATCCGGGCGCGCCGCTTGCGCGTAGCCTCGCGCCGGCGCGCCTCACGCCAGGCGTAGCGCTCCTCACGGCTCAGCTGGTGCGGTCCGGCCTCGATCCTGGCGGCGCGGGCGGCGCTGCGCGCCGAAGGACGGTCGAGCGGCCCGTGGGCGGCCGCCTCGCGCGACGGCGTGCGGCCGGCGCCATGGCGCTCACCGCGGCGCGCGCGGGCGCTCGGGCCGGGCGGTTCGGGGCGTGACGGGTCGTGACCGGGCATCGGGACGGGGACTCCGCGTGGAGCCGGGCGAGCGCCACGCAGGGGCGACCGTAGCGCAGCGGCCGTGCATCGACGGCAGGTTGCCGTGCGCGCGGACGCGATGCGGATTCCCTACGCGCCAAATGCCCGGCGCAGCCTGGATCGGGAACGTGCGCGCGGAGCGGGAAAACGCGGTGGACGACCCGCCGAGGTCGCCCCTTCGGTCAGTACGATCGCCCACTCCCCGATGACGACCGCACCCTCTCGCAAGGCCCCCAAGGGGACCGACGACCTCGCCGCGCTGCGCCCCTGGCAGCGCAAGGCCGTGAAGGAGATGCGGGAGTGGGAGATGGGCACCTACCTCATCGCCGCGGCCCCCGGCGCGGGCAAGACGCGCCCGTCGCTGCACTTCGCGAAGGAGGAGCTCGAGGCCGGCCGGATCAAGCGCGTCGTCGTCGTCTGCCCGACGGCTCCGCTCACGCGCCAATGGGCGCAGGCCGCCGCCGAGAACGGGCTGCAGCTCCTACCCGACTCTCCGCACCTCGATCCGCCGGCCGGGTTCCATGGCGTCTCGGTCACCTACGCGCGGGCGGCGAGCGCTGCGAAGAAGTGGCAGTCCGTCTGCACGCGCGACACCCTGATCATCGCCGACGAGGCGCACCACCTGGGCGAGGAGCTCGCGTGGGGCGACGGATTCAACGTCGCGTTCTCGCGCGCCGATCGCTGGCTGCTGCTCTCCGGCACCCCGTTCCGCTCCGACCGCACGCCGATCCCGGGCGCCGAGTACGACAACGACGGGTACGTGATGCCCAACATCTCGTACAACTACGGCGACGCTGTCGCCGACCGCGTGTGCCGGCCGATCCGGTTCATCCCGTTCGACGGCACGCTCCAGTGGGTCTCCGGCGATCGCGTCGTCGAGGGGTCGTTCGCCGATGCACTGAACGCCGGCGAGTCGGCGCGTCGATACCGCACCGCGATCAGCACCGAGCTCGAGGACGGCCTCCCGCGCATCCTCGGCCTCGCGCAGCAGCGCCTCGCCTCGCTCCGCGGCAGCTCGCATCCGGAGGCCGGCGGGCTCGTCGTCGCCGCCGACTCCGAGCACGCGCGCCGGGTCGCCCGGATCCTTCGGGACCACGGCGAGGACCCGATCACCGTCCTCTACACCGATCCGAACGCCCACAAGAAGCTCGCGGAGTTCCGCAAGAGCGACCGGGCGTGGATCGTCGCCGTGAACATGGTGAGCGAGGGTGTCGACATCCCGCGCCTGCGCGTGGGCGTGTACGCCGCGGCCGCGAAGACGCCGCTGATCTTCCGACAGGTGGTCGGGCGCTTCGTGCGCGTGATCCCGAACCGCCCGCCGACCGACCGCTCGTGGCTCTACATCCCGGCCGACCAGCGGCTGCGTCAGCACGCGACCGATGTCGAGGGCGACATCCGCCACATCCTCATCCCGCAGGAGGAGGGCGACGGCAGCGAGCTCGACGAGCCGGAGGAGCGCCAACGAAACGAACCCGGCGAGAAGCGCGAGTTCAAGCCCGTGCTCGCCGACGTGCAGGCCCAGATGGACCTCTTCGCCGGCCTCGACGCCGGCGCGAAGGGCTCCGAGCCGGGCCTGGGTGCCGTCACCGAGGCCACGGACGTGCACGCCGGCTTCATGGGCGCCGCGAGCGCTGCCGCCGAGCGAGCCGGCGAGGCCGCCGAGGCTGCTGCGGCCCCGCAGGAGCTCACCCGCGACGCCTCCGGGCGCGTGATCCGCCCGAGTCAGCTCCTCGCCGAGCAGCGCGCGGCCGCTGCCGCCGCGCCGAAGGAGGATCCGCTCGACCCGTGGGCCGCCCTCGACGACGATGACGACGAGGACGACGACACCGGTCCGGCCAAGTCATGGCAGCGAGCGAAGCCCAAGCGCAAGGAGCCGGCG
The DNA here is from genome assembly GCA_036946195.1 of Patulibacter minatonensis. Classification (GTDB taxonomy): domain Bacteria; phylum Actinomycetota; class Thermoleophilia; order Solirubrobacterales; family Solirubrobacteraceae; genus JAGIBJ01. The sequence goes on along the minus strand of JAQIJQ010000020.1, from coordinate 53,875 downwards.
CCCGTCGCGGCTGCCGACCGCCCGGCGTGGGAGCACCAGGAGCAGCTCCGTCGCCGCCGTCACTCGCTCGTCTCCGAGCTCGCCCGCGCGACGAAGAGCTCGCAGGCGCAGGTCAACGCCGAGATCAACGCGAAGCTGAAGATCTCAAAGGTCGAGCACGCCAGCAACGACCAGCTCGAGCAGTCGATCGCGATGCTGCTCGACCGACTCAGCAAGAAGCGCTGAGCGCAGCTCGGCTCGGCGGCGCCTCAGTCGTCCTTGCCGGCGAGGAAGTCGGCCGCGAGCTGCTCGGGCGCGAACTCGAGCCAGGCGTCCTCGATGATCTCCGCGAGCTCATCGAGCTCGACGGCCTCGAGGCGGAGCAGCACGGCCGCGTAGTCGGCGAAGTGCGGGATGGTGAGCCAGAGCGCCGGATCCTCGGCGAGGAGCGCTTCGCGCTCGCCGACGCTCGGGAGCTTGACCGCGAGCAGCTCGCCGTCGGGCAGCGGCTGGCCGAGCTCCGCCAGCTGCCTGGCGTCGTTCTTGGAGAGCGGCCGCTCCCACACGAACCCCGCCTTGCCGATGAACCAGGTCGCGTTGCGCCAGCGCGTGCCCTCGGTCACCTCCGGCAGCGCGAGGGCGAGGCGGCGGACGTCTTCGAGCGTGGCCATGGCGCCACGCTACCCCGTGATGCGGAGCGCCTGTGACGGGATCGCGAACCGGCCCGGCTGATCGCCGACGTCCTCCGCGGTGACAGGCCGGCTGAAGTGGAACCCCTGGCCGAGGTCGCAGTCGAACTGCCGCAGCAGCATCGCCTGGTGACCCTCCTCGATGCCCTCGGCCACCACTCGCAGGCGCAGCACGATCGCCATGTCGATGATCGCGCGCACGAGCGCCGAGCCGTCGACCTCACCGAGCGCGTCGATGAACGACTTGTCGACCTTCAGCACGTCGACCGGGAACCGCCGCAGGTAGCTGAGCGACGAGTAGCCCGTGCCGAAGTCGTCGAGCGCGAACCGCGTGCCGAGCTCCCGCACCTGGTCCATCTGGGCGATGCTGCCGTCGAGGTCGTCGATCAGCGACGACTCGGTCACCTCGAGCAGCAGCAGCTCCGGTGCCAGCCCGGACGCCTCGAGCGCGGAACGCACCTGCTGCTCGAGCACGTGCGTGGAGAGCTGCGCGGCGGCGATGTTCACGCTCACGTACCGCTGGTCGGTCCAGCGGCTCTGCCACTCGGCGAACTGCGCGGTGGCGGTGCGCAGCACCCAGCCGCCGAGGTCGACGATGAGGCCGTTCTGCTCGGCGAGCGGGATGAACTGGGCGGGTGAGAGTGGGCCACGCGTGGGGTGGTTCCAGCGCACGAGCGCCTCGTATCCGGCGATCCGTCCCGAGCTGAGCTCCACGATCGGCTGGTAGACGAGGTGCAGCTCGCCGGCCTCGATCGCATCGCGCAGCTCGGTGGCGAGTTGGAGGCGGTCGCGGACGCGCTCGTGCATGTCGGCGGCGAACACCTGGACGCTGTTGCCGGGCGACCGCTTGGCCTCGTACATCGCGAGCTCGGCATCGCGGATCGCGGAGCTCTGGCGACCGTCGCCGACCTCGGCGAGGCCGACCGAGGCGCGGATCGTGTGGGAGTGCGCGCCCGTCACGATCGGCGCGGAGATCGCCGCGAGCGCGCGGTGCGCCACGGCGAGCGGGTCCTGGCCGGCGGGGATGAGGATCGCGAAGGCGTCGCCGTCGGTGCGGGCGAGGAAGTGGTCGTTGCGGGTGCGCTCGGCCAGGCGGGTGGCGACGATCGCCAGGAGCGTGTCGCCGGTCTCCAGACCGAACGCGTCGTTGATCGCCTTGAAGTCGTCGAGGTCGATCAGCGCGAGGGTCGGCCGCAGCTCGCCCGCGGCCGGGGCGTGCGTGTCCTTTAGCTGGTGCTCGAGCGCGAGGCGGTTCGGCAGCCCCGTGAGGAGGTCGTGCGTCTTCTGGTGCTGGAGCTCCATGCGCGCCCGCTCGCGGTTGAACCGCAGCAGCAGGATGGCGAGTGCGAGCAGGGTGGCCGTCAGCGCGCCGACGGTGAACAGGCGCACCGAGCGGGCGCCGCGCTCCGCGGCGGCTCTCTGGTCGGCGAGCGCACGGGTGAGGGCCTCCACGAGCGCCGCATCGGCGGAGGCCGCCCGCGCGAGCTGTGCGCGGGTCGGCCGGGCGCCCCCGTTCGCGGCGACGCGCATGATCGGCGCAGCCGCCGCCACGTACCGGTGGAGCGCGTCGCGGGGGACGCGCGGATCGCGGTTGAGGTTCCCGATGATCTCCGCCCAGCGCGCTGTCGACCGCTCCGGCGTGCCCGGCTCGAGACCGGCGGCACGCAGCAGGACGCCCCCGAGCTGTTTGGCCTCCGGCAGGCGCTGGCTGAGGGCGGCGGTCGCCCGCTGGCCCTCCCGGGCCGATTCGCTGCGCAGCGCGAGCGCGACGGCCATGGTCGACACGAGCAGGGCGGCGACGGAGATCGTGAGCGGCACCGACCAGTCGCGGATGCCCGCGCGGACGAGCAGCCACGCCCGCACGCCGACGACGCCGGCCATCACGGCGAGCGGTCCCACGACCGCTGCGATGGGCACGGGTTCGGCCTGCACGTAGCACCAGGCGAGCGTGCCGAGCGGCAGCGCGACGGCGCCGATCAGCATCCACACGCGCACGCTGAGCGGGATGCCGCTCGGGCGGCCGCCGGGGAGGTAGACCTCGGTGAGCCGGGGGTGCGCCGCGACGAACGCCGCCAGCACGTACCCGGGCAGGAACCGCGGCAGATCCACCACCGTGGCCGGATCGGCCAGGTGTGCGCCGACGCCGACCGCGCTGTTGGCGACGACGGCGAGCGCCAGGAGGACGGCCGGCAGGTTCCAGATGCCGCCGCTCATCACGTAGAGGCCGCCGAAGAACATGGCGGCCAGCAGCATCGCGGCCCACCCCACGATCCACGGCAGCAGCGTGGGGTCGCCGGCGGCAGGCGCGACGAAGGCGACGTAGATGGGCGCGGCGAGGGCGACCATGAACGAGAGCGAGTCCAGCCACGTCTCGATGCGCGCGCCGCTCCGGGAGCGCACGACGCCGATGATGGTGGCGATCAGGAAGAGCGTGCCGATATGCGCGAGGACCTCGGGGCCGGGTGCGACCCGCGCGGTGTGCGCGCCGTACCCGAGCACGCGCCACGCGTCGCTCGCGAGCCAGCAGAGCGTGGCGAGCGCGAAGCCGATCTCGAGCAGCCGGCGCCGGCCGGTCATCTGCGGATCCTGCGACCAGTGGCTCATGCGCCGCAGATTCGCCGCGGCCATCACCCCGGCCCACAGGAAGCCCGTGACGACGACCCCGAAGAGGGCGATCGACGCACCGCTGGCGACCACGGCGACCGCGGCCGTTCTGGGACCGGAACGGAACACACTCCAGTAATCGGTCTTTCGGAGAGGGAATCGAGTGATTCCGCGCGCCGCATCCGCTTTCCGGCCAGTTTTGAAGCGGCGTTCAGCCCATCAGGTCGGCCGCGCCCCGGTCACGGGGTCGCCGTGGCGACCGGCGCCGGCGTGGCCGCCGCGCTCGGTGTCGGCGTCGGACAGCCGTGCATCTTCGTGAGCTGGAAGTCCCGCGGGAGCGGGGGCTCGAGCACGTCGTCCGGCGCGCCGGCGGGGCGGTGCTCCCAGACCAGGACGTCGGTGTGCTGGAACGTGCCCCGCTCGGCATCGCGCAGCGTGAAGCTCCGCGGGCGGTCGGGCACCTTCGCATCGAACCACACCCGCAGCCGCACGCCCGTCGGATCGAGCTCCCGGTCGCCGATCACCGTGCGGTGGCGGTCGCGGCGCGGGCCGGGCCTCACGTGCGCAAAGGTGGCTCGGTCGAGCATGCCGGCAGGCGAGTCGCCCACGCTCCCGGGATTCACGATCGGGCGCTGCTCGCAGGCGAGCGACACCCAGGGCGTGAGCCGCCGGCCGGACGCGGTGATCGTGCGCGAGACCATCAGCGACGAAGTCGTCCACGCCTCCGAGCCGCTGCCGATCCGGCCCTGCGCGTCGTAGCTGCGCACGATGGTGTGGCCGCGTCGGTCGCCACCGATCTCGGAGTAGGACTCGACCACCTGCGAGCCGGGGTTGCCGTCGATCACGAATCGCATTTTCGTGCGCAGCACCGGGCCGGCGGGGCCGGTGTACTTCGGCGTGGTCGCGACCACCTGGCGGTTGATCGCCGCCTGCTCCTCCGTGAGGGCGTAGCGGCCCTTGCCGGTGCCGACGGTGCCCGGGTTCGTGCGCGCACCGGCGTGCTCGTCGCGGTCGCCGGAGCCGTCGGCCGAGCCGGTGCTCGCACGCACGCGCGGGGTGGGCGTTGCGCTCGGGGCGGCGGTCTCGGCGGGGGCGGTGGCGGCGCCGGTGGCGATCCGCCAGTGGTCGACGTTCACCGTCGTCCAGGCGGCCGCGGTGCCGGCGGTGCGCACCTGCACGCGCTGCAGCTCGGCCGGCGCGCCCGCCAGCTGCACGCGCAGCTCCAGGCGCGTGCCGGCGGACGACGTGACCGGGCCGCGCACCACCGTGCGGGTGCCGGCGCCCGCGCCCGTGGTGCGGATGGCGGCCTTGCCCGCGGCGGCCGCCGTCACGAGCGACTGCACCTGGCCCTCGGTGATCGTGCGCATCGCCGTCACGGCCGGCGCGGCCTCGCGGACGGTGCGGCGCACGTCGCGTGCGGGCAGGTCGCTCGGGCCGCGGTACGTGAGGTCGCCGCCGACCGGGCCGCGAGCGACGACACCCTGGCGGAGGCCGAACGCCTGCCGGCCGCGGGCACGGTCGAGCCTCAGCCAGTAGCGGCCGTCGGCGGGGCCGCCCGCTCCCTCGACGCTCGCGACGGCGCTCACCTGCCGGGCGGCGCCGAGGCGTTTGGCCAGCTCGCGCACGGAGCTCGGCGCCGCCGGCCCATGGCTGCGACCGATGACGACGGCCACGAGCGCGAGGAGTCCGAGGAGTCCGAAGCCGACGAGCTGCACGGCGAGGTTGCGGCGGGCGCGCACCATCGCGTTGCGGGCGCTGCCGGCAGACATCCCCAGGCGGTCCGCCGCCTCGGCGCTGCTCAGGCCCTCCAGGCCGGTGAGCGCGAGCACGGCCCGCTCGGTGGCGGGCAGCTCGTCGAACGCCGCGCCGATCACGACCGGCTCGGGGCCGGGCACGCTCGTCGGGGTGCGCGGCGCGAGCTCCTCCACGAGCGCCGCGCTGCGGCGTTCGGCCCGCAGGTGGTCGCGCAGCACGTTCTTCGCGACGCCGATCAGCCAAGCCCGCTCGGCGCCCGCCGGGATCGCATCCCGCCGGCGCACGGCGACGGCGAACACGTCAGCCACGACGTCGTCGGCGAGCTGCGGCGCGCGGGAGCGCACGAAGCCGAGCACCGCGGCGTGGTGCTCGGTGAAGAGGTGGGAGAGGGGGTCCGGTGCGTGGGACATCGGCGCGGCTGAGGGCAGGGTGGCAGGCGAACGCTGGCAGGGGGTACTACCTCCTCGTGGCGCGGGACGCCGGGTTTGTCATCCCCGATCGACCGATCGTGCGCTCTAGACTGATCGACCCGTGGCCAGACTCCCCGACGGCGATCCCGCACCGCGCGACGGCGCCCTTCCCGCCCGTGCCCTGGCGGGCCTCGGGACGCGTCCGTTCGGCATCTACGTGCACGTGCCGTTCTGCGCGACGCGCTGCGGCTACTGCGACTTCAACACCTACGTGCCGGGCGAGGACGGCGCGGCAGCGGCCAGCGGGTATGTCGACGCCGTCATCGCCGAGCTCGATCTCGCCCACGGCACGCTCGGCCCGGGCGCGCCGCCGGCGCGCACCGTGTTCTTCGGCGGCGGCACCCCGACGCTCCTCTCGGCCGCCGATCTTGCGCGCCTCCTCGGCGCGATCCGCGACCGGTTCGGCCTCGAGCCCGGCGCCGAGGTGACCACCGAGGCCAATCCGGAGTCGGTCGATCCCGCGAAGCTCAGCGCGCTACGCGAGGCCGGCTTCACGCGCCTCTCGCTCGGGATGCAGAGCGCGGTGCCGTCGGTGCTCGCCACGCTCGACCGCGTCCACACGCCGGGCCGCCCGCAGGAGGTCGTGCGCGAGGCACGCGCGGCCGGATTCGAGCAGGTCAGCCTCGATCTGATCTACGGCACGCCGGGAGAGACGGCCGACGACTGGCGCACCAGCCTGGAGGCGGCGCTCGAGGCCGAGCCGAACCACCTGTCGACCTACTCGCTGATCGTGGAGCCGGGCACGCGCCTGGCCGCGCAGGTCCGGCGCGGTGAGGTGCAGGTGCCGGGTGAGGACGTGATCGTCGATCGCTTCGAGACCGCCGAGCACGTGCTCGCCGCGGCCGGGCTGCAGTGGTACGAGACGTGTTCGTGGGCCGTCGACGATGCGGCTCGCTGCCAGCACAACCTCGGCTACTGGGATGGCGGCGACTGGTGGGGCGCCGGCCCCGGCGCCCACAGCCACGTCGGCGGCGTGCGGTGGTGGAATCTCCTGCACCCCAAGGGTTGGGCGGAGCGCGCCCGCGCGGGCGAATCGCCGGCGGCGGCGCGCGAGGTGCCGGACGACGAGTCGGTGCGCCTGGAGCGCGTGATGCTCGGGCTGCGGCTGCGCAGCGGCGTCGCCCTCGACGTGCTCACCGACGACGGCCGGGCCGCAGCCGCCCAGCACGTCGCCGAGGGCCTGCTCGAGCCGGCCGACCATGCCGCCGGCCGCGCCGTGCTCACCCTCCGCGGCCGGCTCCTGGCCGATCCGGTCACCATCGACCTCGCCGGCTGACCCTCCCAGCAGCGCCCACGCGCGTGCCCGCTGCGCCCCGCGCATTCGGCGCGCTCGGTACGCTCGCCGGGCCCCCTTAGCTCAGTTGGTCAGAGCAGCGGACTTTTAATCCGAGGGTCGCCGGTTCAAGTCCGGCAGGGGGTACCATACGGTCGACGTTCGAACCGCTGGACGGTGTCGCCTCATCGGAGGCGGCACCGTCGTTTTGCTTTCTGGCTCCGCTGCCTGTGCAGGTGACGCTTCGCGGCGCGCGCTCGAAGACTGCAGGCGCTCCGCTCAACCACTGCGGATCCTGTGACGCTCCCCACCGGTGAGCCAGACCCGTTCGTGGAACGTCGCCGCGGTCTCCTCCACATCGGCGAGTCGGTGATGCGGCTGTGTGCACCAGCCCTGAGATTTGCCTTTACCGACGACGTATTCGTACGCGGTCACATTGCGGCTACCGGTCTCCGTGCAGAGCAGGCGCCCACCGGGCGCGGCTCGGCGGCCCGCTTCCGGCCAACCGCTCGGATTCCGGCCGACGGTCCGCGCGCCCTATCGCGTCTGGTCGGTTCGCGGGGCCGGGAGGGCGGGTGATCGTGCTCAGGCGGGCCGTCCCCGCTACACGCCGGTCATGGGAATCGGATCTTCGTTCACGACGACCGTGCCGGCGAGTCGGTCATAGAACGTCTGACGCAGCGGGTCTGCGGTGGCAAGCAGTGCGATCACGACCCCGCCCATTGCGAGCCAGAGGTCGGACGATGAGGGTGTGGCCTGGATCGGCAGCACGATCAGCGGCAGCGCCCGCCACGGGAGCTCGCGCAGCAGGACGCTGCCGAGCGACGCGCGAGCACCGTCCCAGCGCACCACCCGCAGGCCAGCGATGCGCTTGCCGACGCTCTGACCTGCCCCTCGATAGGTCAGCGGGCCGAAGCACATCACGATGTAGCCCACACAGATGGCCAGAGCTGCAGTCGATGTGCCGCCGTCTCCATCGAGCGACGTCAACGCCACGACCCAGGCACCAAGGAGGAGGACGAGCACCAAGCCCAGCTTGTAGGCGACGACGTCGATCACGGTCGCCGCGACTCGCGAGCGGATCGGCGCATACTCGTGCAGCCGGCCAGCGATCACGACACCGGAATGGCCTTTCGGGACCGCAGCTGCCGCTTGCTCCTCGCGTATCGCTGCAAATGGGTCGATGTACGCCATCGGTCGTCGGCACGCTAGGAAACGCACCGTGTCCTCGTGATCGACGGCCAGCTGGGGCGACTTGACCCTCTGGGCGCGGATTGCTCGGCGCGCCACGGCGGGGTGGAAGCTTCGTGGCCCGCATCGCTGGACGAGTCGGCCTGCGGCGAGTCGTGGCGTTCCGGCGAGGCCCGCGCCGCGCGCCGCCCGGCCGCCGGGGCCGCTTCTGAGATCTGGGTCGCACGGGTGTTGAGGATCCCTCAACAGCGGGCTTGCGCGGCGCGCGTGCGCGTGAGAACCGAGCTTCCGGGCGCCGAATATGAGTCCACGGCGGGTGGCGTCCAGGAGCCTCGGCCCGAGAATCCAGCCCATCCGGATCATTCGCACGGAACTTCGTCGGCGGACGTTGTACTCGCCGGCCCTGTAGGTAATGCTTATTACAGTCGACGGAGCACCTGTCCCCATTCCTCCGACGCCTTCCATCACCGGTTCGGATCGGCTTTCCACGAGGCCGTCCCCACCACAGCGACCCAACCCCATGAGTCCCCGCACCACGTCCCGCCCGTCCTCCGCGCCCGCCGGTTTCGAGCCGGGCGACTTCGCGTTCATCTCCGATTACCTGGACCGGTGGGCGGACGAGGTTCCCGACAGCCCGGCGGTCACGTTCGTCGACTACTTCGCCAGTCGCGAAGGGCTCCGCGACACCATCACGTTCGTCCAGCTGCAGCAGTGGGCGCGGGCCGTCGCCGTGCGCATCGGAGCGCTCACGCGCCCCGGTGATCGCGTCGCCTTCCTGCTGCCGCAGGGCATCGAGTACGTGGTCGGGTTCACGGGCTGTCTGCACACGACCGCCGTCGGCGTGCCGCTCTTCGCCCCCGATCTCCCCGGCCACGCCGATCGCCTCGCGGCCGTCAGCCTCGATGCCGCGCCGTCGCTCGTGCTCACCACGTCCGACAAGCGTGCGCTGGTCGATGGCTTCCTCGCGGAGCACGGCATCACCGCCGAGGTGCTGAACGTCGACGAGCTGCGCCACGGCAACGAGGAGCTCGCCGCGAGCTACACCCGCCCCGACGGCCACGAGCTCGACGACGTCGCCTACCTGCAGTACACGTCGGGCTCCACGCGCACGCCCGCCGGCGTGGTGCTCACCCACCGCAACCTGATCGCGAACGCACTCCAGCTCAAGGAGGGCACGGACTCCTCCTTCAAGGAGCTCACGATCGTCAGCTGGCTGCCGCTGTTCCACGACATGGGCCTGCTGCTCGGGGCGGCGATCCCGGTGTTCGGCGCCGCGCACAGCGTGCTGATCGATCCGGTCGCGTTCATCCTCAAGCCGCTGCGCTGGCTGCAGGCGGTCTCCGGCCACGAGAAGGCCGTCACGGCCGCCCCGAACTTCGCGTTCGACTACGTCGCCAAGCGCGTCAAGCCCGAGCAGCGGGCCGGGCTCGATCTCTCCGGTGTGCGGACGTGGGTGAACGGCGCCGAGCCGATCCTCCCGTCGACGCTCGAGCGCTTCCAGGAGGCGTTCGGCCCGGTCGGGGCGCGGCCCGACGCGATGCGCCCGTCCTACGGCCTGGCCGAGGCGACCGTGTTCGTCGCCTGCTCGCCGCACCACGAGGCGCCGACGATCCTGCAGGTCGACGGCGAGGAGATGTCGCACGGCACGATCACGACCGAGGTGGCCGAGGGCGTCACGCCGGTGCAGCTCGTCTCCTGCGGCACGCCCGTCGGCCAGCATGTCGCGATCGTCGACCCCGACACCCGCATGCGGCTCCCCGACGGCCAGATCGGCGAGATCTGGCTGAACGGCGAGAACGTCGGCGGCGGCCTGTGGAACAAGCCGGAGGAGACGAAGGCGCTGTTCGACGTCGAACTCCTCGAGCACGCCGAGCTGCCGAGCCGCGGCTGGCTGCGCACGGAGGACCTCGGCGTGTTCGTCGACGGCAACCTCTACATCACGGGCCGCATCAAGGACATCATCATCATCGACGGGCGGAACATCTACCCGCACGACGTGGAGTTCACGGTCGAGGAGAGCCACGATGCGATCGCGCAGCGCCGCCTCGCCTCGTTCTCGATCGCGACCGACCACGGCGAGGCGCTCGTCGTCGTCGCCGAGCGGTACCGCCACAACCCCGATGCCGGCGCCGACCTCGAGGCGATCGTGTCGGCGGCGCGCGAGGCCGTCTCGCTCGACCACTCGCTCGCGCTCCACGACTTCGTGCTCGTCGAACCCGACACGATTCCACGCACGTCGAGCGGCAAGATCGCGCGCAAGGCGACCCGGGAGGCCTACGTCGCGGGCACGCTCAGCACCACGCCGATCCTCGGCTGACCGCCGGCGCCCTACGCATCGCTGCGTAGGGCGCGGTTCGCCGCGGGCAGGTACCCGCGGTAGCGTCGCGCGCGTGCCCCGCCCCACGTCGTCCACCTCCCTCCGCTCCGCGTTCGTCGCGGTCGCTGCGCTGCTCGTCGCCGGTCCCGCCGTCGCGCACGCCGAGGCCCCGTCGCCGAAGAGCAAGGCGATCGTGCCGCTCGTGTCGATCGGCGGCGTGAAGCTCGGGGCGAGCTACGCCGACGCGCTGAGGGTGTGGGGCCCGGGCAGCGACTGCGCCGACGAGGACGCCGATGCTGCCGCCACGAGCATCCCCGTCGACCGCACCACCTACCTCGGCAGCTGCACGTGGCGCGACACCTCGAAGGAGTCGAAGGGCCCGGCGCTCGGCTCGGCGGAGCTGTTCTTCAAGGACGGCAAGGTGCGGCGCATCTCGCTCTCGCCGGAGCAGAACGCGAAGTACTTCCCGACGAGCAAGGGCCCGATCGGGAAGTACAAGGTGAAGGGCACGACGATCGGCATGGGCTCGTCGATCGCGACCGTCATGAAGAAGCTGAGGACCCGCGCGACGGGATCCGGCGTGGAGGTCGCCAAGGGCGGCAAGTACCTCGGCTTCGCCTCGTCGGGCGGGCACGTCGCCGGGATCTCACTAGGCTTCCTCGGCGACTCCTAGCCGGCGTCCGGTGCGCGGGGCCGCCTCGGGGAGCGGGCCCCGCGCACCGCGCATGCGTCAGCTGATGAGCTTGCGCTGCATGCCCCAGATCGCGAGCCGCCACAGGGCGACGGCGAAGACGACGAGGGTCGCGAGGTGTGCGACGTCGACCCAGCCCTCCCAGCCGAACGCGGCGTGGCGGACCAGCTCGACGGTGTGGTGGAGCGGGTTGAACCAGCCGAGCACCTGCACCCACTGCGGCAGGTTCGTGAGCGGGAAGAACGTGCCGGCGGTGAGCATGACGGGCGTGATGAAGCCGCTCGTCACGTAGGAGAAGCTCTCCATGGCCTTCATGAACGCGGCGACGCACACGCCCAAGCACGCCCACCCGAAGCCGGCGATGAAGTTGATGAACGGCACGGTGAGCATCCAGATGCTCGGGTCGAGGCCGAAGATCAGCGCCACGATCAGCGGTGCGCAGCCGAACACGCTGGCGCGCGCGGCCATCCAGAGCGCCTCGGCGGTGACGAGCTCCTCGGTGTCGACCGGCGCGGCGAGGATCGCGTCGTAGGTGCGCTGGAACTTGTACTTCACCCACGTGCCGAACATCGCCGGCATCGCGGTCGAGAAGAGCACGGCGGTCGCCACGGTGCCGGTGCCGACGAAGTCGATGTAGTCGTAGCCGCCGATCCGGCTGACGATCGAGCCGAAGCCGAAGCCGAAGGCGAGCAGGTAGATCGTCGGTTCCATCGTCGACGAGAACGCGCTGCCGCGCCAGTAGGAGCTGAAGTTGATGATCTCGCGCACGAGCACGCCGCGCAGGGCGGTGCGCTCCAGGCGGCCGATGCGTTCGGGGGCTGCGGTGGTCATTCGATCTCCTCGCCGGTGAGGACGACGAACGCGTCCTCCAGGCTCGTATGGCGGCGTTCGCCGTCCGGCAGGTCGGTGTGGCCTTCGGCGCCGAGGATGGCGACGGAGGTTCCGGTGCGCCTGGTGGCAAGGCCCTGGCGACGGGCGTCGGCCTCCACCTCGGCGAGGCGGGCTGGTGGGCCGTACACCTCCACGGCCTCGCGGCCGGCGTACTGCTGGGTGAGCTCGGCCGGGGTGCCGCTCGCGACGGCGCGGCCGTGGCTGACGACCACCACGGAGTCGCACAGGCGCTCGGCCTCCTCGATGTAGTGGGTGCTCATCAGGATCGTGGTGCCGGCGGTGCGCAGTGCGTCGATGAGCGCCCACAGCTCCTGCCGCACCTGCGGATCGAGGCCGACGGTCGGCTCGTCCATCATCACGAGCCGCGGCTGGTGCACGAGCGCGCGGGCGATCAGCAGCCGCCGGCGCATGCCGCCGGAGAGCTCGTCGGCCTTCGCGCCGGCGCGATCCGTGAGCTTGGCGATCTCCATCGCGCGCCGGACGGCCGCGGTGCGCTCGCTGCGCGGCACGCGGTACAGGTGTGCGAACACGGTGAGGTTCTGTTCGACCGTGAGCGAGATGTCGAGGTTGTCGAGCTGCGGCACCACGCCGCACTGCGCGCGGGCCTGTTTGCTCTCGCCCGGGAGCTCGTAGCCGAGCACGGTGAGCGTGCCCTCGTCGGCGTGTGCCTGCGCGGTGAGCATCTTCATCGTCGTGCTCTTGCCCGCGCCGTTCGGACCGAGCAGGCCGACGCACGTGCCGGTGGGCACGTCGAGATCGAGCCCGGCGACGGCGGTCACGTCGCCGAAGCGTTTGACGACGCCGCGCAGCTCGATCGCGAGCGGGGCCGTGGGCAAGCCGGTCGCCGCGGTGGGCGTGGAGGCGCTGACCGCGGAGGGGCCGGCGGCGGCGGGCGTGCTGGCCGGGTCGGCGGCGCCCGGGTCGGCGGGTGGCTGGGGTGTGGCTGAAGTGGAGGTCGCCATGGGCTGCATCGAGACTATTGACCGGTCGGCGCGCCGAATCTCATCGGTCGGCCGGACGTGCGCCGAGGGCTGCGCCACGTGGCGGCGCGCCAGCGCTAGTGTCGGTCCATGAGTGCGGCGACGGACCTGTTTGCTGGCAGCCACGACGATCTCGACACCGTTCTCGCGTTCGAGCGTCGCCTGGCCGACCCGTCGGTGCGGGCCGACCGCGAGGAGCTCCTCCAGCTCCTGCACCCGGACTTCGAGGAGGTGGGGCGCTCGGGCCGCCACTGGCACCGCGACGCGATCATCGACGCCCTCGTCGACGATCCCGGGGACGGCTACGACCTCATCGACCTCACCGCCGAGCTCCTCGGCCCCGGCGTGATCCTCGCGACCTATGCCGCCCGCGCCCACGACGCCGAGCACGCGGCCTCCCGGCACTCGTCGATCTGGGTCCACTTCCACGGCCTCTGGCGGGTGCGCTACCACCAGGGCACGCCCGTCTCCTGATCCGCTCCGCGCCGCTCCGCACGCCCCGGGCCGCCCTCCCCGGTGCCCGAAGCGCCCACCGGCTCGCCATCCGGGGCCGTTCCTCCGTACAATCAGGCGACACCTGCCCTCATGGTGTAGCGGTTAGCACGTCAGCCTTTCACGCTGATAGCAGGGGTTCGATTCCCCTTGGGGGTACCTTAGGTCCGACTTTGGAACTGGAACGGGGGTCGGCGCCGGCCGGGTCCGAGTTACTGCGTCTTCCTGCTGGGGTCACCATTGCCCCGACCTTGGAACTCCGACCGCCGAAGGCGTCGGAGTTCTTCGTTTAGCGTCAGCCGCACGTCGCCAGTCTCAGGCGTCGCTTCGATCAGCTCCTCGAACGGGTCCTCAAGCTCGATCTCGATCTCGAGTTCTGCGTCCGCGTAGACATAGATCGCCTTGAAGAGGCTCGTGTTCATGAGCGCTCGTTCTTGCGGTGTGGCCGCTGAGTACGCGTGACGAGCGTCGCGTGTTAGTCCGACCGCTAGGTCGACGGCCTCCATGACGGTCGAGAAGGTCGTCTGCAGCGTCTGTTGAACGCGCTCGGCGGCAACTCGTTCGCGACGGATTCGTTGTTGCTCCTCTTGGAAGAGCTCGGCTGAAATGGCGTCGGCGTAGTGCGCGGCAAGGAGCTTTCGCTCCTGGCCTGCGAGCTGCTCCAGCGCCCCGGCCGTGAGTTTTGCAAGTTGTGATGAAGCCGAACGACGCGCTCGACTCGTCGGCCCAACTCAAGCGCTCACGAAAACGACCGACTTTCAGCAGATCGACACGCTGCCATGTTCGACGAGCACGCCGTGGAGTTCCCGTGCCGCCTGCAGCTGCGCTAGCTCGGGCCGCCCCCGGACGAGCCTGTCGAGGAAGCACTGCGGTCGCATGCGGCGATTGACAAGGTGCGTCGCTTGAGCGCGTCGGAGGTTGAGGTGGGCATTGAGCCGGGCCCACCAGATGCGGAAGAGGTCGCCCTTGCCGCGATCGAAGAAGTGGATGATCCCCTGGTCGGGACCGAGACCGATGTCGCCGTCGGCGACAGCTCTCAGGGTGAGCGCACCCTCTACGAGTTCGGGCCGACGATTCGCGTCACGGTCGGCGGACCGGTCAAAGCAGGCTGACAAGGCCGACTGGCCGGCGGCGCGGCGCCGGCCAGGCTTGTGGCTCGAGGCGGAGGTGTCAGCCACGAAGGCCTCCCGCTAGGCATCTGGCGTCGTGGAGAGGGTGTAGAGCCCCGGCCTGACGCGCACCACGAGCCCGTTCTTCGCGGCTCTTCCTGCCGATGAGATGGCACGACGTCTCCGGGAAGCGGAGAACATGTTTGCGAGCTACCACCGCTCCACAGAAGTCCTGACCGAAGCTATTCAGATCGCTGTCGACGCGATTGATGCCAACCCGGGCAAACGGCGGGGCCGCCCGTCAGCTCCTAGTCGACTACGACGCGCGGCGGCGACGTCTCGAGATTGTCGACTCGGGTGACGCCCGCGTCTTCGAGTGTTCCTACGGCGACGGCGACTCTTTCCTCGTTGAGAACGTCCGCTCGGCGACCGCCGAGCAAGTCGAGCAGATCAAAGCGGCCGCCCGGGCCACGAAGGTGGACTTCCGGGTGATACTCGTTCGGAAGACCCGATGGACAGGCGTATGTCTCACTGCTTGAAGCTGCTCGAGGTCGTGCGCCGCTGGGCGGCGGGGCGATGCGCGGAACGCTCAACCGAGAGTGGCAGCGGACTCATCAAGAATGCCTTCATCCCGGACTGAGGACCTATGGCCGAGAGCAAGCGTGGATTCATCGAGGGTGCCGATGGCAAGTGGATCGAGTTCGTCGAGGCGCCACTAACTCCTGAGGCCAAGGCCTACGAGGCCGAGCGTCAGGCGCTCGTTGCCGCCATCGAGTCCAAGGCAGCGCCACTGCGACGGCCGCTGCTGGCGGAGCTCGCGGCCGCCGGCTACGCGGTCGAGAATCCATGGGAGCTTGCCGAGCGCAAGGATCGGTATCGCGATGCGGTTCCGATCCTTCTGAAGTGGCTCCCGCTAGTGGAAGACAACCCAACCGTGGCGGAAGAGGTCGTGCGAGCCTTGGGACGGCCCTGGAACAAGGAGGCCGTGCCAGCGCTACTCGAACAGGTGCGTACGTCACCGTTTGCAAACGTGCGCTGGGCCGCCGCCAACGGGCTTGAGTTCACGGCCAACCACGCACCGGTTGCTTCGGTTGCCGCGCTTGCGCTGGACGTCTCGATTGATCCAGAGACGCGCGTCATGCTCCTGCGCGCGCTAGCAAAGCAAGCGCGCAAGTCTGATGAGGCCCGAGCAGCAATTGTGACGGCGGTCGCTGACCCTGAGATCGGCGGTCACGCTCTGCAGTTCGCGCTCAAATACGAGCTGCAGCCGTCGCGAGAGAGCGTGCGTCGCCATCTGGACGACGATCGTTCTTGGGCCCGCAAAGACGCAAAAAAACTCCTCGATCAGTTGGATAGCTAGGCGCAGCCACTGAGCCGGCTTGGCGTGAGCGGCTCTCGCAGCCACGGCGAGGCGACGCAACGTCCGTAGCGCGTCGCCGTTCCAAAGTGTTCCCCTTAGGGGTACTCGGCGTCGGGCAGCACGTCCGCGAGTGCGGCCCTAGGATGCACGGTCGGCGGACCCGTCGCGTCCAACCGACCACGCACGAGGCGACGCCCCATCTGATGGTTCGACATCGTCCGAAAGCAGCGCGGGCGCGTGGGGGTGAACGGGGCCGGCGCGTTTCGGGCGTTCACCTACGATCCCGAGCCGTTCTCCGATCCGGCCGTCGCGGCGGACGCCGAGATGGTGCGCCTGCGAATGCTGAACACGCGCTTCACGGCAGCTCGCTTCCTGCCGCCGATCCTTCCGATCGATCTGGAGAACGGCGTCGCCGACCGCCTCGCGGCGTGCCTTGACGACGTCGCCACGGACATGGTCGCGCTGTGGTTGGCGATGCCGTTCGGTACACGTGTCGCCGATCGATACGCCGAGCATCTGCTCGCTCGGTTCGCACGGGCGACGACCGTCGAGACGAGGTGGGGGCTGGGTGAGGCGTTCGAACGCGCAGCGTCAGCGCGGCGGTCCGACTTGACCGACGACGTGGTTGCGCTGCTCACCAACCGCGACTACGGGCGCGGTCGCGAGATGTTGGCCTTGGCGTTGCCGAAGCTCGGTGCCAAGAACGGTCGAATTGCCGCGCTGAAGCTCATCGGCTCCGATCCAGAGATCGACGGCTTCCTGCTCACCGGCCTCGGCAAGTTCGGCGCTGGAGTGGACGCGGCGCTGCTCGAGCGCTTCGCCGAGGACGATCGGACGTGGCTCCGGCGACGCGCCGCCGCGCTGCTTCGAGCGCAGCGAGGCGCAGGCCCCGGCGCGCCCTAACCTGAGCGAACCATGAGACGCCGTCGATCGATGACCCTGCTCGCTGCGGCGGTCCTCGCCGGCTGCGGCGGCAGCGCCGGGCCCGAGGAGTTCGGCCGCATCGCAGCCGACGTCCAAGGCCGGTGCGGCCCCGGCGTCTCCCTGACCGACGTCATCCCCGAGAGCCGCTGGCAAGGCACCGATCAGCAGGTCGCCGTGCAGTGCGGCCCGGCCGATTCGGATCTGGCACTGCTCATCGTGGGGCGGTGGCGATCACGAGCGGAGCTGGACCGCAGCCTGCCCGAGCTTCCGGCCCGGATCGAGCGGGTCTGCGTCGTCGGCCGCTACGCGATCCTGGCCTCGATCGAGCAGCAGCTGTCGACGAAGCAGATCGAAGACGGCCGCGAGAACAGCGCGCAGGACGAACGCCTGCGATCGGAGTTCTGCCGCCGCGCCCGCGGAACGCAGGTGCGCCCGCGGCACGCCGGCTCGCCCGCCACCGATCCGGTCACCTCCCGCGCGGCCGCCACCGATCCGGTCACCTCCCGCGCGGCCGCCGCGGACCCTCAGCTGCCGCCCCGCTGCGGGTTCCCCGAGATCAACGACCACGAGATCACGTTCCGCCGGGGCCTCAGCTGCGACGGCGCCAAGCGCGTCCTGCGCACGCTCAAAGGCGGGCACGACTTCGTGCCCATGGCCTGCGGTCGACCGCGCGTCGTCGGCGGATGGCAGCTGCGGAACCTCCGCCGGAACCCGACGAGCCTGATGACCGAGTACCGCCGCGGTCGCAGGGCCATCCACTACTTCCGGTTCCAGGATCCGCAGAACCAGACGTGCCCGCCGAAGACGCCGTTCGAGTTCGACGAGCCCGACGCCTAGGCGATGCGGTCGGCCGTTCTTCGGCTCGAGCTCATCGCGAGGGCCGCGGAAGGTGTGCGGCTTCGCCGCAGAACGGCGCCGTTTCGCCGGAGGTTCCGTCGTCGCGGTTGACGGCGATGTCGGTGAGCACGCGGCGCTCGTCGTAGTCGGCGATCACCTGCATGGCGGTCTCGCCATCGGACCGGATCCACACCATCGTCGAGTCGTCGCCCATGCCGATCATCGCGTTGTCGGCGGGCGCTCCCCAGGCCAACCGCAGCGCGCGCACCGGCCGGCCGATGAAGTCGCCGCATTCGCGCGCCTGGATCGCCGCGCGGGCCGCTTCGCCGCCCGACACGCTCGACGCCAAGCCGTTCGCGCTCGGGCTCGAATAGTCGCGGCAGTCGGCGCGTGGTGACGGCACGCACGCCGCCTCGTCGCCGGCGGATCCACAACCGGCGAGCGCGAGGGTGGCGAAAGCCAGGGTCGACGAGGAGCGGAGGGAGGGCATGATGGGTTGGCATCGGCGCGGGCCACCGATCACGTGCGCACCACGACACCATGCCCGACGTCGTCGGCTGCACGCCCCGGTCCACGGCCGAACGGCCACCCGTCGCGCCGCGCTCGGCCACCCTGTGCGGCGGTTCACGCGCACCACTGGGCGCGCTCTCCATGGCGGCGCCGTGGGCAGACCCGCACGGCGGGTGCCTGCGCGCCGCGTCGCGGGGTGCCGCCTGCCGCGCCTTCAGCCGCCGGCTGCCGGGCCGACTCCCCGAAGCACACGTCAAATGACCGAGATTCGATTGTTCATGTCCCCCGCCCGCTCGCCCCGTCCCCGTTCGACCCGCCGCGCCGCCGGCGCGATCGGCCTGGTGATCGCGAGCGGCGCCCTATTCGCCCCCGCCAGCCACGCCGAACCGACGCCGGAGGTCGGACAGGTGGTGATCTCCTTCTACGACTACCCGTCATCCGGGGAGCGCCCGACCGATCTCGCGTTCTTCCAGTGGCCCGACAACTACGGCGGCGGAGCGCTCCGAGGCCGCCTGCTCGACCGCAACGGCGCACTCAAGTCGCCGTCGGTCGAGGTGCTCTCGTACAACCCGGGCACCGTGAAGGTCGAAGCGATCACCGCCGGCGACGTCGCCGAGCTGTACGACCCCGAGAGCGGCACCGTCGTCGGGCGCGCAACCTACGACGGTCAGCCGGGCCTGAGCGGTGCCGTGTGCGCCGGCAGCTCGAGCGCCGCGGGAACCCGCACGGTCGGGCAGGCGATCGGCAACGTCGAGGCGTTCACGCCGGTCGACGGCGCGCAGAGCTCCGGTGGCGTGACGATCAACCCGGGCACCCTCGCCGATCAGCCAACGGACGGCGCCACGTGGTCGGCGAACTTCGAACGGCCGGTCGCGCTCGGCGACCAGGTGAACGTGTTCTCGTCCGCCGTGATCGCGGGGGTACGCGTGCAGTCGTTCGTCCAGCGCGCGGTCGTCTCCTGCGCAACGCCGACGCCCGCGCCGACGCCGACGCCGCGCGCCGACGCCGACCCCCGCGCCGACGCCGACCCCCGCGCCCACCCAGATCACCCCGCCGCGCGACACGACCGCGCCGACCGGCGCGAGCACGCCTGCGAAGCGAGCGAAGAAGCTCAAGCGCGCGAGCCTGATCGCCGACGGCCTCACGTTCACCATCACAGCGGCGGAGAACGCGACCCTGAAGGGCACGCTCACGGTCCGTACCACCCGCGGGAAGGGCAAGAAGAAGCAGGTCAAGGAGCAGACGATCGGCGCGCTGACGCAGTCCCTCGCGGCGGGTGTGCCGACGTCGGTACGTCTGAAGGCCGACAAGACCGCCAACGGCAAGCTCCGCAGCGCGGCCGCTCAGCCGAACGCCCAGCTGGTCGCGACGTTCACGCTGACCGATGCGGCGGGGAACGCGACGACGTTGCCCGCGACCACCATCGCCGTGCCGAAGAGCTGACGCTCGAGGCACCGCGCCCATCGGAGGCCTCGCGCAGCGGCCGCGGGCCTACCGGAGACCAGCGCTCGCCCTGCGTTTCCCGGTAGGCCCCGGTGTGCTGCCTGCATGCTGCGCGAACGGACCCCCAGCCTCCGAGCGGCGCGGGCTCGGTGAGACGAGGCGAGTCATCGGGGCGCCCGGGCTTCACGTCCCAGGTTCGCGCCAGCGACCGCGAACCTTCGATCGCTGCTCCCTGAGCGCTCGGTGCGCGGTCTTGGATCCGCCGCGAAGCGGCCCCACTGACCGGCAGCGCCCGGGCTGACGGGGGCTGAAATCTGCAGGATTTCGCCCAATTCAGGTCCAATGGTCAAGCGGTGCAACCAATTGGCCGAGTGGGGGAGCGAAGACGTCTCGGGGGAGCGTCTGAACACGTCCGAAGAGACCGAGAGAGGGTCACTTGTCGCTCCGCCTGTCCGATGGTTCACCGTCCGTTGCCGAGACTCCTGCCCAGGAGCTCGATCGCCTCTGGGCCGATGTCGCGATGGCCAGCGCGACGATCACGGTGAGTCGGCTCGCTCCGAGCCGCCGCGCCGCTCGCCTGGGACTCGATCCGCGCCTCGCCGCCGCCGACCTGCGTGCCCAGGCCCGCGTGCTCGAGGCCCGCATGCGGTGAGGTGCCTGCCGCATCCGGCCGGCGGGTAATCGCAGTGCCCCGGCGCACGCATGCTCGCGCCCAGGGACGGCATCTGGACGCGCGCGCTGGCAACATGTGGGAGTCCATGGTGTTCGAAGAACCCATCCCCGCCTCCCAGCTCGGGCCGCCCTCGTTCAAGGGCACCCGTCCCGGTGGGCGCAGCGCGCGCGTGCGAGAAGCGGTGCTCGCGGCCACGGCGATCGAGCTGATGGAACACGGCCCGTCAGCGCTCACCTTCGCGCGCGTGGCCGCTCGTGCGGGCGTCGCCCCGACCACCGTCAGTCGCCGCTGGGGCACGCCCGTGCGGCTCGTCGCCGACATGTTCGGCGAGCGCGCGATCACGTCCGTCCCGGATCCCGAGCAGGACTCGCTGGAAGCCGATCTCACCGTCTTCGCCGAGCAGGTGGCGAGCGCGCTCGGTCAGCCCGAGGTGCAGACGATGCTCCGCGTGATGTTCTCGCTGCCGCCTGATGAGCTCGCCCCGATCCAGGAGGCGTACTGGAGTGCGCGCGTCGACGTGGCACAGGCGATCATCGACCGGGCGATCGAGCGCGGCGAGGTTCCGGCCGACACGCTCGGCTGGGACGTGATGGAGCCGCTGCTCTCACCGATCTGGATGCGGCGGCTGATCACCGGCATGCCGATCGACGGGCACACCCTGGCGCGCATCGTGGGCAACGCCCTCGAGATCGCCCGCGCCCGCGCCTGAGCCCCTCGCGCGCCGCCCAGGCCTGGGTTCCGCGCTCAGCGTCGGCGCCGCACCGCGTCGTCGTGGAAGCCGGAGGCGACGACCGGGGGCCCCGGCGGACGCCGTGGCGCCTCACGCGAGCGCCGCAGGGCGACCACCCCCTGGTGTCGCTCCGGCTTTGGTCGCGAGGCTAACGCAAACATCCGTGCGTTTAGGAAGGTGTCCAGGTTTCCGTCCAGGTGGACCGGACGCGGGACAATGCGTGGCGTGCCGCCCGCCGACGGAACAGGCCCCCACCGGGCCGTTCGCTCCCTGATGCGAACGGCCCGAGTGGAGGATGGTGGGTGGCGACCCGGGCCGCGACCCACCAAGGATCGTCGTTCTCGCGGACCCGTCCCGGTTACGAGCAAGCGACCCGGTGCCAAGATAACGCACCTTTCCCTGCGTTTGGTGTCGTTCGTCACCGACGGCGTGTCGAGCTGCCGAACAGCGATCGGCTCCGCGGACGTTTCTGCCCGCATTTACGGGGCATTGCCCCCACTGGGTAGCGTTTATGCGCCAGCATCCAGGTGGCATGTACCAATCGACGCGGTGCCGCACAGAACCAGGATGTGGCCCTGGTGACCGCGCAGACGTTCGAAACCGTGTTCGACGAACACGGCGATGGCGTCTTCGCGTACCTCCTGCGCCGCACCAGCCGTGAGAACGCTGAGGACCTCCTCTCGGAGACCTTCCTCACGTTCTGGCGGAAGTACGGGGGCCATCGGATGCCGGAGGAGCCGTTGCCGTTCCTCTTCGCCATCGCTCGCAGACTTCTCGCCAATCAGCGTCGCTCCGATGCCCGTCGGACGGCGCTCACGGAACGGATCGCGCGTGAACCCGCACCGGCGCCCGAGGGCGTTCCGGGGCAGGACACGAGCACCGGCCTGCTCGAGGCCCTCGCGCAGCTCACGGAGGAGGACCGGGAGGTCCTGCTCCTCGACGCCTGGGAGCAACTCTCCGGCGCCGAGGCTGCACGCGTACTCGGGTGCCGGGAGGGCACCTATCGCCAACGACTGCGGCGCGCTCGCGTACGGCTCTCTGCCGTGCTCGAGGAGGCGGGGGGCGCCTCGCCGCAGGATCCTGGCGCGACTCTGGGGGGAGGGCGATGACGGATCTCCGTCAACTGTTGGTGGATGCCAACCCGGTGCAGGCGGCCGAAGTGCCGGATGCGCTGCGTGCGAAGGTGATGGCCGAGGTGCGCAGCACTCCGGCGCCGCGCCGTCGCGCGCGGTTCCGATGGCCGCTGAGCTCGATGCTGATCGCCCTCGTCGCGGCCGGCGGCGTGGCGACGGCCGGGGGCCTGCTGATCTCGCAGGCCACGAAGGACCGCGCGAACGCGCAGACCACGCAGCCCGAGTACGACGGCGGCAGCGGTCTCCCGCTCCGGTACGGCCGCTCGATCGAGCTCGAGGCGAAGCGCTACATGCGTCAGCTCCCGTACCCGCCAGGCATGCGCGACCCGATGGACTGGAGGGCCTACCGCCCCTCGTCCGCGGCCGGCGAGATGCAGGGCACGGTCGACCTCCTGGTCGAGTGGCGCGCGACCTGCCTCTGGCGGTCGTACTGGGTGAAGGCGTACACGCGCGGCGACCGGCTCGCCGCAGCCGACGCCGCCGAGATCTTGGGCAGCACGACGAGGTGGCCGGCGGTTCGCGCCGACCGCGTCGGCGATCGTGCCGATGCCCTGCGGAAGGCCGCGCGCGCGGCTGCCGCATCAGACGTCGACGCAGTGAGGGCGTCGTTGCAGTTCGACTGCGACGGCATCCCCTAGTCGTCGATGGGGGGCCGGCCCGTGCGCGCTCTGGGGGGAGCACGCAGACGGGCTGGTTTCGGGGGAACCGGAGGCCGGGCGTGGGGGGCGCCCGGCCGCCGGGAGCTTCGGGGAGACGTGGTTCGGGTGGGGGCCGGTCCGCGTCGTCTTCGGAGGGATCTCGTCGGAGGGCTCGTTGGGGGATGAGCCGGTGTTCGACGGGGCTCCGAAGTGCAGCTGGGCCCAGGGACGATTCGTCTCTGGGCCCTCTGTCGTCGGGGGTACTTCGCGGTACCAGTGAGGCGAAGGGTCGCTGGCTCGTCGAATGGATGCATCGACATGCTGGACGTTCGAACAGTTCCCCGTCATCCGTCGATTTGTCGCATGGTCATGCGACAAACGGACGATAATCCTCTTGGTTGGTCCAGCGAGCCCGAAGCTCCTTGGACCTCCGGCAAACACACAAGGGGGAAGACCTGTGCGCACGCACGCTCTGTGGCTGAGGACCAGCCGCATCGCTGCGGCGGCGGGACTGGTGCTGCTCGCAGCTCCATCCGCGCACGCCGCCGTCACGAACGACGCCAACGACTTCAATCTCACGGAGTCCGTGTCGATCTACGCCGCCTACGCGACGACCCAGACCGGGGGTCCGTCGTTCCGGTGGCTCGACATCCCGTCGAAGAACACCTACATCGCCGCGGGCAACTGCGCGACGAACGCCGCGCCGGCCGGGGAGCGCTACTTCGGCGCCGGCTCGACGAGCTACCAGAACCTCGGGTGGCCGACCTCGAGCAACGCCTGCTTCTTCCTGCGCGGCCGCACGGCGCCGGGCGAGGGTGCGATGACGTTCTACGACGGAAGGATCTCCCGATGACCGCTGCAAGGCTCCGCGCTGCCATCGTCGGCGGCGGAATCGCGATCCTCGGTGCCGCGGCGATCGCCGTCGGCTCCGGCGCGCAGGCCGTGGCGGCCGATCCGGCCGACGTCGGTCAGGCGAAGGCCCTCGGCCACATCGACGCGCCGGTCGGCGCGGGCGCCGCGAACCGGTCGGGCTCGGCCCGGGCGCGCGCGGCGAAGGTGAGCGGACAGGTGCCGCTGCCGAAGGGCGAGTCGTTCGACGACATCCAGTGGGAGAACGGCGAGCTCTCGGACGCCGACATCCAGGGCCTCCTGGAGTTCAACGCCGCCTGCAAGTGGTGGCTGGCCGACGCCGACGGCACCTCGAAGGACGCGCCTGTCGTGGTGGCGCAGATCCCGAGCTGGCCGACGATGCGTGAGGGTCAGCGCCACGAGATCGCGGCTGCGATGGTGCCGGGCGGCGACGCCGGCCTCGCGGCGGACACCGTCGCGTACTGCCGGGACTCGGTGGGCTGACGGCTCCGCGGTGGCGCGGCGAGGGCATGCCTCGCTGCGCCACCGCCTCGTCGCCTGGGAGGATGGGCCCAGTCGCTGCGTCCCCTGCCTCGGGCCGCGTCGACCGTCGACGTGACCCAACCGCCGCCCTCGACCGACGACGTGGACGACCGCCAGGACGCGGGCGACGAGTCGACCTGGATGACCGTCGGCCGCCATTCGGTGCGGCTGGTGATCTTCGCGGTCGTCATCTTCCTCGTCATCCACTTCGCGTTCCCCGCGCTGTCGGGTGCGCAGAAGTCGCTCGACGCAGTCCGCGACGCGAACGTCTGGTGGATCGGCGTCGCCGTCGTCTGCTCGTTGCTCACGCAGGCGATGTACATCGTCGTCTTCCGCTACTCCGTCGGGGGCACGGAGGGCGAGGCCGAGCGCAAGCTCGGGTGGCGGCAGTCGTACGAGGTCACGATGGCCAGTCAGGCGGCGAGCACGCTCATCACGGCCGCGGGCGCCGGCGGCATCGCGCTGTTCCTGTGGGTCCTCGCGCGGGCGGGCTTCTCGAAGACGGAGTCGGTCGCGCGCACCATCGCGTTCCTCGCGTTCCACTACGTGATCTACCTCGGCGCGCTCGTCCTCTTTGGCTTCGGCCTGTACTTCGGGATCCTCCCGGGCTCCGCGCCGACCAGCCTGACCCTCATCCCGGCGCTCGTCTGCCTGGGGCTGATGGCGCTCGTCGCCCTCGCGGCGCGCAGCCCGGCGATGGTGGAGCTGCGCGTGCAGCGCGCGTCGGCCCGCGAGACGCGC
Source organism: Patulibacter minatonensis (assembly GCA_036946195.1). Lineage (GTDB taxonomy): Bacteria > Actinomycetota > Thermoleophilia > Solirubrobacterales > Solirubrobacteraceae > JAGIBJ01. The sequence continues at coordinate 29,053 of JAQIJQ010000020.1, read as the reverse complement.
GCCGGCAAGCTCGCGCGCCGGCTCCTCACGGTGCCCGCCGCGATCGCCGAGGGCGGCCGCCACTCCAAGCGGGTGATCGAGCACAGCCACCACGGCGTGCGGGTGATGGGCGCGGCCGTCATGTACTGGGTGTTCAACATCGCGATCCTCGTCGCGTGCTTCGAGGCGTTCGATACGCACGCGACGATCCCGAGCCTCGTGCAGGCGTTCTTCATCGGGTCGGTCGCGAACCTGCTGCCGCTGCTGCCGGGCGGCGTCGGTTCGGTGGAGGCGGGCCTGATCGCCGCGCTCGTCGCGTTCGGCGAGCCGGGCCCGCAGACGGTCGTCGCGGTGCTCGCGTACCGGCTCGTCGGCTACTGGCTGCCGACGATCCCGCAGGCCGTCGCGTACTTCCAGCTCAACCGCACGCTCGCGGCGTGGAAGGAAGAGCGAGAAGCCAGCGGCCAAGACGACGACGGGGAGCCGTCGCCGGCCAGCGCCTGAGCCGTTCGCACGTTTCCGGGCCGGTGATCACGGAAACGTGCAATCGCCTAGCCGACGGCGCCGGCGAAGCCCTGCTGACGCCAGACCTCGTAGACGGCGATCGCCGCGGAGTTGCTGAGGTTCAGTGAGCGGCGGGCGGGCAGCATCGGAATCCGCAGGAGCTCCGTGATCCGCGCGTCGGCGAGGACGGCATCCGGCAGGCCGTCCGGCTCGGGGCCGAAGAGCAGCGCGTCGCCCTGTTCGTAGCGCACCTCGGTGAAGCCCTGCTCGGCCTGCGCGGTGAACGCGAACACGCGGTTCGGGGCGAGCGCCTCGAGGCAGGCGTCGAGGCTCGCGTGCAACGTGAGGTGAGCGAGATCGTGGTAGTCCAGGCCGGCGCGGCGCAGCTTCGCATCGCTCAGGTCGAATCCGAGCGGCTCGACCAGATGCAGGTGCGCGCCCGTCACCGCGCTCAGCCGGATCGCGTTGCCCGTGTTCTGCGGGATCCGCGGTTCGTAGAAGATCACGTCGACCACGCGCGCATCCTGCCACGCACGCCCGCAGCACGCCGCCCACCCACGCGGCCCCTGCCGGGTAACCTTGGCCGGCGTGCCCGGCCCCGGCTTCCGCCGGCTCAGGGGCAGCGTCCCGGGGCGATTAGCTCAGTTGGTTAGAGCACCTGTTTTACACACAGGGGGTCGGGGGTTCGAGTCCCTCATCGCCCATGAGGGCGGTCGGGGAGCGTTCCGCGAGCGTGCGAAGCGACTCCGGGTAAGTCTGTCGTAGCTTCCGACGTTGCGGACTTGGCAGACGCTGACGGATCATCCGCGTCGAAGTTGTGTCGTGCGGCGATGCCCACGCGGGCACTCTCGATTTAGTGGATCCCGCATGCGTCGAATCGCCCCGGAACCTAAGTCGCGACTAGCCGGCCGTGCGCGGAACCCAGTCTCGGTTCAAGTGAGCCGTCCTGATGGACACATCTGGAGAGCTTCCGTCGGGGGTGAGCGCGCGGACGACGTCTAGGACTCGCGTGTCCTCGAATCCGAAGGCCTCGAGCATCCTCTCGATCGACCGGACACCCACGATGCAGACCCATGAAGCGGCTTGACCAGCCGGCGACCGCACCGGCAGCGCGCTACCGCCGGGGCGTCACAATCTCGTAAGGGTCCGATCCGTGGCGACTGGTTAGCTTGCGGGCGGCTTGGCGGTCCCCCGCGCCTAGCGCGGAATATCCCACCCTCCGAAGGACCACCTTTGCGTATCTCGTTTAGATGGCCGCCTGGCCGTGGCCTCGCCACGGCGGTCGCGTTTGCTGCGCTCGTGCCGGCGTCTGCGTCGGCGGCCGACTTGCAGTCACCGACCGGTCCCGTCGTCGATCGCGACGCCTTCTCGACAACGACTCGTGAAGGCGATGCCTTCCGTACGCGGACGTTCCCGGAGGCCGTCAATTTCCAGGATGACGATGGCAAGTGGAAGCCGATCGACCGAACGTTGGTACGTGAATCCGACGGGTCGGTGCATCCGGCGGCGGTCGAGGGCGACGTTGCGATTCCTTCGTCGATCTCCCGCCCGGTGGTGATCGCGCACGACGGCCGCAAGCTGTCGTTCGACCTGCGTGGCGCTTCGGGTGGCCGTGATCTCTCGGCGGCGAAGGCGACGTTCGATGACGCGCTCAGTGGCGTCGATGTCGCGTACAAGGTGCGCAGTAGCGGCTTGAAGGAGACCCTGACGCTGGCAAGCCGTGACGCGCAGCGTAGATTCACTTACGACGTCGTTGGAGACGCTGACCTGACGGCCAAGATCGGCGCTGACGGTCAGCTTGTCTTCACCGATGAGCAGGGCGAAGAGAAGTTCCGCGTGGCTGCGCCGCTGGCCTGGGACTCGGCGGAGCCGAAGGCCTTCGCCAACGCGCTCGAGCTCTCGGTCAAAAGGGTCGCGGCGGGCAGGTGGACACTGACGCTGTCGGCTGACGACGCATGGCTCGATGATCCGGATCGCAACTACCCGGTAACGCTGGATCCGGACTACTACTGGATCGGGGAGAGCGGCGCGCTGCGTTTCCACGGTGCAAACCAGGACTGCTACGTCGCCAGCAACGACCAGGCGAACTACTCGTTCTGTGCCGCAAACCAGATCCAGGTCGGCTACTACAACCGCAGTTTCAAGGGCATCTTCAAGTTCGACGTCGCCCAGGCCATCCCGAGCTACGCGACAGCGACCAAGGCTGAGTTCCTGCTGTGGCAGCCGCAGAGCACGCCGAAGAACCCGGCTGGCATGCGTCTGCGCACCATCACCCGTGACTGGAACGACACCGCCACATGGAACAAGGCTAATTCCAACACCGCCTGGACGACCGGCGGAGGCGACGTCTCCACCGACGCCAACCTCACCGGCGCAGTGACGACCGTAGGTGCCCAGAACTACTGGTATTACTGGCAAGCTCCGCTCGCCGCGGTGAACGGCTGGATCAAGGGGACGCTGCCGAACTACGGCCTGCAGCTCGCCACCGAGCCCGGGTCTCCGCCGACCACCGCCTATGGCTTCACCAGCACCGACGGTGATCAGGCGTACTGGCCTGCACTGGACGTCACCTGGATCCCCGACACGGTGGCTCCAGACCCAGTCGCGGCGCTCCGACTCGCTGACTTCGACGGATCGACAGCAACCTTCGCTTGGGATCCGCCGACCGACCCCAAGCTCAGCGATGGCACCGACGGCTCGGGTGTCGCACAGACCTCGGCAGTCGTGAAGGTCAATGGCACCGCTCGCCCTGCGGTTGTGGTCGACGACACCGCACTCGAGGTGACGGCGGTTTCCGCTGGCAATCAGGTCGTCCTGGATCTGACGGTGAAGGACCGGGCGGGCAACCAGCGCACGTCCTCTGTAACTGTTGCCAGCCTCGCGACGCTCGTTGAGGACCCGGATGTTGACGAGGCGGCAGCAGAAGCGCATGCCGCCGAGTTCGGCACGAGCATGGCCACATCTCGCGCATGGATGGCCGCCCAGAATGGTGTGCTGACTGCGCAGGGTGGTGCCATCGTCGACTCGATCCGCAACGCTGCCGGTACGGGTGGCTACGGCGGTGCCTACTTCAACAACGCGACCCGGCAGTTCGTCGTCCGGCTGACGTCGTCGGCGAACCGGCCGGCTGTCAACAACGTCCTGGCTTCGCTGCCGGCGTCTGCTGCCACGCAGGTCGAGACGGCGCCCTTCACCGCCGAACATCTCGGCGACGTGCAGGCGCGCTTTGAAGATCAGGTTGTCGATCTCCTGGGCGCCGGCAAGGTCGAGGTCTCCGGTAGCGAGCGCAGCGGTCGCCTCGACGTGCGAATCTCGGATGCTGCAACGAGCGCGGAGCGGACCCGGATTCAGACAACCTCTACCGAGGACGTCCCGGCGACGTTCACCGTCGTGCCCGCGGTAGAGCTCGCGAGCCAACCGCAGGCATGCAAGTGGCCGTACTGCGACCAGCCAGTCCGGGGCGGTGTTCGCATCGACCCGTCGTCGTTGACGGACAGCCGTTGGTGCACGCTCGGACTGATCGGAAAGCGCACCGACGGGGCTCGCGTCGGCGTGACCGCTGGCCACTGCGTGAAGGACATCGGCGGAGCCTGGTCCTCGTTCGGCACGGGCCTCAACGTGTTCGAAGTCAGCAAGGTCGGCACCTGGGTCTATGACGGCCGAGGCGACTGGGGCATCCTGCCCCTCGTCGACGGACTAACCAAGCGATCGCAGGTCTTCGTGACGAAGTCCAAGACGAGCGGCCCGCAGACGACACGCAACCCCGTGTACCGCATCAACCGAGCATCGGAGAACGTCGAAGACAACTACGTTTGCCTGGCAGGGGCGACGTCCGGAACGCGCTGTGGCCGGGTGACCGATCGCCGCACCACGGTCAAGTTTGATAACGGCACGGTTGTGCGGGGTCTGGCATCGACCAACTTCTGTGGCACCGGCGGCGACAGCGGCGGTTCCGTCTTCAAGGGACACATCGCATACGGCATCTGGTCCGGCGGTCAGAAGAGAAACAACGGCAGCTGTAAGCGCGGCTTCTACACCGGCGCTGTCACGATCCAGAAAGCGGCGGAGATCAAATTCGAGCCCTAGGAATCATTCTGGCGGCGGCGAGCATTGCGCTCGCCGCCGCAGGCGAGAAGGCCTTCTACGGACTCGTAGAGTGGCCTCTCTTCAAAGACAATCTCGACTGGATCGCAGCAGACGAGGTGTTCCGCCGATCCGATCGACTCCACGTCGTTGCCGTTCTCTTCGCTGTCTTCACCGTGGGTGCGGCTGTTTCACTGAAGCAACGGGGACGGCCGCGCAGTTGGATCGTGCTGGCCGGCGCAATTCTCACCGGCTGGTCGATCGCAATGGCATTGCCCAGATCTGAAGGGCCGTTCGCCGTCGTCGGGTTTGAGCCGCCGAGTAGCGCGGCGCCCCTCGATTGGAGGTCGACCGACTATCTGATCGTGGGCCTGCTGTTTGCGCTCGCGTCGGTCGTCATCGAAAGGCGCGTGTCCACGCGGCGTTCCCCGTCGAGAGAGTCCCGCAACACCTAGCGGGCCCGAGCGCCTCGCACATTCACTCTGCTGCGAGGCGCTCGACGTCTGCACAGCCGTTTAGCCCGTTGCGGGCTGGCCTCTCAAGCGAAGTCGATCCGGACGAGACGACGCAGTGCCGCATGAGCTGAACTCAGCCCGGCACAGCACTGCGGCCAGCGCCTCGGCTCATTTGACGAGATCGGAATCGTGGTGCTTGAGGCCGCCGCCACGCCAGAGCTCCCGACTTTCAAGCCTAAGTCGTCCTCGGCGCGTGACCCAGAAGCGGGTGCTGTTCCACCAGCGAAGCCGCTCGTCAGGCAGGGCACGCGTCTCAGTCATTCCGGTGATGCACCGAGCGCTCGATCTGGTGGCCTCGGTGGCTAGCCGCAAACCGTCCAGCCCCATCTCGCACGGTGCCGCCACCGGGGCGGGCCTGTCGTCCAAGGCAGTCGTTGACGTAGAACAGCGACACCGGCTTGCCGCGTTGCTGCTCAAGTCGTTGGCGTACTTCGTCGGCCGACAGTGGCCCCGTCGCAGCGTCGAGAATCCGAGCGATCTCCGGCCACAGCTGCCGCGCGCGCAGTGGGCGTTGGCTGCGTGCGTGCTCCTTCTCCGCCGATCCCACCAGGACGTAGCTTCCGGCTCCGCGTCGCTCGAGCGATCCGGTCGGGCCTACGTTGCGCAGCAAACAGCTCTTGACCGTCGACGCAGCAACCGGATGTCCCAGCCGGGCTTCCAGCTGCTCGCGAATCTGCTTCGGAGTCAACGGATCCGCGGCCGCACACAGGATCTCCACGATCTGCGGCCAGACCTTGACGGGCGGCTGCGAGGGCTGCTCACCACGGCGCGCCGGCACCGGTTTGCGCAGCAATTCACGCTGCTTGCCAGCTAGCTCTCGCCACCGAACTGGTACCTCCTGGTTAGAGAGTGCTCCGGCAAGTTCCATAAGCGGTCGGCAGCCACTCCCGCCACTGGGGGACGTCGGTCGGCGGTGGAGTCGCTGCAGCGTCCATTCTCGGCAATCCCGCCGACTCGACGAGCACGGTTTGGGCGAAGGCATGGCCACAGCGCCTTGCTGTCTGAGGGTGGTCCCCTGCTCATCGCGGCGCCGCAGCGCCACGCGATCCTCCGCCCGGTGCGAGAGCAGTCTCCGGTGGCCGCAGCGTCGGCCGGTATGGCCGAGATCCCCGACGCGACGCGCGTCGAGGCGACGACGCCGGTCGCGAGTTTGGCCGCGAGGCTCCGGACGAATTTGGTGCGCATCGCGCCGACCGCTGTGCACTTGCCGCCAATCTGGCGGGCTCCGCGCGCGCAGCGGCTCTCGGCTGAGGCGCCGTCGGCGCTCGCGGGCGACGGCATCCGCCGGCCCTCGATGGTCGGCGCGGCGGGTAGCCTCGCCTCCGTGCCGCGCGTTCCTCCGACGACCGATGATCTCGAGGCCGCCGACGATGAGCTGTGGCACGCGCTGCTGCACGCCGATGCCGATGCGGTGGAGGCCGTCAGCGATCCCGAGATCGAGGTCGACCTGCGGCCGCTCGGGCCCGGAAGCTACGACGACCTGATCGGTGGCCTGCGGACCGGCAGGCTGCGGTTCCACGAGCTGGAGCGCAGCCGGCGGCGGCTGCGGATCGTCGGCGAGCTCGCGACGGCCACGAGCGTGGTGGACGGGCGCGCAACGCACGAAGGCGTGCCGCGAACGGCACGCCTTCGATGGGTGACGACCTGGCGGCTCGGAGCCGAGTGGGTCGTCGTCGCCGCGCAATGCGAAGCCCTCAGGGAAGAGCCCGCGCGCGGCGGTCTCCGGCGGTAACCGGGACGGGATGGAGATCGGTCAGGCGCGGCTGCCGACGATGATCACGACGCGGCCGCCCTGCTTGCCCTTGCCGGCCTTCACCTTCACGTTCGGCACGGCCGGCTCGGCGTCGCCCTTGCTCACCTCGCCGTCGTCCTTCGTCTTGGGCACGGCGCGCTTGACCTTCTCGCAGCTCCCATTCGGGTTCTCCGGCGTGGCGTCGACGATCACGTCCTTGAAGTCGAGGATCGCCTCGTCCTTGCCCTCGCCGCACGTGATGAGGTCGGCCTCGCCGTCGCGCGCGTGGAAGCGGTCGTTGCCGTTGCCGCCATCGAGGCGGTCGACGGTCGCGTCGCCGTCGGCGGTGGCATCCACGCGGGCCATCGCCCACAGGTCGTCGTTGCCGTCGCCGCCGCTGATCACGTCAGCACCGGCGTTCGCGTAGATCCGATCGTTGCCGGCGCCACCGGCGATGGTGTCGTTGCCCTGGCCGCCGCTCGCCCGGTCGTTGCCGTCGCCGAGGTCGATCGTGTCGTTGCCGTCGCCGCCGTTCACGCGGTCCTGCCCGGCATCGGCGTTCACGGCATCATCACCCTGGCCGGCGTAGATGCGGTCCGCCCCGTCGCCACCGCTCACGGTGTCGTTGCCGGCACCGGCCCAGATCCAGTCGTGGCCGGCCTGGCCGTTCAGGGTGTCGTCGCCGGCGAGGCCGAGGAGCAGGTCGCTGCCGCCGCCGGCGTTGATCACGTCGACCTGGCTCGTGCCGCGCAGACGCTCGTTCGCGTCGGTGCCGGTGATCGTCGCGGCCTGGGCGGAGGTGGCGCCGATCGCGAGCGTGGCGAGCGCCAGGGCAGCGGCGCGAGAGGTGAGGCGGTGCATGGTGGGCGGTTCCTTGGATTCGGGGAACGTCATGCGCGCCGTGGTGTGGCGCGCGTCACGCCACCCAGAACCCGGCCTCGGCGGAGGAGTTGCGCCACGCCGCCGCGGATCCGGGCCGGCAGGACTGGGCGGCCCCGCCACACGGCCCGCGGCGGCGGGTCGACCGGCACCGCCCGGATGCGCGGGATTCCCTCGGGATCGGAGCCGTGGCCGGTGCGGTTGTGGCGCGGCCGACGCCAGCGTACGGTGGCGACATGCTCCGGTCTCCCCAACGCGCCCTCTCGCTCGCCGCCCCGCTCCTGGCGCTGGCCGTCGGCGCGTCGCCGGCCGCCGCCAACACGTACTGCGTGCCCGACACCACGATCGCGACCGACTGCACCGTTCCGGTGGGCACGCTCCAGTCGGCGCTCGACAGTGCGAGGGCGAGCGCCGGCCCCGACCAGATCCGCCTTGCAGCCGGCACGTTCGCCGGCGCCTCCGACCTCTCGGGCGACGGCTCGATGACGACCATCACGGGCGCCGGCCGCGGCCAGACGTTCATCACCACGACGACCGCGGCGCGCGCGATCGATCTCGCCGGCAACTTCACCGTCCGCGACCTCGCCATCAGCGGCACGCTCGACGCGAGCGACATCGCTCGGTTCCAGGGCAGTGCGCTCGTCGCCGAGCGGATCGACGTGACGCGCAGCGGATCCGGCTCGGCCTCCGGCACGCTCGTGTCGCTCAGCCAGAGCACGCTGCGCGACGTGAAGATCCGCAAGCCCACGGGCACGGGCTACCCGCTCTACATGGGCAACGGCACCGCCATCGGGCTCGACATCGACGACGGCACGGGCGGCTACGCGGCCTACGTGAACGGGGGCACCGTCACCCGAGCGAAGATCACCACGGGTGCCGTGAACGCGGGCGTGTACCTCACGGGCACGGGCACGACGCTCGCCGGCGCGCTCATCACCACCTCGTCGCCGAACGCCCCAGGGCTCCTGCTCATCACCTCGGGCACGAACGCGTCGGGCACGGTCCGCGACACGACGCTCGTCTCCACGGCGCCGGGCACGACGGCGCCGGCCGTCGAGGTGGGCACCTTCCAGCCGCTCACGGCCCAGCTCGGCGTGACCGGCCTGGCGACCGCGGGGTATGCCGCCGCGGGCTGCTCCGGGACGAACAACGCGGCCGGCACCGCGACGCTGACGCTGGCGCGCACGGTCGCGACCTCGCTCTTCCTCGCGGCCTGCCCGCCCGGCCGCGGGTACTCGAACGCCGGGACCGAAAGCACCGTCGCCGGCTCGGGCAACGTGCTTGCGGCACCGCAGTTCGCGAACCTCGCGGGCGGCGACTACGGGCCGCTCGCGGGCGGCAACTTGGTGGATGCCGGCGATCCCGCGTCGCTGCTCCCGACCGACTCGGCGCTCGACGTGCGCGGCAATGCGCGCGTGGTCGACGGCAACGCCGACGGGGTCGCGGTGCGCGACGTCGGCGCCATCGAATGGCAGGTGCCGGCGGCGACGGCGACGCCCGCGCCCACGCCGACCCCCGCACCGGGCACGGGCTCCCCGACCCCGGCTCCGAGCCCGACGGCCACTCCGGCACCGCCGGCACCGGCCGCGACGATCACCTCGATCAGGTTCTCCGGCACGCTGCGCGCCGCGAAGACGAGCCGGACCGCGCCGCTGAAGCGGCTCGCGGCCAAGCCGAAGAGCAGCAAGGTGCCGCTCGTCACCGCCGCCCTCTCGACGCCGAGCGAGCTCGCGGCCACGCTTGCTCGGCGCAACGCGAAGAGGGCATTCGTCACCCTCGCCGGCTCGGTGAAGGTGCCGAAGGCCGGCACCACCGTGCGTCTCCAGCTCGGCGGCACCTGGAACGGGAAGCGCCTCGCGAGGGGCACCTACCGGCTGACGCTGAAGCCGACCGGCGGCACCGCCAGGACGGTGCAGTTCACGTTGCGCTGAGGCCACGCGCGGCGGCCCGTCCACCACCCGGTCGACCCAGGACGCCCCTTTTCGCGCGACGTGCCATACTCCGTCCCCGGCATACGCCCGGGGGCGTAGCTCAGTTGGTTAGAGCGCCGGCCTGTCACGCCGGAGGTCGCGGGTTCGAGCCCCGTCGCTCCCGTCCCCGAAGTATCCAGAAGGCCTCGCGCAAGCGGGGCTTTCTTCGTTCTGTGGGCCTGCGCTCCACACCGGATTCATCCCGGAGAACCGGCCGAAACGGTGTTGTGGCGCGCCTGCACCGGATGTTGGTCCAAAGCGGGCTCGCACGGTTTCCCTACCCGCGTTCGGGTGGCGATAGTCGGGGTATGTCGATCAACGGGATCCCGAACGCGTCACTGAGCATGGCTCAGTCGCAGGCGCAGTGGGACGCGATCGCTGCGATCAAGGAGAACAGCCCGTTCGCCGGGGGCAGCACGTCGTCCTCGTCGTCCAACACGGCCGCGGCGGCGCTCGACGCCATGCTCCCGGGGTACGGAACGATGAGCAGCCTCGGCGCAGGCGGCGCGAACGAGAGCTCCCTGGCGCAGGTGACGGCCAGCGTGCGCGCTGCGCAGCAGTCGACGATCGACCTCTTCGCCTAGGCCATGAACGTCGGCGCCGTGAACAGCTCGATGCTCGGCATCGCCGCCGCGCAGTCCTCGATGGACGCCGCCGCGCAGGCCGCCGCCCGCAGCGGATTGATCGGCGACGGGGGCAACTCCGTGAACGCGACGACCGGTGACGTGGTCGACGCCGTCGTCGGCGGGGCGAACGCCTCGGTCGCGCAGGCCGTGAACATCGCGATGCTGCGGCGCGCGATGGACATGCAGTCGTCGATCATCGACGTCATCGCCTGACGGCCGGCCACCATCGGCTGCCGCCGGCCGACGCGTGCGGGCGGATCTCCCCCTCACGCACCGACCCCGCTAGCGTGCCGCCCCATGAGCACCAGTGAGAAGCCGCAGGTCGACGTTCCCGTCGGCGAGGAGCCGCCGACCGAACTCCTGATCGAGGACCTCGTCGTGGGCGACGGCGACGAAGCCACCGCCGGCAGCGCCGTCGACGTGCACTACGTCGGCGTCAGCTGAAAGAACGGCGAGCAGTTCGACGCCAGCTGGGACCGTGGCAGCGCCTTCACCTTCCCCCTCGGCGCCGGCCGCGTGATCGCCGGCTGGGACCAGGGCGTGCAGGGCATGAAGATCGGCGGCCGCCGCCGGCTGACCATCCCGCCGGAGCTCGCCTACGGTGCGCACGGCGCCGGTGGCGTGATCGGGCCGAACGAGACGCTCGTCTTCGTCGTCGATCTCCTGGGCATCCGGTAACGGCAGCGCCCGACCCGGCCGGCGGTGCGCGCCGGCCGGCTAGTCCGCGTCGCGTGCAGCGGCCTCGCCCAGCCGGCGCAGGCCCTCGCGCAGGCGCTCGGGCGCATGCGTCGTGAAGCTCAGGCGCAACGTGCGCGGATCCGGGGCTGAGGCGAAGAACGCCGCGCCCGGCACGAACGCCACGTCGTGCTCGAGCGCGCGGTGCAGGAGCGCCTCGGCGCCGTATCCGGCCGGTAGCCGCGCCCACACGAACATGCCACCGTCCGGCGAGCGGAACTCCGTGCCCGCCGGAAGCGCTGCGGGCAGCGCCTGCACGAACGCGTCGCGCCGCTCGCGGTAGGCGTGGCGGAGCACGGCGAGCTGGCCCGGCAAGCTCCCCGCCTCCAGCCAATGCCGCGCCGCCGCCTGCGCGACCGTCGCCGTGTGGAGGTCGGTCGCCTGCTTGGCGATCACGATCGCGCGCCGCAGCTCCGCCGGCGCCGTGAGCCACCCCAGCCGCAGCCCGGGCGCGACGACCTTGGAGAGCGACGAGACGCTCAGCACCTGCGCCGCGATGCGTGGATCGGCGGCGAGCGGCGCCACGGGCTCGCCGTCGTAGCGCAGCTCGCCGTACGGATCGTCCTCCACCACCCACACGCCGCTGCCCTCCAGCACGCCCGCGAGCTCGGAGCGGCGCGCCGCCGGGATCGTCGCGCCGGTCGGGTTCTGGAACGTGGGGACGAGGTACAGGAGCGCCGGATCGTGCTCGGCGACCGCGGCCGCGAGGGCCTCGGGACGCGGGCCGTCAGCGTCGCTCGCCACGGCGACCGGGACGGCGCCTGCGAAGCGGAACGCCTGCAGCGCGGCCAGGTACGAAGGGGCTTCGACGAGCACGCGGTCGCCCGGCCGCACCAGCGCCGCCGTGATCAGCGCGAGCGCCTGCTGGGAGCCGGTCGTGACGACCACGTCGTCGGCTGCGGAGGCGGCGCCTCGCTCGGTGAGCAGCGCGGCGAGGAGCTCCCGCAGTCGCGGCTCGCCCTCCGTCATTCCGTACTGCAGTGCCCGCGCGGCCTGGCCCTCGGCGAGCGCAGCCGAGAACGCCGCGCGCAGCCCGCCTTCGTCGAAGAGCTCCGGCGCCGGTAGGCCACCCGCGAACGAGATCACCTCCGCACGCTCCGTCAGCGCGAGGAGGTCGCGCACGGGCGAAGAGCCACCCTCGATCACCGGCCGACGCAGCGCCCTCATGCCCGCTCCTCCCCAGGGGACCCATCCGAGCCCGCGGCGGCGGAACGGCCGGCGGCGGCACCTCCGACGGCGCGCAGGACCGTGGCCGCCTGCTCGAGCTGGTCGTCGCCCCAGAACACGAACGGCGCGAAGAGCACCGCCGGCACGCCGAACACGCCGCGCGCGAGCGCGAGCTCGGTGCGCGCACGCAGCAGGGCCTTCGTGGCCGGCTCCGCGGCGCCGGCCACGAGCTCGGCGGCGGCGAACCCGACGCGCGTGCCCACCTCGCGCACCACGTCCGGATCGCTCAGCGTGCGGCCGTCGCGGAAGTGCATGCGCAGCGCCTCGGTGATGAACGCGCGGCCCGCGCCCTGGCGATCGGCCCACGTCGCCGCGCGCGCCGCGAGCAGCCCGTCCGACGGCCAGGGGTCCGGCCACGCGATCGGCGGCAGCCCCCGCTCGAGTGCACGCCGCTCGATCTCGGCGTGCCCGTCCGCACGTCGGTCGGTCTGCGCCCATGACGAGCGGCCGGTCGCCCGGAAGATCCCGCCGAGCAGCACGGCCTGCCAGTCCGCCTCCCCGACCACGTCGCTGATGCGCTCGGCCGCCAGGTAGGCGTACGGCGATCCGAGATCGACGAGGAAGAGCGGGCGTGGGGTGGATGCATCGGTCATAACTTGCTCGCGAACAAGTTACGGATCGATCCGGGTTGCGTCAACGCGCCGCCAGGGGCCTTGCGCGCCGACGCGGTGCGCACGCCGCCGGGCGGCTCAGACCCCCGCGCGGCCCTCGATCACCGCGAGCAGGAGGTCGGTCACGAGGATGGTGTGGCGCTCGAGCACGGCGGCATCGGTCGGGTCGATGCCGCGCGGTGCGAGGACCGTCTCGCGGTGGACGAGCGGAAACATCCCGACGCCGAACACCACCACGAGCGCGCTGCTGATCCGGAACGGCCGGCGCTCGGCCAGGGCGCGGAACGCATCCTCGATCGAGGTGGATCGGCGCGGCGCGCCCGCGAGGTACGGGGCGCCGGCGAGGGCCTCTCGCTCCGTGATGGCGAGGAACGTCGGCCGGCCGTGGAGGAAGTCCAGGTAGGCGCGCACGGCGAGCTTGAGCCGGGCCGGCACCTCGTCGTCGGGCGCCTGCGCCAGGGCGGTCCACGGCGCGCGCAGCGCCACCTCGCGCACGTCGAACAGCCGCGCGAGCACCTCCTCGTAGAGCCCTTGCTTGCTCCCGAACAGGTAGCCGGGGGCGCCGCGCGAGAGGCCGGCGTCGGCGCCGATCTCCGCGAGGGTGACCCGGTCGTAGCCGTCGGCGGCGAAGCGCGCCTCGGCCGCGTCGAGCACACGCTGGCGGCTGCGCTCGCGGTCGCGGGTAGGGGGATGACCGGCCACGGCGGTGATCGTACGTGCAGCCGCCGCGCCGTCGCGAGGCCGCCGACGTCGGTCGCGGCGCGCAGGCCCTGGCTCAGGTCGGCGGCGCCTCGAGCTTCGCCTCGACCGACGCGACCTTGTCGGCGAGCGTCTGGCCCGGCTTGTCGCGGCGTTCGTCGAGCTTGAGGACCGTGTACACGCGCGGTGCGCCGAGCTCGAACGGGATCGCGTGCAGTTCGCCGACCACGGCGAGGATGTCGGCCACCTCGCCCTCGAGCGAGGTCCCCATCGCATGGAGCTCGAACCGCACGCGGTCCTGCGCCCGCAGGTGGCGCTGGATCGCGGCGACGTAGGCGCTCGCGCTTGGATCCGGACGGCCGAGGGTGAGGACGGTGAGGTCGGCGGTGGCCATGGCTCCACCGTAGTGCGGCGCCGCACGTTTCCGGGCTGGGAAACACGAGAACGTGCCAGCCGGGGCCGGCCGCTGCGCCGCGTTTGCATGTTTCCGGGCTGGGAGACACGGAAACGTGCGGAGCGCCGTTCCACTTTGGCGATATGTCGGTTCGATGGTGATCGAAGCTCTGGCGCGCCAGGAGTACGCGGTCCTGTGACCAACTCACAGAAAGGAATGGTCATTCCGCGCTATCCCATTCCCCTGATGTCTTCGCCTTCGTCCTCCGTCAACGCCCTCGACGCGCCGCCCGGACGCGGCGGCCAGCCGCCGGCCGTGTGGGCGGTGCTCGCGGCGTCGGTCGTGGCGTTCATGGGCATCGGTCTCGTCGATCCGATCCTGCCCGTCATCGGCAAGGGTCTCGACGCGAGCCACTCCCAGATCGAGCTCCTGTTCACGAGCTACTTCCTGATCATCGGCCTCTCGAACCTGCTGACGGGCTTCGTCAGCTCGCGCCTGGGAGACAAGAAGACGCTCCTCACCGGTCTGGCGCTCGTGATCGTGTTCTCGGCGCTCGCCGGACAGTCGGGCTCGGTCGAGGAGGTGGTGCTCTACCGCGCCGGCTGGGGCCTCGGTATCGCCCTGTTCATCTCGACGACGATGTCGGTGATCATCGGCCACGCGAACGGTGGCCAGCAGCGCGCCGTCACGCTCTTCGAGTCGGCGCTCGGCATCGGCATCTCGACCGGCCCGCTCCTCGGCGCGCTCCTCGGCAACGAGAGCTGGCGCGCACCGTTCTTCGGCGTCGCCGTGCTCATGGCCGTCGCCTTCGCCGTCGTCCACTTCACCGTCCCGGCGACTCCGCCGCCGGCCCAGCGCACGCGGCTCAGCGAACCCCTGCGCGCGCTCACCCACAAGGGCCTCGCGACGGCCGGCGTGGTGGCGCTGTTCTGGAACTTCGGCTTCTTCACGCTCCTGGCCTACACGCCGCTCCTGCTCGACATGGGCGTCTACCAGCTCGGTGCGACGTTCTTCGCGTGGGGCGTGCTCGTCGCCGTCTCGGCGGTGTGGATCGCCCCGGCGATGCTCCGTCGCTGGCCGGCGACGAACATGCTGGGCGTGATCCTCGTGGTCATCGTCGCGATCCTGCTCGTCATCGGGTTCGGCGAGGGCAACGAGGGCGTCCTCGTCCCCGCGATCGTGATCTCCGGCCTGCCGCTCGGCATCGGCAACTCGCTCCTGTCCAACCTGCTGTTCGGCGTGTCGCACACCGACCCGGCCGACGCCGCCGCCGCGACGAACTTCATCCGCTTCACGGGCGGCGCGATCTCGCCGTTCCTCGCGGGCAAGCTCTCGGAGGAGGTGGGAGCTTCGGCGCCGCTCTACGTGTCGGCCGGCGTCGTCGCCCTGGCACTCGTCG
The DNA here is from genome assembly GCA_036946195.1 of Patulibacter minatonensis. Lineage (GTDB taxonomy): Bacteria > Actinomycetota > Thermoleophilia > Solirubrobacterales > Solirubrobacteraceae > JAGIBJ01. The sequence goes on along the minus strand of JAQIJQ010000020.1, from coordinate 13,700 downwards.
TGCTCGTCGTTGCGCGCAGCATCCTCACCCCGGCGGCGCAGCCCGGCGGCGCGCCGGATGCCGACCGGGCCGAGGCCGAGACCGAGCACAAGGAACTCGCAGCCGTCTGAGCGCGCGGCTCGGGCGGCGCCCGCGGCGTGTCGGCTCCGTCGTCGGCCGTCGCGTGCAGCACGTGCGACGCGCGGGCTACCCTGGCGGGCATGGGCGTCGTGCGCACGGTGAACGTCGGTGAGCGGAAGGTCATCGGCGAACGCCGCGGCCGCCCGTGGCGCAGCGGCATCGACAAGCGACCCGTCGACGGGCGCCGCGCGATCGGCGACGACGCCGTCGCGGGCGACACGGTCGTCGATCTGACGGTGCACGGCGGCGCCGAGAAGGCCGTCTACGCGTACGCGTTCGAGGACACCGCCTGGTGGTCCGAGCAGATGGGACGCGAGCTCTGGGAGGGAGCCTTCGGCGAGAACCTCACCTTCGAGGGCCTCAGCTGCACGGAGTCCGTGATCGGGAGCCGGCTGCGCGTCGGCACGGCGCTGCTCGAGGTCAGCCAGCCGCGGCTCCCGTGCGCGACGCTCGCCAAGTTCCACGGCGACCCCAAGCTCGTCAAGCGGTTCGCGCTCGCGCGGCGCCCGGGCATGTACTTCCGGATCGTCGAGCCGGGCGACGTCGGCGCCGGCGACCGTGCCGAGCTCGTCGACGAGCCGACCCACGGGGTCACGATCGCGCTCGTGTACGAGGTCCTGCTCCACGACCACGCCCTCGCGGCCCGCGTGCTCGAGGCACCCGAGCTCTCCCACGAGGTGGCCGAGCCGCTCCGCGAGCGCTTCGGCTGAACGTCGGGCCGGCCCTGCCGAAGGGAGCGTGAACGCGCCAACGTCTCCGGCGCGGTCACGCCCAGCGCGCGACGGGCATTGACTCTTCGATGGCCCGCGACGAACGCACCGACGAGCAGCTGCTGCTGAGCCGCGCCCCCGGTCAGGCGGGGCGCGCGTTCGAGACGTTCTACCTGCGCCACGAGCGGCTCGTGCTCGCCTTCCACCAGCGGCGCGTGCGCGATCCCGAGCGCGCCGCCGACCTGACGGCCGAGACCTTCGCGGCCGCCCTCGACGCCCGCTCGCGGTTCCGTTCGCGCGGCGACGGCTCGGGCGCGGCCTGGCTCTACGGGATTGCCGGCAACGTCTACGCCCGCAGCGTGCGCAGGGCCGCCGTCGAGCGGCGCAAGTGCGAGCGGCTGGCACTCGACCGACCGGTGCTCGACGACGACCGGCTCGAGGAGATCGAGCGCGCGGCCACCGTGCCGGCCGTCGTGGCCGCGCTCGCCGGCCTGCCGCAGGACCAGCACGCCGCGATCAGCGCCTACGTGCTCCACGACGAGGACTACGACGCGATCGGCGCGCGCCTCGGCGTGCCGCCCGCAACCGTGCGCAAACGCGTCAGCCGAGGACTCGCCGCCCTGCGCGGCCGACTGGAGGAGGGACGATGACCGCCGTGCTCCCAGAGCTCGCCGAGCAGCTCGGTGCGCGCGCCGAGGCGCTCGCCAAGCCGAACACGTTCTGGCGGCGCCACCTGCGCGGCGTCGCCGTGCTGCTGCTCGCGCTCACGGGCGCGAGCGGGGTGGCCTATGCGAGCCGCGGGCTCTGGCAGCCGCAGCTCGGCGACGACCACCGCGGTCACGCGACCGCCAGCGCCAGCCCCGTCCCGGACGACCAGCTCGAGGCGCTCGGGGTGCTCCGCCGCCCGCAGACGGCGACCGACCGCGGCTGGGCGTCGCGGTATGCGCTGCGCTTCCAGGACGAGTCGGCGAAGGGCGTGCGCACCGGTGCCGTGCGGTTGCTGTCCGAGGGTGCGCGCGGCCAGTCGGTCGTCCTCATCCCGATGGAGGGTCATGCGACACTCGGCGATCCCGGCAGCACCGGCGAGCGCGACCTGCTGTGCCTGTGGGTGCGCGGCGAGGGCGGCGGCGGGTACAGCTGCGCGACCACGTCGCAGCTGCTGAAGGACGGCCTGACGATGTCGACGATGTCGCCCAAGGCGCTCGCCGTCTCGGAGGGCCGGTCCGAGTCGAAGACGGCGACGGCGTACGTCGTCGGGCTGGTTCCCGACGGCGTCGTGCGCGTGCGCTTCGGCAGTCCCGGCGGCGACTCGGTCGAGGTGCCGGTCCATGAGAACGCCTACGTCGCCGACATCCCCGCCGCGCTCGAGCGGACCGACCGCGCCTGGCTCGGGAAGGACGGCACCGAGGTGCGTGCCCCGCAGCTCGGCACCGTCGGCAGGAGCCTCAGTGCCGCGCTCGGGTTCGCCGATGCCGCCGCGCGCTCGAATGCTCGCTAGCGTGCGCACCGTGACCTCGTCGCCGCGCCCGCTCCGCGATCTCTCCACCTACGTCGCTCCGGCGCCGCAGCCCGTGAGCCTCGCGGGCCGGTACGTCGAGCTCGAGCCGTGGGACCGCGCGACGCACCTGCTCGCGCTCTGGGAGGCACTCGGCGGCGAGGGCGGACTCAACGAGCTGATCCGGTTCTTCCCCGTCGAGGACTACGACGCGCCGGACGGCTTCGGCGACATGCTCGACGAGCAGAACGCGGACGCCGGCTGGATCACGCTCGTTGCGCGGGCGACCGCGACGAGCGAGGTGGTCGGCATGGCGAGCTACATGCGCGCCGATCCCGCGAACGGCGTGGTGGAGGTCGGTGCCGTCGCCCATGGCCCGGCCATGGCACGGACGCCGCTCGCGACGGAGCTCCACTTCCTCATGGCGCGGCACGCGTTCGAGGAGCTCGGCTACCGCCGCTACGAGTGGAAGTGCGACGACCGCAACGAGGCGAGCCGTGCCGCCGCCGAGCGCTACGGCTTCACCTACGAGGGCGTGTTCCGCCAGCACATGGTGAGCCGCGGCCGCAACCGCGACACGGCCTGGTTCGCGATGATCGACGCCGACTGGCCGGCGATCGGTGGCGCGTTCGAGGCGTGGCTCGATCCCGCGAACTTCGACGCCGACGGTGGTCAGCTGCGGCGCCTCGAAGAGTTCCGCGCCGCACCCTGACGGGACGGCGTCCTCGCCGGGGCGTTCGCGTCGTCTCCGCTCAGCCGTCGAGCAGCCGGCGCATCATCCCGGCAGGATCGCTGAGCACGAGGCGGGTGAGGCTGACCGCCTCGACCTCGTCATACGCGATCTCGTGCAGACCCTGCTCACTCACCTCCACGATCCGCGACTGCGGCAGTGCGAGCAGGATCGGTGAGTGCGTCGCGACGATGAACTGACATCCGTCGGAGGCGAGCTCGTCCATCCGCGCGATGAGCGCGAGCAGGCTCTGGGGCGAGAGCGCGGATTCGGGCTCGTCGAGCAGGTAGAGCCCGTCGGGGCCGAGGCGGTGGTTGATGATGGAGAGGAAGCTCTCGCCGTGCGACTGCTCGTTGAGCGAGTGGCCCCCATAGGGGCCGAGCACGTCGCCGGCCCAGGGCTCGTGGCGCATCTCGTCGAGGCGGTCGGCGAGCGCGAGCATGCCCTCGGCCCGCAGGAAGAAGTCGCCGCGGGGCCGCCGCGCGCCGCGCACGAGGGTGAGGTCGTCGCCGAGCGTGCGCTCGTCCTCGCGCCCGCCCCCACGGAAGCCGGAGCCGCCGCCACGCTCGCCGAGGCCCGCCGCGGTGGCGATCGCTTCGAGGATCGTCGACTTGCCCGACCCGTTCGCGCCGACGAGGAACGTGCACCGCGGGTGCAGCTCGAGGCCGCTGGCGTGGAGGGCACGCGCCGCGACGGTGTTCCACGGGAACGCCGTCTGCAGCCCGTCGCCCGGCATCTCCTGCAGCAGCACCCTGCGCAGGAACGGCTCGGTGCGGTCGACGGGTCGCCTGCGGGCCATCGCGGTGCGCCGCCGTCAGCCCTGCGCCGCGCGCCAGGCGACGAGCCGCTCGGCGGCCTCGTCGAGCACGGCGTCGCGTTTGCAGAAGGCGAGCCGCACGATCGACCGTGCCGGCCCGGCCGGATCGGCCGTGAACACGCTCATCGGGATCGCGACGACGCCCGCCTCGCGCGGCAGCCGCAGGCACAGCTCGAGTGCGTCCCGGTCGCCGGCGCCCGGGATCTGGGCCGCGTCGAACGAGAGGAAGTAGGTGCCGGCCGTCGGGAGGACGTCGAAGCCGCCCGCCCGGAGCGCGTCGCCGAGTCGGTCGCGCTTGGCCCGCAGCGTGCTGGCCGCCTCGTGGAGCAGGCGGTCGGAGAGCCGCAGCGCGACCGCCGCCGCGTACTGGAACGGGGTGCCGCCGCCGAAGGTGAGGAACTGCTTGACGCTGCGCACCTGCGCGACGAGCCCGGCCGGCCCGCTCGCCCAGCCGGTCTTCCAGCCGGTGAGGCCGTAGGACTTGCCGAGCGACGAGATCGTGAGCGTGCGCGCCGCCATCCCGGGGAGCGTGGCCATCGCGACGTGGTCGCCGTCGAAGACGAGGTGCTCGTACACCTCGTCGGTGATCACGGTGAGATCGTGCTCGCGGGCGACTTCGGCGAGCAGCTCGAGCTCGGCGCGGTCGAGGACGCGGCCCGTCGGGTTGTGGGGCGTGTTGAGGATCAGCACACGTGTGCTCGGCGTGATCGCTGCCTCGATCGCCGCGCGTTCGATGCGCCAGAGCGGTGGCCGCATGACGATCGGCCGCAGCCGCCCGCCGGCGCGCGCGACGAGTGCCGAGTAGGCATCGTAGGTCGGGTCGAGCGCGAGCACGTCGTCGCCCGGCTCGACGAGCCCGAGGATCGCGGCGGCGAGGGCCTCGGTCGCGCCGAAGGTCACCTGCACCTGCGTCGCCGGATCCAGCGCGATCCCGTAGTGGCGCAGCTGGTGCTCGGCGATCGCCTCGCGCAGCGGCGCGACGCCCGGCAGCGGCGCGTACTGGTTGTGGCCGGCGCGCAGCGCGTCGACGGCCGCCTCGACCACCTCCGCCGGCCCGTCCTCGTCCGGGAAGCCCTGGCCGAGGTTGAGCGCACCCGTCTCCTCGGCGAGCGCCGACATGCGCGTGAAGATCGTCGTCTCGGTCATGGCGTGTGCGCGACAGCGTCGCAGACGGCGCGGGCCTACAGGCGCGGATCGAGCGCTTCGCTCTCGAGGGCGAGCACCGCGAACACGCACTCGTGCACGCGGTACAGCGGCTCCTGCGCCACGAACCGCTCGAGCGCCTCCACGCCGAGCGCGAACTCGCGCCCGGCGAGGCCGCGCTTGCGTCCGAGGTTGCGCTTGCGCAGGCGATCGATCTGCGTGGCGTCGCGGTACTCCGGCCCGTAGATGATCCGCAGGTATTCGGGCCCGCGGCACTTGATACCCGGCTGCACGATGCCCTTGCGACCCTCCTGCACGAAGGTCCACGGCTTCACGACCATGCCCTCACCACCGGCCGCCGTGAGCGACTCCCACCAGGCGACGGCGTCGGCGGTGGCCGCCTCGTCCTCGAGCGCGACGATGCGCCGCTCGGTGCGCACGATCCACTCGGGATCGGCGGCGACGAGCCGATCAGCGAGCTCCAGGTGCCAGCCGTGGTCGCGGTCGACGAACGCCGCACCCTCCGCCGCGAGCACGTGGAACGGGGCGAAGCGCAGGTCGTCGACCCCGTCGGCTGGAGCCACGTAGCGGTCGTAACTCTCGACGTACCGGGCCACGTGCTCCTGCCGGCGCGCGACATGCGCGGCGAGCTCGCCGACGTCGACGGCCCGCGCGGTGGCCGCAGCGAGCACGTCCGCCGCCGCAGCCAACCCCGCGGTACCGGCGGCGCCCACCGACGCGTACTGCGTGCGGACGAGGCTCATGGCCTTCGCCGACCACGGCATCAGCTCGGCGTCGAGCACGAGCCAGTCGGTCTGCAGGTCGTCGAACACGCCGCTGCGCTCGGCGGCGCCGCGGATGTGCGTCAGTGCGGCCTCCGTCTCGGCGCGCGTGCCCAGGAAAGCACGGCCGGTGCGGGTGTAGAGCGCGCCCGTCTCGCCCGTCGCGATCCCGAACCGCCGCTCCGCCACCTCGGCATCGCGGCAGACGACGGCGATCGCCCGCGAGCCCATGTGCTTCTCCTCGCACACCACGCGCTCCACGCCGGCACGGCGCAGCTCCGCGAACACCTCGTCCGGGTGCTCGAGCACGTCGGGGCGATCGGACGTGGCGGGCGGCGCCATCGTCGGCGGGAGGTAGACGAGCCAGCGCGGATCGATCGCGAAGCGGCTCATCACCTCGAGCGCGGCCGCGGACTGCTCCTCGCCGATGTTGATCGAGGGCAGCAGGCGGGTGTGGAGCAGCCGCTTGCCGGTCACGTCGCGCAGGTCGAGCACGGAGCCCGGGCGGTCGTCGCCGGCGGCGGCGGCGCGCGGATCCAGGAGCGGGCGCGGGGGCTCGGTGTACCGCTCGTGCGCCGGCACGGTGACGAGCTCGCGCTCCGGCCAGCGGAGGGCCGTGAGCCGGCCGCCGAACACGCACCCGGTGTCGATGTTGAGCGTGTTGTTCACCCACACCGGGTCGCCGACCGGCGTGTGGCCATAGACCACGGCCGCCTGGCCGCGGTAGTCGTCGGCCCACGGCAGGCGCACGGGCAGGCCGAGTTCGTCGGTCTCGCCGGTGGTGTCGCCGTAGAGCGCGAACGACCGTACCCGGCCCGACGAGCGCCCGTGGTAGGACTCCTTCAGGCCGGCGTGGGCGACGACGAGCTTGCCGTCGTCGAGCACCACGTGGCTCACGAGCCCGCGCAGGAACTCCCGCACCTCGTCCTTGAACTCGGGCGGCTCGCGGTCGAGCTGCTCGAGCGTCTCCGCGATGCCGTGCCGCAGCTGCACGTTGCGGCCGGAGAGCTTGCGCACGAGCTTGTCATCGTGGTTGCCCGGGACGGCGATCGCATGGCCTTCGGCGACCATGTTGATCACGAGCCGCAGCACGCCGGGAGAGGCGGGGCCGCGGTCGACGAGGTCGCCGACGAACACCGCTCGGCGTCCGGCCGGCGGCACCGCTTGCAGCCCGTCCTCGGCGACGCGGTAGTCCAGCTTCGAGAGCAGCTCGGTGAGCTCGGCGTGGCAGCCGTGGACATCACCGATCACGTCGAACGGCCCGTGCTCAGCGCGTCGATCGGTCCAGAGCGGCCGGCGCTCGATCGTCACGCCGTCGATCTCGTCGGCGCCGCGCAGCACCCACACGCGCTGAAACCCCTCACGCTGCAGGCCCTTGATCGAGCGCTTCAGGTGCGACGCCTGGTTGCGGATCACGTGCGGCCCGAAGTCGCGGTCCGGGCGCTCGCGGTTGCGGCGCTGGCACTCCTCCTCGGGGAGGTCGAGCACGATCGCGACGGCGAACAGGTCATGGCGACGGGCGAGCTCGAGCAGCGGCTTGCGCGCGTCGCGCTTCACGTTCGTCGCGTCGATCACGGTGAGGCGCGGCTGCTCCAGGCGCTTGCCCGCGAGGAACTGCACCACCTCGAAAGCGGCCTTCGTCGCGGTCTGGTCGTTCTCGTCGTCGGCGATCAGGCCGCGCGCGGCATCCGACGACACCACCTCGGTGGGAAGGAAGTGCTTGCGCGCGAAGGTGCTCTTGCCGGACCCGGTGGTGCCGACGAGCAGCACGAGGCTTGGGCTCGGGAGCTCGATGGTGGAGGTCATCGGGTGAACACCGCCATCTGCGTCGGCGAGCCGACCTCGTCGTCGACCGGGCCGATCGGGTGGAACGCCACGCTCGAGTAGCCGTGCGCGTCGGCGACGCGTTGCGCCCACCCGGCGAACTGCGGTCGGGTCCACTCGAAGCGGTGGTCGCGGTGGCGGAACTCGCCGGCGGGCAGCGAGTCCCAGCGCACGTTGTATTCGGCGTTCGGCGTCGTGACGATCACGGTCGTCGGCTTCGCGTAGCCGAACACCGTGGAGACGGCGGCCTCCAGGCGCGGCTCGTCGAGGTGCTCGATCACCTCCTGCAGCACGGCGGCGTCGTAGCCCGTGAGACGCACGTCGCGGTAGGTGAGCGCGCCCTGGAGCAGCTGGATTCGGGCGCGGCGCTCGTCGCTGAGCTCGTCGAGCTTGAGGTAGCGGTGGGCCTTCTCGAGCGCGGGCACCGAGATGTCGACGCCGACGAGCTCGTCGAGTCCCATCTTCATCAGCCGGCGCATGAGCGCGCCGCTGCCGCAGCCGAGGTCGAGTACGCGCTTCGCCCCGCTGGAGCGCACCGCGGCCTCCACCGTGTCGAGGCGCTGGTCGCGCAGGCGAACGGGCCGCTCGAGCTCGTCCTCCTCGGCTCCGGCGGTGTCGTCGCTTGCGGCGGCCGATGCGAGGGGCGGCGTCGGACTCGCGGAGTTGGGCGACCGCGGGGGAGACGAGCGCCACCTGGTGCTTGAGGTAACGGCGCGTGATCAGCTCGCGCTCGGGGTGCGTCGGCAGCCAGCCGTCGCCGCGCGCGAGCAGCTTCTCGATCTCGTCGTCGCCGACCCAATAGTGCTTGTCGTCGTCGAGCACTGGCAGCAGCACGTACAGGTGGGCGAGCAGCTCCGAGAGGCGCACCTTGCCGCGCAGACGGAGCGCCAGGTAGCGGCTGTCGCCCCAGTCCGGGTGGCGTGGGTCGAGGGCGATCGGGGTCACCTCCACCTCGTAGCCGAGCGGCTCGAGCAGGCTGCGCACGAGCGGCTCTCCGCCACGCGCCGGCACCACGGGCAGCTCAGCCGTGAGCGCGAGCGACTCGGTCGCGAGGTCAGGGCGAGCGTCGCAGCGGCCGTTGAGGGCGGTCTTGTAGACGGCCCGCGATCGCGACGGCCAGGAACGAGGAGGCGACGAACGGGCGGTCGTTGACGTACTCCCGCGAGCGCGAAGCTGCTCGGTTGGGGCCACCGCCGCGGCGGACGAGCCCGACCGGGTCGATGTCGAGCAGGAGCGTGGCGGTGCAGCGGTCGGGCGTCGCCTCGGGGTAGAACACGTGGGCCGCGCCGAAGGGAGCGAGAAGCGCTGCACCCGGTCCGGGTGCTTGTGGAGGAGGTACCCGAGGTCGGGTGGCGTCAGGGTCCCCCGAGCGATACGGACAGGAGCACGGAGGCGAAGCTATCGCACCGACTCCGGGGCTACTGCAGCACGCCCCGCCAGGTAGGTGTCGATCGCGAACTCGGACCGCTGGCGGCCGGCGCCGGAGGTGAGCGCCTCGGCATGCGCGGCCACGTTCGGGAACCGGTCGGGCCGGGAGCCCGCGCATCTGCTGGTGGTTGCCTTCGTGGTCGCCGCTGCCGCAGCTCTCGTTCTCGTTCGGCGTCGCCGTGATCGGCATCGTGTTCTTCGACGTGATCGAGGTGCCACACCTCCCCGCCGACGCGCTGGCCGTCACCGCACTCGCGACCCACGTCCCGCTCGCGTTCAGCTTCGTCCTCGCGTTCCGCCTGCCGCCGAGGGCGCGAGAGGGCGCGGCGGCCCACCGAGCCGACGGCTCGACGGCCGGCGCGCTGCGCGCTACCGTGGATCGCGGATGACGACGCGCATGCTCCACATCCATCCGGCCGACGCGGCCACTGCCTGAGCGGCACCCGGTTCCCCCGCGAACCCGGCGCCGACCCACGCCCGTTGAACAGCGAGGCGCGCGGCTCCCTGCCTGCGCCTCCGACGTGGAGCACCCCAAGTGCCTCAGCAGCCCTCCGGCCTCGGCCGCATGCCCGATCCGTCGACCCCGCCGGTCGACCTCCAACCCACCTGCTCCGTTCGCGGAAGCGACCCGACCAGCGCCGCGCCGCCGCGGCTCGTCCGCGTGCTCGCGCAGCACACGGAGCGCTGGCTCGTCGCCAGCGCCGAGCGGCCCGACGACGGCTGGCTCGTCCACGCGCGGGGTCGGCTGCGTGACGACCCCGCCGCGCCGCCCGTCACGGGCGACTGGGTATGGCTCGACGGCGCCCGCCGCCATCGCCGCGATCCACCCGCGCACCGGCGCGATCGTGCGGCGCGCCGCCGGCGAGGCGACGCGCCCGCAGGTGGTGGCCGCCGGCGTGGACCTCGCGCTGATCGCCGAGCCGGCGACGAGCCCGAACCCGCGCCGCGCCGAGCGCTTCGCCGCGGTCGCTGCGGCCGGCGGCGTGGCGGGCCCGCGCCTCGTGCTCACCAAGGCCGACCTCGCGGACGACCCGGACGGGGACGCCGCCCGCCTCGCGCGTGCCGCAGGCATCGTCGAGGGGCTCGCGGTGAGCGCGCGCTCCGGCGAGGGGCTCGGCATCCTGCGCACGCTCCTGCCAGCGGGCTCCACGGCGGTGCTGCTCGGACCATCCGGGGCCGGCAAGTCCACCCTCGCCAACGCGCTGCTCGGCGAGGCCCGCCAAGCGACGAACGAGGTGCGCGCGAGCGACGACCGCGGCCGCCACACCACGGTCACCCGCGAGCTGCTCCGTCTGCCGTGGGGCGCGCTGCTGCTCGACACGCCGGGGGTCCGCGAGATCGGCCTCTGGGACGACGGCACGGACGCGGCGTTCGCCGACGTTCGCGCACGCCGCGAGCACTGCCGGTTCGCGGACTGCACGCACGACGGCGAACCCGGCTGCGCCGTTCGCGGCTCGGTCGACCCGCGGCGGCTCGCCGCGTGGCGCAAGCTGCAGCGCGAGCAGGCGTGGCTCGAAGATCGGCGCGCCGCGGAACGCCAACGCGACGCGCTCGGTCGCCGCTACGGCCGGCTGCAGCGCCAGGCTCGCAGGGCGAAGGGCAACGAGGGGGTAGGTCAGGCGACCGCGCCGGGGCGCGTCACCACCGCCAGCAGCGAGCGCAGGCCCGAGCGCGTGAGGCGCTCGGTGTCGTCGCTCGCGAGCTGGTTGCCCGCGAGCTGCAGCATGAGCAGGCCGTGGCCGCTCGCCCAGAGCAGCAGGGCGGCGTCGGCGGGCCGGGGCGGTGAGCAGGCCGGCGGCCTCGCAGCGCTCGAGGGCATCGGTGAACGCGCGCCACGGACGCATCGCCCGGGCCTGCGCCTCGGCCGTCGGTTCGAAGCCCGGGAACGGTCGCCCGAACATCACCTCGTAGTACCCAGGACGCCGCATCGCGACCTCCCGGTAGGCCAGCGCGAGCGCCTCCACGTCGGCGATCGGTTCATCGGTCCGCGGCACGGCGGCGGAGCGCCCGCCTCGAGCGCCGCGAAGCCGTCGTCGACGTACAGCGCCTCGACCAGCCCGTCCTTGCCGCCGAAATGGTGGTAGATCGCCATCGTCGAGAGGCCGGCGGCGGAGGCGATCCGCCGCACCGTCAACGCGGCGGGGCCCTCGTCGCGGAGGAGCTGGGCGGCGGCGGTCGAGCGTTGCGGTCGCGCGTGTCAGGGGTGCCGGGAGGCATGGGCCCGATGCTACGCGCCGGGGTCACCACCCCAGTACGCCCGGTCGAGCCTGCAGATAGGGTCGAGGGGTGTTCGACCACCTCTCGACGCGCGCCTCCGACCGCGCCGCCACCGAGGCCTTCTACGACGCGGTGCTGCCGCCGCTCGGCGTCCTCGGGCCGGCACCCCGGCAAGCACTCCACGCTCTTCGGCGACTTCGAGCTGTCGGTCTGGCAGGCGAGCGATGGACGACCGGTCACCCGCGGCATGCACCTCGGGCTGCGCGCCCCGAGCCGCGAGGCCGGGTCGACGCGTTCTGGCAGGCCGGGATCGCCGCGGGCCACCCCGAGCGACGGCGAGCCGGGCGAGCGGTCCGTACGCCCCTGGCTACTACGGCGCCTTCCTGCGCGACCCCGACGGCAACTCGATCGAGGGCATGCCTCCACGAGCGCCTGCGCCCGCGCGGCCTCATCGACCACGCCTGGCTCGGCGCCGCCGATCTCGCGGGGCAGCGGACGTTCCTCGCGCTGCTCGCCGAGCACGCGGAGCTCGAGATCGTCGCCGACGAACCCGACCTCGTGCGCGTCCGCGGCCGGCGCGGCGGCTCGCTCACCCTCACCACGCGCCCCGTCGGCACGGACGGTGCCGCGCGCGCTGCCACCGTCGGCCTGCACCTGGCGATCCCGGCCCCGCGCGCAACGATCGATGCGTGGCACGCCGCGGCCGTCGCCGCCGGACACACCGACGACGGGGCACCCGGCCCGCGCGGATACCACCCGGGCTACTACGGGGCGTTCGTGCTCGACCCCGCCGGTCTCTCGTACGAGCTCGTCGATCACGACGGGGTGCTCGGAGAGCGCTGGTAGCCAGACCTCGCCGCCGCAGCGAGGCCTCCGCCCGCGGCGGTCCGCGGCGGGCATCGCCCACGTGCCGTCCCCCGAAGGGGTCGAACGCTTACACTTGGCGGCCCAGATCCTGCTCTGGAGTGACGAGCGTGCCGCCGAGCACCGCCACCCGCGCGCGCACATTCCGCCCGCGGTCCTCGATGGAGCAGGGCAACCGCCGGAGTCGATCGTCGCCAGGGGGCACGGACGAACCTCGGCAACTCCCCGCTTCACACACTCACTCCCGAAACAGGGTCCAGCCATGTCCGATCTGTTTCGCGTTCGTCGAGATCCCCAAGGGCTCGCGCAACAAGTACGAGTACGACGAGGAGGGTCGGCGCGATCGTCCTCGACCGCTTCCTGTTCTCCTCGGTCGTGTACCCGTCCGACTACGGCTTCATCCCGGACACCCTCGGCGCCGACGGTGATCCGCTCGACGCGCTCGTCGTCGTCACCGAGCCGACCTTCCCGGGCTGCTTCGTGCCGGTTGAAGGCGATTCGGCATCTTCAAGATGACCGACGACAAGGGCCAGGACGACAAGATCGTCTGCATCCCCACGACCGATCCGAACTGGACGGACGTGAACGAGCTCGACGACCTCTCGGACCAGCTCAAGACCGAGATCGCGCACTTCTTCGAGATCTACAAGCAGCCCGAGGGCAAGACGGTCACGATCGACGGCTGGGGACGGCCGCGAGAAGGCACTCGAGGAGATCGAGGCGTCCCGCCAGCGGTGGGTCGAGGCCGGCAGCAAGCAGATCCCGGCGCGCGGCTAGCGCACGGGATCGCCCGGCGCGCCCACCTGCACGGGTAGGCGCGCCGCTCCGCATCCGCGCCCTCTACGGTTCGAAGGGATGCGCCGCCGCTCCAACGCTCTGCTCGCGGGTACGGCGATCTCCCTGCTCCTGGCGGGCGGCGTGGGCACCGTGCCCCCGCCCGCCGAGGCGCAGCCGATCCCGTTCGCGCCCGAAGGGGCCGCGGCGGGGGCGGCTGCTCCGTCGCCGGTCGGCGCCGCCGAGCTCGCCACGCGCGCCGAGGGTCATCGCCGGTGAGACGGTCGCCCGCTGGGCGCTGCTGCAGGCGCCGACCGGCCGCTTCCCGGATCCCGTCGCCGGCGCCGGCGAGGACTACGGCACGGCGATGCTCGGCCCTCGCGATGGCGCGGCGCGGAGTGGAGCGCGGCGACCGATCGCTCGTGCGCGGCGGCCTGCAGCCGTGCTCGCCGAGGTGGAGCGGCCGACGAACGGCGCGTTCGAGCCGCTCGTGCTCGCGGAGGCCTACCGCTGGGGTGCCTCCGCGCTGCCCGGTTCCCCGTACGCGATCTCTGGGCGCAGGCCGGGCCGATCCTGCGGGCCGACCTCGTCGCGCGGCCGCCAGCCGGCGAGGCGACCGTCGCGGCGCGCTGCCTCGCCGACCCCGAGTGCTGGAGCAACCTCAAGCTCGTCGGCGCGCTCGGCAGCGCCGTCCTGCTGCGCACGGGCCTCACCTCGCAGGTGCCCGGCGCGCTGCTCGCCGATCCGGGTTGCCGGTGCAGATCCAGGCGACGGTCGCCACGCGCGTGGCTCCGAG
>JAQIJQ010000019.1:0-55504 GCA_036946195.1 Patulibacter minatonensis | reverse complement strand
CGCTCGTGCCACTCGCGGTCGTGACGCGCACGTCGACGGTGCCGGTGCCGGCCGGGGCGGTCGCGGTGATCGTCGTGGCGTTCACGACCGTGTAGCTCACCGCGTTCGTCGCGCCGAACCGCACGGCGCTCGCGCCGCTCAGGCCCGAGAAGCTCGTGCCCGTGATGGTGACGCTCGTGCCGCCCGTCTCCGGGCCGCTGCCCGGAGCGACGTTCGTGACGGTCGGCGCCGGGATGTAGACGTAGTCGTCGGCGCTCGTGTTCGCGCTCTGCCCGCCGGTCGTCGTCACGCGCACGTCGACCGTGCCGCTGCCCGCCGGCGCCGTCGCGGTGATCGTCGTCGAGTTCACGACCGTGTAGCCGGTGGCGTTCGTCGCGCCGAAGCGCACGGCGCTCGCGCCGGTGAAGCCGGTGCCGGTGATGGTGACGTTCGTCCCGCCCGTGACCGGACCGGTCGACGGCGAGAGGTTCGTGACCGTCGGCTGCGGCACGTAGTCGTAGTCGTCGGCGCTCGTGTTCGCGCTCGTGCCGCCCGTGCCGGTGACCCGCACGTCGGCGGTGCCGGTGCCCGCGGGTGCGGTGGCGGTGATCGTCGTCGCGTTCACGACGGTGTAGCTCGAGGCGTTGCTCCCACCGAACTGGACCGCGCTCGCACCGCTCACGCCGATGAAGTTCGTCCCGGAGATGGTGACGCTCGTGCCTCCCACCTCGGGGCCGCTCCCCGGACTCACGCTCGTGACGGTCGGCTGGGCGACGTACGTGTAGTTGTCGGCGGCGGTGTTCGCGCTCTGGCCACCCGGCGTGGTGACGCGCACGTCGACGGTGCCGGTGCCGGCCGGCGCGGTCGCGTTGATCGTCGTCGCGTTCACCACCGTGAAGCTGACGGCGCCGGTGCCACCGAACGCGACGGCGGAGGCGTTCGTGAAGTTCGTGCCCGTGATCACCACGGCTTGGCCGGAGGCCTGCGGGCCGCTGCTCGGACTGAGCGCGGTGACCGTCGGCGCTGGGACGTTCGTGAAGTCGTCGGCGCTCGTGTTCGCGCTCGTGCCGCCCACGGTGGTGACGCGCACGTCGACGGTGCCGGTGCCGGCCGGGGCGGTCGCCGTGATCGTGGTCGAGTTGACGACGGTGTAGCTCGTCGCGTCGGTCCCGCCGAACTTCACCGCGCTTGCGCCCGTGAGGTTCGTCCCGGTGATGGTCACGCTCGTGCCACCCGAGGCCGGGCCCGAGCTCGGGCTCAGGTTCGTGACGGTCGGGGCCGGCACGTAGTCGTAGTCGTCGGCGGCCGTGTCCGCCGAGGTGCCGTACGCCGTGGTGACGCGGATGCTCTGCGTGCCGGTGCCGGCCGGTGCGACGGCCGTGATCTGGCCGTCGTTGTCGACCGTGTAGCTCGTGGCGTTCGTCGCGCCGAACCTCACGGCGCTGGCGCCGGAGAAGTCGGTGCCGGAGATCACGACCGACGTGCCGCCGGCGGTCGGCCCCTGGCCCGGGCTGACGGCCGTGACGGTCGGCGCGGTCGGCGCGGTGCGGATGAGCATCGTCTGCGACGCCCACGCGCCGCTTCCGCTCAGGTTCGCGGTGCGGTTCGCGAGCGTGCCGGCAGCGACGTTCGCCTCGTACCCGACCGACACCGACGGGTTGCTCGTGTAGGCGCAGCTCGCCTTGGTCATGCCCGGGTACGTGGCCGTGGCTCCGGCGCCGACCATCGTGGCCGACACGCGCATGTCGCCCGAGCGCGGCACCGCCAGGCCGTTCCCGGCGAGCGAGACCGAGTTGCCGGAACCGGTGGTGGCAGCGGAGCCGTCGATCGGGATCGTGGGGTGCACGCCCGAGTAGGACGTGATCACGCCCTGGGTGGTCGAGGTGGCCGGCATGAACCCGGTGGTGTAGCTCGACGGCTCGCTGGAGCCGGCGATCTTGTACCAGGTGAAGGCGGTGGGCGAGCTCGCAGCGTGGAGCTCGGTGAAGCCGCTCGGCGGGCCGCCGGCATCGTAGAACGCGCTCACGGCGGCATGGATCACGATGAGGTCGCCGGCGACGGTGCCGGCCGGCTTCGAGAAGCTCACGGTGTACGGCCAGAACGCGCTGCCGCTGGCGTTGTTGCAGGCGCGGAAGGCGACGGCGGCCTGCGACGACGACGCACTCGCCCCGGCGATGGCGCCGATGGCGAGGAGGAGGGCGACGAGTCGCGTGAGGAGGGTTCGGGGCTGCAAGTCGGGACGGCGGACCTGCGCGAGGGGCGCGCGCGGCCGCAGGGAATTCCTCCCTCTCTTCGGAAACTGAGCGTTTCGCCTGAGGGAATCGACCGGAAGGTGGCGCTACGTCGGTCCGCAGATCGATCGTTCGTCGAGTGCCCGCCCGGCGCAACGGACACCACTGACCGGTCCATCGCGCCCGTTCCGCCCACCCGCTGCGGGATTCGGGGCCGGCGGTCGATGCATGGAGGGTGCGCGCTGCCCGCGCGCGCTTCCGCCATGGTCGATCCGTCCGCTGCCCTCCGCCGCCTGCGCCACTGCGCGATCCTCCTCGTCCTGGTCGCGGGGAGCGGCAGCGTGCTCCCGACAGGTGCCTCAGCCGCCGACGACACCCCGAGCCTCGAGGGACTCTCGGTGCGGCCGGTCAGCGCATCCGGCGCTCCGCTGCGCGGCTCGTACTTCAACGTGAGCCGCAATCCCGGCTCGCGGTTCATCGGCTTCGTCGAGCTGCGCAACGACGCCCGCGAGCCGCTGGGCGTGCACGTCGCCCCCGTCGACGCGACCACGAGTCAGGCCACCGGCGGCACCACCTTCCTCGACCGCTCCGCGCCGCGTCGCTCGACGGGCGCGTGGATCACGACCGATGCCGGCGCCGTCACCCTCGGGCCCGGCGGGACCCGGCGCGTGCGGGTGGACGTGCGGATCCCGCGCGATGCCACGGCGGGCGACCACGTCGGCGGCGTGGTCGTCGAGCCCGATCGGCGCGTGCCGATCCCGGGCGCGACGACCTCACGGCGCGTGCTGCGCGTGATCACGGCGGTGCGGGTGCGGGTGCGGGGCCGCGTGCGCTCCGAGCTCGACATCGCCCGCCCGAGGCTCGCCCGCAGCGGCGACACGCCCGTGCTCACGGTGCGCCTCGCGAACGTGGGCGACACGCTCTGCCGCCCCGTGCTGACGGCCGCGCTCCTGCAGGACGACGACCTCATCGGCTCCGAGCACCGGGAGGTGGAGACCCTGCTGCCGAACACGGCGATCGACTACGTGGTGCGGTGGGGTCGGCCCGTCGCCGACGACCGGTACGACGTGCAGGTGCGCGCCGAGGGCTGTGGCGCACCGGCGGCCGCTCGCGAGTCGCTCGCCCTCGGCTCGGACCCGGCGCGCCCGGCCGAGCACGACGCGGGCGGCGCGGCGCCGGCCGCCCGGGTGGGCGCCACGTCCACCACCGAGCTCGTCGGCCTGGCCGGCGGACTGCTGCTGGTCGGCGCCCTCGGCTGGGGCCTCGCACGGCGGCTGCCGCGTCGCCGCACCTGACGCCGGGGCCCCGCGCAGCGCGCTCTTGGCCAGGGGGACAAATCCTCTCGGTGATCTTTCGCCGCCGCGCGATGGGTGCGGACCGTCACGCGGCCATACGCTGCCGCGGGATGGGACTGATGGAGACGGGCCCGGGGGAGAGCGGCCCCGCGATCACCGCCGCCGAGGCGATGTCCGCGGAACGGGTGCTCGGGCTCGCCGCCGAGGCGATGCGCCGCTACGACTTCTCGCCGCGGGCGACCCTCGAGCCGTTCACCGTAGCCCCCGGGCACGTGGCCCTGCGCATCGACGATCCGGTGGTCGACGAGCGCGCCGTGCTGCGCCTCCACCACCCGGGCCGCCACCACGTGAGCGAGCTGCGCAGCGAACTGCTCTGGCTCGATGCGCTGCTCGCCGGGCGGGTGATGGAGGTGCCACCGCCGATCGCCGCGCGCAGCGGCGAGCGCGTGATCACCCTCGACGACCCGGACGGCGACGGCGACCGCCACGCGACGGTGCACGGTTGGCTCGAGGGCGAGGCGGTGCCCCATGCCGCCGCGCGGCCCAGCGACTTCGCCCGGCTCGGAGCCACCGCCGCCCGGCTCCACGCACATACGGCGAGCTGGCCGCGTCCGGCCGGCTTCTGTCGCCGCTCGTGGAGCGCCGCCCGCCTCCTCGCTCCGCTCGACGACCCCGGCACCGATCCCGCCGCCGGCGCGGACCCCGAATCCGCGGCGCTCCTGGCGCGCGCCGAAGCCGCCGTGCGCGCCGACCTCGCGGCGTTCCCGTGCACGCCCGACGCCTACGGCCTGATCCACGCCGACCTCGGCCTGCACAACGTGCTCGTGGGTGCCGGACCGGCGGGCGAGGCGGTGCGCGTGGTCGACTTCGACGACTGCGGGCCCGGATGGTTCGCGTATGACTGCGCCTCCGCGTTCGCGGGCGCCGAGCCCGTGGGCGACGCGCCCGGACTCGTCGCCGCATGGTGCGAGGGCTACCGCTCCGTGCGCGACCTGCCGCCCCGCAACGCCGCGCAGATCCCGGCGTTCCTGATGCTCGGCCGCCTCACGGCGCTCGGCGCGGCGGCGTCCTCACCGGCGCCCGAGGCCGGCCCCGCGCGCGCCGCTGCCGCCGACCTGGCCTGCGAACTGGCTGAGCGTTACCTGCGGGGCGAGGTCGTCTAACCGTCTAGTGCACACGAACCCGGTGTGATCCGGGCCGATGAAGCAGAAGGTCAGACCAGTTTTCGGTCCGGCCGAACGATCCCCTCTCGCTTCGCGTCCCAGGTCCCCACGTGCGCATCAGAACCCTCGCCCCTCTCGCCACGCTCGCAGCGCTCGCCGTTGCCGCGCCGGCCTCCCACGCGGCCACCGCTGACGCCACGCTCACCGGCGGCACGCTCTCGTTCATCAACTCGACGCCGAGCAACGTCTCGTTCCCGAGCGTCACCCTGAACGGCACCAACCAGACGGTCTCCAAGACGCAGACGATCGACGTCAGCGATGCCCGCGGCACCGGCGTCGGCTGGAACATCACCGCCACCTCCACACTCTTCACCTCCGGCTCGGACACCCTCCCGGCCGGCTCCGTCACGCTCCCGAGCGCGCCGCCCGCGGCGTGCGACTCCGGCGTCACCTGCACCGTCGCCAGCGGTGGTGCGGTGAGCTACCCGTACACGCTTCCGACCTCCCCGACGACGACGAAGATGTACAGCGCACCGGCCAACACCGGCCTCGGCGCGCAGACCATCACCCCCAACTGGCAGCTCTCCGTGCCGGCCCTCGCCAAGGCCGGTAGCTACACCTCCACATGGACCATCTCCCTCGTCAGCGGTCCGTAGTCCGAGCCGCGAGCGCCCTCCTGGCGCTCGCCCTCGTCCTGCCCTCCGCCGCCTCTGCTGCGAAGCAGAGCACCGATACCTCCCAAGCGCTCCCGACCGGTTTCGGGGTGCGGCCCGTCGTGCCGAAGGGCAAGGACGTCCCGCCGTCGTACTTCAAGATCGACGCGAAGCCGGGGTCGGTGGCGCGGCGCTCGGTCGTGATCATCAACGGCACGAAGAAGACCAAGCGCCTGATCATCGACGGCGTCGACGGCCTCACCGGTGAGACGACGGGCGTCGTCTACGCGAACCGCGACGACCGCCACCTCGAGGCCAGCCGTTGGCTCACGCCCGCCCGCACGCGCATCCACGTCGCGCCGGGCGAGGTGCGCCGCATGAAGTTCGAGGTGCGCATCCCCGCCGATGCGCGCCCGGGGGACCACGTCGCCGGTCTGGCGTTCGAGGACGCGCACACGTCGACCACCAAGTCGCGGTTCGCCGTGAAGCAGGTGGTGCGCGTGGTGGTCGGCGTGCAGATCCACATCGACGGTGGCACGCCGGAGCAGGCGGCCCTCGGGAAGATGTCGATGAAGGCGCAGCCCGGCACGCACGTGGCGACGACCGTCATCCAGCTGAGCAACACCGGCGACAAGCTCTGCCACCCGAAGCTCAAGATGGTGCTGCAGCCGCAGAACGGCAAGTCCCGCACGATCGAGCGCCAGCTCGACACGGTGCTCGCACGGGACACCATCAACTACCCGATGCCGATCGAGGGCGTCGTCGACGCCGGCACGTACGGTGCGACGGCGACCGTGACCGACTGCGGCGCGGCGAAGACCACGACCGCGACGGTGAACCTCGGCGAGACGCTCAACGGCACGTCGCCGCGGGCCGACGCGGCGAGGACGGTGCCGGCTGCGGCGCCGTCGATCCCGTGGGTCCCCCTCGCGATCGTGATGCTGCTCGGCATCGGCGGTGGCATCGGCGGCATGCTCGCCGTGCAGCGCCTGCGCCGCCGGCGTGACGCCGCGGACGCCTCCCAGGGCTCGCCGCCGGCCACCCCCGCCGCTCCCACGGGCGCCGTCGCCATCACCGCCTCGGACGTCGCGGAGCACCCCACCGCATGATCCGGGCTGCAGTGCGAAGGGGCCGGCGACTGCTCGCAGCGCTCTCCTTCGCGCTGCTGCTGGCCGGTGCGCTGAGCTCCTCGGCGCACGCCGACTGGACCAGCTCCAATGGCCCGTTCGCGACCGATCTACGGTCGGTGTCGTGTCCGTCGACCACCCACTGCGTCGCGGCCGCCACCGACGGCCGCTTCATCGTCACGGACGATGCCGGCGCGAGCTGGACGGCGTACGGCTCCACCGGCGACCCCGACCTGTGGGGCATCTCGTGCCCGTCGACGACGGTCTGTTACGCGGCCGGCACGGCCGGCGAGATCCGCAAGAGCACGAGCGGCGGGACGTCGTGGACGACGTTCGGCTCGACCGCGGACCCCGATCTGCACGACATCTCCTGCCCGACCACCACCACGTGCTACGCGGCGGGCCACCTCGGGGAGATCCGCAAGACGACCGACGGCTCGACCTGGACCACCTCCGGTTCGACGACCGACCCCGACCTCTACGGGATGTCCTGCCCGACGACCACCACGTGTTACGCGGCGGGGCTCCTCGGGGAGATCCGCAAGACGACGAACGGCACGACGTGGACGACGTTCGGCACCACGTCCGACCCCGATCTCTACGGGATCTCGTGTCCGTCGTCGACGACCTGCTTCGCCGCGGGCCTCCTGGGCGAGGTGCGCTCGACGACCGACGGCTCCACGTGGAGCACGTTCGGATCGAGCGCCGACCCCGACCAGTACGGCATCGGCTGCGCGAGCGCCCAGACCTGCTTCGCGGTCGGCGCTGCCGGCTGGATCCGTGGCACCGCCGACGGCGGCGCCACGTGGCGGGTCGACACGAGCAACGAGGCGAGCTCGCTCTACGGGGTGAGCTGCGCGTCGAACCTGATGTGCGTCGGCGTCGGCGCGGCCGGCTCGATCGTGCGCACCACGGATGCGGGCGCCGGCGGCTGGGTGGATCGCACGGGTGGCCTCACGGTCACGATCGGATCGATCTCCTGCGCGACGGGGTCGATCTGCGTGGCGGCTGCGAACGACGGACGCTTCGAGTACACGTCGAACGCGGGCGTGAGCTGGACGGTCGTCGGCTCGACCGGCGACCCGGACATCAACGGCATCTCCTGCCCGTCGACCACGATCTGCTTCGCCTCGGGGGTGGCCGGCGAGCTCCGCCGGTCGACCGACGGCGGCGCGACGTGGACCACCTACGGTTCGAGCGCCGACCCCGACCTCTACGGCATCTCCTGTCCGTCGACCACGGTCTGTTACGCCGCCGGCACGGTCGGCGAGATCCGCAAGACGACCGACGGCGGAAGCACGTGGACGACGTTCGGGTCGAGCGCCGATCCCGACCTGCGCGGCATCTCGTGCCCGTCGACGACGGTGTGTTACGCCGCAGCGGTGACGGGCGAGATCCGCAAGACGACGAACGGCACCACGTGGACCACGACGGGCTCGGGCGCCGACGACGACATCTACGGCCTGAGCATCGCGTGCCCGTCGACGACGACCTGCTGGGTCGCCAACCTCGTCGGCTCGCTCCGGGTGACGACCGACGGCGCGAGCACCTGGACCACCTACGGCAGCGGCGGCGACCCCGACCTCTACGCCCTGGACTGCTTCGACGCGACCCACTGCATCGCGATGGGGGCGGCGGGTGCCGGCCAGTACACGACCGATGGCACCACGTGGCGGCGCAAGGACGCCGACACGGGCACGCTCTACGCCGTCGCCTACCCGGTGAGCAACCGCGCGTTCGCGGGCGGCGTGGGCGGCGACATCGTGATGCTGTCGGTGCCGGGCTGCGGCGGCGGCACCCTCGGGCTGTCGACGTTCAGCACGATCTCGTTCCCGTCGGTGAGTCTCGGCGGCCCGTACACCTCGACCGCCGTCGGCACGCTCGCCGTCGACGACGAGACGGGCGGCGGCGGCGCCGGCTGGTCGCTGAGCGCCACCTCCACCACCTTCACCCGCGCGGGCGGCCAGACCCTGCCGACCACCGCGACCGTCGTGGCGGGCGTCACGGCCACGCCGGGCGCCGGCGTGTGCCTCAACACGGCCAACACCTGGAGCTACCCGGCCTCGCTGCCCGCCGGCACCGTCGCGCCCGCCGCGGCGAAGATCTTCAGCACTCCGGCAGCGACCGGCCTGGGCCCCGTGAGCCTCGCGGCCACCTTCCATCTGCAGGTGCCGCAGAACGCGTACGCGGGCAGCTACACCTCGACGTGGACCTTCACGGTCTCGAGCGGACCGTGAGCCGCCGCCCGACCGTCGGCGCCCCGGGCCCGCTCGAGCGCGTCGCGTAGCGTCGCCGGGCATGAGCGTCGAAGACCGATCCAGAGCGACCTCCGACGCGCCGGATCGGCCGCTCTGGCGACGTCACGGTGGGGAGTTCCTCTTCAACCTGATCGGCTTCGGACTCGTCACCGAACTGCTGACGGCATGGTGGGAGCCCGATCGCGAGTTCACCCTCTGGGCGGTGCCGATCCGCGGGGCGATCTTCGCCCTCGCCATGCTCGGGATCGCGCTGTGGAAGGAGCGCCGGGAACGGCGTGAGCCGTCGAACGGCACGGATCCGCCGTCGTGACCGACGCTCCCCGGCGGGGCGACCGGTCCCGCCGCACGCCCCGCGACCGGCGGCGGCCTCGATCCCTGCGTCGCCGGTTCGAGCGGCCACCTACGTTGAAGTCATGCGGGTGATCGACCTCTCCACGTTCCCGGACCGCCACGAGCACCGCGCCGCCCTCGAGCAGGCGCTCGCGCAGGCGGATCTCGGCGATGGCCGCGTGAGCGACCCGATCGACGTGAGCGCAGCGACCGCCGTCGCGTTGCCGGACGACCTCCCGGACGACGAGGTGCGGGCCTACGCCGAGGAGCTGCGCCGCGACCTCGAAGGCAGCCTCGACGAGGACGTCACCGTCGTCTTCCAGCTCGCCGACCCCCAGGCCGACACGGCCGGCGGCGCGCCCGACCACCTCGAGTAGCCGCCAGGTGCCGCTCAGCCCTCGCCGAACGGCGGGGCGTCGAGCGACTGGCGGAGCTCGTCGATCGAGTGGTGGACGGCGCTCGCGCCGGCCTCGCGCAGCTCCTCGCTCGAGAACCCGCCGGTGAGCACGGCGACGGACTCGAGCTTCGCGCGGCCGGCTGCCAGGCAGTCCCAGGTGGAGTCACCCACGAGGATCGCGGGCCCGCCGTCGACCTTGTCGAGCGCCGCGAGCAGCAGATCCGGGTGCGGTTTGGTGCGTTCCACGTCGTCGGAGGTGGTCCAGGCGTCGACGAGCTGACGCGCGTCGAGGAGATCGAGGTAGTGGTCGACCTCCTGCGCCTTCGCGCTCGAGGCCAGGACGATCGCGTGACCGCGGTCGCGGAGGTCCTCGATGAGCGCCCGCGCCCCGCGCAGCGGCTCGACCTCCTCGATCATGCTCAGGTAGAGCGCGCCCTCCGCGGCGCGGATGCCGTCGCCGTCGCGCGCATCGACCTCCTCGCTGAGCAGCGCGGCGACGAGCTGGTCGCCGCCCATGCCGATGTGGCGGTGGATCTGCCAGACCGGGACGGTGTGACCATGCTGGCGGAACGCACGGAACCAGGCCACCGCATGGTGATAGTTCGTATCGACCAGCGTGCCGTCGATGTCGAGGATGGCTGCGGGAACCTTGCGAGGCACGCCCTCGACGCTACGCCCGGCCGCACGCCCGGCGCCCGCGAACCGCGGACAGCGCGCGTCGGCCTTGCACATCACACACGGAACGGTGCACGGGTGCGGTACGCTGCCGCTCCCCGGCGCCGGTCCTGGCTGGGTGATCCTCGAGGAAGCCGCCGTGTCCCGCGCCCTTCGTGCAGCTGCTGCTGCGCGCATCGTCCTGCTCTTCGCCGTCGCGTTCGGCGTCGCTCCCGCCTCGGCGTCGGCGCTCGCGCTGCAGCCCTGGCTGAACGACACGCTCAACGTGGTCCAGCAGGGCGAATCCGAGCTCAACGTGTCGTCGTCGAGCCTCGGCAACGGCGAGCGGATGCTCGCCCACGCCTACGGATTCGGTCAGGCGAGCTCCGGCAGCCCGCTCGGGGCGGTGCGCGGACCGGTCCTGCGCTTCCGCTACGTGGGCTCCAGCGGCGCCGGCAAGCCCACCTTCATCACCCTCCTGGACTTCGACCGAGACGACGTCCCCGAGCTCGCCGTCCGCTACGAGCCGCAGCTCCAGAACGCCTCGTCGACGAGCGAGACCACCTTCGTCCAGCTGTACGACGTCCGCTCGCGCGCGTCGTCGACCTGCCTCACCGCGCTCACCACCACCGAGCGGATCGGAACGGGCTTCAACGTCACCACCGAGAACCCGAACGAGAACGCGGTCGACGGCCAGCTCCCGCTCTCGGGCGCCTACGCGAACGGCGCGGCCGGGCTGAGCGAATCGCTCATGCGCAGCGCCCCGCCGCGCATGGTCACCCTCCTCACGCCGCGCTTCGCCTCCGGTGACGTCACGAAGCCGGTGCGCACCACCTACCCGGCTGCCGCGGCCGCCGCCTCCACCGCGGGCTGCTCGAACGGCATGGCCTACGACTTCACCAAGGCCACCGGCCACACCTCGGGCGCGGCCGCCGACGCGGCGTTCGTCCGCACGGATGCCGCAGCACCGCCGGCCGGCGACATCCTCAACGCCGATCTGCGCCGCATCGCCGTCAGCCAGTGGGCGCGCACGTCGACCCGCCTCGACGCCGTCGTCGGCGACACCTCCGCCGCGCGCACGACCTACCCCTCCGAGCTCTCGGTCGACTTCGCGCCGACGAAGAGCGTCGCGTCCCTCACCTACCTGTGGGCCGCGAAGACCTGGACCACCACGACGAACCGCTCGACGCCGAACGCCGTGATCCGCACCGAGTCCGTGAGCGGCCGCTCCGACCGCGTCAAGGTGATCGTCACGAGCGGCCTCGGGCAGGGGACCGTCGGTGCCTCGGTCGCGAGCCAGTGCCTCTCGCGGGCGCCCACGAGCGGCGTCGCGACCACGACCACCTATGAGTTCCCGCTCGTGACCGTCGCGGGTGGCAACCGCCGCCTCACCGTCGCCCTCGACGACCTCGTGGGCTCCGGCCTCCCCGCGAGTGGCACGCCGTCGCGCACGTGGCGGTTCCAGACGCTCTCGGATCCCGGCGCCGACGCCAGCGCCGCGATCGACACCGTTCCGACGCTCGCCGGCTACTCCATCAACGGCGATACCCGCGGTGGCGGCTGCGCCAACGGTTCGGCCGGCGGCGCGACGGTGTTCCTCGACCGCACGAACACCGTCGGCGTCACGCAGCCGAAGGTCGACCTCGTCCCGAGCACGCGGACGCCCGCCCGCGGCGAGGATGTCACCTTCACGCTCGACACCGACACCGGCGATCGCCTCTGCTCGCTGAGCTCCACGTTCGCGCTCACGGCGTGCACCCAGCTCACGCAGCGGTACACGCAGGCCAAGACCGACACGTACCTCACCCTCGACGCGCCCTCCGGCGCCTGGGACGCCGACCGCGAGACCATCGAACTGGGCAACAGCCGGCCCGTCGCGTCCATCGGCGACGGCCCCGGGCAGCCGGCGAGGGGCACCGACGGCACCTACGCGATCGTGCGCGGCAACAGCGTCAGCGTGCCGCTCACCGTGACGGGTTCCGACGCCGACCCGGGCACCACCTACACCTACGCCTGGACCCTCGACGGCAGCCCCGTCAGCTCTGCCGGGCAGACGTTCACGCCGACCTTCTCGAGCCCGGGCACCTACGTGGTCCGCGCGACCGTCGACGACGGCAGCAGCCAGTCGAACGCCACGAGCGTCGCCGCGGTCCGCACCATCACGGTCGTCCGCTCGCCCGACGGCGACCTCTCGATCGACCAGCCCGCACGGAGCGTCGCCGGCCAGCCGTTCGACCTGGCCGCGCAGCTCGCCTCCGCCGGCCACCAGTCGCTCAGCTGGTCTTGGGACCTCGACGGCGACGGCGACTTCGACGCCGACCCGGCCCGCACCGGGCGGACACTGACCGGGGTCGTCATCGACACGCCCGGCGAGCGCGTGGTGCGCGTGCGGGCCACCGACGCCGGTGGCCGCATCGGCGAAGCCGTGGCGACGATCAACCTGCGCCGCGCGAACGAGCGCCCGCCGGTGGCCGCGTTCTCCGTGTCACCCGCGACGGTCGCCTCGGCCGCCGCTGCCAGCTTCGACGCGTCGACGAGCCAGCTCAGCGATCTCGACGGCACGCTCCTCGGCCCCATCGGCGCCGAACGTGCCGACGTGAAGTACCGCTGGAGCTTTGGCGACGGGACCCCGCAGGTGACGACGGCCGCCCCCGTCGTCCAGCACACCTTCGCCGGCTCCGGGCCCGCGAAGGTCACGCTCGTCGTCGAGGATGCGCGCGCCACGCCGTCCACGCTCTCCAACCCGCTGGTGAAGACCGTCGACGTCACGCCCGGCGCCACCGACGCGAACGCGCCGCGCGTGCAGTTCGCGCGGCAGGATCCGCCGCCGGCCGACCCGGTGTTCGCGAACCGCTCGGTCACGATCTCCGCCGCCGGGACGACCGCGGCCGACGGCCACGCACCGCTGCGGTACGCCTTCGACCTCGACGGCGACGGCGCGTTCGAGAAGGACGGCGCCGGCGAGCCGACGATCCGCTTCACGCCCGCGGCGGCGGGTCGCCTCGCGGTGCGCGTGCGCGTGACCGATGCGATTGGCGCGCAGAGCACGAAGGAGCTGCTCCTCGACGTGCAGGCCGAACCGGTCAAGGCGCCGACCGTCACGGTCGGCGGGCCGGCCGAGCTGCGCCTGAGCGGGCTCGCCGTCACCGGCACCTACGATGCGGCCGGCTCGAAGGGCAACAACCTCGACCCCGCGCTGACCTACCGCTGGGACCCTCGACGGCGACGGCACCTATGAGACGCCGACCGGCGCCGAGGCGAAGGTGACGGCATCGTTCGACTCACCGGGGACGAAGGTCGTCAAGGTGCGCGCGACCGACCGCTACGGCAACAGCGCCGACGCCGCGACCACCACCGTGGTGCGCTCCCAGGCCGACGTCGCCGCCGGCTGCACCGGCCGCTCGTCGCTGCAGGAGGTCGCCTACAAGACCGTCCGCGCCCGTGGCTGCGTGACCACGATCGCGCGGCCCTCCGCCGGCCCGCTCTACGTGCTCGCCGGCGCCGTCCGCGTGAACGGTCTGCAGATCGTGGACGGCATCGGCAGCCGCGGCACGGCCCGCGCGTTCGCGGACTGCGGCTCGGCCGAGTGCGCGGCGCTCCAGGCCGCGTACAACGCGGCGGACGCCGGTCTCCAGCTGACCCTCGATCCGTCCGACGGATCGCTGCGTTCCAACAAGCCGGCGTCGCTGCGCGCCTCGGGCTCGGGCATCGACCTGCCGCTCGGCACGGGCCCGCTGAACGTCGCGCTGCCGTCGAACCCGCAGGACACGATCTCCCTGAGCTCGCGCGGCGGTTCGGACCTCTTCGGATTCCCGCTGGCCGGTCCGGTCGCCGTGCGGTTCCCGGACGACGGCGAGACCACGATCACCCTCACGGTCAGCCTGCCGGCGGTCGCCGGCGGATTCACCGGTCAGGCGGCGATCCGCGTCACCTCGACCGGCGCGGTGGTGTTCGACGAGCTGCGCATCAACGTCGGGGAGATCTCGCTCGGCAAGAAGCTCTCGCTCGGCAACCTCTCGTTCGTGTACTCGCGGCCGAACGACCTCTGGTCGGGTGGCGGTTCGATCACGCTCCCGACCCCCAAGCCGCTCACGATCGCCGCCGAGGTGACGGTGCAGCGCAACCGGTTCAAGTCGATCAACGCCGAGGTCTCGGGGCTCAACCAGCCGATCTCGCAGGCGATCTTCCTCCAGGCGATCCGGGCCGGGGTGGCGGTCGATCCGCTCGACCTCACGGCCGGTGTGCAGGTGAGCGCGGGCCCGGCCGTGAAGGGCAAGAGCGTGCTCGCCCTCGACGGCGACCTGCGGCTCCGCTTCCCGAGCGCCGAGGCGAACTACTACCTGTTCGCGCTCACCGGCAAGCTCTCGTTCGCGGACTTCCAGCTCGCGACCGGCTTCGCGCAGTTCTCGAGCAACGGTTTCTTCGAGATGGGCGGCGGCATCGACGCCGACTTCAAGATCGCCTACCTGAAGGCCTACCTGAAGGGCTGGATCACCGCGAACGCCTTCAACGTCGACGGTGATGCCGAGGTCGGCCTCCAGATCGCGGGCTCCCGTTACGGCCTCGCCGCCGCGCATGCCACGCTGTCGACGACCGGCTTCGCGGCGTGCGGCGAGATCCCCGTCCTCGACGTCGGCGGCGGCTTCGGCGCCAAGTGGGGCCAGTCCGTCGATGCCTTCTGGGGCTGCGACCTGTCGCCGTACCGCGCGGCGCGGCCGGCCGACGCTCCCGCCACGCCGACCTTCGGCGACGGCGCGCGTGCGCAGCGCACCGACGCGACGCGCGGCCGCCTCCTCGTCGCCGGGCGGCGCGGACACCGCATCGCGGTCCCGAAGGGCGCCGAGAAGGTGCTCCTGACCGTGCGCGGCAAGGACGCGCCGCCGCGCCTGACGATCGTCGATCCGAAGGGCCGCATCCAGCTCTCGACGCCCGCGGACGGCAGCGAGGTGCTCACGAAGCGCATGCTCGTGAAGGTCAACGCGGCGACGAAGACCACGCAGGTGCTGTGGAAGGCGCCGACCGCGGGCTCGCTCTACGTGCTCTCCCAGGCAGGCGCCTCGCCTGTCGCGGCCGTCGACGTGGCCCTGCCGGCGCCCGAGCGCAAGATCACCGCGTCGGTGACTGGAAGCGGCTCGCGCCGGGCGCTCGTGTGGTCGGTGTCGCCGGCGCTCCAGGACGGCGAGACGATCTCGTTCGCCGAGGAGGGCAAGGACGCAGGGACCGCGCTCGTCGAGGCGACCGCGAGCTCCTCCGGCCGCACGCCGTTCACGCCCCAGGGCGGCCGTTCGGGCAAGCGCTCGATCACGGCCACCATCACGACCGGTGGCCTGCCGGGTGTCGGGCACGTCGTCACGACCTACACGGCGCCGGATCCGCCGGCGCCGGCGGCGCCCGCGTCGGTGCGGCTCACGCGCAGCTCGTCGGGCGTGATGGTGCGCTGGACCCCCGCTCCGGGTGGCCGCAGTGCCGTCGACCGGTGGAAGGTGTTCGTCCGCGTCGCGCACACGGGCCGCAAGCAGCTGCTCAGCGTCCCTGCCAGCCAGACCGCGCTGCGCATCGCCGACGTGGTGCCGGGCGATGCGACGTCGGTCGAGGTCTACGGCACGAGCGCTGCGAGCGTCGACGGACCGGCGCGGCGCGCGATCGTGCGCGCGGGTCTGCGTGCCTCCTACGGTCCGCTCTCGCTGAGCTCGACCACCAAGCCGCGGGACGTGCGGGTCCGTCGACTGGCCAACGGTCGCTTGCGCGTGACCTGGACGACGGGCGGCGCCTTCGTGCGCGGCTGGTCGATCCGCGTGACGCCGGGCGCCAAGGGTGAGCGTCGCGGCCCGATCACCCTGCTGCGCGCGGCCGGCGACGATCGCGCGGTCGAGCTCGTCGGCGCGCCGCGCGGCCCGATCCGCGTCAGCGTCATCGGTCGCCGCTACCAGGGCTCCGTGACGCGCAAGAACGTCCAGTACGTCGGTCGCTAGCCGGCGCCCGCCCTCGCCTCGCGACCCTCGGTCGCGGGGCAAGGGCGGACGTTCACCGGAACGTCATGTGGCCGTGCCTGCCGTCCAGCTTGACTGCGTGCATGAACGTGATCTGTGGAGCGGCCGGCGAGGCGACGCACGTCGAGATGAGCGCCGCCGAGTTCGCGTCGCGGTCGGCGTCGTACAAGGACCTCGTCGACGACGTGCCGCACTACACCGTCTGGTGCGTCGTCGGCCAGCGGGTGAGCGTGCCGGTCGTGCTCGTGCCTGCCGCGGAGCCGGTGCCTGCTCCGCTGTGAGCCGGAGCCGGAGCCGTCACCGGCGCTCGCGCCTCTCCAAAACGACGACATCGGGCGCCTGGGCCGGTGGCTGCGTGGCCGGGAGTCGCAGGAAGCGCTCGGCAGCCCGCGGGCAGAACTGGTGCCCCATGCCGCGCTCGATCTCGGCACGCGCCTCGACGACGCTCTTCGGGGTGCCGTACGGCCGCGCCACCGTCATCGCATCCCACGAATCCGCGATGGCCATCATCCGCGCGCCCTCGCTGATCGCGTCGCCAGCGATCCCGTCCGGGTAGCCGCGACCGTCGAACCGCTCGTGGTGGTGGCGGATCCATGACACCTGGAGCGCGGTCAGCACGCCCTCGACCATCGCCGCGCCGAGCGCGGAGTGCTGCTTGATCTGGTCGTACTCGGCGTCCGTGAGCTTGCCCGGCTTGAGCAGGACGTGATCGGGCACCCCGATCTTGCCGATGTCGTGCACGAGCGCGGCATCCCGGAGCTCGGCGACGTCGGATGCCGCCCAGCCCGAGGCCACCGCGAGCTCGGCCGTGAGATCGGCGACGCGCTCGGAGTGCCGCTGCGTGGACGGATCCTTGGCGTCGACGGCGGTGGCGAGCGCGCGGATGGCGGCAAGCGTCGTCGCATCCTTCAGCCGACGCGCCTGCTCGTCGCCGGTGAGCAGCTCGAGCGTTCCCGGTTCATACGCGAAGGTGCGGTTGCGGCCCTCGGCCTTGGCCCAGTAGAGCGCCATGTCGGCGTAGCGGAAGAGCTGCCGGGTGTCGTTTGCATCGCCCAGCTCGCACACCCCGGCCGACGTGGTGAGGCGACCGGCGGCGGCGAACGGCGCGGCCCCGATCGACTGGCGCACGCGCTCGGCCGCCTCGAGCGCCTCCGCGCGCGTGGTCTCGGGGAGGATCCAGGCGAACTCCTCGCCGCCGACCCGCGCGATCACCTCGGCGCCGCGCCGGGCGTCGCGCAGTCGCTCCGCGAACTCCACGAGCACGTCGTTGCCCGTCGCATGGCCGTGCGTGTCGTTGACGAGCTTGAAGTGGTCGATGTCGAACACGACGAGGCTCAGGGCGCGGCCGTGCCGCAGTGCCCGCGAGACCTCCTGGTCCAGGCGGTCGCTGAACGCGCGCTGGTTGTCGAGTCCGGTGAGGTGGTCGATCGTCGCCTGGCGGGCGAGCTGCTCACGGGCCTCGGAGCTGCTGATCCCGAGGCCGACGAGCTCCGCGAAGCGTCCGAGGCGCTCGGCCCTCGCGGCGGCCTCAGCCGGGCCGATCAGCGTGTCGTAGGCCACCGACAGCGCGCCCCAGAGCTCGCCGTCGACCGTGATCGGCGATGCGATCGAGAATCCCTCGGTGCAGTGCCGAAGGTAGGCGCAGGGCCGCGGTCGGTAGGCCGGCGCCCCGGTCTTGAGCACGCTGCCGGTCGCCGTGCCCGCCTCGAGGTCGACGACTTCGCCGATGACGGGCGGGGTGGAGCCGGAGGGCACCCACGCGCCGACGAGCGTTGCGCCCCGGCGCGCGTTGAGGCGCGCGACGCCACCGGCGTTCGCATCGAGCACGCCGGCCGCGGCCTTCGCGGCGGCGGCGAACACGGTGCTGGGCGTCGCCTGGCTGGCGACGAGGGTCGCGAGGTCGCGCAGCGCACGCTGCTCGGCGAGCTGCTCGTCGCGGTGCACCGCCGAGAGGCGGAGCTCCGTGATGTCGGCGAACGTCACGACGACGGATTCGGGCTCGCCGAACTCGTCGAAGAGCGGCTCGGTGCTCACCGACAGCCACACGAGCGCTCCGTCCGGACGGTGGATGCCGAGCACCTGGTCGCGGAGCGGCTCGCCGGTCTCGAGCGTGCGCATCGCGGGATGCTCGGTCCCGGGCATGTCGCGCCCGTCCGGGTACACCGAGCGCCAGCGGCGATCGAGGGACGAGCGGCCGAGGACGTGCGCGGCCTCGAGCCCGAGGAGCTGCTGGGCCGCGCGATTGCAGTCGCGGATCACGCCGAAGCGGTCCTGGAGCACGACGCCGGCCGCCATGGCGGAGGCCAGCGAGCGGTAGCGCACCTCGCCCTGGGAGGCTTCGTCGGCGGCGTCGCGATCGGCGAGCGCCAGGTGGAGGTCGAGCTCGGCGCTCGCCGACTCGGCCAGCGCCGCGAGGATCACGAGCTCGCGCTCCGACCACTCCCGCGGCACGCGGTCGAACACGCACAGGGCGCCGATGCACCGGCCGCCGGCCCGCAGCGGGAAGCCGGCGTAGGCGACGACGCCGTGGTCCCGCACCGCCGGGCACGCGACGAGCCGGTCGTCGAGGCGGGCATCCCCCACGATCAGCGGGGCCGCCATGTCGACCACGAGCGAGCAGAAGGAGCGGTCGGCCGGCGCCTCCCCGAGCGATGCCCACGGCTCGTCGAGGCCGATCTGCGAGATGAAGACCTGCTGGCCGCCGTCGATCAGCGAGGCGAGGCCGCCGGCGGCGTCGACGACCTCGACGGCGCGGTGGGCGAGGCGGTCGAAGACGCCGTCGGCGCCGAGGTGGTGCGTCTGCTCGAGGGCGCGGAGACGGCCGAGCAGTTCGCGCCCGCTCTCGTCGATCCGGGGGGTAGGTCGATCGGGCATGCCCATGTCATCGACCGCGCTGCTCAATACACCAGTTTTGTTCTCGGACTGTTCACCGTTCGGTCCAGCTCGCCGCCGGCGTTGACCGTCTCCGGCCTGGGGATGCGCCGATGTGCCGTCGCTGCGATTCGTACCGTCCGGTCGCAGCGGCCGCCCGGCCGCACACCACGCGCCACACGCAAGGAGCACCCATGATCCTCGGAGCCACGGTCACCGGCCTGCCGGCACTGATCATCATCCTCGTCATCCTCGCGCTGCTCGTGCTCGGCTTCGCGGTCGTGGTCAAGGGCGTGGGGCGCGGCGTCAGCAAAGCGGCGGATGCCGTCGAGCACCGCGCCGACCGCCGCTGAGGCTCACCAGAACGCGGGGCCCGTCTCGCTCACGTCGAGGTTCCGCCCCGCGTAGGGCTCGGGCAGGGTGCCAGGGGCATCGGCCGACCCCCACTGCGTGGCGTCGGCCGGCTCGGTGAGCTCCGCGTTGCAGGCGGAGGAGCAGAGGTGGGGGCGGCCGTCGTAGTGCGCGGTCCACAGGCGCACGTCGGCGCGGGAGAGGCCGCTGGCACGGAGCGACGCGCTCACCTGCGGCCAGCTCGAGACCGAGCAGTAGATCACGGGTCGCTTCACGCCGGCCGCGATGCGCCGCTTCGCCCAGGGCCCGGCCTCGCCGTACGGCATGTCGCCGGCCTCGAAGTCTCCGGCATGGCCGATGCCCTGCCCGGAGACGTCGATCTCGAGCACGAGCGCGTGCGGAAAGGCCTCCCGTGCGGCGGTCACGTTCGCGAAGCGCCCGTTCGCGTAGGCGGCGATCGCCTCGACGGGGAGTCCGTGGAACACGGTGACGGGGCTGCCGGCCGTGTCGAGCATCGTGCCCATCAGGATCCGACCTGCACGTGCGTCGGCTGCGGCTCCGGCAGCTCGTTCATCGCGCCGACGTAGGAGATGATCTCCGTCCAGCTGTTCACGG
The DNA here is from genome assembly GCA_036946195.1 of Patulibacter minatonensis. GTDB lineage: Bacteria > Actinomycetota > Thermoleophilia > Solirubrobacterales > Solirubrobacteraceae > JAGIBJ01. The sequence continues at coordinate 35,590 of JAQIJQ010000019.1, read as the reverse complement.
CCGCGTCGAACCACACCTTCGCCACCAGGGCCTGGTCGTAGCTCTCGGCGCTCGCGAGGCTCTGCGCGGCCGCGGTGACGGCACCCGTGAGCACGGTCCACGTCGTGCGCAGGCTCGTGAGCGCGGTGTCGATCCCGTCGATGTCGTCCATCGCCAGGCCGGTGCTCAGGCTCAGGCCGGTGAGCGTGGCGACCTGCCGCTGGTCGTCGGTGAGCTCGGTCTGGTCTCCGGCGATCTGCGTCTGGCTCTGGCTGATCTCGCTCTCGAGCGCGTCGACCTTGCCCTGCGCCTCGGCGATCGTCGCAACGCCGATGCCCGCGAGGATGAGGCTCGCCCCGCCCGTGAAGGGCGCGAGGAGCACGCCGAAGATCGTCTCGATGATGCCGTCGGTGCGCTGCGCATCGGCCTTCGCGATCGCCGCGCGGTCGGTGGCGACCTGCTGCTGGAGCTGCGCGATCTGGTCGTTGATCTGCGTGATCTGCTCCTGGAGGTCGGCCTCCTGCGCCTGGATCTGCGCGATGAGGGTGTTGAGCTGTTGGTGCGGGCCCTGCAGCTGCTGCTGGAACTCGGCGAGCGCGGCGTCGTAGACGTCGAGGCCGGCGATCAGTCCGGCCACCGGCTCACCGAGCCGCTCGATCCGACCCTGCAGCTCGACCAGCTGCAGCGGCACGAAGTCCTGCTCGAGCGCGGCGAAGGCCGCGTCGATCGCCGGCGCGGCCGCCGTGAAGGTGTTGCCGCAGGCCACGATCTGCTCGAGGACCTGCGTCTTGAAGTACAGGTAGCCACGTTGACGCCATCCGACGACGAGGTTCTCCGCCGCACCGAGCTGCGCGTCGATCTCGGCGTACCACTCGGAGGTGGACGGCGCGACGGACACCTCGATCAGCGCCTGGCAGGACGAGTTCAGCAGCAGCATCGCGCCGATGGTCTCGCTGATCTGCTGGTTCGTCTGACCCGGGTCGAGGGCGGCGGGAGTGCTCGTCGTCGGAAGCGTCATCGGGCTACGCCGCCTGCTGGCTGTTCATCGGCAACGTCTGCGAGTCGATCGTCGGCTTCGCGTTCACGAGCGCCTGCGCGCTCGTCGACGCCGCCGCCCACTCGTTCGCCGCCGCCTGCGTGAAGACGCCCTGCACGACCGTCGACAGCGCGTTCTCCGCGAGGTCGAGCTGATCGACGACGTCCTGCAGCTCGCCCTGGAACGTCGCCCACTGCGTCTGCAGCTTCGAGAGCGCGGCCGTGGCCTCCTCGATGGCGCTCACCGCGCCGTTGCTCGCCGTCGCGAGGCCCTGCAGCGCGACGATCTGGCGCTGGTCGTCGGCCTTCTCCGCCTGGTCCTTCGCGATGGTCGCGAAGTTCTCGTCGATGCGGTGCTGCATGATGCCCCACGTCACGGAGCCGCCGACGATGCCGGCGGCACCGATCGCGCCACCGATCAGGAGGCTCGCGCCGCCCGTCTCCGGCGCCAGCGCGATGCCGACGATCAGCGCGAAGATGCCGACGCCGATCGCCGCGGCCGACGCGGCGATCGCCTTGTTCTCCTGCGCGATCAGGTCGTTCAGGTTCGAGATGGCGTTGTTCATCGCCTGGATGTCGCCCTGGAGCGATGCCTCCGCGGCCTGGATGTTCGCTGCGCCGCCCGAGAGGTTGTTGTGGGCGGTCTGCATGCTCGCGCCCCACGTCGAGAGGTCGCTCGCGACCGAGGTCATCTGCGTGATGACCGGCTGGATCGACGGGATCAGCGCGTCGGCGATGATCGAGCGCACCTCCTGCACGAACGGGTTGTCCTTGCCCTGCGCCGTCGGGTTGGCCTGCACGATCTGCAGGATCGCCGCGATCGACGCCTGGAAGTCGCTGTTGAAGTTGATCACCTGCAGCGGGATCGTGCTGGTGACCTTCGGGCCGAGCGTGCCGAGCCACTGCGCCGCCAGGTTCTGCGCGGCCACGAGCTCGGCGTTCAGGTCGTCGTACCAGGACGGCTTCGGCGTGGGCTGGGTGAACACGGTGTTCGCCACGGCCTGGCAGGCGAAGGTGATCATCTGCGCGTTCGTGTACGAGACGGTCGTGTTCCCGAACAGGTTGTCCGGCGCCGGCGGCGGCGTCGGATCGGTGGTGGTGCTGGCGGTCGTCGCGGTCATCAGGTTCCCCCTAGGAGTGATGCGTTGCGGGTGTGGATCGAGTGCGCTGGGCGGAGGCTCAGCGGGTCTGGAGCGTGGGGCGGACCGTGCCGGCCTGCACGTCGACGGTCACGGGCTCGCCCGCGCTGATGTCGGCGGCCTTCACCTGGTCGACGAACGTGTCGATGTCCTGCCACGAGGTGGCGGCCTGCGGCAGCGTCACGAGATCGAAGACGAGCTTCGGATCGGCGCCGGCGCGCAGGGCGTCGATCACGCTCGAGATGCTCTGCTGCTGGAGCGTCCACGTGTCGACGAGCCCGGGCAGGCCGTCGCGCAGCGCGAGGTACTGCTCCTCGACGGCGTACAGCGTCTGCAGCACCGACTTCGTCATCGCGATCGCGAGCGCCTCGTCGGAGAGCTGCTTCTGCGTCGCCTGGATCTGCTGCATCGTCTGGGCGAGCTTCGTGTCGTCCGAGACCATGTCGTAGAAGCTCTTGCCGATCGTGATCACGGCGACCGTGAGTCCGAGGATCGGCACCGAGGCCTCGAGCCCGGCCGAACCGGCGGCGTAGAGCATGGAGACGGCCGATTGGGCGATGCCCTTGTCGGTCGCGATCGCATCGGAGGTGAGCGTGTCTCCGAGGGCGATCACCTGCTGGCCGAGCGAGCCGAGCTGCTGCGAGAGCAGCTGGGCCGCAGCCTCCTCCGAGCCGAGCGCCGCCCAGCCGGCGGCGATCGACGCGTCCATCGACGGAAGCACGTTCGAGAACGCCGACTGGCGGTCGCCGAGTGCCACGTCCGAGGCCTGCACGGCTGCCTTCGCCTCGGCGGCAGCCGGCAGGAGCGTCTCGGAGAGCACGCTGATCCAGTCGGCGGGCGTGTAGTTCGCGCTCTGCTGCGGCGCCGCCACGGCCGCGAACGTGGCGGCGAACTTCTCGAAGCCGGTGATCACCGGAGCCCAGATGTCGGCGCGGTCCAGCTGCCACGCATCGGCGGCCTTGGTGAGCTGGTCGAACTCGTTCTCGACGGGCGGCAGCCAGCTCGGGATGTTCTCGATCGGGACGATCTGCACGCTCTGCACGCTGCGCGCGAACGCGTCGACGGCGAGCACGCCGCCGTACGCGGCCGTGAGCTTGTCGCGCGTGTCCTGGATGCTCGGGTTCAGCATCGGCGTCTCCTTGTCCTGCGGCCGCGGCGCTAGGCCGTGACGTTCAGGAACGGGTCGAAGGTGAGCTGCGTGCCGTCGAACGAGAGCGTGCAGTTGTACTGGTACTGCGCCGTGGTGCCCTGGCTCTCCACGCGCCCGCCCCAGACGGTCTGGCCGGTGACGAGCGTGCTCTGCTTCGGGACGCAGATCTTCTGGTCGACGGCCTGGCCGAGGAACGCGACGATCTCGGCGTCGTCACCCGGGTTCACGGAGGCGACCGACCAGATGATGATCTGGCCGTCCTGGCAGGAGGTCACGAGCTCCTCCTGGCCCTCGCTCCCGGAGCCGAAGTGCTTGTTGGTGTCGATCAGGTACACGTTCGAGCCGAGGTCCTGGCTCGCGAGCGCGCCCTCGACGTCGACGACGATCAGGACGTTGATCTCGTTGGACTGCGTGGCCATGTGCTGCTGCTTTCTCGCTTGATGGGTGGGTCGTCAGACGACCTTCAGGAAGGCCGAGGCCCCGAGCTGGGCGCCGCCGAGGCCGAGCGTCACCGTGTAGGCCAGGCTCGCGTAGGAGCCCTGGGCCTCCACGCGGGCGTTCCACACCGCATCGCCCTGGAACGGGTCGGGTGCCGGCACGCAGATGCGCTGGCTCACGGCGTCGCCGCCGAAGCCCGCGATCACCACCGCGTCGCCGGCGTTCACGGGCGCTGCCGACCACGAGATCAGCTGTCCGTCCTGACACACCGAATTCAGTGTGTTGGTGCCTTCCTGCCAGGATCCGAGGTACCCGTTGGTATCCACGAAATAGATGGCATCCTCGAGGCTCGAGGCGGCGAGTGCCGCTTCGACATCGACGGCGATCAGGACGTTCAGCGTGTTCAAGGCAGTGCGAAACCTTCGGCCGTTTCGGCCGTTCGGGGCTGCACTCGACGAGTGCGAGCGAGAACGTACACCGCGCCGTATGCAGCCGCGCGACTTTTTCTCAGCACCCGGCAATTTCGTACTGACGCATCGTGCTGCGATGCGTGAAAATGCACCCCGGCGAGCTGCGCCGAATTCCAGCGCAACTTGCGCCGGCTCATGACCGGACCTGTCCGACGAGTGCGGTTGGCAGGGGCCCGGCCGGTGCCCCGGGTGCCTGGCCCGTGCGCGGCGGCTCGGGTAGGTGGCGCGCCGCGATGCCCGGCGGCAGCGCTACGGGCCGGTCGCGAGCGTGACGGTCCAGGTCGAGGTGTAGGTCCCGATCCGTGCGCTGGCGGGGATGCCGAGCGTGAAGTTGAACGTCAGGTTCGTGGGGCCGCGGCCGCTCGCGGCCACCGCGTTGAAGATCTTCGCGGCCGTCGGCGCGGGGCTGCCGTGAGGCAGGGCCATCGGGTAGCCGATCGAGCTCGTGGGGGCGGTGCACCGGCCGGCGCCGGCGGCGAGGCCCACGCCGTTGACGGTCACGCTGCCGTTCATCGGCGTGCCGCCCGTCAGGAACTGCGACGAGGTCGCGCTCAGGTTCCAGCCGTTCTTCGTACCCGTCTGGTCGTCGACGCCGAAAGTGGCGCTGGTGCTCAGGCTCCGGTCCGTGCCGTTGAGCGCCGTCGAGCCGAACGAGATCGTCGACGGCTCCGACAGGTTCAGGCCGCCCGTGCTGCAGGGCAGCGGGGCGAGCACGAACGTCTGCAGCACCGAGTGCGCGTTGTCGGTGCGCGAGACGGTCCGGGTGGCCGTGGTGCCGATGCCCGTGCTCTCGTAGGCCATCGAGGTCGCGATGTCGACGCCCGTCTCGTTCGTCTCGTCGCAGTACTTGGTCATCGGCGACTGGTAGGTCGTCGTGGTCATGTCGTCGGAGACGATCGACGAGATGCGCATGCTCCCGACCGCCGAGCCGTTGCTGTTCGGCAGGGTGTCGGTCGTCGTGAGGCTGGACTGGATCGTCTGCGCCGGCGTGCCGGCGATGGGCGCGGCCGTGTCGACCCCCGAGTAGGCGGCGATGCCGCCCGCGATCGTGTCGGTCGTGCTCGAGCTGGAGCTGAACGTGTAGCTCGACGGTTCGCCCGACGGCTGCACCACGCGGTACCACGAGATCAGCTCTTGGTCACCCGAGACGATGCCCTTCATCCCCGGCACCTGGGTCCAGCCGGCCGGCGCGGTGTTGGTGACGCCCTTCGTGAATCCGATCGACGCGACGAGCACGTCGTCGGCCACGGCCCCGGCCGGGCGGTTCAGCGTGAGCGTCTGGAGGTTCGACGTCTGCCCGCACGTCGCGCTGCGGAACGCGATCACCGCTCTGGCCTCGGTGGCGTGCAGGAGGTCGACGCCGAGGAACGCAGCGGACGAGCACAACAGGAGGGCAGGGAGGTTCATCGGGGTGGGACCGCGGGCCGCTCGCTGAAATCACGCGCGCGCCCGTTCTGTTCTGTCGGCCGTTCGGGCGCGAACGCCGCACTCCTTCGGCCGGTTCTGGACGCCCATCCAGTTCCGGGCACGCAGCACCTGGACGAGCGTTCAGGTGCCACTGCCTCGTACGTGGCCGGATCCGGGGGCGTTCGTCTCCGCGCCGCCGTCACGGCGGCGGCATCATGGCCCTGCGGCGAGCGTGAAGGTCCACGTCGATGCGTAGGCGCCCGTGCGGATGTTGCCGGGCAGCGCGAGCGCGAACGAGTACTGGAGGTTCGCGGCGCCGAGTCCCGTGCCGGCGTCGGAGCTGTAGATCTTCGCGGCGGCGGGTGCGACCGCGCCTGCCGGGAGCGTCATCGGCAGGGTGGCGCTCGAGGTCGCCGGCATGCCGCAGTTCGGGGACCCGGCCGTCACGTTCAGGCCCGTGATCGTCGTCGCCGCGTTCCCGAGCGACTGTCCGCCGGCGTTCTTGAACGCGGTCGACGTCGCCGAGAGGTTCCAGCCGGCCGCGGTGTCGGTCATGTCGGCGACGGTGAACGTCGCGCTCGCCGTCACCGTGCGGTCGCTGCCGTTGAGCGTCGTCGCCGGGAACGCGACCGTCGTCGGCGGCGTGAGGTTCAGCCCGCCGGTCGTGCAGGCCGAGGCCGACTGGAGCATCACGGACTGCGCGAGCCAGTTCGCGCTGCCGCTGAGCGAGTCGGTCATGCCCGCGATCGTTCCGGTGCCCGCGGTGCGCTGGGCCGTCGCCGAGCTCACCCCGCCGCCCGACTGGTCGCAGCTCTTCGTCAGGGGCGCGAGGAACGTGGAGCTGAGCGTGCCACCGGAGACCGCGTTCGTCCAGAGCGCGCCGCCTGCGCGCGTGGCGTGCACGCTCGGGAAGGTGGCGGTGGTGCCGGTGCCGAGCGCCTTCGCGGTGTCGGCGATCGGGGCGACGTTGTCGACGCCCGAGAACGCCGTGATCGAGCCGACGATCGTCGCCGTCACCCCGAGGATCGTCGCGAAGGTGTAGTTCGCGGGCTCGGCAGCGGTCGCCACCTTGTAGTACAGCTTGGCCGCCGGGTCGCTCGAGCTCATCTCGGTCCAGCCGGAGGGCGTCGAGAGGTTGAACGCCACGAGGCTCGAGGCGGCGACCGACGCGATCATCACGTCGCCGGTCTGGAGCGTGGGCGGCTTGTTCATCGTGAAGGTGCCGGTGACGACGAGCGTCTGCACCTTGCACGTCACGTCGCGGTAGGCGACCGCGCCCTGCGAGGCGCCCGGCAGGCCGACGAGCAGCACCATCCACAGCGCGCACGCGAGCAGCGCGGCGCGGCGCGGCCGTGCGCAGGCACGGGCTGTCCCGTGCCGCGGTCGTCCGTCTCCCCAGAGCGGACGACCCAAGTTCCTCACGAAGAGGTCCATCCAGTCGATGGGTCGGCGAACTTGCCGAACGACTTGAAACACCACGTCCTGATTTGGCGACGCTCAGGCTTTCGGATCAGTCGTTCGTCGAGGGAATCGTGCCAATCGCCGCTGGAAGCAGGGATGAGTCGACGGTTTCGCTCAATCCGGGGCATTGGACGGCCGATTCCGCGGTAGTGAAGTTGGCCTCGCCCACATCCGTCGATCTGGTCCCCCTCGATGAGCGCATGCGCCTCATCTCGTACTTCCGCCTCGCCGCAGCGGCCGTGCTGGTCGTCGCGTGGGTGGCACTGCCGTCCGCACGCGGTGGCTCGCTGCTCGAGCTGGCTGGGGTCTCGGCCGTCTACCTCGCCGCGATGGCGGGCATCGAGTGGGGGTGGCGCCGGTCCGGTCGCCGCGCCAAGCTCATGTTCGGCATCTTCGCGATGGGCGACGCGCTGTTCCTGGGCTGGGCGACCTACGGCCAAGCCGGGCTGGACACCCCCGCCCGCTACCTGATCCTGCTGCAGATCATCACGATCTCGCTGCTCGCCTCCTTCAAGACCGGCATCAAGGTCGCGCTGTTCAACGCGTGGCTGCTGCTCGGCGCCGTGTACCTCACCGAGTCCGGGCTCGTGAACCTCCTCGGTGGCGACCGCATCGCGTTCGGCGATGCGCAGTACCGCGCCGTGGCGGTCGAGGTCGCCCTCTACTTCGCCGTCGCGCTCGTGACGACCGGCTTCGCGGCGGTCAACGAACGCGAGCTGCGTCGCCGCCGGTACGACCTCGAGGCCCTCGCCAAGTTCGCGCTGCGCCTCGACGAGGCGGAGACGCCGGGCGAGGTCGCCACCAGCCTGCTCGACGCCGTCGCCGACATCTACGAGTGCGAGCCGTCGCTCGTCCTCCGCCGCGAGGGTGACGCGGCGGTGCGCGTGATCGCGGCCCGTGGCGTCGCCTCCACGGGCGCGCCGATCGACCTGGGCGCCGTGCCCGTGCTGGCCAGCGCGATGGCAGGCGACGCGACGCGTCTCGTGGCCCGTCGCGGCGAGGAGGTCGACGCGATCCTCGCTCGCTTCGGCCCCACCTCGAACGTCGCGATCCTGCCCTTGCACGGCCACCACGGGTCGGTCGTCGGTGCGCTCGTGATCGAGCAGCCCGCGCGCCGGGGTTCCCGGATCGAGCGCCGCATCATCTCGATGCTCGAGCGCTTCACGAGCCACGCCTCGCTCGCGCTCGAGAACGCGAGTCTGCTCGCGGAGGTGCGCGCGCTCGCGATCACCGATCCGCTCACCAGCCTCGCCAACCGCCGTCACCTCGACACGGTCCTGGATCGCGCCACCTCCCAGGTGCGCCGCGGCAACGGCACCGTCGCGCTGATGATGATCGACATCGACCACTTCAAGAGCCTCAACGACACCCACGGCCACCAGATGGGCGACGAGGTGCTGCGGCGCGTCGCGCGCCAGCTCGAGGTCGACCTGCGCGCCGGCGATCTCGCCGCCCGCTACGGCGGTGAGGAGTTCAGCATCGTCATGCCCGGCAGCCGGTCGGACGAGGTCGCGAACGCCGCCGAGCGCGTCCGTCGCGGCATCGCCTCGATGGACTCGCCCGTCGCGGTGACGGTGAGCATCGGCGTCGCCTGGGCGCCGGAGCACGGCCTCACCCGCGCCGACCTCACGAAGACGGCCGACGACGCGCTCTACCGCGCCAAGGAGGGCGGCCGCAACCAGGTCGTCATGAGCGCCTCGATGAAGCTGGCGGATGCCAGCTGAGCGTTCCGCGCTGCGCCGCCTGGCGGCGCTCTTCGCCCTGATCGCCGTCGCCCTCGCGGCGCCCGTCGCCGCGCGCGCCGACGGCGGCGTGGGCTACCGCGTCGACGGCGAACCGGGCTCGCGGATCGAGGGCGGCTTCATCCGGCTGCCCGGCGCGCCCGGCTCGACCGTCAGTGGGTACTTCTTCGCGACGAACAGCGGCGCGCAGGACGCGAACCTCACGGTCTACGCCGCGGATGGCCTCACGGGCGACACGACCGGCATCGTCTACAGCGACCTCGGCGACGCCCTCGACGACGCCGGCACCTGGATCTCGCCGTCGTCGCGCGGGATGGTGCTGGGCAAGGGCGGCGACCGCCGCATCGACTTCAGCGTCCGCGTCCCCGCCGGCGCATCGGCCGGCGACCACGTCGGCGGCATCGTGCTCGAACAGCGCCGCAGCGGGAGCACGATCAGCCAGGTGGTGCGCAACGTCGTGCCCGTGCTGATCGACGTGACCGGCAGCGCGAACTCGGCGATGGCGCTGCGTTCGGCACAGGTGACCGATCTCCCGGGCACCACGCTGCCCGCCGTGACGGTGCGCATGGCGAACACCGGCGGGCGCATCTGCCGGCCCACGCTCACCGTCGCCCTCACCGGTCCGGGCGAGCGCGGCTCCCCGATCACCCGCAACCTCGACGCCATCCTGCCCGGCGACAGCGTGCCGTTCCCGCTGCCCTGGCCGCGCACCCTCGCCCGCGGCACGTACACCGCGGCGGTCACCGCCTCGGGCTGCGGCGCGAACGTCTCGCTCCGCACGGAGGTCCGCAGCGACACGAACGCCGAGACCGACGCGCCGTCGGGGACGAAGACCAACAAGCCGGACGTCGTCACGAAGGCAGCGCCCGGCCCGCCGGAGTACACCTCCGCGCCGCGGTACGGCGCCGGCGACGGCAACGGAGACGACGGCAAGGACGACCGCGGCCGGAACGAGAACGGCGCGGGCGACGGGACGGGCACCGAGAGCACCGATGCGAGCGGCGGCGTCCCGCCGGCCGGCACGGGCGGCTCGGGCTCGGGTTCGTCGAAGGGCGGTTCGGGTTCGGCAGGTGCCGGGGGCGGCTCGTCGATCGGTGCGAAGTTCGGCCAGCTCGGCGATGTCGCGATCAAGTACCTGCCGCCGCTGCTCGAGCGCCTCATCGCGCCGCTGTCGCTGCTCGGCCTCATGCTGCTCTTCCTCTTCGCCCAGGAGACCTTCGACCGCAAGGACCCGAAGCTCGCCCTCGCCCCGATCCAGCGCGACCCCGACCTCGAGTTCGAGCCACTCGGCGAGGAGTTCCGCGTGAGCCCGGGCCCCGAGCCGGAGCTCTCGGTCGTGCGGCCGCTCGCCGGGCCCGAGCCACTCCCCTCCTAGGGGTGGCGCGGCGCCGCACTTGGGCGATCGCGTCCACCCGCCCACAGGCCCCTCAGCAGGACTTACGCTGTCCCGTATCTCGATGCCCGCTCTGACGTCGCCCTCGATCCGACCCGCCGTGGCTGCCGCTCGGCACCGCACGCTGCGGCTCGCGCCGGCGTGGCTGCTCGCGGTCGTCGCCGTGCTCCTGAGCACCGCGCTCGGTGCGTCGCCGACCGGCGCGGCGACCGCGGAGAACGAGGTCAACACGGGCCGCGCTCCGCTCATCGGCGGATTCAGCGCCCGCGCGCTCGGTCCGAACGGCGAGGTCACGCCACAGACCTACTTCGACCTCGAGATGGATCCGGGCGACACCTACGACGGCGAGATCCAGGTCACGAACGCCGCCGACAGCTTTGTGCGCCTGCGCGTCGACTCGGTCGACGGCCTGACGGGCTCCACCAGCGGCACCGTCTACGCGAACCGCACCGATCCGCGGACGGAGACGTCGCAGTGGATCACGCCCCGCAAGAAGGCGCTGCGCCTCAAGGCCGACTCGGCGCGCACGCTGCGATTCAGCATCAAGGTGCCGAACGACGCGACGCCCGGTGACCACGTCGGCGCCGTCGCGTTCCAGCGCATCCTGCAGCCGCAGAAGAAGGGCGAGTTCGCCGTGCGGCAGGTGCTGCGCGTGGCGGTCGCGGTGCAGATCCGGGTGAAGGGCCCGGCGGAGGCGCAGCTCGGGATCGGTGGCATGACGCTCAAGGCGCTCGGCGGCACGCAGATCCCGTCGGTGACGATCGAGCTCCAGAACACCGGTCAGCTGCTGTGCCGCCCGACGCTCGCCGTCACCCTCTCGAAGGGTGGCGAGGGCCTGGGGACCGTCAGCCGTCAGCTCGACACGATCCTCGCCGGGGACACCATCCAGTACCCGCTGCCGTGGCCCAAGCCACTCGACACGGGCGACTACGAGGTGAAGGCGGCGACGACCGGCTGCGGCAAGCCGGCCGAGCGCGAGGCGAGCGTGAAGCTCGAGAACGCGCTGCGCGGCAGCACGAGCGCTCCGGGCCCCGACACCGCAGCGCTCGACGACGACGGGGGCGGCATCCCGTGGTGGGCGCTCGTGCTCGGCGTGCTCGCAGCGCTCGGCCTGGGGTTCTTCCTGGCCCGCCGCACCGGGCGCCGCACGGACGACGATGGCGGCGCTGCGACGGCCGCGACCGTCACCCCCGCGCCGGCACCCGTGGAGCCGACGCCGGCCGCGCCGTCCGGTGCGGCCGTGGTGATCGAGCCCGAGCCCGAGCCGGCGCCGACGCAGACGAGCCCGCCCGCGCCGCGCGGCGAAGGCTCGGCTTCCTCGCCGGACTAGCGGGCCCACGCGATTCGGGGCACCCGGGCGGGGCCGAACGGCCAGGAGCACGCCTCCACGTAGCCCGCGTGGGGCCGGCCGACCGGCGGACGACATACCTCGACCTGGCGCCGAATGCGCCATGGTCCCCGCGGTTACCCCTGATTTCGCGGGGAATGTCGTCCATGCGTCTACGGGGGTACTTCCATGACGGGCGACACGTGCCGACCACCGTAGGGTAAGAACTGGTCCAACCGTACGGGCCAGGCCAACTTGGGGACGTGGTGCCGTGCTGGGGAGCAAGCGCACGCATGAACTCGTGCCGCTCGACGAGCGCGCACGACTGCTCGAATACTTCCGCGTCGCGATGGCGCTCGCGATCGTGATCGCCTGGCTGGTGGTCCCGGCGTCGCGCGGCACGTCGCTGCCGACCCTCCTGCTCGCGGCCGCCGGCTACCTCGTCGCCCTCGGGGCCGTGCAGCGCACGGTGCAGCGCCTCGCACTGCCGATCGCCCTGTTCTTCGGGATCTCGGTGATGCTTGACGGCGCAGCACTGATCTGGGCGTCGCTCGGCGTCGCCGGGATCGAATCGCCGCTCGTGCACCTCCTGCTGGTGCAGGTGATCGTGGTGTCGCTGATCGGATCGTTCCGGCTCGGCCTCAAGCTCGCGCTCTTCCAGGTGTGGCTGGTGCTCGGCGCCGTCTACCTCCAGGAGATGGGGCTCTTCTCCATGCACCAGGCCCCGATCCACTTCGGGAGCGCCGCCTTCCTGGAGGTGATGGTCGAGGTCGTCTCGATCCTGGCCGTCGCCGCGGTCACCACCGGCTTCGCGGCCGTCAACGAGCGTGAGCTGCGTCGCCGCCGCACCGATGTGGAAGATCTCGCCGAGCTCACGATGCGCCTCGAGGAGGCCGACGGCGCCCCGGAGATCGCGCGCCGCCTGCTCGAGGGCATCGAGGCGCTGCACGGCTGCTCGCGCGGCGTCGTCGTGCGCCGCACGAAGGGCGGCGCGCTCACCCTCATGGCCGGCCGCGGGGTCGCGTTCGCGAACGCGTTCGAAGCGGTCGACCCCGAGCAGGCGCCGCTCGTGAAGGCCGTCGTCGAGGGCGGCTCGGACGTGCTCGTCGTCCACCGCGCCGACGACGGCGACGCGCTCCTCCTGCGGTTCCCCGACGGCGCGCGCCTGGCGATGGTCCCGCTGCCGATCGACGCGGCCGGCGGCACGATCATCGTCGAGCACCCGGCCGACGCAGGCGCCCGGATGCGCCAGCGCACGCTCAGCCTCATCGGCCGCTACGCCGCCCACGCCGCGATCGTGATGCGCAACGCCGAGCTGCTGCAGGAGGTGCGCGCCCTCGCCACCACCGATGGCCTCACCGGCCTCCCGAACCGCCGTCACCTCGACGACGCGCTGGACCGCGCCTGTGCGCAGGTCGCGCGCGGCCACGGCTCGCTCGGCGTGCTCATGCTCGACGTCGACAAGTTCAAGGTCCTCAACGACACCCATGGCCACGCCGTCGGTGACCAGGTGCTCCAGCATGTCGCCAAGGTGCTCGACGGCGAACTGCGCGCCGGCGACATGGTCGCCCGCTACGGCGGTGAGGAGTTCACGGTGGTCATGCCCGGCGCCGACGGCTTCGAGGTGCAGGGCGCGGCCGAGCGCCTGCGCTGCGCGATCGAGCTCTCGGGCGGACCGGTGCCCGTCACCGTCAGTGTCGGCGTGGCCTACGCGCCGGCCCACGGCTTCACCCGCGAAGCGCTCCTGAGCGCTGCCGACGGCGCCCTCTACGAGGCCAAGCGCGCGGGCCGCAACCGCGTCGCCGTCGCCCCGGACTCCTCGTTCGAGCCGGAGGTGCTCGATGCGCGTGCCGTCTGATCACCGCCGGCGGTTCGCCACGGCGTTCCTCGTCCTCGGCTGCGCGACCACCGCCGCGCTCGCACCGGCGGTCGCCTCGGCCGCGAGCGACCCGGTGCCGGCCACCACGACCACGAGTGCGGGCCGCGGGCTCGTCGGCGGGCTCGTCGGCGGCGTGACGAGCACCGTCGACAGCACGCTCGTCGCCGTCTCCCAGTCCACGAACGGCGCGGTCACCCTGCCGTCGGTCTCCACGATCACCGATCCGCTCGCAGGGACGATCTCGGTGGTCGACGGCGCCGTCGACCAGGTCGTCGCCCCGCTGCCGGCCTCGGGCACCGGTCCGCGCCTGTCGCTCTCACTGCCGGGGCTCGTCGATGCCGCGGGCAGCGCCGCCGTCGCGCTCGTGATCGGCAACGCCGGCGACACCGCGTGCTCGCCGCTCGTCACCCTCGCGATCACCGGCAAGGACGGCGTCGCCGTGGCCGGCGGCGTCACCCAGCTCGGTCAGCTCCTGCCCGGGGCGACCAACGACTACGCGCTGCCGTGGCCGGCCGGGCTCGGCGGCGGCACCTACGCGATCAAGACCTCGGTCACCGCCTGCGGCACCCCGCAGTCGCTCAGCCTCGACGTCAAGCTCGCTGCGACCACGGAGGCAGCGCCCGACGGCCGCTCCGCCGCCGACGCGGTACCGGGCGACGGCGGCGGGCAGAACGCCGGCGCTGCGCCGACGGCCGCCGAGAAGACCAGCTCCGGCGGCTCGAACGGAACATCCGTCACGAAGGGCACGAACCCCGGCGGATCGCCGGTCGACGCGGCGGTCGGCGCGGCCGGCAACGGCGGCTCGTCGTTCACCGGTTCGCACGCGGCGGCGACCACCGGGCCGACCGCCTCCGGCGCCTCGCCGGTCGACGATGCGATGGCGCACGATGCGCCGGTCGACGACGCCGTCCGTGATCGCGCGATCCCGGGCCAGAGCCGGTTCTCCGAGGCCACCGACGGCCCGCCCGCCCCGCGGGCGATCCTCGCCCGCTCCGGCGCTGCGGTCGCGGGCCTGACGGGCACCGTGAACGGCGCAAGCGCCGTGGGCAGCTCCGGGAGCTCGCGCCTGGGCGACGGCAGCATCGGCGCGGTCGTGCGCGCGGTGCCGGCCGTGATCGAGCGCGCGGCGCCCGCGATCGCCGTCCTCGCGCTGATCGCCTCGCTGTTCCTCGCCCAGGAGCGCTTCGCCCGCCGCGATCCCAAGCTCGCCCTGGCGCCGGTCGGCCCCGCCGACGATCTCGAGTTCGACGACGCCCACAGCTTCCTGCAGCGGGCGTCGTCGCCTACGTCGTAGGCGACGAGGCGGCGGTCACGGTCGCGCGGCCGATCGCCCACCAGCCGATGTGCTCGACGGCGAACGTGACGAGCTCCTCGGCGTCGAAGTCCGCCGGCCTCGTGGAGAGCAGCGTCGTCATGCGCTCGATCACGGCCTGCACGGCGTGCGCGGTGAGACTCAGGTCGAGGTCCGAGGCGTTCGGCAGCGCCCAGGCGAGCAGCTCGATCATCGCCCGGTGCACGTCGCCCTTGCCGCGCTCCGTGAGCTCGCGGGTCTCGGGGGTGACCGCCAGCGGCGGTTCGAAGGTGAGGCGCCAGCGCTCGGGGCGCTCGTGCACGATCTCGAGGAACAGCCGAGCGCGCTCGAGCGCGAACTGCAGCCGCTCCTCCGGTTCGGACGTCGCGATGCGGTCCTGGAGGAGCCGCAGCATCTCGGCGACGGCCTCGGTGAGCTCGCGGCGGTAGAGCGCCGACAGCAGCTCGTCGATGTTCGCGAAGTGGTCGTAGACGACGGGCTTGCTCACGCCCTCGTGCTCGGCGATCTGAGCCATCGAGAGGCTGAAGCCATCGGTGTGGAAGACGAGGTGCAGCGCGGTGTCGAGCAGGGAATCTCGTCGTTCGGAGAAGCCGAGGCGCTTGGCGGCCCGGCGCCGTGACTGGGGCTCAGACGACATCGCGGGTTGACCCTAGTACGTCCGCGCGTTCCTCGCACCCGTCCTGAACGCGCGTCAGAAGTGCCGTTACCAGTTGCGCCCGCGGCGCAAACGTTCGGTACTCACCGGTATCGAAAGTGCCCGTATTTGCTGGCGTTCCGGCGGGAGGGTGCATTACCGAAGATTCGTAGCGACGTTTGGTAGGTTCGGCCGCGCCGGCCCCGGAGGGCGGCGGCCCGTTCCCGCCGCCCCGCAAGCCGACCCCGCCCGCTGCGATCCCCACCGTCCGCTCTGTCCCCACCCCCTCCCGACCCTGCGCCCGAAGCGCTGGTGATCGTCGACCTGTTCGCATCGCTCGACGACGATCGGAGGCGCTCGGTGCGGGGCACGAAGCCACTCCCGGTGATCGCACGGCTCGTCGCGATCGCGCGGAGCTCCGGCCGGTCGATCGTCTACGTGCACGAGGCCTCGGCCCCGTCGATCGAGGTCTCCATCGCCGAGCGCTCGACGAGCGACGCGCGCCTGCTGCGGGCGATGATCCCGCGGCCCGCCGACCCGGTGCTGCGGCGCGGGCGCGCCTCCGCCTTCGATGCGTCCGGGCTCGACGAGGTCCTGAGGCGACGCGGCATCACCCGGATCCTCGTCGTCGGGCAGGTGGCCGAGGACGCGATCGTGCGGACGGCGCTCGACGGCGTCGAGCGCGGACTGGGCGTGGCCGTGGCACCGGCAGCGCTCGTGTCGCTCGATGCGGCCGACGGCATGGCGGCGCTGCGCATGATGCGTCGCAACGGCGTCGACATCCGCCTGAAGGCCTACTCGGCGTTCAAGCTCGGGACTCCCGGCGTCGCCGCGCCCGGGTCGGCCGGCAACGCTCCGGGCCGGCCGGAGCTGCTCGCCGCGTTCGCCTCGGTGATGCGGCGCGAGGGGTTCTCCGGCATCCGCGTCGCCGACGTCGCGCGCGAGGCGAAGGTGTCCCTGCGGACCTTCTACGAGATGTTCCCCGGGGGCAAGGACGAGTGTCTCGTCGCCCTCTTCATGCAGCAGGCCGAGTGGCTCGAGCGCGCGGTCGTCCGGGCGGCTCGGAGCGAGGGTGACGGCGGTTCGCCGATCGAGCGCGGGATCGCAGCCGCCGTCCGCGGCCTGCGTGAGCACCAGTCGCTCGCGAAGGCGCTCCTGTTCGGGCTGCCATCGCTCGGCGCGGAGGGCGAGCGCGTGCGGGAGCGGGCGACGCAGCGGTTCGTCGAGCTGCTGCACGCCGGCTCCGTCGCGGGGGCTCCCATCGGAGCGATCGAGGCCCGTGCCCTCGTCGGCGCGACGCTGGAGCTCGGTCTCGACGGCACCGGTGATGCCGGCGTCGCGTCCTCGGAGGCCATCGCGGCCGCCCTGATGGCCATGTGCGGGCGCGCCGGGCCCCCGGAGGGCGGAACCGACCTCGGCTCTGCGCGCCCGCGCTAGGTGAAGGCGCTGCCGCTGATCCCGACGAGTGCGGGAGCGTCGACGATCGAGTCGATCACCATCGTCGGCGTGATGCCGACCTCGGCGTCGTGGTCGGCGCGGTACTTGCCCGTGCGCACCTGGATCCCGGCCAGGCCGGCGTCGATCGCGCCGCCGACGTCGGCCTCGAGGTCGTCGCCGATCATCGCGACCTTCGACGGATCGAGCCCGAGGTCGTCGACGGCCTCCCGGAAGAAGGCGGCCGACGGCTTGCCGACGACGGTCGCCGGCCGGTCGACGGCATGCTCGAGGGCGGCGACGAACGGACCGGCGTCGAGCACGAGCCCCTCGGGCCGGCGCCAGTAGCGGTTGCGCTGCAGGGCGATCAGGTCGGCGCCGCGCAGCAGCGAGCGGAACGCGCCGTTGAGGACGTCCCACGTGAACCCGCGGCCGAGGTCGCCGACGATGACGGCATCGACGCTCGAGCCGCGCGTCTCGACGGCCTCCAGCTCGCTGAGGTCCTCCCGCAGGGCGTTCGCGACGACGAGGGCGACCCGCTCGTACCCGCGTTCGCGGCAGAGCCGCACGGCCATCGCGGCGGGCGTGAGGATCTCGTCGACCTCCACGTCGAACCCGAGCCGCGCGAGGCGGTCGGCGACGGCGGCGCGCGGCCGCGAGGTGGTGTTCGTCACGAGCCGGTACGGCACGCCGGCGCGGCGCATCGTGTGCAGCGCGTCGCGGGCACCGGGCACCTCGTCGTCGCCGACGTGCAGAACGCCGTCGATGTCGAAGAGGAGTGCATCCCAGTGCGCGGGCATGGTTCCAAGGTAACCCCGCGAACGCGCCCGGCATTTGGCCATCCGGACAAATCACCGGGCCAGGGCGGACGGACGTGTTTCGGCGGTGTTGCCGGGCAGCGGGGCGACCGTGCCCAGCGCCACCAACGGTGTGGTGAGCACGCACGGGAGCGGCCTTGCGCGCTTCGGTTCGAGCGCGTCCGGGGGACGCGACGGCGGTTGCTGTGCCACGACCGGCCTTCGGGTGGCCCGGCGCCATCCGCCTGCCCGCGCGCCCCGCACCACCTGCATGCCGGACCTCGACGAGACCACGCGCCGCCGCAGCATCGAACTGGTCCTGGAGGACAAGCTCGGCCACGACGCCCTGAGGCCGGGGCAGCTCGAGGCCGTCGAATCCGTGCTCTCGGGGCGCGACACGCTGTGCGTGATGTCCACGGGCTCGGGCAAGTCGGCGGTCTACCAGCTCGCGGGGTTCCTGCTCGACGGGCCGGTGGTGGTCGTCTCGCCGCTCATCGCGCTCCAGCAGGACCAGATCGACGCACTCGAGGAGGATGCCGCGGCCCTCAACTCGACGCTCACGACGAGCGAGCGCGACGAGGTGTTCCGCCGGGCGACGAGCGGCGAGCTCACCTTCCTCCTCCTGGCCCCGGAGCAGCTCGCCGACCCGTCCGTCGTCGGCGCGCTCGCCGAGGCGGGCGTCGCGCTGTTCGTGGTCGACGAGGCGCACTGCGTCTCCCAGTGGGGGCACGACTTCCGCCCCGACTACCTCCGGCTGCGCTCCGCCATCGAGGGGCTCGGGCGTCCGCCGGTGCTCGCGCTCACGGCCACGGCCGCGCCGCCCGTGCGCGACGAGATCGTCGCGGCGCTCGGGATGGACGACCCGGAGGTGATCGTGCGCGGCTTCGACCGGCCGAACATCCGGCTCGAGGTGGTCCGCCACGACGATGCGGAGATCAAGCATCGCGCGCTCGTCGAGCGCGTGGTCGAGGTGGCCGGCCCGGGCCGCCCCGGGATCGTCTACTGCGCCACGAAGCGCGAGGCGGAGCGCACGGCCGATGAGCTCGCCGGGCTCGGTGTGCGTGCTGCCCACTACCACGGCGGCCTCTCGCCGACCGCTCGGGCGGAGCGCCAGGCGCAGTTCATGGACGACGCCGAGCTCGACGTGATGGTCGCGACGATCGCGTTCGGCATGGGCATCGACAAGTCCGACGTGCGCTGGGTGTTCCACCACGACGTGAGCGAATCGGTCGACGCCTACTACCAGGAGATCGGGCGCGCTGGACGCGACGGCGAGCCGGCGGAGGCCGTGCTGTTCTACCGACCGCAGGACCTCGGCCTGCGGCGCTTCTTCGCCTCCGGGCGCGTCGCGCACGACGAGCTCGAGCAGGTGGCGCAGGCGCTGCTCGAGCACCACGGTCCGGTCGATCCCGCCGAGCTGGCGGAGTCGCTGCCGCTCAGCGACACGAAGCTCACGACCGCGGTGCAGCACCTCGAGGAGGCGGGGCTCGCCCACGTGCGCGACGACGGCCTCCTCGAAGCCGATCGCGATGCCGACCTCGAGGAGGTGGTGGGCCGCGCCGACGAGGCCGAGGAGCACCGGCAGGCCTTCGACCGCTCGCGCGTCGACATGATGCGCGCGTATGCCGAGGGCAGCGGCTGCCGGCGCGCGTTCGTGCTCGGCTACTTCGGCGAGGGCTACGAGCCGCCGTGCGGCTCGTGCGACACCTGCGACCGGATCGCCGACGCGCCCGGGGCCGGGGCCGTGGCGGATGCCACCCCGGCGCCGTTCACCGCAGGGCAACGGGTCGAGCACGAGGAGTGGGGAACCGGCACCGTCGGGCAGGTCGATCGCGGACAGGTGACCGTGGTGTTCGACACCGTGGGATACAAGACCCTCGGGCTCGACCTCGTCCTCGACCGCGGCCTGCTCCGCTGAGCCTCGCCTCGCCTGCGCCGGCCTGTGGCGCGGCCGGAGGGTGTCCCGTCCCTCCGACCGCGCCGATCAGTCCGCGTCGAGCGTGCCGCCCACGAGGCCGCGAAGCCCCGGGACGATCCGCCCACCGGCGATCGGCACGAGCGCGACGTCGCGCTCGATGCCAGGTTCGAAGCGAACCGCGGTGCCCGCGGGGACGTCGAGGCGCAGGCCATGGGCCGCGGCACGGTCGAACTCCAGGGCGGCGTTCGCTTCGGCGAAGTGGAAGTGCGAGCCGACCTGCACGGGGCGGTCGGACGCGTTGACGACGGTGAGGGTGGTGACGGGGGCGCCCGCGTTCAGCTCGAGCGGGCCGTCGGCCACGAGCACCTCTCCGGGCACGATGCTCATGCGATCGGCTCGTGTAGGGTGACGAGCTTCGTGCCGTCGGGGAAGGTCGCCTCGACCTGCACCTCGTGGATCATCTCGGGGATCCCGTCCATCACGTCCTCGCGGGTGAGCACGGTGCGGCCGGCGGCCATCAGGTCGGCGACGGTGCGGCCGTCGCGCGCCCCCTCGATCACGTAGCTCGTGAGCAGGGCCACCGCCTCGGGGTGGTTGAGCTTGAGCCCCCGCGCCTGGCGATCGCGGGCCACGATCGCGGCCACGTGGATCATCAGGCGTTCCTGTTCGCGTCCGGTGAGCTTCATCGGTGATGCCGACGGTAGGCGACCCACCGGGCGTCGCGTTTCGCCCGTTGTCCAAAAGCACCCCGCTCGGGGGACGGCCGGCACCGCCCGGCGATGGCCGGTGGACGGAGCGGATCGCATGCGTACGGTGACCGGCGATGGCATCGATCGCGGAGCACCTTCGGGCAGGGCTCGGGCAGCCGGCCGACTCCGCGCTGCTGCGCGCGAACCGTGCCCTCAGTGCGCGCGACCGGCGGCGCGTGCACCGGCTCGTCCGCCGCGGCGAGGCGGCCTGGGACCACGACTCGGCGCGCTACGCCGTCGAGGTCGCGACGCTGCGGCTGCGGGCCCCCGCGGTGTTCCGGCCGCGAACGCAACAGGTGGTCTTCATCGCCATGGCGCTCGGGGCCGCGGCCCTCGCCGCCGGCGACCTCGTCGGCGGCCACCCAGGCTTCGACGCGCTGCTGTACTCCTACTGTGCGGTGCTGTTCGGCGCGCTGACCGTGCTCACGCCGAGGTGGCAACGGGGGTACGCGCGGTCGCGGGCCGCGAAC
This sequence comes from Patulibacter minatonensis, assembly GCA_036946195.1. GTDB lineage: Bacteria > Actinomycetota > Thermoleophilia > Solirubrobacterales > Solirubrobacteraceae > JAGIBJ01. The sequence continues at coordinate 14,856 of JAQIJQ010000019.1, read as the reverse complement.
CTCCGGCTGCTCGAAGGCGACCGGTCCGCCGCGAGGTCGTCGCTCGCGGGGCCCGCGCCAGGGCGGCCGTCGCCGGGCGAGCCGGCACTCCTCGCGTCGTCGCCTGCCGAACCGGTGCCGTTCGATGCCGCGGGGTTCTCGCTCGTCGCCGCCCTCGTCGGCGTGCCGTTCGGTGCGGCCATGACGCTCGGAGACGACGGAACGGGCGTGATCGGCGGGATCGTCGGCGGGCTGCTCTTCGGCGTGCTCTTCACCTGGATGATGCGCGCGATGAACCTCCGCGCCCAGCGCGCGGGGGAGGGCCCGCCGCTCCCGCTCTCGGCCTCGATCGCCGCCGCGCTGCCGCCCCAGGCGCAGCGACCGCTGCGCGTGGTCGGCGTCGGACTCGCCGTGGTGTTCGTGTGGATGCTCGCCGTCGCGTCGTCCCAGGTGTCGACGTGCGAGGTCGACTCCGGTGGCGTGCCGACGGCCGCGCAGCACGGGTTCCTCCGCGGCTACTGCGAGTCGCCCGGCGCCTCCACCATGAGCCTGGTGGCGGCGTACGCGCTCCTGATCGTGATCCCGCTCCTCGGACTCCTGATCGCCGGCCGCGCGGCCGGCTGGCGCCCCGCCGGCGAGCGCTGGCGCGGCGTGCTCACCGGCGCCGGCGTGGCGCTCGCCCCGGTGCTCATCGCCTGGCTGATCGCCGGAGCCCACTGAGCCGTGGCCGACCGCAGCCCGGTCGACTCGCCCGCCGAGCCGGCGGCAGGCCGCTCCAACGCCAGGCAGCGCCTGCGAAACGTCGGCGTCTACTTCGGGCTCGTCGACGCCGATCCGACCACGTCGAGCCGCGACCTGCTGCCGGAGCTCACCGGCTGGCGCCGCTACGCCTCGCTCCTCCCTGCGCCCGTGATCTACGCGGTCGCGGCGCTCGTGTGGTCGGCACCGGTGGTCGTGGTCCTGTCGGTGTCGCTGACGCTGGTGGGGGCGTTGCTGCTGTCGCCGGTCGGCGCGCGCCTGCGCGCCGAGGCGGCCGCGATCGGCCCGGCGACGCAGTTCGCATCGATCTACATGCCGATGCCAGTGCTGGACGACCGGATCGGGTTCCTCCCGTCGCTCGCGATCACCGGCGTCGCGTTCGCCGCGATGGTGCTGGCCACCGACCGGCTCGGACGGCTCGAGCCGGCAGCCGGCGCGGGGTAGCGAGGCGCGCCCAGTGCGGGATGCGGGTGCGCCATCCCCCAGACGACGCACCCGCCCGCCCGCGCGGACGCTCGGGGGATCAGCCCCGGGGCTCTAGACGGCGATGAGCTCGCGCACGGTATCGGCGGCGGCCGCATCGGCCGCGCCGGAGTTGACGATCTCGCCGTGCTCCATCACGGCGTAGGAATCGCCGACGGAGAGGGCGAAGTCGAGGTGCTGCTCGACGAGCAGGATCGACAGGCCGAACGCCTTGTTCATCTCCACGATGGCGGCCTCGATCTCGTGGATGATCGACGGCTGGATGCCCTCGGTCGGCTCGTCGAGGAGGATGAGCTTCGGGCGCGTGATGAGCGCGCGGGCGATCGCGAGCTGCTGCTTCTGGCCGCCCGAGAGGAAGCCGGCGGCGCGATCGAGGATCGGCTTGAGGCGCGGGAAGAGATCGAGCGCCTCGTCGATCGCCGATGCCTCGCGGTGCTTCGTCGCCTCGAGCACCACCTTCAGGTTCTCGCGCACCGTCAACTGCGGGAAGCCCTGGCGCCCCTGCGGCACGTAGGCGATGCCGCGCTTCACGCGCTGGCTCGGCGAGAGGCCGGTGATGTCCTCGCCGTCGAAGGTGACGGTGCCGCCGAAGGTCTTCATCAGGCCCATCGTCGTCTTCATCAGCGTGCTCTTGCCGACGCCGTTGCGGCCGAGCAGCACCACGAGCTCCTGGTCTGCGACCGAGAGGGTGGAGCCGAACAGCACCTGCGTGCGGCCGTAGGCGACCTGGAGGTCCTTGATCTCGAGCATTCTGTCGGTCTCCCTACGCCGGGGCGGTGGTGGTGGCCTCGTCCTCGGCGGCGACCCGGCTGCGGCCGAGGTACACCTCCTGGACGGTCGGGTCGGCCTGGACGGTGGCGACATCGCCCTCGCACAGCACGGAGCCCTCGTGCATGACGGTGACGACCGAGGCGAACTGCCGCAGGAACTCCATGTCGTGCTCGACGACGAGCACCGTCCGGGTCTTCGCGATCTCGTGCAGCAGCTCGCCGGTGCGCTGGCGCTCCGGCTTGCTCATCCCGGCGACCGGCTCGTCGAGCAGCAGCAGCCGCGGATCCTGGGCGAGGAGCATGCCGATCTCCAGCCACTGGCGCTGGCCGTGCGACAGCTCGCCGGCCGGTCGCTCGGCCATGTCGGTCATGCCGATCAGCTCGAGCGCCTCGGCCACCTCGGGCGTGATGCCCTTGCGGCGCCGGAACATCTTGCGCAGCCCCATCCGGAAGCTCGCGGCGAGGTCGACGTTCTCGACGACGGTGAGGTCGTCGAACACGGTCGGGTTCTGGAACGTGCGGCCGATCCCCATCTTCACGATGTCGAACTCGCTCGTGCCCGTGATCTTCTCGCCGGCGAACGTGACGTAGCCGGCGGTCGGCTTGGTGAGGCCGGTGATCACGTCGACGGCGGTCGTCTTGCCGGCGCCATTGGGGCCGATCAGGAACCGCACCTCGCCCTGGTTGATCCGGAAGCTCAGGCCGCTGAGGGCCTTGAAGCCGTCGAAGTCGACCTCGACGTCGTGGAGTTGCAGCAGGGCCGTGGACTCAGCGGGCATCTACTCGAACCTCGTCTCGCCGTAACCAGCGGCGGCGCTGGCTCGTTCGCGCTTTTCGTCGGCCGCTTCGCGCAGGCGCTTGCGGGCGACCTTGATGCCACCGGCCACGCCGGCGGGGATGAAGGCGATCACCAGGATGAAGAGCAGCCCCTGGAAGTAGGTCCAGAGATCCGGGAACTTCTCGGAGAGGCCCGTCTTGGCGTAGTTCACGACGAGCGCACCGGCGACGGCGCCGACGAGTGTGGCGCGGCCGCCGAGTGCGACCCAGATCACCATCTCGATCGACGGGACGATGCCGAGCATGGCCGGCGAGATGATCCCGACGATCGGGACGAAGAGCGCGCCTGCCACGCCGGCGAGCCCGGCGGAGAAGGTGAAGGCGATCGTCTTCACCGTCGCCGGGTCGTAGCCGAGGAACCGCACGCGGTCCTCGCCGTCGCGCACCGCGATCAGCAGCCGGCCGTACCGCGAGTGCACGAGCTGGCGGGCGAGGAGGTAGGCGACGCCCAGGGCGACCACCGCGATCGTGTAGAGCGTCGTCGTCGAGCTCGGGTCGGTGAGGTCCATCCCGAAGAAGCTCGTGATGTTCGTCAGGCCGTTCGTCCCGCCCGTCAGGCCCTGCTGGCCGATGAGGAGGATCACGAACGCGGCGGCGAGCGCCTGGGTGAGGATCGCGAAGTACGCGCCGCGCACGCGGCGGCGGAACACGAGCGAGCCCAGCAGGAACGCGATCACCATCGGGACCAGCAGCGAGCCGAGCACCGCGACCCAGCCGTGCTGGAACGGTCCCCAGATCGCCGGGAGCTTCTCGACGCCCGACCAGCTCATGAAGTCCGGCACGGCCTGCCCCATCTCCTTCGCCTCGGCGAGCTTGAGGTGCATGGCCATCGCGTAGCCGCCGAGGCCGAAGAACACGCCCTGGCCGAGGACGAGCATGCCGCCGTAGCCCCAGGCGATGTCGACGCCGATCGCGACGATCGCGAAGCACACGAACTTCGCCAGGAGATCGAGGCGGAAGTCGGTGAGGAGGGCCGGTGCCAGGAAGAGGAGGCACAGGCCGGAGACGAGGAAGCCCATGCGTCCCCGCGCGAGATCCCGCCCCACCATGAGCGGGGGTCGCTTGCTCTGAACGGCGGTGAGGCTCATGCGAAGGCCCTCGTCTTCTGGACTGCGAGGCCCTGCGGCCGGAACTGGAGGAAGGTGATGATGAGCGCGAAGAGGATGACCTTCGCGAGGCTCGCGTCGGTCCACAGCTCGAGGAACGAGTTGAGGAGCCCGAGCACGAAGGCGGCGATGACCGCGCCGCGCAGCTGCCCGAGGCCACCGCAGACGACGACCAGGAAGGCGTCGATGATGTAGCTCGTCCCGAGCGTCGGCCCGACCGACCCGAGGAGCGTGATGCCGACGCCCGCGATGCCCGCGAGGCCGGAGCCGATGAAGAACGTCGTGCGGTCGACCGGTGCGGACGCGATGCCGCTCGCCTCGGCCAGGCCGCGGTTCTGCACGACCGCCCGCATGCGCGTGCCGTGGATCGTCCTGCTCGCGAAGTACCAGACCGCGATGAGTGCGAGGATCACGAGGACGACGATGAAGAGGCGCGAGTAGGAGATCGTCACCGAGCCGAGCTCGAGGCCACCCTCCAGCCAGCTCGGCGCCTTCACCTGCACGTTCGGCGCGCCGAACAGGTCGCGGTAGAGCTGCTGGAGCAGGAGGCTGACGCCCCAGGTGACCAGCAGGGTGTCGAGTGGTCGGCCGTAGAGGCGCTTGATCAGCGTCGCCTCCAGGAGCAGGCCGAGCGACCCGGCGATGAGGAACGCGACGGGGAGCGACACGACGAACGCGAGGCCGGTGGCGCCGGCCGCGAACACGCTCGTCTGGAGCACGTACGTGGTGTACGCGCCGGCGGCGATGAACTCGCCGTGGGCCATGTTGATCACGTTCATCTGCCCGAACGTGAAGGTCAGGCCGAGGGCGATCAGCAGCAGGAGCGATCCGATGCTGATCCCGGCGATGAGCTGAGACAAGAAGGTGGTCATGGGAGTCGCCGACGCTACGGACGCTCTGGAGGGGCTCCCTTGGACACCGGTCCAAGAGTTCTCGCGCAGGTTTGCTCCGCCGGTCCCAGGGGCGCCCCGAGGCCGGAAGCCAGCATTGGCCGGGCCATTCCGGCGCCACCCACCCCGTCTGAAGGAACCCCTACGTGTCCAGTCTCGATCTCAAGCGGATGTCGCTCGCGGCGCTCGTCGCTCTCGGTTGCTCTGGTGGTCTCGCGGCCTGCGGCGGCGACGACAAGTCGGAGGCGTCCGGCAGTGCCGACACCTCCTCGAGCTCCGCCGAGCCGGGCGTCGACGGCGACACCATCAAGGTCGGCGTCCTCCACTCGCTCTCCGGCACCATGGCCATCTCGGAGGTCGCCGTGCGCGACGCCGAGCTCCTCGCGATCGACGAGATCAACGCCGACGGTGGCGTGCTCGGCAAGCAGCTCAAGCCGGTGCAGGAGGATGGCGCCTCCGACTGGCCGACCTTCGCCGAGAAGGCCCAGAAGCTCATCTCGTCCGACAAGGTCGCCGTCACGTTCGGCGGCTGGACGAGCGCCTCGCGCAAGGCGATGCTCCCGGTCTTCGAGAAGAACAAGAGCCTGCTCTTCTACCCCGTCCAGTACGAGGGCCTCGAGGCCTCGCCGTACATCTTCTACACGGGCGCGACCACCAACCAGCAGATCATCCCGGGCCTGGAGTACATGAAGGAGAAGGGCCTGACGAAGGTGTTCCTCGTCGGCTCCGACTACGTCTTCCCGCGTACCGCCAACAAGGAGATCAAGGCCTGGGCGAAGGCCAACGGCATGGAGATCGTCGGCGAGGAGTACACGCCGCTCGGTCACACCGAGTACGGCACGGTCGTGAACAAGATCAAGTCGGCGGCGCCGGACGCGATCTTCAACACGCTGAACGGCGACTCGAACGTCGCGTTCTTCAAGCAGTTCAAGTCCGAGGGCATGAGCTGCGACAAGACGCAGGTCATCTCCGTCTCGATCGCCGAGCAGGAGGCCAAGGGCGTCGGCATCGACAACGTCAAGGGCTGCCTGACGGCGTGGAACTACTACCAGACCACCGACACGCCCGAGAACAAGACGTTCGTGAAGGCGTGGCAGGCCAAGTACGGCAAGGACAACCCGACGGACGACCCGATCGAGGCCGCCTACGTGGGTGTCCACCTCTGGGCGAAGATGGTCGAGAAGGCCGGCTCCACCGATCCGGAGAAGGTCAAGGCGGCCGCTGGTGGCATCACCTTCAAGGCGCCTGAGGGCCTCGTGACGGTGAACGGTGAGAACCACCACATCACCAAGACCGCCCGCATCGGCGAGATCAACGGCGAGGGCCTCATCGACGAGGTGTGGGCATCGGACGGCCCGATCGAGCCGGATCCGTTCCTCAAGACGTACGACTGGGCGAAGGGCCTTTAGCCCGAACTCCGCGAATCGGTCGGCGCACTGGGCGCGCCGGCCGGATCGCCGAACCCTCTGAGTGCACATGGCGGGCGGGCTTTCGGGCCCGCCCGCCGGCGCTTGGATGCAGGGGTTCGACACCAGTCGTTCACACGTCGACATCCCGCGCACGAAATGGTCAGCTGTGATCGGTTGCACCGGGGTGGTCACAAGTGGGTGTGACCTGGCGCGTCGAGGTGTACAGTCCTCGGCCTCATGTCGATTCGTCCTTCCGGATCGGCACCCATCTCCGAGCACTCCCCCGGGCTCGCACAGGCTGGTTCCCCCGCACCTGCAGCCGTCGTCGATGACGTGCCGTTCACCCGTGTCCAACCCTGCTCGGATGGAGTTGCCGCCATCGCCGAGATCGTCGCCGACGGCGCCCTCAAGGCCGGCGGCCGCGCGACCCAGCGCTGCGCGGAGCTGATCACCGCCTCGGTCGGCGCGCTGGCCGTGCTGATGGTCGGCTCGTGCACCACCGCGCTCGAGCTCTCGGCGCTGCTCCTGGACCTGCGCCCGGGCGACGAGGTGATCATGCCGTCGTTCGGCTACGCCTCGGCCGCGAACGCGTTCGTGCTGCGAGGTGCGGTGCCCGTGTTCGTCGACATCCTCCCCGGGACGTTCGGGCTCGATCCACTCGCGGTGCGTGCGGCGATCACGCCGCGCACCCGGGCGATCGTGCCCGTGCACTACGCCGGCGTGGCCGCCGAGCTCGACACCCTCCAGACCATCGCGAGCGAGCACGATCTCGCGATCGTGGAGGACGCCGCGCAGGGCCTGGGGGCGTCGTACGCGGGTCGGCCGCTCGGCGCGATCGGCGCGCTCGGTGCCTTCTCGTTCGATGCCACCAAGAACCTCACCTGCGGGGCCGGCGGCGCGCTCGTGGTCAGCGACCCCGGGCTGGTGGAGCGAGCCGAGTGGCTGCGCGACTGCGGCACCGACCGCGCCGGCTTCCTGCGCGGCCACAAGAGCCGGTACGAGTGGGTCGAGGTCGGCACGAACGCGGCGCTCAACGAGCTCGCGGCGGCCTACCTCGTGCCGCAGCTCGAGCGCCTCGACCAGCTCACCGCCGCGCGCGTCGAACTCTGGAACCGCTACCACGAGCTCCTCGCGCCGCTCGAGGCCGACGGGCTGCTTGGGCGTCCGATCGTCCCCGCCGGCGCGGTCCACAACGGCCACGCGTACGTGGTCACGCTGCGCTCCGCGCAGGAGCGCGCGGGCGTGATCGAGCGCCTCGCGAGCGCAGGCGTGCAGGCGACCTTCCACTTCGTGCCGCTGCACTCCGCGCCCGCGGGGCTGCGGTACGGCCGCACGGCCGGCGATCTGCAGCGCACGGACGACCTCGCCGCGCGCCTGCTGCGCCTGCCCCTCTGGAACGGCATGCCGCTCGAGGCCGTCGACCGGGTGGCAGGCGCGCTGCGGCCGGCGATCAGCGACGGCGACCTGCGGGTGTGGAGCGCCTCGTGAGCCGGGGATCGGAGCCCGAGCACGAGGCGAGCATCCTGCGGCAGGAGCTCGACGCCACCCGCCGCGAGCTCGAGGTGCTCCGCGCGCAGTGGGCCGCGACCGACATGGTGCGCGGCCTGAGCAGCCGGCTGCCGGTCGACGCGTACCGGCGGCTGCCGAGGCCGCTCGTCCGCGGCCTCTCGGGTGGGCTCCGGCAGCTCCGTGCGCGGACGGGCGCCCAGCCGTTTCCGCACCGCTCGCTCGATCGACCGGTGCGGCGGACGGGCGCGATCCTCGGCGGCGATGCGCCGCCGCACGTGTACCTGCCGTACGCGCGGGTGCTCGACGGCGAGGTCGAGCCGCTCGTGGCGCCGGCCGCCGGCGCGACGGTCGCCCGGATGCGGATCGCGATCGTCGTCCCGCCGTTCGACTTCGGCAGCGGCGGCCACTCGGTGGTGTTCCACCTCGGGCGGGAGCTCGAGGCGCTCGGCCACCACGTGAGCTACTGGCAGGACGACCCGTTCGGCGAGCGCTCCGGCATGGGGCAGGCGGCGCTGCGTGAGGCGATCGACGCGTCGTTCGGGGCCGTCGGCGGCGAGGTCCACGCGACGTTCGAACGCTGGTCGGGCGCCGACGTGGTCGTCGCGACCGGCTGGCAGACGGCGTACACCGCCATGACGCTCCCGGGCTGCGCCGCCCGCGCCTACCTCGTGAACGACCACGAGCCCGAGTTCTACGCCACGTCGCTCGAGTCGTTCTACGCCGAGCGGACGTACTCGTTCGGGCTCGCGCCGATCGTCGGTGGCGGCGGCTGGCTCGCCCAGCAGCTGCGCGAGCGGTACGGCAGCGAGGCCGTCGCGACGTACGACTACCCGGTCGCCGCCGCGTTCCGCGCGCGCGACCTGCCGCGACGCGACGACACGATCGTCGTCTACGGCCGCACGACCACGCCGCGGCGCGCGGTGGGGCTCGCGCTCATGGCGCTCGAGGAGCTCACCGCCCGTCGGCCGGGGCTGCGCGTCGTCCTTTTCGGCGACAAGGCCGGCCCGGGCACGCCGTTCCCGTACGAGCACCTCGGGCCGATCGACGCGGAGGAGCTCTCATGGGTGTACTCCGAGGCGACCGTCGGGCTGGCGTTCTCGCTCACGCATGCGTCGCTCGTGCCGAACGACATGATGGCCTGCGGGCTCCCGGTGGTCGCGCTCGAGGGCTACGGCACGGGCGTCGAGCATGCCGGCTCGGATCTGCTCGAGCTCGCGCCACCGAGCCCCTCCGCGATCGCCGCCGCGGTCGAGCGCCTGCTCGACGACCGCGCCCTCCGTGAGCGCCGGGCCGCCGCCGGGGCGGCCCACGTGCTCGCGCGCAGCTGGACGACCGCCGGGCGACGCGTCGAGGCGGGGCTGCGCCAGGCGCTCGTCACGCAGGCCGGCGAGCTCGTGCCGGGCGGCGACCGGTGACGAGCGGTCGACACCCGCTCGGGCCGCGAGCCCCACGCGGGTGTCCCGGACCGTGGCTCGGAGCGCGCCGCGTCGTCAGTCGACCAGGCCGCGCCGGCCGGCCCACACCGCGAGCTCATGGCGGCTCGAGAGCTGCAGCTTCCGCAGCACCGACGAGACGTGCGACTCGACGGTGCGCGGACCGATCCCGAGCTTGAGCGCCGCCTGCTTGTAGCTGTAGCCGCGGCCGATGAGTCGCAGCACGTCGCGCTCGCGGGGGGTGAGCTGCTCCACCTCCGGGTCGACGGGTCGCTCCGGCGCCCGGCCCGAGAACGCCTCGAGCACGAACCCGGCGAGCCGCTTGCCGAAGACGGCCTCGCCGGCGGCCACCTGCACGATCCCCTCGACGAGCTCGGCCGCGCGGATCGACTTCTGCACGTAGCCGCGGGCGCCGGCGCGCACGACGGCGATCACGTCCTCGGGGGCGTCGGACACCGTGAGGGCCAGGAAGCGCTGCTCGGGACGGGACGCGAGCACGTCCTCGATCACGGCGACACCCCCACCGTCGGGCATGTGGACGTCGAGCAGCACCACGTCGGGCGCGGCGGCCAGGATCACCCGCACCGCCTCGTCGACGGCGCCGGCCTCGCCGACGACGTGCACGTGGCCGGCGAGCTCGGCCCGCACCCCGGCGCGGAACAGCTCGTGGTCGTCGACGAGGACGACCGTCGGCGTTGCGTGGCGAGCGTCGGTCATGCCGGCGGCGGCCGGAGCGTCTGGCTGAGCGCGACCTCGGTGCCGTGGGCGCCGGAGTCGATCGTCGCGGTGCCGCCGGCGAGCCTCATGCGGCCGAGGATCGCATCTCGCACGCCTCGCCGCACGGGCGGCACCTCGTCGAGCGTGAAGCCGGAGCCGCGGTCGCGCACGTACCCGAGCACCCGCTCGGCCTCCACCTCGACGTACACGTCGATCACGTCGACGGCGGCGTGGCGAGCCGCGTTGCGCATCGCCTCGCGCATCGCCCACACGAGCGGCGCGAGGTGATCGCTGAGCGGGGCATCGCCCACCGTCACGGTGTCGAGCTCGGCGCCCGGGTACTCGGCCTCCACCTCCGCTGCGATCGAGGTGATGGCCGCGGCGACGCGCGAGGCTGCCTCCGGGTCGCGCCCTGCGAGCCAGTCCCGCAGCTCCCGCTCCTGCCGCCGCGCGAGGGTGCGCACCTGCGCCGGATCGTCCGTGCGCTGGATCAGCGCCAGCGTCTGCAGGACGGAGTCGTGGAGGTGTGCCGCGACCCGCTGCCGCTCCACCCCCTGCTGGTACTCCCGCGCGAACCTGCGGCCCCTGACCAGCTCACGTCGCAGGATGGGGAGTGCGAGGAGGCCGAGCACGGCGACGATGGCCAGGTCGACGAGCGCCCACGACTCGGACGCCCGGGTGCCCGTGTCGTCGACGAGCTCCCCGAGCGGCCACAGCGCCAGCGCGATCGCAAGGCCCGCGGCCGCTGCCTGTCGGCCGCGCAGGAGTCCCGCGCGGCTGCGCTGCTCGTCGACCCGGCGCTCCTCGCTCATGAGCTGCCACGGCGAGAGCTCGGCCGGATCCGGGCGGCGGGGCAGGATCCGCCGGCCGGCCACCCAGGGAGCGACGAGCAGCACGGCCGCGCCACCGAGGACCATGCCGTACGCGGCCGACCCGTTGATCACGAAGTCGTAGTCGTCGGCGTGGCCGACGACCGTGGCGGTGCCGACCGTGAGTCCGGCGGCCGCGCCGGCGACCGCGGCCCACGGCCGGTGGCGGGCGCACCACGCAGCCGTTGCGATCACGAGCAGCACGAGGGCGGCCGCCCCGACGACGAGCGCCTGCACCCGGTCGTCGGCCGGGCGTGTGGCGAACCACGCCGCGAGCGCGCCGACGAGTCCGGCACCGGCGAGGAGGCGGTCGACCGGCAGTTTCATGGCTGCTGCACCGGGGTCCGTCGCACGCTGCCGAGCCCGTTCACCCAGGTGGTCTCGGTCGGCTCGTTCACCTGCGCGTTGACGGGGATCCACACCCGGGCGCGCGCGGCATCGGTGGCGCACGGGCCGGCGATCCGGTTCGCCTGGGCCTGGGCCTGGTGCTCGAGGTTCGGGGAGAACGGGAACTGCGAGAGGACCGACTGGTCCTCCATCGTCTCGTTGCGCATCGGCCAACGCAGCAGCGAGGCCTCGTCGTCGCGGAGGGCCCCCTGCGTGTCGGCGCGGGCGATCGCCGCCAGCGAGAGGTCGCTCGGGTAGTCGCGGATCACGACCTGGGTACCGGTCCACACGTCGAGGTCGAGGGTCGCGGCGCGCCGGGGATCGGCCACGTCGCGCCGCCATTCGCCGTCCTTCGGGGTGATCGCCTCGCCGAATCCGACGAGCCGGAGCTGGTCCTCGTCGCGCTGGGCGAAGTGGAACGGCCGCGGCGTGGCGCCGAAGGCCGCGCTCCCGCCGAGCCCCTCGTCGGCGCCGCCGACGGGGCTGGGTGCATCGTGGGCGAGCTCGACACCGGCCACGCCCGCGGCGCGCACGTAGGCCTCGGGGGGCCGACGATCGAGCACGCGCTCGTGCACCCGGACCGCCATGCAGCGCCGTTCGGGCAGCGCGACGACCACGCGGTCGAGATCGGACTGCGCGACGAGGTTGACGGTCGCGCCGTCGCGGAGGCGGAGGTGGCGCAGATCGATGAGCACGGGCGCGGGGCCACGGCGGAACAGGCGCGTCGAGCCCTGACCGTCGGGCTGGAACGACGAGCTCACGGCGTCGTACTCGCCGGGCTCGAAGTAGAGCTCGCCCGGTTCGACGGGCTGCACGACGAGCGGGCCCGGCGTCTGGTCGACGGTGTCGAAGGCGAGCGCGGCCCAGACGGCGGACGCCGAGACGGCGAGCGACGCGAGCGCGAACGGCCACGCAGCCCAGCGCACGGCGCCGGCGGCGACGGCGAGCGCACCGGCCACCAGAATCGGGATCGTCGCCCGCTCGCCGACGACGAGCGCCACGACGGGCAGGCTGAGCAGGAACCCGCCGAGTGCGGCGCCGGTGCCGCGCGCCGCCCAGATCAGGCCCGTGCGGGCGGCGTCGACGGCGGCGCCCGTGGGAGGGTCGGCATCGGTCGGACGCCGCGCGGCGGCCCACCGCTCGGCGGCCGGGGTGGCGAGCAGGAGCGCGCCGAGCACGAGCGCGGCGTAGAGGGAGAGGTCGTGCCGGGAGGCGTTCTCGCGGAGCCAGGCGTCGTCGAAGCGGTGCGCCGAGGTGCGCTGGAGCAGGAGCAGGGCTCCGAGCACGACGGCGGCGGGAACCAGGGTGCGCCAGTTGCGCAGCGCGGTCATCCGAGCTCCTTCCATCCGGTGATCCGGTCGTCCTGCACGACCGGTCGCAGCGCCCGGCCCAGGCCGTCGAGGTAGACGGTGTCGTCGGCGCGCACGTCCGTGCGCGGCGGACCCTCGAACACCGCGCCCTGCACGGCGTAGCGCTGGGCACCCAGCTCGGCGCGCGTCGCGCACGGGCCGGCGTAGCGGCGTCCCTGGCGTACGGCCCACGCGCGCAGCGTGCGCTGGAAGCGCAGCATCGTGCGCACGCGCCGGCGGTCGGCCGCGGTGTCGCGCAGCCACCGTCCCGAGTCGCCGGCGAAGGCCGGCGCGTCATAGGGCTGGAGCGGCTGGGGATCCTGCTCGTCGCGCGATGGCCAGCTGCGCGCGGCCGCATCGGTCAGCAGTGCTCCCGGACTCAGCCGCGCCGGGTAGTCGCGCACGATCACCTGCTGCGCAGCCTGCGCCGTGATCTCGATCGTCGGCCGAGCGGCCGGGACGGCATCGGTGCGCAGCCAGGTGCCGTGCAGCCAGTGGACTCGGCCGAAGGCGACGAGCGGCGGGAGGCCATCGGTGTGCTCGCGCTGCTGCTGGGCGCTCTCGTCGGCGCTCGTCAGGAGCTCGGTGGTGTTCGCGACGCCGACGGGCTCCGAACCCGCCTCGGTGCGCAGCCCGAGCGGCCGGACGATCCGGTCGAAGAGCTGCGGCCGCCGCCCGAGTGGCCGCACGTGCACGATGAGGCGCTCGCAGGTGCCCTCGGGGAGTGCGACGACGAGGTCGTCGGTGTCGGCCCGCGCGCGCACGCGCAGGTGGGCGCGAGGCGCGAGTCGCACGGTGCGCAGGTCGAGCAGCAACGCGCCTTGGCCCACGCGGTGCTGCGGTGGGGTGGTGCCGTCGGTGGTGCCGGCGCCGATCCCGCTGGCGACGAGCCCGCGGGAGTCTGCGGGTTCCTGCTGCACGCCGTCGTAGGCGAGCGCACCCCAGGCGATGCCCACCGCCCCGCCGGCGACGGCCACGAGCACCGCCCCACGTCGCCCTGCGCCCCGCAGCCCCCCGTACGCCGCCCCCCGCGACGACGAGCAGCCCCGCGATCCACGGACGGTGGGCCACGGTGAGGGCGCCGGTCGGCAGCGACGCCGCGAACACCAGCAGCGCGCCTCCGACTCCGCGGGCGGCGGCGATCGAGGCGGGCTCGGCGGAGCCGTCGGCCTGATGGGCAGTGGACACGCCGCGTAGCTTCCCGGATCGGCGTGGCATCGCGCCAGCGGAGGTGTCCGGGAGTCCTCCGGGATGTCCCGGACCCCCGGATGTCGAGGACCTCCCGGGCACGAGCACCGCGGCTACGCCGGGCCCCGATCGCCATCTCGGCGTCTGCCGCGGGGGCGTGGCGCGCGGTTTGCTCCATCGGGACAAACGCGTCGCGCCTCGGGCGCGCGAGACTGTGCACGTCCCCGAACCTCGACGTACGCAAGGCCCCATCACCGTGCACCTCATCGACGGCGTCCCGCACCACGAGCTCCCCGATCCGCACCAGCCCCACGACCATGCCGCGCGCCCGCTGCGCATCGGCATCGGCGGGCCGGTCGGCAGCGGCAAGACGGCCCTCGTCGGATCGCTCTGCCGGGCCCTGGCCGGAGAGCTCGGCCTCGCCGTGGTGACGAACGACATCTACACCACGGAGGACGCCGACCACCTGCGGCGCGTGGGGGTGCTCGAGGCGCGGCGGATCGTCGCCGTCGAGACCGGCTGCTGCCCGCACACCGCGATCCGCGACGACATCTCGGCCAACCTCGACGCCGTCGAGCGGCTCGAGCAGGAGCTCGGCGACGTGCAGCTCTCGCTCATCGAGAGCGGCGGCGACAACCTGACCGCCATCTTCAGCCGGGGGCTCGTCGACCTCCAGATCTTCGTGCTCGACACCGCGGGCGGCGACGACGTGCCGCGCAAGGGCGGGCCGGGCGTGCGCGACGCCGACCTGCTCGTGATCAACAAGATCGATCTCGCCGAGTACGTCGGCGCCGACACCGAGATGATGGAGCGCGACGCAAAGGCCCGGCGCGGCGACAAGCCGGTCGCCATGACGTCCATCGCCACCGGCGAGGCACCCCCGCAGGTGGTCGCGTGGGTGCGCGAGCGCGTCCACGACTGGGCCCACCAGCACCACCTCGCGCACACGCACTGAGCGCGATCTGCTCGTCGCTGACCGCGGCGTGGCCGCCGGCTCGATCTAGCGTTCGGTGCGCATCGAACGGACCAGATCGGGAGGCGCACGATGCCACCACGGGGTGTGAAGAAGGACAGCAAGCGCGGCCGCCAGTACGAGCACGTCAAGGAGAGCGAGCTCGAGCAGGGCAAGTCGGAGCAGACCGCCGAGGAGATCGCGGCGCGCGTCGTCAAC
>JAQIJQ010000018.1:0-50310 GCA_036946195.1 Patulibacter minatonensis | reverse complement strand
AGGCATCACGCGCGCCGCGCATGATGGCCGCCGTGCCCGATGCCGACGTCGTCGTCACGAACCCGACGCACTACGCCGTCGCCCTCAAGTACTCGCCCGAGAAGATGGCCCCGGAGGTCGTCGCCAAGGGCATGGACCTCGTCGCGAAGAAGATCCGCGAGGCCGCGAAGGATGCCGGCGTGCCCGTCGTCCCCGATCCCCCGCTCGCCCGCGCGCTGCACGCCGCGGTCGAGGTCGGTGACCACATCCCCGAAGAGCTGTACGAAGCGGTCGCCCAGGTGCTCGCCTTCGTCTACCGCACCGCGAGCCGGAGGGCCGCGGCATGAACGACCTCCTCAAGCGCCTCTCCAAGTACACCGACATGATCGCGGCGATCTTCGTCGTCGTCGTGATCGTGATGATGATCGTGCCGCTGCCGCCGATCATCATCGACCTCCTGATCGCGGCCAACATCTCGATGGCGCTCGCCATCGTGATCATGACCCTCTACGTCAAGAAGGCGCTGGAGTTCTCGGTGTTCCCGACGCTCCTGCTGCTCACGACGATGCTGCGGCTCGCGATCAACGTGTCGGTCACCCGGCTGATCCTCCTCCACGGCGACGCCGGCCACATGGTCGGGGCGTTCGGCGACTTCGTCGTCGGCGGCAACGTGGTCGTCGGCCTGATCATCTTCCTCGTGCTCGTCGTCATCCAGTTCGTCGTGGTGACGAACGGCGCCGGGCGCGTGGCCGAGGTCGCCGCCCGCTTCACCCTCGACGCCATGCCGGGCAAGCAGATGGCGATCGACGCCGACCTCAACGCCGGTCAGATCACGGAGGACCAGGCCCGCCAGCGCCGCCAGGACGTCGCCCGCGAGGCCGACTTCTACGGCTCGATGGACGGCGCCAGCAAGTTCGTGAAGGGCGACGCGATCGCGGCCATCGTGATCACGATGATCAACCTGCTCGGCGGCATCATCGTCGGCGTCGCGCAGCAGGGGATGCCGTTCGGCGAGGCCGCGCAGACCTTCTCGCTCCTGACCGTCGGCGACGGCCTCGCCGCCCAGATCCCGGCGCTGCTCATCTCGGTCGCCACCGGCATCATGGTCACCCGCTCCGCCGACTCCGGTGACGACCTCGGCACCGACATCGCCGGGCAGTTCGCCGCACAGGGCAAGGCCGTCCAGATGGCCGGCGGCGTGTGGTCGCGATGTTCGCGCTCGTGCCGGCGCTGCCGAAGATCCCGTTCCTGGTCGTCGGTGGTGCGCTCTTCATGATCGGCCGCACCCTCGGGCAGAACTCGGCGATCGCCGAGCAGGCCGCGAAGGCCGAGTCGGAGATCGTGCCCGTCGCCCCCCAACCGTCGTCGACCGACCAGGCGCGCGCCGCCCTCGCGATCGACCCGCTCGAGCTCGTCGTCGGCTTCGGCCTCGTGCCGCTCGTCGACCAGCAGGCCGGCGGCACGCTCGTCTCGCGGGTGAGCAACGTGCGCCGGCAGATCGCGTCCGAGCTCGGCACCGTCATCCCGCCCGTCCGCATTCACGACGAGGTCGGCCTGCGCTCCCACGAGTACGCGCTGCGCGTGCGTGGGGCGGAGGTGGCCCGCGGCCAGGTGCTCGCCGGCCACCAGCTCGCGCTCGACCCGGGCGACGCCGTGGGCCAGCTCAACGGCGTGCCGACCACCGAGCCCGCGTTCGGCCTGCCGGCGATCTGGATCGGCGACGAGAGCCAGAGCGAGGCGGAGGCGCTCGGGTACACCGTCGTCGACACCGAATCGGTGATCGTCACCCACCTCACCGAGGTGATCCGCCGGCACGTCGCCGACCTCCTCACCCGCCAGGACGTCAAGCAGCTGCTCGACGGCCTCAAGGAGACGAACGCCGCCGTCGTCGACGAGGTCGTGCCCGACCTCGTGTCGATCGGCGAGGTGCAGCGCGTGCTGCAGGCCCTGCTGCGGGAGGGGCGTCTCGATCCGCGACCTCGGCGCGATCATCGAAGCCGTCGGCGACCGCGCCCGCGTCACCCGCGATCCGAACCTGCTCGCCGAGTACGCCCGCCAGACCCTCGGGCGGGCGATCGTCGGACCGCACCTCGACGAGGAGTCGTGCCTGCGCGCGATCGCCCTCGACCCCGCGATCGAGCAGGAGGTCGCCGACGCGATCACCGCCACCGCCGACGGCGAGTACCTCGCGATGGAACCGTCGCGCGCCCAGGCGCTGGTCCAGGCCCTCCAGCAGCAGAGCGAGCAGCCGCTGCCGGGGTGGGAGCCGCCCCGTGCTGCTGTGCAGCTCGCGGATCCGGCGCCACCTGCGCCGGCTCGTCGAGCAGACCGTTCCGCAACTTCCCGTGTGCGCCTATACGGAGGTGGCTCCCGGCGTTACCGTCGAGACGGTCGGGGTGGTGCACCCCTAGTGGACATCGATGGCACGTAAGCGCGCGAACACCGACGGCCCCGTGCCGCTCGAGCAGGCGATGCCGGCCCCCGAGCCGGACCGTCTCGTCGATGGCGTGCCCGTGAAGACCTACCCGCGGCGGCTCCCTCGCCGAGCTCGCGCCGCGGATCCGTGCCGAGGTCGGCGACGGCGCGATGATCCTCCGCCAGCGCGAGGGGTGTCACGGGCGGGATCGCCGGGTTCTTCGCCAAGCGCACCGTCGAGATCGACGTCGCGCTCATCGCGCCGCCGTCGCCCGGCAGCACCGGCGCGCCCGCGCGCACCGGGATCGACGTGTCGGACGGCCCCGCCGTCGGCCCGCGCGCCGCGACGCGCGCCGCCGCCGGTTGCCGCCTACGGCGCCCGCCCGGCCGCGAAGCCCGGCTCGCTCTTCGACGATGCGGGCGCAGCCCAGCAGCAGGGTGCCGCCGCCGACGAGATCGCCGAGATCCAACCTGGCTTCACCTCCGCCTTCGAGCCCCTCGCGCCGCCGCCGGTCCCGCCCGGGGCGCCCGTGCAGCCCACCGTCAGCTTCGAGCCGCCGCAGCCCGAGGAGGCACCGGCGCCCGCGCGTCCGCCTGCCGGCTCCTACGGCGTGCACGCCTCGATCCCGAGCATCGCCGACGCCCAGACCGTCGAGGCCCAGCTCCGGGCCGAGCAGGAGGCCGCGCGCGTCGTCCACGAGAGCACGGCCGACGCGTCGATCGAAGCGCCGTTCGATCCCGGCCAGCGCGGCGCGGCGCCCGCGCCCGTGCCGCAGCACGGCCCGAGCTTCGAGGAGCGCCTGCGCCAGGCCGGCCTCTCCGATCCGACCGGGCCGCCGGATGCCGCGCACGTGCTCGGCCCACTGCACGGAGCGCTCGTCCGCCGCGGCCTGCCCGAGCAGAT
This sequence comes from Patulibacter minatonensis, assembly GCA_036946195.1. Lineage (GTDB taxonomy): Bacteria > Actinomycetota > Thermoleophilia > Solirubrobacterales > Solirubrobacteraceae > JAGIBJ01. Next base: position 47,012 of record JAQIJQ010000018.1, on the reverse strand, counting down.
CGCGAGCCCGATCGTCGACGACACCCTGGTGCACCGCGTCGCGCTCGAGCCGAACGCGCCCCTCTCGCAGCTGCTCGCCAGCGAGCTCGCCCGCCGCATCCCCACCGCGCCGCTCGTCGGCCGCGCCGGCCAAGCCGTCGCCTTCGTCGGCTCGTCCGGCGTGGGGAAGACCCGCGCGATCGCCCGCCTCGCTGCCGCCTACGGCGCGGCGAGCCGTATCCCCGTCGCCTGCGTCACCCTCCAGGAATCCGGCGACGACGGCCTCCTCGCCAGCGCCCTCGCGCCGTTCGGCGTGGCCGTGCACGCCGCCCCGGACGCGCCCCGTGCGCTCGACCGCATCACCGCCCTGCGCCGCCACGCACTCGTGCTCGTCGACACGCCCGGCGTGAGCCCCGGCGACCGCGTCGCCGTCGACCGCCTCGGCGCCACCCTCCAGCTCCTCGAGCTCGACACCGTCGCGCTCTGCCTCCCGGTCACCCTCGCCGCGCCGTACGCCCGCCGCGTGCTCCGCGCGCTCCGACCGCTGCACCCGACCGCGCTCGTCGCCACGCACGCCGACGAGGCCGACCTGCTCGGCGGCGTCGTCGCCGTCGCGATCGACCGCCGCGTGCCCCTCGCCTACGTGAGCGGCGGCGCCGGCCGCGGCGCGATCCACGGCGCCGACGCCCACCGCATCGCCGCCGACCTCCTCGCCGACGCCGAGCACCTCCCGCCGCCTCCGCCGGCCATGCCGAGCGGCCGCACCGTGCCGCTCCCCGAGATCCGCCGGCCGGCGACCACGGGCGGCGACGAGCGACCGGCGACCCCGACCGTCGACGTGGCGGCCGGCGCAGCCCACCTCGCCCCGCCCTGGGTGACGCCGTCACTCCGTGACCGTCGTCGCTGACGATGGCGGACGAACCCGACAGCGACGCACCGGCGACCGAGGAGCGCACCGCGATCCGCATCGCCGACCACCCGCGGGCGAAGTACTCGATCGGCCGCGCCAAGTCGTGGGGTGCCATCGTGGGCTTCGCGCTGACCGCCTGGCTCAGTTACCGCGGCGGCATCCCGTTCGTCGACCTCGTCATCCGCTCGATCGCGATCGGCGCGCTCGCCTCGCTCGGCGTGTGGGCCGTCGCCCAGATGGTCTGGAAGCAGATCCTCTTCGCCGAGCTCGCGCACGCCCGCAAGGAGGCGCTGGAGCTGCAGAAGACCATCCTCGAAGAGCTCGAGGATCCGAGCAGGATCGATCAGTCCCGCTGAGCCGTCGGGCGATGGTTGCCGCGGCGCGGGGGCGCGGCCGGCTGCCGATCGGAGCAGCGAGGGCACGGCATCGCTCCCTGATGCCTTCCTGCCAGGGGAGGGACGCCGGCTGGGGCGAGCGTCGTCGAGCTCGCTTCGCACTCCGGCGCTGACCGCGGCAGGGCGTGGCGTCCCGCAGAACGGCGGCCGAGCCGGGCGTGTCCACCCGCCCTGGACGACTGGTCAAGCCAGCTGACGAGGCGACCGATATTGGGGACATAACCGGCAACATGCAGTCGCCGGGGGACTAACAAACCATCTCGACAAGGAGTCAAGAGATGTCCCTTCGTATCAACACCAACGTCGACGCACTCAGCTCGTACAACAAGCTCAACGCCAACTCCGCCGCTTCGTCGCAGTCGATGCAGCGTCTGAGCTCTGGCTTCCGGGTGAACTCGGCCGCAGACGACACCGCAGGTCTCTCCATCTCGGAGCGCATGCGTGGTCAGATCCGCGGTCTCTCGCAGGCAGTCTCGAACATCGGCGACGGTCAGTCGCTCGTTCAGACCGCTGAGGGTGCACTCGGTTCGGTCCACGGCATGCTCCAGCGTGTTCGTGAGCTCGCAGTTCAGTACCAGAACGGCTCGCTCAGCACGACCGACAAGACCTCGATTCAGTCCGAGGTTTCGCAGCTTGCGTCCGAGATCGAGCGCATCGGCACGACCACCAAGTTCAACGGCGTCAGCCTGCTCAGCGGTTCGGGATCGATCACCTTCCAGGTGGGCGCGAACGACGGCGAGCAGATCTCGGTCGCCACGATCAGCCTCGGCTCCGCCGTTGGCACCGCATACTCGGCACTCGGCGCTACCACCGACCTGGCTGAGATCGATACCGCCATCAACGCCGTTTCGGCGCAGCGTGGTGTCCTGGGTGCAACCCAGAACCGCCTGCAGTACGCCGCTGACGCGACGAACAGCTACCACGAGAACCTCGTGGCTGCTGAGAGCCGCATCCGCGACGCCGACATGGCCAAGGAGTCGGTCGCGCTCAGCAAGAACCAGGTTCTGGTTCAGGCTGGTACGGCGATGCTGGCACAGGCCAACCAGTCCGGTCAGAACGTGCTGTCGCTCCTCCGCTAACCCGGAGTCGGCAACGCTCTTCCAACCGGTTTGACCCCCGGACCGGGCTAGGAAGTCACACAGAGCGGGACCCCTCGGGGTCCCGCTTCTGCGTTCGGGCCACGTTTCGGCGCCAAGTACTGGAGGGACCAGCTCTCCCTGCCGATACTGGGGGAGATGAGCGTCGACCAGGTCATCGCTCGGGTCACCGAGCTCCAGACGGCCCTTCGGGGTGGAACCGCCACCCAGCTGCCGCCCGGCACCTCCTTCAACGCCGTCCTCGGCGCCCAGCAGGCCAGCGCGACGGCCGGCATCGGCGGCGTCGCGCAAGGCGGCACCACCGGCGAGCGCATGGTCGCGCTCGCGCAGAGGGAGATCGGCGTCAAGGAGCAGCCGCCCGGCTCCAACGACTCGCCGCGCATCGCCGACTACCGCAAGGCCACCGCCGGCTCCGGCATCGGCCCGTGGTGCGCGTACTTCACGAGCTGGCTCTCGAAGGAGTCCGGCAAGCCGCTCGGCGAGGCCGGGCAGGGTTTCGGCAGCGTCGACGCCCTCTACGCGTGGGCGCAGCGCACCGGCAAAGCCGTGCAGAACGGCGCCGGGGTGCACCCCAGTCCGGGCGACCTGATCGTGTGGGACGAGCACATCGGCATGGTCGAGTCCGTCGACGCCGATGGCACCGTGCACACCATCGAGGGCAACAGCAGCGACCAGGTGATCCGTCGCACCCACGATGCCGGCTCCGCGCTCGGCTACGTGTCGATGAGCTGACCCTGGCGCGGCGCTCCGGCCGCTCGACGTCGGTGCCGCCCGATCCGAGGCACATGCGGTCCGCATACGGCGTTCATGCGTCGGCGGGGGCGACCCGTCGATCGTTCGTTGACTGGTCCTGGTGGTTACCGGTCGATGGTCCACCGACTGGTACAACGACTCAAGTCATCGCTCACCGTGTTCAAGGGACGGACCGGACGAGCATCGGAAACGTGGGAGGGGAACCCATGTCCAAGGAACGAGTCGCACCTCGTGCTGCTGGTCTGTGCCTGCTCGCAGCTGGCCTCGGCACGGCCGTGATCGCGCCGTCGGCGTCGGCGACGGTGCCCGTCGGGGCGTCGAGTTGTCAGGCCTCGGCGCTCGATTTCAACCTGCTCGGCACGGGGTGGTTCAGCCCGATCTCCGCGGCGAGCGCGCCGTGCGAGGCTGAGCACCACGCCGTCGACGTCGACCTGCTCGGCGCCGGCGCCGTGAAGGTGACGGCCGTTGAGGCCGGCACCGAGCCGGCCGCCTCCGGAGGGCCCACGAGCACGGCGCGCGTCGCCGGCCTCGATCTCGGCATCGGCGCGGTCAGCGACCAGCTCGCTGCGCCGCTCATCAGCTCCGCCGGGGGTCTGCGCGACCAGTTCCAGAGCGGGCTGGGCGGCGCGCTCGCGCCGGGCGGCCCGCTCGCCGGCGCGCTCGCCCCGCTCACGGCCCTCGGCCTCGACACCTCGAGCATCGATGCGGCCGGTCTCGCAGCGCAGGTCACGAACCTGCCGGCGCTCCTGGATGCCACGCTGCCGAACCTCGCGACCGCCGACGTGATCACCGCGACGGCCCGCGCCACCTGCGCGAACGGCCGATCGCAGGTGGGCGCGTCGAGCGACCTCACCGGGCTGAACGTGCTCGGCACGGCGATCGATCCCGACGATCCGGCGAACCGCGCCATCACCCTCGACTCGTCGAGGCTCACGCTCTCCCAGCTCGTCTCTACGAACGACGTGCTGCGCACGATCAAGGTGCACGCGCGGCCGAACACCGTGCTCGGGCTGCTCCTGGGCGCCGGGGAGCGCAGCCTCTACGACCTGCTGGCCGATCCCGGCGGGCTCCTCGGGGCGATCGACGCCGCACTGCCCGTCGGCACCACGGTGCAGTCGATCCTGGACCGCGTGAGCGACGGCACCGCGTCGCTGCTGGCCCAGCACCTCGACATCCCGGCGAACCTGCTGCAGGTGAAGGTCACCCCGCACGTGACGGCGGACGACGGGACCACGGCGACGAGCACCGCCGTCACCCTCGATGTGACGATCGCCGGCCGCTCCGTGCTCAGCGGCAACGTCGCGCGCGCCTCGGTGACGGCCGGCGCGACGGGCTGCGGCGGGCTCGCCACGCCGGTGCCGACCGGCACGCCCCGGCCGCCGGTCACCCCGACCCCGGCGCCGAATTCCGGCCCGCAGCCCCCTCAGTCCGGTCTCAACACCCTCGGTGCGCAGGCGCTGCTCCAGTGCAGCGATGCGCCGGTGCGGCTGGTGGACGTGCGGCGCTCGGGCGGCAGGACACTCGTGAAGGGCATCGCGCAGCTCAAGTACGCCGGCCAGACGGCCTCCATCGTCCTCACGCACACGGGGCGCACCGTCGGCACCGCGAAGATCGCCGCCGACGGCTCGTTCCAGGCGAAGGTCGCGCTGCCCGCGTCGAAGATCCGCGGCACGAACGAGGCCCGGTACTACGCGGTGGTGCAGGCGAGGCGCAGCAACAAGCTGAAGTTCGCACGCCGCATGGTGGTCACCAGGCTCAGCGCGTCGGGTGGGCGCGTGACGATGCGCGGGTACACCACGCTCCCGCGCGCCCGGCGTCAGGCGCCGGTCGTCCTGCAGCGCCGCGTCACGTGCACGAAGTTCGTGAAGGTCGGCACGGTGCGCCCGGACGTGCAGGGCCGGTTCACCGCCACGTTCAAGGCCCCGGCCGGCGCGACGTACGCGATCTACCGCGCGCAGACCCGCGTGCCCAAGCGCGAGGGCTCCCAGCGCACGTTCGCGACGTACACGCTGCCGCAGCTCGCGACGCTGAGGTAGCGCCGCCGAGCGGGGAAGACCTCCTACCGGATCCCCCGACACGGTGGTGAGGGCGAGGGGTGCGGCCCGATGGGCTGCACCCCTCAGCCGCGTTCGGGGCTAGGCGGCGCGGGTGCGCAGCCAGTCGACGAGCAGGCGCAGCGAGTAGGCGCTGCCGCCGCGGCCGGCGTAGGCCCGGCCCAGGCCCCAGGCGGTGCCGGCGATGTCGAGGTGTGCCCACGGCGTCGTGCCGGCGAACCGCGACAGGAAGTAGCCGCCGGTGATCGTTCCCGCCTTGCGCTCGAGCGCGCCGTTGACGACATCGGCATCGGGGCTGTTCATCAGCTTCGCGTACTCGGGGTGCAGCGGGAGGCGCCATGCGAGCTCCCCGGTGCGCTGACCGGCCTCGAGCAGTTCGCCGGCGAGGTCGTCGTCCGTCGACACGAGCCCGGCATGCGTGGAGCCGAGCGCCACCGTCACGGCGCCGGTCAGCGTGGCGACGTCGACGAGGACGTCGGCCCCCTCCTGCCGCGCGTGCCAGAGGCAGTCGGCGAGCACGAGCCGTCCCTCGGCGTCGGTGTTCGTGATCTCGATGGTGGTGCCGTCGGCGGCGGTGATGATGTCGCCGGGCTTGAACGCGTTGCCGTCTGGCAGATTCTCGGTCGCGCCGACGACGACCATCAGGTTCAACTTGAGGTCGAGACGTGCGACGGCCTGGAGCGCGCCGAGCACCACGGCGCCGCCGCTCATGTCGAACTTCATCTCGTGCATGCGCGCCGACGGTTTGATCGAGATGCCTCCGGCGTCGAAGGTGACGGCCTTGCCGACGAGCGCGAGCGTGGGACCCGTGGCCTCCGGGTGGCGGTACTGGGCCGTGATGACCGCCGGCGGCTGGGTGGACCCCTGCGCGACGCCGAGCAGCGCGCCCATGCCCTTCGCCGCCAGCTCCTCCGTGTCCGCGACCGTGATCTCGAGGTGCGGGCTCAGGTCTGCGAGCGCGACGGCGCGCGCACCGAGCTCGGTGGGGGTAAGCACGTTCGGCGGCTCGTGCTGCTGGGTGCGGGCCCAGTTCGCGGCCTCGGCGGTGATCGTGGCGGCGGTCGCCTCGGCGGCGTCACCGCCGACGAGCACGAGCGCTTCGGTGGCGGGATCGTTCGCCGCCGGCTCCTTGCGGCGGGCCTCGTAGCGCCAGGCGCGCAGGAGGGTGCCCTCGGTGAGGGCGGCGGTCGCGCCGGCTCCCGCCGGCACCAGCCAGTGGAGGGTGGACGTGCCGAGCGCCTGCGCGCGGGCGATGGCGTGCGCGCCGGCGACGCGCAGGTCCTCGTTCGACGGGGTGCCTGCTCCGAGCCCGACCACGATCAGGCGGGTGTCGCCGTCGTGGAGATGGCCGACCGCGCCGGCGCGGCGCTTGATCTCACCGCGCTCCTCGAACCGGGCGACGAGCTCGGTGTACGGGGCCGGAACGTCGTCGCCCTCCGCGAGTGCGAGCGCGACGGTGTCGAGCGGCTCGGCGGGGAGGGCGGACGCGACGGTGACCTTCATCAGCCCTACGGTACGCGCCGGCCCGGTGCCTCCGCGAGGATCTCCTCGACGCGCGCCATCAGATCCAACCAGCCCGCGAAGGCCACGGGCGGGTGACCATCGAGTTGGATCGTTCCCTGCGGCGCCTCGGTGCTCGCGCGGCGCGCGAACCGGGCGAGGATCTCGATGGCGTCGGCGTCGACGCCCGGGGCGGAAGCGGAGCTCGGTCTTCGGCGTCGCCGGTCGGCGGCTGCGCATCATGCGGCGGGAGAGCGGGCATGCCACCACCCTGCGCCACATCGACCTCCGCGCCATCGTGGACGACCCGAGTCGTGCACCCCAAGATCGCGTGCCCGTACCCCTAGGCCGATGCGTGGCGTGCCGGAGCGGCCGCGCTCGCCGCCTCAGGCCGGCTCGAGAGCGCCGGAGAGCTCGCGCCGCGAGGCGATCCCGAGCTTGCGGTAGGCGGCGGAGAGGTGCACCTCGACCGTCTTCGGCGTCACGAAGAGCTCTTGGGCGATCTCGCGGTTGGTGCGGTCGTCGGCTGCGAGGTCGGCCACGCGGCGCTCGCTCGGGGTGAGGCCGGCCGCGCCGCTGGAATCGCCGGCGCGCCGTCGCACGCCGGATGCGGCGAGCTCCACCCGCGCAGCCTCGGCCAGCCCCGGCGAGCCGCAGGCGATCGCCAGGTCGTAGGCACGCTCGAGCGGCGCACGCGCCTCGGTCACGTCGCCGCGGCGACGCAGCGTGGCCCCGAGCTGGGCGAGGGAGCGTGCGAGCTGGATGCGGGCCGGCGCGCCGTCGAGCACCGCGACCGCCTCCTGCAGCTCCGGCAGGCCGTCGTTGCCCTTCACCTCGCCGAGGATGCGCAGCGCCGGTCCGAGCACGCCGGCGGCGCCCCAATGTCGGCCGAGCGCCAGCGCCGCTTCGGCAGCGGCGACCGCCTCGTCGACCCGCCCGAGTCGGTGCAGCGCGATCGCGCGCGGCATGTTCCAGTCGAATCCGATCGGCTGGCGCACCCAGCTCGATGCTGCTGTTCGAGGACCCGGCTCGAGTCGAGCGCGTCCCCGAAGCGACCCTCCGCGATCTGCGTCCACGCCATCGTGTGGAACCACAGCAGCGTCGACAGCGACTGGCTCCCGGGCAGTGGGGCGGTGCGTTCGATCTGCGCGCGGGCGGCAGCGACGTCGCCGGCATCGAGGTAGGCGTGCGCGAGTGTCGTCCCGGCATAGCGGCGCGCCTCTTCGCCGGTTCCCCAGCGGTTGGCCCAGACGAGCGCGTCCCCCAGCCCGGAGATCGCCGCGGTGAGGTCGCCGCGACGGTGCTGGATGATCCCGAGCCACATGTCGACGGTGATCTGCAGGATCACGCTGCCGCGCCGGTGCGCGTCGACGCGAGCCCGGTCCCAGATGTCCATGCCGTCCTCGCGGTCGGCGAGCGCGAGGCAGTACAGCGGCGCGACGGCGATGAGCGTGTGGTCTCCGAGCACCGCGGGGTCGAGTCCGACGCCGGAGGTCGCCAGGTCGGCGGCCTGCTGCGCCGTCGCGTCGTCGTACATCCACATCAGCGCGGCCTGGCCGCCGCGCATCCGCTCACCCATCGAGGCGCCTTCCGGCACCTCCCGGTACGAGTCCAGCAGCCGGTAGCCCTCCGAGTCGTCAGCGCCGAAGATCGCGCAGACCGAGCGGATCGCCTGGAACATCGCCCGCTGGTCGTCCTGGTCGGCAGGCAGCTCGTCCTCGAGCCGCCGGCAGAGTGCTGCCGCCTCGTTCCAGCGGTCGGTCAGCGCCAGCGCCTGCACCTGCCCGACGTGCAGCGCCGTCCGCTCGCGGGAATCCTCCTCCAGTTCGGCGAGCTCGGCGAGCGCCGCGATCGAGGCCGGGGCGTCGACGTTGAACAGCGCGCCGGCGAGCGGGGCGAGCACGGCCTTCCGGCGATCGTCCGCGATGGGCTCGTCGAGCGCACGCTGCAGGTGCGTCGTCGCGGCATCCGGAGCGCCGTGCCGGAGCGCGTCGAGGCCGGCGCGGAGGGCGAGCTCGGCGACCCACTGGTCGCCGGTGCGAGGTGCGAACTGGAGCTGGCCTGCGATGCGCTCCGGCGCCGCGCCGGAGGCCTCGAGCGCCCGGGCGGCGCGCAGGTGGAGCCGCTCGCGCGAGGGTTCGGGCAGGTCGAGGTAGATCGCGTCGCGCACGAGCGCGTGCACGAACGCGAGCGTGTCGCGGCGCAGCACCTCGGCGTCGACGAGTTCACGCCAGGTGCGTTCGACGGCGGGCACGTCGACCTCGGCGAGGGTGGCGACGAGCTCCGGGGTCGGCGTCCCTCCGAGCACGGCGACCGCGCGTGCGACGGAGACGGCCTCGGCCGAACGGCGTCCGACGCGGGCGAGGACCGTCCGCGACAGGGCGCGCCGCGCGGCCCGCCGCACGCCGTCTGCGTTCGCGGCGCTCGGTGCGATGCCCTCGGCCTCGAGCGAGCGCGCGAGCTGGCGGAGCATGAGCGGGTTGCCGTCGGTGGCATCGAAGCAGGCCTGGGCGAAGGCGCCGTCGACGGTCGCCTCGAGCTGGTGCTCGAGCAGCAGGCGCGTCGCCGGCGTGGAGAGCGCCTGGGGGAAGAGGTGGACCACGGTCGGCTGCTCGAGCAGGTCGCCGAGCAGCTGGGCGTCGGCGCTGTCGGGGACGACGGGGCGGGTGGCGGTCGCGAGCAGGATGTCGGTGCCGTCGAGCCTCCGGGCCAGGTAGGAGAGGAATCTCAGCGACGACGTGTCGCACCAGTGCAGGTCGTCGACGAGGAGCACGAGCGGACCCTGCTCCGCGACGTTCATCGTGAGCCAGTACAGGCCGTGAAGCAGGGCGAAGTTCGCGCCGCCGCCCTCCGTCTCGCAGCCCTCGAAGATCTCGCGGGTGTTCATCGCCGCGCCGTCGAGGATGCGCTCGCGCTGCTCGGGATCGCGGACGAGCCCCTCGAACAGCTGGCGGACGACGCCGAAGGCGAAGCCGCGCTCGAGCTCCGAGGCTCGCGCCATGAGCACGCGCTGGTTCCCGCCTGCCGAGGTGCGCAGCTCGGCGAGCAGGCGGCTCTTGCCGATGCCGGCGGCGCCTTCGATCACGAGCACGAGGCCGCCACCGTGGCGTGCCTCGCGGAGCGCGCGCTCGATCGCCTCCTGCTGGTCCGCGCGTTCCAGGAGCGTCGCGTCGGTCATCGTGCGCGCATGGTAGGTGACCACGTGCGACCTGGCGAATCGGGGGTCGCCGGTCCCGTTTCGTGCGTGCGGAGTCCTGGGCGTCGGTGCCGTGGGTGGATCGGGCCGGCCATGGGCGTCGGAGATCCTACGCGGAGCGCGTGATGGATGGCAACGCGCCAGATCCGGGCGTCTCGTCGAGCGGGTTGGCCGGGCGGCGGTCGCGCTGCGGGACGGCCAGTCTCCCGAGGTGCGCCGAACTGCCCTAAGCTCCCCGGCCTCACCGGCTGCCCCTCTCGTCCGCGAGGGGTTCCTCCCGTCCACGAGGCGCACCCATCATGGCCAAGACCGTCATCCTCTCGACCGCCCGCACGCCGATCGGCAAGCTCAGCGGTGGTCTCTCGTCCCTCCCTGCCACGGAGCTCGGCGCCATCGCCATCCGCGGCGCGCTCGAGCGCGCCGGCGTCACCGGCGAGCAGATCGAGCACGTGATCATGGGCCAGGTGCTCCAGGGCGGTGCGGGGCAGATCCCCTCGCGCCAGGCGCAGATCGCTGCCGGCATCCCGATCGAGGTCTCCTCGGAGACGATCAACAAGGTCTGCGCGTCCGGCATGCGCGCCATCGCCCTCGCCGATCTGCACATCCGCGCCGGTGAGGTCGAGGTCGCCATCGGTGGCGGCATGGAGTCGATGAGCCAGGCGCCGCACGCCCTTCCGGGATCGCGCAACGGCTTCCGCATGGGCCCGGCGACGATGATCGACCTGATGCAGCACGACGGTCTGACGAACGCCTTCACCGGCAAGCAGATGTACGTCGAGGCCACCGAGGTCGGTGACGAGCTCAACATCGGCCGCGAGGAGCTCGACGAGTTCGCTGCCCTGTCGCACACCCGCGCGCTCGCCGCCCGCGAGAACGGCAACCTCCCGCACGAGATCGTTCCCGTCACCGTTCCGGGTCGCAAGGGCGACACGGTCGTCGAGCACGACGAGGGGCCGCGCGAGGGCACCACGGCCGAGAGCCTCTCCAAGCTCCGCGGCCTCGTGAAGGACGGCACGCACACCGCCGGCAACTCGCCGTCGGTCAACGACGGTGCCGCCGCCCTCGTGCTCGCCTCCGAGGACTGGGCGAAGAAGAACGGCAAGCAGATCCTCGGCGAGATCGTCGGCCACGCCCAGGTCGCCGACGACTTCCCGTACCTGGCGAAGACCCCGGCCGCTGCCGCCAAGAAGGCGCTCGACCGCGCCGGCCTTTCGGTCGACGACGTCGATCTCTGGGAGTTCAACGAGGCGTTCTCGTCGGTCGGCATCAACTCGATGCGCGCCCTCGGCCTCACCTCCGACAACGTGAACGTCAACGGCGGCGCCGTGGCCCTCGGGCACCCGCTCGGCGCGTCCGGCGCCCGCATCGTCGGCTCCCTCGTCCTCGAGCTGAACCGCCGCGGTGGTGGCATCGGCGTCGCCGGCATCTGCTCCGGCGGTGGCCAGGGCGACGCCATCATCGTCCGCGTCGGCTAACCAGCCACCGGCGGGCCGTCCCACCGGGGCCGGCCACCCAAGCGCTTTCGACGGGCGCGCCGCCACACGGCGGCGCGCCCGTCGTCGTGTGAGGCGAGCGGCGGCCGTCCATGGGCCGCGGGAGAGGACGAGGCGGTTCGTATGCCCCACTCGGCGGCATGCGAGCCGGCTGGCGTTCGAGGACCGCACGAGCGTCGGTCCCATCGGGCGCTGGCGCGGGGGTGGGCCGCCACAACCGCCGATACGGGAGCACCCGCGGCGGACCCCCGTGGCCAGTCACCCGCCGGCGACTGGCCCGAACTGGGTGCGTGCCAGGGTGCTGCTGGTTCGGGTGAGTGGCTGGCTCGGTGCCCTGCGCGCGACTTGCCCGAGCTGGGTGCGTGCCAGGGTGCTGCTGGTTCGGGTGAGTGGCTGGCTCGGTGCCCTGCGCGCGACTTGCCCGAACTGGGTGCGTGCCAGGGCGCTGGTGGTTCGGGTGAGTGGGCGGCTCGACCCCTCGTCGACCAAGTCCACAGCACGACCGAGACCCGCGACCAACTCGGTCGGGCATCGCGCTCGGTGCAGACGATCGCCGACCCAGGCCGATCCGCCGACGGGAGCCGTGCGCACCACCTCGACCCCAGCCCGCCCACCGCACACCGCGTTCTGCCCCGCCTGACCAGCACCTGACCGAGGACTGCGGTCCGGGAGGGCCGCTCACTCGTACGCTGAGCAGGAGCTTTCGATGACGACCGTGCCGACCGACCTCACCGCCGACCGGGCGCCCGCGCCGCGGACCGACCTGCGCGCCGCCGCGTTCTTCGACCTGGACCGCACGCTCGTCAGCGGCTCAAGCGGGTTCTCGATCCTCATCGAGATGGCCCGCGCCGGGATCGTCACGCGGCGCCAGCTCCTGCGCGACACGTGGGTGAGCGCGCGCTTTCGCCTCTGGGGCCTCGACGACGCGACCACGGATGCCGTGCGCACCCGCGTCGGCGGCTACGTGAAGGACGTCCCGTCCTCGGATCTCGAGGCCATCTCCGGCGCCGTGCTCGAGCGCGTCCTGCCTCGGGTCTACCCGAGCGTGCTCGCGCGCGTGCACGCCCACCAGCAGGCCGGCGAGCCCGTCTACCTGGTCACCGCCTCGAGCCAGGAGTTCGCCGACCTGTTCGCAGAGGTGCTCGACCTCGACGGCGCCGTCGGCACGCGCTCCGAGATCATCGACGGCGTGTACACCGGCCAGCCCGGTGGTCCGTTCGTCTACGGCGAGGGGAAGGTCGAAGCGCTCGCGGACCTCGCCGCCGAGCACGGCCTCGCGCTCAGCGCCTCCACGGCGTACAGCGACTCGATCTCCGACCTCCCGATGCTCCGAGCCGTCGGCACGCCGGTCGCCGTCAACCCGGACCGTGCCCTCAGGCGCATCGCGGCCGACGAGCACTGGGAGGTGCTCGCCGTCGACCGGCTCGCGCACCGCCTGCGGACCGCAGGCGCCGCCGCCGCGGGCCTCACCGGCGCTGCGCTCGTCGTCCGTGCCCTGCGCCCCAGGGGCGCCCGGGCCAGCTGACGCCCGAGCGCGGCGGGCACACGCCCGGCGCCCCGGGACCGGGTGAGGCGCGTCACACTCGACGCTCCGTCACCGGTCAGCCGACGCAGGCGTAGCTACGGCCGCTACGATGCGCCCGTCTCGCGTGCTGCACCCGCACGGAGCCGGGTCGACCGACCCAACGTCATCGATTTCACCATCGGCGCCGTACGGGCCGAGAAGCCGCGCAGGACCTGCCGGCCGCTCAACCCGCACACCAGCCGCGTACACGCCAAGCAAGGAAGATCCGTTTTGAAGATCTTGGTCCTGGTCAAAGAGGTTCCGGACGCCGCCGTCGAGAAGACGATCGGTTCCGACGGTCGCATCGACCGCAGCGGCGAAAAGACGCTGAACCCGTCCGACACCAACGCCCTCGAGGCCGCCGTCCAGCTCAAGGAAGCTGGCGCCGACGTCTCCGAGATCGTCGCCGTCACCGTCGGCCCCGACAGCGCCTCGCGCTCCCTCCAGGGTGCCGTCTCGCGTGGCGCCGACCGCTCGATCCACCTCAGCGACCCGGCCATCGCCGGTTCGGACGTCGTCGCCACCGGCTACGCCCTCGCCGAGCTGATCAAGCGCGAGAGCCCGGAGCTCGTGCTCCTCGGCCAGCAGTCGGACGACGCCGGCTGCTACGCCGTCGGCTCGGTCGTCGGCCAGTTCCTCGGCCAGCCCGCCCTCTCGCAGGTCAGCAAGCTCGAGCTCGCCGGCACCACCCTCACCCTCGAGCGTCAGGCCGAGTACGGCTACGACACCCTCGAGGTCACCCTCCCGGCCGTCATCTCGGTCTCGGACTCCGCCAACGAGCCGCGCTACCCGTCGCTCAAGGCGATCATGGGTGCCAAGAAGAAGCCGGTCGAGAAGCTCGACCTCGCCGGCGCCGGCATCGACGCGGGCAAGGTCGGCACCGCCGGCTCCGGCGTCGAGTGCAAGGACTTCCAGGCTCCGGCCGCCAAGTCCGCCGGCACGATCATCACCGACGAGGACACGGCCGCGACGGTCGAGCAGATCGTCGCGTGGCTCGACTCGCGCAAGCTCGTCTAGGGCGAAAGGAACAGAACCATGGCGAACATCCTCGTCTACGGCCTCGCCCACGAGGGCACGGTCAACAAGAACTCCCGCGGCGCCGTGAGCGAAGCCGCGAAGGTCGCGTCGCAGCTCGGCGGTGAGGCTCACGCAGTCCTCGTCGGCACCGACATCAACGACTCGGTCGCCCAGCAGCTCGGTGCCGTCGGCGCCAGCAAGGTCTGGACCGTGAACGCCGCCGAAGGCGTCGCGCAGACCGCGTCGGACGCCATCGCGGCGCTCGTCGAGGCCCAGGGCTACGACTACGTCCTCTTCGGTGGCGGTCTGCTCGGCTTCGAGATCGGCGCAGCCGTGGCTGCGGCCATCGGCGGCGGCATCACCGTCGAGGCCACCGAGCTCGCGGTCGACGGCGGCAAGCTCGTCGCCAAGCGCCCGATCTTCGGCGACACGCTCCTCTCCACCTCGCACTACAAGGGCAAAGGCGTCATCGTCGCCCGCACCAACGCGTTCGAGGTCAACGAGACCGGTGGCTCCGCCACGGTCGAGGCGTTCGACGCCCCGGCCAGCGCCGCTGCCGGCCAGGTCACCCTCAAGGTCCGCGGCGAGCAGCGCGGTGCCGACATCAACATCGAGGACGCGCAGATCCTCGTGACCGGTGGCCGCGGCCTCGGGACGGCCGAGAACTTCTCGGTCGCCGACGCCCTCGCCGCCGCGTTCGGCTCCGGCTCCGCCGTCGGTGCCACCCGCGCGGTGGTCGACGCCGGCTGGTTCCCGTACGCGGGCCAGGTCGGCCAGACCGGCAAGACCGTCGCCCCGAAGCTCTACGTCGGTCTCGGCGTGTCGGGCGCAATTCAGCACAAGGTCGGCATGCAGTCGTCGGAGAACGTCCTCGCCATCAACAAGGACGAGAACGCTCCGATCTTCGAGTTCGCCGACTTCGGCGTCGTCGGCGATCTCCACAAGATCGCCCCGGCACTCACCGAGGCCATCAAGGCCAAGAAGGGCTAAGCACCCAAGCCCGCCGAGGACGAGCCCCGCGCACACTGCCGCGCGGGGCTCGTCTTCTTGCCTTCATCACCCAGGCAGCAAGGACCAACCACATGGCCGCCAGCAGCACCAACGGACACGCTCCCGCCGAGTTCCCGCCGCCCGTCGACGTCGAGGCGGAGTTCATCGCCACGCCCCAGGCCGGCGAGGACGAAGCGATCGAGGTCGGCGTTGCGATCGTCGGTGGCGGTCCGGCCGGTCTGGCCGCAGCCAACCGGCTCCTCCAGCTCCTGGCCGAGGACGAGGAGCTCCTCGAGCAGCTCGGTGAGGTCCCCGTGGCCGTCATCGAGAAGGGCAAGACCTGCGGCGCCCACAACCTCTCCGGCGCCGTGATGAAGCCGGGCCCGCTCAAGAGCCTCTTCCCGGACGAGGACCTCACCGAGCTCCCCGCCGTGCGCTGGGTCAACGAGCACGACGACGTGTGGTGGCTCACCGAGAAGGGCACCCGCCCGATGCCCGGTCCGACCCCGCCGAACTTCCAGAACGAGGGCAACTGGGTCGTCTCCCTGAGCCAGCTCTGCCGCTTCATGGCGGAGAAGGCCGAGGAGTCCGGCGCCTACATCCTCACCGAGACCGCAGCGGCCAAGCTGCTCGTCCAGGACGGCGCCGTCCAGGGCGTGGTCACCGGCGACAAGGGCCGCGGCAAGGAGGGCGAGGAGCTCGGCAACTTCGAGCCCGGCATGGAGGTCCACGCCCGCCACACCGTCCTCGCCGAGGGCAACTGGGGGCACCTCACCGGCGCCGCCATCAAGCACTTCAACCTCGCCGAGGGTGCCAACCCGCCGGTCTGGAAGCTCGGTGCCAAGGAGGTCTGGAAGACCAAGGAGCAGTGGAACAAGGTCGTCCACTTCTTCGGCTGGCCGGGCCGCGCCAACAACAAGTGGCACGAGACCGGCGTCGGCGGCTGGGTCTACCCGTACGGCGAGAACCAGGTCTCCATCGGCATCGTCGTCCCGCTCGCCACGCCGGACGCCACCGTCTCCGCCCACGACATGCTCCAGACCGTCAAGCAGCACCCGAAGCTGAAGGCGATCCTCGAGGGTGGCGAGCGCACCGCCTGGGGCGCGAAGGCGATCCAGGGCGGCGGCTACTGGAGCCAGCCGAAGCTCTCCGTGCCCGGCGCGCTCTTCGTCGGCGAGTCCGGCGGCATGATCGACATGGCCTCCCTCAAGGGCGTCCACATGGCCATCGAGTCCGGCAAGATCGCCGGCGAGGAGATCTACAAGTCCCTCAAGCTCGGCCAGAAGGACCTGAGCTCGTTCGAGACCGCGATCGCCGACAGCGAGATCGTCGGCCAGCGCCTCTACCAGGTGCGCAACAACATGCAGCTCGTCGGTGGCTCGTCGATGCCGTTCAACCTGGCGAAGGCCGGCCTGGACATCATCTCCAAGGGCAAGATCCCGGGCGGTCGCAAGACCACGCACCGCGACGCCGACGTCGTGCAGATCATCCCGCCGGAGGGCAAGCGCGCCAGCGACCTGTACCCGAAGGCCGACGGCAAGTACACGTTCGACAAGCTCAGCTCGGTGTTCATCACCGGCAACGCGACGCGCGACGACGCACCGAGCCACATCCGCATCGAGAAGAACGTCCCGCGCGAAGTCGCCGAGACGTGGAAGTGGATGTGCCCCGCCGGCGTGTACGAGATCCCCGAGGACGCCGCCGAGACCGGCAACGTCGACGTGATCGTCAACTACACCAACTGCGTGCAGTGCGGTGCCATCACCGCCCGCGGCGGCCGCCTCACCCCGCCCGAGGGTGGCGACGGCCCGGCGTACCAGGTCGTCTGACCGACGACCCGGCCCGCGTCAGGACCTCCGACCGAACGCCCGGGCCTGTCCCGGGCGTTCGTCGTCCTGGTGGCGCCGCGCCGCCGCCGTCGCGGCAGGATGACGGCATGGAGCAGGCACGCGTCGACACCACGGGCCGCTGGATCGCGGCGAACACCCGCGAGGTCTGGGCCGCCCTCATCGATCCCGCCGCACGCCGGCACTGGCTCCCGCCCGAGGACGCCACGGCGACGATCGACGGCTGGGACTTCACCCTCGCCGGCGGCTACCGCATGGCCGTCACCCACGCCGGCGACGGAAGGAGCCCCGGTGGCACCGACATCGTCGACGCCACCTTCACCCGTCTCGCCGCGAACGCCTACCTCGAGGAGACGATCCGGTTCGTCACCGACGATCCCGCCTTCGCCGGACCGATGCGCCTCCAGTGGCGACTGCACCCCGCGGGCCAGGGCACGCTCGTCGAAGCCATCGCCCTCGACGTCCCCGACGCGATCGACCGCCACGACCACGTCGCCGCCCTCGCGGTGACGCTCCACCAGCTCGCCGACGCCGTCGAGCAGCACGCGGCGGCCTGACGCGCCGCGCCGAGGCACGCCGTTGACGAGCCCCGCGCCAGCGTGGCGCGGGGGGAGGGTGTAGAACGTACGGACACGCTCGAACTGCACGAACCGCGGCGTTTGCGCAACTCCCGTTGCACCGCCGTGTTCAAGCTGGAGACCCCCGACCTCCACCGCATGCCTGTCACGCCCCATCGCCGAATCCTCGCCCCGAGCGGGCTCGCCATCGCCGCGCTCCTCGCGGCCGCCGGCTCCGCCGAGGCGCGCGCCAAGCCCGCCGGCCCGACGCTCGCCATCGAATCGAAGGTCTGCAACACCGGCACCGAGGCCGACGCACGGTCCGCCGTCGTCACCGCCAGCGCCGTGCTCCGAGGCACCGGCGACGAGGTGCAGATGCGCTTCACCGTCCAGCAGCGCGCCACCGCGAAGGCCACCTGGCGCACCGTCTTCGCCAAGACCGGCGACCTCGGCGTCTGGGCCACGAGCGACGCCGGTGCCGATGGCCTGCGCTACACGAAGACCATCAACGGTCTCGCCGAAGGCCAGCAGTACCGCGTGCAGGTCGACGCCCGCGGCATCGCCGCCGGCGGCAAGGTCGTCACGAAGGTCACGCGCAAGACCTACACGTGCGTGCAGCCTCAGCTCAGCGCCCACCTGCTCCTCAGCGGCGTCGCCCGCGTCCGCACCGCCGACGACGCGGTCACCCTCAAGGCCGCCGTCCGCAACTCCGGCAAGCAGGCGAGTGCACCCCCGGTGGTCGTCGTCCGCGACGCCTCCACCCAGGCCGTGCTCGGGCAGGTCACCGGCTCGGCGGTCACGGGCAGGAGCACGTCCACCATCACCGTTCCGATCAGCAGCTGTCCAGGCAAGGTCGTCGTCACCGTCCAGGAGACCGGCGTCGCGCTCACCGAGCTCGCCCCCGATCAGACGATGACGTTCGACTGCACCATCGCCAAGCAGGCCGAGCGCAGCAGCACGCGCTGAGCCGCGCCGCCGTCACCACAGGGCGGCGCTAGACTGAACGGTCCGCCGTCAGACGAGGCCCCGCCGGGCCTGGCTTTCGGACCTGACTCCCAAGGGACTTCCCATGAAGACCGACATCCATCCCGAGTACGTCGAGGCGCAGGTCGTCTGCACCTGTGGCAACCAGTTCGTGACGCGCTCCACGCAGCCCACCATCTCGGTCGAGATCTGCTCGCAGTGCCACCCGTTCTACACGGGCAAGCAGAAGCTGATGGACACGGGCGGCCGCGTCGAGCGCTTCCGCCGCCGCGCTGCTGCCGCCGCTGCCAAGCAGGGTGCCCAGCCGACCGCTGCCCCTGCCGCCGAGGCCGCTCCGGCCGACGCTGCTCCGGCCGAGCCGGCCGCCGAAGAGGCCCCGGCCAGCTAGTCGACCTCCGAACGCGGGCCTCGCGCCCGCGCGCCTCGCGGCTCACGCCGCCTCGAACGCCCCTGCCATGCAGGGGCGTTCGTCGTTCGGGCGCCCCTGGGCGCCCGAACGATGGACGACGCCAACTCGGTGCAGGCAGGCCCCCGTCTGCCGATACCCAAGGGCAGCCGTGCCGAGTCCCACGAACGCCACCACCGCAGCCACGCCTTCCCGCGACCTCCCCGTCGGCGGGCAGGCCGTCCTCGAAGGGGTGATGATGCGCGGCACCGGAACCTGGTCGGTCGCCGTGCGCCTCGCCCCCGACCATCCCACCGATCCCGGGGGCATCGACGTCACCACCGAGCCGTTCCAGACCGTGCTCGCCCGCCATCGCTGGCTGCGCCTCCCGATCCTCCGCGGCGCCGTCGGCCTCGTCGAATCCATGGGCGTCGGGGTCCGCGCCCTCGGCATCTCCGCCAACGCCTCGAGCGCCGCCGCGGGCGACGACGCCCCGCAGCTCAAGGGCGTCTCCTGGGCCCTCACCGTCGCAGCCGGGCTCGGCCTCGCCGTCGCGCTCTTCTTCCTGCTGCCGGCCACCCTCACGAAGCTCACCGTCGGCTCGGAGATCGAGAACGGCCTCCTGTTCGTGGCCGTCGAGAAGGCGGTGCGGCTCACGATCTTCTTCACCTACCTCGTGCTCGTCTCGCGGCTCCCGCACCTCCAGCGCGTCTTCCGATACCACTCCGCCGAGCACCAGTCGATCGCCTGCCTCGAGGCGGGCCTGCCCCTCACGCCCGAGAACGCCGCGCGCTTCCCGCGGCTGCACCCGCGCTGCGGCACCAGCTTCATGTTCCTCGTGATGCTCGTCTCGTTCGTCGTCTTCGCCCCGCTCGGCAACCTGCCGCTCGGATGGCTCCTGCTCTCACGGATCGTCGGCATCCCGCTCGTCGCCGGCCTCGCCTTCGAGGCCATCAAGTGGATGGGCCGCCGCCGCGACCTGCGGCTCGCCCGCGCCCTCACCTGGCCCGGCATGCAGCTCCAGCGCCTCACCACGCGTCCCTGCGAGGGCCGAGCACCTCGAGGTCGCGATCGCCGCGCTCACCGCCGTCACCGCCCGCGACGAGCTGAAGCCCGTCCGCCGCGACGATGGCGACGGGCGCGCGCTCGAGATCGCTGCCTAGGCGAACGGGCCGGCGGCGGCACCTGCCCGCCGGCCGTGCATCGCCGTTGCGCGTTCCCGCACGCGCGACGCCACGCCCCGGCCGGCACGCAGCATGCCGGGCCCCGGGATCGTGCCTCAGCCGCCGCGCAGTGCCGCGCGCCTGGGCGCCTGCGCCATGGCCAGCGCCATCGCGAAGATGAGCACGCCGCAGAGGATGTCGGCGACGATGTGCGCCTGGCGCCACCACGGCATGTTGATCGCGTCCGGCACGGCATAGTGCAGGACGCCGATCAGGCCGGAACCCGAGTAGGCCGCGAGCAGGAGGGCTGCGCGCGGCGTGGGACCGCGACGCGTGAACTCGCGGACGCCTGCGATCCCGAACGCCGTGAATGCGAACCACGCCGCGCCGATCACGAACGCACTCGGATTCGGGGAGCGTGCCGGAGCGCGGATACGCGTCATGGGCGACGACGCTGTCGACGTAGTGCACCACCGACACCAGCACCGCGACACCGAACACGGTGAGCAGGCGTCGCCGGAACGCCGGGGTGGAAGGCGCGAGCATCGCCGCGGATCGTACGCCGCCGGCCGGGCACCGTCGAATCCGCACCCCGCGTAGAATGCACCGCGCATGCTCGACGCGCTCGTGGAACAGATCCAGCTCCGCTTCAAGGAGGCGGAGGCCGCCATGAGCGACCCCGCCGTGATCGGCGATCGGCAGAAGTACGCCGACGCCGGCCGTCGCTACAACCACCTCAAGCCCGCCAACGCGCTGGCCGAGGAGTGGGTCACGATGACGGGCGACGCCGAGGGCGCGCGCGAGATGCTGGCCGAGGAGGAGGACCCCGAGGTCCGCGAGATGCTCAAGACGGCCGAGGCCCGGCTCGTCGAGCTCGAGGAGGAGATCCGCCTCGCGATGGTCGAGCCCGACCCGAACGACGACAAGCCGGTGATCGTCGAGATCAACGGTGGCGCGGGCGGCGACGAGGCCGCGATCTGGGCCGGCGACCTCTACCGCATGCTCACCCGCTACGCCGAGCGGCGCGGCTTCAAGCCCGAGCCGCTCGAGAGCAGCGAGGGCAAGTACACGTTCGCCATCAAGGGCGACGGGGCCTACTCCGTGTTCAAGTACGAAGGCGGCACCCACCGCGTGCAGCGCGTCCCGGCGACCGAGTCGCAGGGCCGCATCCACACGTCGACGGCCACCGTCGCCGTGCTGCCCGAGGCGGAGGAGGTCGACATCGAGATCAACCAGGCCGATCTCCAGATCGACGTGTACCGCTCCGGGGGACCGGGCGGTCAGTCGGTGAACACCACCGACTCCGCCGTGCGCATCACCCACAAGCCGACGGGCGTCGCCGTGGCGATGCAGGACGAGAAGAGCCAGCTGCAGAACCGTGAGAAGGCGATGCGCGTGCTGCGCGCGCGCCTCCTGGAGCGCGCGATCGCCGAGCAGCAGGCCGAGCTCTCCGCCGGTCGAAAGGCGCAGGTCGGCACCGGCGACCGCGCCGAGAAGATCCGCACCTACAACTACGGCGAGCGCCGCGTGACCGACCACCGCATCAAGCTCACCGTCCACGCGCTCGACAAGATCCTCGTCGGCGAGCTCGACGAGTTCACCGACGCGCTCCAGGCCGACGAGCGGCGCGCCCGCCTCGCCGAGCAGGCCGAGCAGGTCTGACCGCCCGCCGCTCTCGCGGCCGGCCGGCGCGCGCCCACTAGCGTCATCCCACGTGCCGCGCCAGCTCCGTGACCTCGTCGCCGACACGCGGCCGCTGCAGTCGCCCGCGTTCCGCCGGCTCTGGCTCGCACAGATCATCACGGTCATCGGCGCACAGCTCACGGTCGTCGCGGTGCCCGCGCAGATCTACGCCGACACCGGCTCCTCGGCGTACGTCGGGCTGACCGGCCTCTTCGGCCTCGTGCCGCTGGTCGTCTTCGGCCTCTACGGAGGCGCGCTCGCGGACGTGTTCGACCGTCGCCGCATCCTGATGGTCACCACGCTCGGCCTCATCGGCACGAGCATCCTGTTCTGGCTGCAGGCGCTGGCCGGCGGCACGAACGTGTGGCTGCTGCTCTCGCTGTTCGCCGTGCAGCAGGCGTTCTTCGCCGTCAACCAGCCCACGCGCTCGGCCGTGCTGCCGCGCCTGCTCCCGCCCGAGCAGCTTCCGGCCGCGAACTCGCTGAACATGACGGTGATGCAGGCCGGGGCGATCGCCGGTCCGCTCGTCGCCGGCATCCTCATCCCGGTCGTCGGCTTCACCTGGCTCTACCTCGCCGATTCGATCACCCTCCTCGCCACGCTCGGCGCGGTGATCGCGCTGCCGCCGCTCCCGATCGAGGGTGGGGGCGTGGCCGTGCCCGGGCTGCGAGCGGTCGTCGACGGCTTCACCTACCTGGGCGGCCAACCGGTGCTGCTGATGAGCTTCGTCGTCGACCTCATCGCGATGGTGTTCGGCATGCCCCGTGCGCTGTTCCCGGAGATCGCCCATGTCGCGTTCGACGGTCCGGCACAGGGCGGGCTCGTGTTCGCGTCGCTGTTCGCCGCGATCCCCGCGGGCGCGGTGATCGGCGGCGTGCTCTCCGGGTGGGTGTCGCGCGTGGAGGCGCAGGGCCGGGCCGTGATCGCGTGCATCCTGGTCTGGGGCGCGGCGATGGCGGGCTTCGGCGTGGCCGTTGCGCTCGCCGATCGCGCGCCCACGCCGATGCTCCTCCTCGCGCTTGCGCTCCTCGTGGTCGGCGGCGCCGCCGACATGGCCTCCGCAGCCTTCCGTACGTCGATGCTGCAGACCGCCGCCGCCGATGAGGTCCGCGGGCGACTGCAGGGCGTGTTCATCGTGGTCGTCGCCGGCGGGCCGCGGATCGCCGATGTCGCGCACGGGGGCCGCGGCGGCGAGCGTCGGAGCGGGCGCTGCGGCCGCTGGCGGAGGCGTGCTGGTGATCGCCGGCACGGTGATCGCGGCGCTCGCGGTGCCGAGCTTCGTGCGTTACCGCCTCACCCGCCCGATGGTCGAGACGGCGTAGCCGGTGCAGGCCCGCGAACTCATCCGCAGCTGGGTGCCGCGCCTCGAGGCTGCCGGCATCGACACCGCGCGGCTCGACGCCGAGCTGCTCGTCGCCGACGCGCTCGGGATCGAGCGCAGCCGGTTGTTCCTCGACGACCCCGTGATCGACGGCGCCGCGCTGGTCCAGGCCGAGTCGACCTTGGGGCGACGCGCCGCCGAGCGGATCCCCGTCGCCCAGCTCGTCGGCCACCGCTGGTTCGACGGCCACCAGCTGAGCGTCACGGCCGACGTCCTCGTGCCCCGCCCGGAGACGGAGCAGCTCGTCGAACTCGCGGCGGCGCTCGTCCCGCGCGGTGCCGGCGTGATCGACGTGGGGACCGGCAGCGGCGCGATCGCCGTCAGCCTCGCGGCGCGCCGCCCCGACGTCACGGTCACCGCGAGCGACGTGAGCGAGCCCGCCCTCGCCGTCGCCCGCGGCAACGCCGAGCGCCTCGGCCACCGTCTTGCGTTCCAGCACGCCTCGCTGCTGGGACAGTGGACCGGCCAGGTCGTCGTGAGCAACCCGCCGTACGTCGAGGATGCCTGGCGCGCCCAGGCCGAGCCGGAGCTCGCCCACGAGCCCGGCCTGGCGCTCTACGCCGGCGCCGACGGCCTGGACGTGATCCGTGCGCTCGTCGCCGAGTGCGCCGCGACGGAGGCCGTCGAGCTGGTGCTCCTCGAACACGGACATCAGCAGGGCGCGGCGATTCGCGAGCTGCTCGAGGCGGCGGGGTTCGTGAACGCGACGACCGAGACCGACCTCGGCGGACGCGACCGCATCACCTGGGCTCGCCGGACGCCCGCGCCGAGCGGTGAGGTGTGGACGGAGCAGGAGTACGCCGAGCGCAACATCCGGCGCCTGCGTCCACGCGGCTAGGCTCGCAGATCGAGGCCGTCGCGCGAACGCTGGCGGGCCTCAGCCGAGGCCGGGCCAGAACTCGCCGATGCGTGCCCGCGCATTGCCGGCGAGCGGGTGCTCGGCGATCTGCGGCGTCGGCCACGGCTCGGCCGATCCGAGGGCGTCGAGCGTCTGGATGAAGGAGCGGGAGAGGGCGGCGACGTCGTACCCGCCCTCGAGCACGAGCCCGATCGGCGCGCGCACCTCCTCGGCGGCGGCTCGCAGGAGCGCTGCCATCGCGCCATAGCCGGCGTCGCTCACGCGGCAGGTCGCGAGGGGATCGTCGGCGTGGGCGTCGTAGCCGGCGCTGATCAGCACGAGCTGCGGCTCGAACGCGCGCATGAGCGGCGCGAGCACGTGCGCGACGAGGCTCACGAACACGGCGTCACCGGATCCCGAGGGCACCGGCAGATTCACGGTGAACCCGGTGCCCTCGCCGAGACCGAGCTCGCCCGCGGAGCCCGTGCCGGGGTAGAGCGGAGACTGGTGGATCGAGGCGAACAGCACGCTCGGGTCGCTCTCGAGCACCTGCTGCGTGCCGTTGCCGTGGTGGACGTCCCAGTCGACGATCATCACGCGGTCGAGGCCGTGCGCGTGCACCGCGTGGCGCGCGGCGATCGCCACGTTGCTGAGCAGGCAGAAGCCCATCGCTCGGTCGGTCTCGCAGTGGTGCCCGGGCGGACGGTGCGCCGACGCCGCCACGGGCGCTCCGCCGCCGAGCACGAGGTCGACGACCTCGACGGCGGCGCCGGCTGCGTGCAGCGCTGCCGTCCAGGAACCGGGGCTGACGACGGTGTCGGCGTCGATGTGGCCGCCGCCTTCGGCCGCGAGGCCCGCGATCGCATCGAGGTGGGCGGCGGGGTGGACCCGCAGCAGCGCCTCGCGCGCGGCCGGACTCGAGGCGCGCCGCTCCCACGGCAGCCAATCGGCGGCATCGAGGTACCGCTCGATCGTGCGCACGCGCTCGGCGCTCTCGGGGTGGGCGCCCGTGTCGTGGCCGAGCGAGGCCTCGTGCATGAGCAACACCGGCGTGGTCATGGCGCCGAGGTTAAGGGCTTGCGCACCCTGGGAGCCTGCGGAATCCGCTAGCTGCGGACGACCTGCGAGCCGCCGGTGATGCCGTCCTCGCCGGTGTCCTTGAAGCGCACCCACGCCTTGTTGGTGCCGTCGTAGTCATCGGCCCACAGCACGAGCGTCGCCGGGCGATCCCACACGGTCACGTCCTCCGTGCCCTCGGGGTCGAGACCTCGCCAGATCCGGATGAACGGGTTGGTCTCCCACTCCACGCCGGCGGTCGTCGGCTGGGTGTGGCCCGGGTGCAGGACGGTCTCGGCAGGCAGCTGCGCGAGGCGCAGCACGGCCGCCTTCTGATCGGCGTAGCCCGTGTTGTGCGGGGCGTAGTTGCCGCCGACCGTGCCCTTGAAGAGCGTGTCGGCGGTGAAGCAGTCGGTGCCGTTCACGAGGAACGCGAGCTGGCCGCCGCAGTGGCCCTCGCTCAGGAGCGGCTCGATCCGCAGGCCGCCGAACTCGAGCACGTCGCCCTCGGCGATCACGCGGTCGACCTTCGTGTCCTCGGCGGTCTCCTTGCTGGCGAGCACCGGCGCTCCGAAGTCCTCGACGAAATCCTCGAGGCCCTGGATGTGGTCGGCGTGGCGGTGGGTGACGAGGATCGCGTCGATCGTCAGGTCGAGCTCCCGGGCGTGGTCGATGAGCGGCTGCAGCACGCCGTTGCCGTCGATGAACACGCCGTGCCCGCCCGGGCCGTCGGCGACGAGGTAGCTGTTGGAGGTCCAGCCGGGGGCCTCGGTGCGCTTGATGATGAGGGTCATGCGAGCTCCAGTACGGAACGGATGCCGTCCTGATGGTGCATCAGGTCGAACCCCTTGTTGATGTCGTCCAGCGAGAGGGTGTGGGAGACGAAGCTGTCGGCGTCGAGGTCGCCAGCGAGGTAACGGTCGACGAGCTGCGGCACCTGCTCGCGGCTCCGCACGCCACCGAACGACGCCCCGACCACCGTGCGGCCGGTGATCAGGTAGCGCGGGACGATGTCGAGGGTCTCGCCCTTGCCGGCGACGCCGGTCACGCAGCATGTGCCCCAGCCCAGGCGCGCCGACTCGACGGCCTGCCGCATCACGCCGACGAGGCCCGTCGCCTCGAAGGTGAAGTCGGCCCCGTAGCCGCCGGTCTCGTCGAGCACGCGCTGCACCGTGTCGTCGCCGGCGACCCAGAGGTCGGTGGCGCCGTGGTGCCCGGCGAGCGCGAGGCGGTCCTCGGACAGATCGACGCAGATGATCCGTTCGGCCCCCTGGATCCGCGCCCCGGCGACCGCGCCCAGGCCCACCATGCCGGCACCGAACACCACCACCGTCGCGCCCTCGAACACGGGTGCCCGGTACATCGCGGCGCCGAGTCCGGTCGAGAGGCCGCAGGCGAAGAGCGCGGCCGTCGCCAGCGGCGCCTCCTTGCTCACCTTCGCGAGCGAGTACTCCGACACGACGGTGGCCTCGGCGAACGTGGAGCAGCCCATGAAGTGGCGCAGCTCCTCGCCGCCGCGCGAGAGGCGCGTGGTGCCGTCCGGCAGGTAGCCGGCATTCTGCTGCTCGCGGATCGCGACGCAGATGTTGGTGCGGCCCGAGCGGCAGTTCACGCACTCGCCGCACTGGGGCGAGAAGCAGGTGACGACGTGATCGCCGATCGCGACCGAGGTGACGCCCTCGCCGACGGCCTCGACGACGCCCGCGCCCTCGTGCCCCAGCACGCACGGCGCGTAGCCGGACGGATCGACGCCCGAGGCCGTGTACATGTCGGTGTGGCAGATGCCGCAGGCGTGCAGGCGCACGAGCACCTCGCCGGCCTTCGGCGGCGCGAGGTCGACGGTCTGCACCTTCAGCGGCTGGCCGAAGTCCTCCAGCACGGCGGCGCGGATCTCCATGGAATCTCCTCGGTGATCGAGCGCGGCGAGGACGCTCGGTCGGGGTGCGGGAACCGGTGCGATGCCGTCCCCAGGGGTGATGGGGGACACCCTAGTGGGGTCGGCGGCCCCCCTAGGGGGGGTCGGGCGGCCGAGGTCTGGGGTGCCAACTCTGGGGGCCCTCCCGATGGCGCCGCGGCCGCGCCGCCGCAGGATCGCCATCGTGTTCTTCCAGACCCCGACCCGCCCGCACCGTCCGGCGACGCTGATGGCCCTGCTCCTCGCGCTCGCCGTGGCCCCCAACGCCAGCGCCGCGACGCGAGAGCTGATCACCGTGCCCGTGATCGGCGACCGCCCGTCCACGCGCTCGGACCTCCCGGCGCAGCAGGCGGTCAGCGGGGACGGCGAACGCGTCGTGTTCTCGACCGCGGCGAGCAACCTCGACCCGGCCGACGGAGGCCGGGTGCCCGATGTGTTCGTGCGCGACCGCGCGGCGGGCGAGACGATCCGCGTGACGGCGACTCCTGCCGGGAAGGAGCCGAACGGCCCGAGCGGCTTCCCGGCCATGTCCGCCGACGGCCGGTGGGTCGTGTTCCCGACGAAGGCGACCGACCTCGGCGTGTCCGTCGGCGATGCGGCGTTCTTCGACCTGGTCGAGCGCGACCTCGCCAAGTCCCCGGGCGCCCCCGGCGCGTTTCGGCTCGTGAGCTCCGACGTGTCCTCGACGCTCGCCGGTCAGCCGTCGATCTCGGCCGACGGCTCGCGGGTGGCCTTCGCCACGCTCGCATCCGCGCCCTGCGCGCTCAGGACGAGTACCCGGGCGCGCCGGCGAAGGCGCACGGCACGGGCCTGCGCCGGGCCGCGGCGAAGCGCCGCCGCTAGGCGAGGTGCCGTGGTGGGCGCGTTGCGCCTGCCACGGCTCCGGCGAGCAGGACGGCGACCACCACGACGCCGAGCGCGTCGAGGAGGCCGACCTGGTCGCCGAGCGTGCCGATCAGCAGGGGGCCGGCGAGGAAGGCGACGTAGCCGACGGTCGCGACCACCGCGACGCTCGAGGCCGCGCGCGCCGGATCGTCGGCCGCTGCCGACATGCCGACCGGGAACCCGAGCGAGGCACCGAAGCCCCAGAGCACCACGCCGACGAACGCGAGCTCCTGGCCCGGTGCGAGGATGAGGACGAGCAGGCCGACGGTGGCGAGCGCCGCACAGCCGCGCACGACGCCGGCGCGGCCGAACCGCTCGAGGACCGCGGGGCCGAGCAGGCGGCCGACGGTCATCGCGGCGACGAACGCGGCGTAGGCGGCGGTCCCGCCGGCGTTCGACGTGCGGTGGCCGTCGACCATCGCGAGGGCGAGCCAGTCGTTGGCCGACCCCTCGGCGAGCGTCATCCCGAGCACGACGACGCCGATGAGCAGCGTCCGCCGGTCGCGCCACGCCGAGCTCCCGGCTGCGGCGGAGTCGGTCCCGTGCGCATGCACGGGCGCGCGCTCCTCGCCGAAGCCCCGGCTCGCCCGGGCGAGCGCGGCGCCCCCGACCGCGGCGACCACGAGCGCGTGGGCGAGCAGCGGCACGTCGGCGGCGGCGAGCAGCGCCGCGACCCCCGCGCCGACGAGCGTGCCGACGCTGAACGCGGCATGGAACCACGGCATCAGCGGCCGCGCGCGCCTCCGTTCGACGGCCGCGCCGGAGACGTTCATCGACACGTCGCACAGCCCGTGCCCGGCACCGAACACCGCGAGCCCGGCGGCGATGACGGCGAGCGGTGCGCCGGCGGCCGCACCGGCCGCAGCCCAGGCGAGCCCGACCGCGATGGCGGCGGCGGCGAGGCGCACGCATCGCGGGGCGCCGAGCCGTGGCAGCATCCGCCCGGCCACGGTGAGACCACCGATCGATCCGACGGCCAGGCCGAGGATGAGCACGGCCATGGCGCCCGTCGAGGCGTCGATCGCGTCGCGCACGTCGGGCAGGCGCCCCAGCCAGGTGGCCAGCTCGAACCCGGCGAGCCCGAACACGAGCAGCACGGCGCGCACCCACCGGGCCTGACGATCGGCGTCCTCCACCGCACCGACGCTAGTCCGCTCCAGCCGACGGCCGGACTAGGCTGAGCGGAGATGCCTGCCGCCCATCACCTCACCGCCGAGGACGCCGCCACGCTCGAGCGGTGCATGCAGGTCGGTGGGGTGGCGGTGGTCCCGACCGACACGGTCTACGGCCTCGCCTGCGATCCCGACGACCGCGAGGCGTTCGCCCGCCTGCGCTCGCTCAAGGGCCGCGACGCCGGCAAGCCGTCGGCGGTGCTCTTCAGCCGCGTCGAGCTCGCGATCGCGGCGACACCGTGGCTCGAGGAGGTCGTCCACGAGGCGATGGGCCGCCTGCTCCCCGGTGCCGTCACGGTCGTGGTCGAGAATCCTGAGGGCCGCTTCCCGGTCGCGACCGGAGACCGCCCGGACCGCCTCGGCATCCGTGTGCCCCGCTGGCCCGACTCCGCCGAGGTGCTCGCCGGGCTCTCGTGGCCGATCCTGCAGAGCAGCGCGAACCCGTCGGGCGGCGTCGACATCGCCCAGCTCGACGACCTCGATCCGCACCTGCGCGCCGAGGTCGACCTGCTCCTCGACGCCGGCCCCCTGCCTGGCACGGCGTCCTCCGTCGTCGACCTCAGCGGCTACGCCGCCGACGGTTCCTGGCAGGTGCTGCGCAGCGGTGCGGTCGACGACCGCACGCTCGCGCGCCTGCTCGACCTCTGAGCGATACCCTGAAGGGCGTCGCGACCGGCGCCACGGGTGGAACCGACCACCAGGGAGCGACACCCTGACCGTCTGAGCCTTCAGACCCGCCGCGCGCCTGGGCACCCAGCCAAGACCGCCACGAGGAGCCACCAGCCGTGACCGACCTTCCCGCCGACTTCTTCGACGCCCCGCTCTCGGAGGTCGACCCCGAGATCGCCGCCGTCCTCCAGCAGGAGCTCGAGCGCCAGCAGAACACGCTGGAGATGATCGCCTCCGAGAACTTCGTGCCCCGCGCCGTGCTCGAGGCGCAGGGCTCCGTGCTCACCAACAAGTACGCCGAGGGCTACCCCGGCCGCCGCTACTACGGCGGCTGCGAGTTCGTCGACATCAGCGAGCAGCTCGCGATCGACCGCGCCAAGGAGCTCTTCGGCGCAGAGCACGCGAACGTCCAGCCGCACTCCGGCGCGCAGGCCAACACGGCCGTCTACCACGCGCTGCTGCAGCCGGGCGACACCATCCTCGGCCTCTCGCTCGCGCACGGTGGCCACCTGAGCCACGGCATGAAGCTGAACGTCTCGGGCCGTCTCTACGACATCGTGCCGTACGAGGTCTCCGCCGAGGACCACCGCATCGACATGGACGAGGTCGAGCGCCTGGCCGTCGAGCACTCCCCGAAGCTCATCGTCGCCGGGTGGTCCGCCTACCCGCGCCAGCTCGACTTCGCCCGCTTCCGCGAGATCGCCGACAAGGTCGGCGCGCTGCTCATGGTCGACATGGCCCACTTCGCCGGCCTCGTCGCCGCCGGGCTGCACCCCGATCCGGTGCCGTACGCCGACGTCGTCACCACGACGGTCCACAAGACCCTCGGTGGCCCGCGCTCCGGCCTCATCCTCTGCCGCGAGGAGCACGCCAAGAAGATCAACTCGGCGGTGTTCCCGGGCCAGCAGGGCGGGCCGCTCGAGCACGTGATCGCCGCGAAGGCGATCACCTTCCGCATCGCGATGGGCGACGCGTTCAAGGAGCGCCAGCAGCGCACCCTCGACGGCGCGAAGGCGATCGCCGAGGAGCTCATGAAGGTCGGCGAGGGCGTCAGCGTGGTCACCGGCGGCACCGACGTGCACCTCGTGCTCGTCGACCTGCGCGACAGTGAGCTCGACGGGCAGCAGGCGGAGGACCGCCTCCACGAGATCGGCATCACCGTGAACCGCAACGCCGTGCCGTTCGACCCGCGTCCGCCGATGGTCACGAGCGGCCTGCGCGTCGGCACGCCGGCGCTCGCCACCCGCGGCTTGCAGGTGGACGACTTCCGCGAGCTCGGCGAGATCATCGGCTCCGCGCTCACGCCCGGGTTCGACGAGCGTCGCGAGGGTCTCGCGACCCGCGTCCGCGCGATCGCGGACCGCTACCCGCTCTACGAGGGCCTGCGCACCGAGCAGGTCGTCTAGACGGGCCGGGGCGGCGAGCCGTGAGCACGCAGCTCCAGGCGCTGCTCGCCGCCCTCGTCGCACTCGGGGCGACGGCGGCGGCGACGCCCCTCGCCGCCACGGTCGCAAGGCTCGTCCGGGCGATCGACCAGCCCCGTGGGCGTGGTCTCGCGCCCGGGGGCACCCCGCTGCTCGGAGGCCTGGCGATGCTGCTCGGCGTCGAGCTGGCGCTGTTCCTCGCACTCGCGCCGTTCTCCGAGCAGCTCTCGGCCGTCGCCGAGGCCGCGCTCGTGATCACCGTCGTCGGCGCGCTCGACGACCGCTTCGACCTGCTGCCCGGCCTGAAGCTGATCGGGCAGATCGCGGCTGCGGTGCTCGTCGTCGACGGCGGCGTCGTCGTCGACAACGTCACGCTGCCGTTCATCGGTGCGCTGAACTTCGGGTCGGCGGGCGGCCCCCTCACCGTGCTCGGACTCGTGGCGGTGATGAACATCCTCAACTTCTCCGACGGCATCGACGGCCTCGCCGCCGGGATCACCGCGATCGCGGCGACGGCGTTCGCGATCGTCGCCTTCGATCTGGGCAAGGTCGAGGGCGGCACGCTCGCCGCGATCACCGCCGGCGCCGCGCTCGGGTTCCTCCTCTTCAACTTCCACCCGGCGTCGATCTACATGGGGGATGCCGGCTCGAACCTGCTCGGGCTCCTGCTCGGCTGCAGCGCCGTGCTCGGCGCGGTGAAGAGCCAGGCCGTGCTCGCCCTCGTGTTCCCGTTCCTGATCCTCGCGGTGCCGGTCCTCGACACCGCGTTCGTCGTGCTCAAGCGGCTCAAGTACCGCCAGCCGGTCTATGGCGCAGACCGCGAGCACTTCCACCACCGGCTCGACCGCATCGGCTTCTCGGTGCGGCGCGCGGTGCTCGTTCTCTACGGGTGGACCTTCATGATGGCCAGCGTCGCCGTGATCTCCCGGTTCGTGCAGCCGTTCGCCAGCGACGGCTCGCTGCGGTGGGAGAACGCGATCATCCTCGGCGGGCTGCTGCTCATCGCCCTCGCCGCCTCGGTGTTCGTGGTCTACACGCTCGAGATCCTCAAGTTCGAGCGGGCCGGGCGTCGCGTGCGCGTGCGGATGGGCGGCCCGGCGCTGCGCCACGGCGGCGAGGCACCCGAGGTCGGGGAGCGGGCGGCCGACGCTGCCCCCGAGGTGGCCGAGCCGCGCATCGGCACGCCCGGCTGACGCCGCGCGCCACCGCCCATGGTCGGGCCGCCAGAACCCGGGTCGACGCGGCTGTCGCGGCCCACCTCCGGCGCGGTCAGCTGCTGGCGGTGTCGCCGAACACGGCGCGCACCCAGATCTCGACGAGCGCATCGACCGTGCCGGCGTCGCTCTCCCGGTCGAGCTCGGCGATCAGGCAGCGCTCGGTCATGAGGATCAGGGCCCGGGCCAGGGCGCGTGCGTCGCCGGCGTTCGGCACCGTCGCGTCGTGGGCTCGAGCGCCCTCGATGGCTGCCGCGACGAGCCGGGCGTACGCATCGAGGAGCTCGTTCCAGAACGTGGCGAGCCCGGCATCGTCGGCCGTCGCCTCGAGGAAGGCGCGGTACGCGTACCCGTGGCGGGCCGCGTAGGCGGCGACGGCCTGGAGCGTGGGCCGCATGAGCTGGGGGTCGAACCGGCCGATCGTGCCGAGGTCGAGGGACTCCTGGAGGCTCACCGTCAGGTCCTCGTGCAGGCCGCGGATGAGGTGCTCGAGCACCTCGTTCTTGCTCCCGAAGAAGTCGTAGAAGGCGGTGCGCGAGATCTCCGCATGCTCGGCGATCTGACGGATGCCGATCGCGTGCCAGCGCTGCCCGCCGTCGATCAGTGCCTGCGCGCCCTCGAGGATCCGCCGCTCGGTCGATTCCCGTCGCGTGTCCGGCCCGGAGGGGACGAGTCGTGTGCCTTGGGTCACATCGCCCACGGACCGAATAGTAGTGCCGCGTCCGGCAGCGTCCGCGCGCCCGTCGGTATGGTCCACGCGATGAGCGACCCCTTGACCCAGAAGTGGATCTGCGAACCCTGCGGCATGATCTACGACCCGCTCGAGGGTGACCCCGACGGCGGTGTCGACGCGGGTACCGCGTTCGAGGACATCCCGGACAACTGGGTCTGCCCGGTGTGCGGCGCGCGCAAGCGCGACTTCGTTCCCCTCGACGAGTAGTTCGATCGCGCCAGGTCGTGGGCGCGTTCGCGCGCCCCGGCTGCGCAGAGGCCTTGTATTGGCCGTCGGAATGGGGAGTCCGCGCCACGAACGGCGTGGAGACACCCGCCAGGCGCCCCTGGTACCCGGAAAACCCCCGTGCCTTCGGGGTTAGACGCATTTGTCACAAGTTGTCACATGCGGGTTGCGGTTCGGTACTGTCTCCACCGTCGACGGCCAGGGTCCCATTCCTGCTCCCGTCTCGACCGTCCCCGTGACCTCACTGCTCCGCAACCTCGATCTGGTCCTCCTGGGCATCGCTCTGCCGGTGTTCCTGCTGACCGGACTGCCGATCGTCGGCTGGCTCACCGCCGCCGTGGTCTGGCTCGCGTGGCGCGGCATCGGCGCGTGGACCGACCGCAAGGCCACCGCCATCGGCGCCGACAACCCCGGCAAGCTGGCCGGCATCGCTGCCGGCTCGCTGATCGGCCGCGGTTGGCTCCTGGCCATCGTGCTCCTCGTCGTCGGTCTCCTCACCGACAACCGCACGGGCCTCTCGGCTGCGCTTCTCAGCGCGGTCCTCTTCACCAGTTCCTTCGTCGTGAGAATGGCCTCGCGACCGACGCACCAGGCGAGCCCCGTTTCATGAAGAAGTCGCTCAAGGTCTTTGGCGGAATCGGCGTCGTAGTGGCCCTCGTCGGCCTCCTCTACGCGCTCACCGGCTCCTCCGGCAAGAACGACGAGTTCAAGCCGGTCAACGAGTTCCGCCTCGACCCGTGGGTCTCGATCCACCTCTTCGGGATCGACCTCTCGATCACGAAGGCCGTCGTCTACCTCTTCGCAGCCGCCCTCCTGACCTGCGTCACGGTGCTGTTCATCGCGAACCGCATGCAGCAGAAGCCGAACAAGGTCCAGACCGCGGTCGAGACGATCTACCAGCTGATGAAGGTCAACATCGCCGACGCCAACATGGATCGGAAGATGTCGACGAAGTGGTTCCCGTTCATCGGGACGATCTTCCTGTTCATCTGGTTCTCGAACATGATCGGCTACATCCCGCTGCCGACCAACACGCACGAGACGTTCAACCTCTTCGGCCTCGAGATCCCGGCGTTCGCGCTGTACGCCGCGACGGCGAACATCAGCGTGCCGCTCGTCCTCACCCTCATGGTGTGGATCAGCTACCACATCGTCGGCGTGCAGGCCAAGGGCCCCGTCAAGTACGTGAAGGGCTGGATCCCGGCCGGCACGTCGGGCCCGCTGCTCATCCTCATCGTCCCCGTCGAGGTCATCTCCCAGATCGTCCGCGTCGTGTCGCTCTCCGTGCGACTCTTCGCGAACATCCTGGCGGGCCACCTGCTCATCCTCTTCATGGGCGGCGGTCTCTCCGTGATCCTGGGTCTTGCGGCCCTGAACGTGATCACGGTGCCGATGGCCATCGTCTTCTTCCTCTTCGAGATCGGCCTGGTTGCCACGCTCCAGGCCTTCATCTTCGCGACGCTCGCCAGCATTTACCTCGGCGAAGCCGTCTCCGACCACCACTGATCCCCTTCACCAGGCACGACAGGAGCTACCTCGTGGATCTGACCACCATCACCACCCTCGCCCAGGTTGCCGATCCGGCAGCGTACGGCGAGAACGCCGGCCGCGCGATCGCACTCGGCATCGGCGCCGGCCTCGGCACCATCGGACCGGGCATCGGCGTCGGTTTCATCTTCGGCAAGGTCATCGAGTCGGTTACCCGCCAGCCCGAGATGAAGGACGAGATCACCTCGATCCAGTGGCTGGGCTTCGCCCTCACCGAGGCGATCGTCTTCTACGCATTCATCTTCGGCCTGATCGCCTTCTTCCTCTAGACCCATGGCGATCGTTTCCACCATCGCGCCTGTGGTCCTTGCGGCCGCAGAGGGCGCCGGGACCGAGTCCGAGGGTGGCTCGTTCCTCGTCACCCCGAACGTGGGGCTGATGATCTGGACGCTCATCGCGTTCGGCATCACCCTGATCATCCTCAAGAAGCTCGCGTTCCCGCGCATCGCCGAGGCCCTCGACATCCGTCAGAAGGCCATCGAGGACGCGATCGATCACGCGAACACGACGAAGGAAGAGGCGGACAAGCTTCTCGTCGACTACCGCACGCGCCTCACCGAGGCGCGTCAGCAGGCCGACGAGATCCTCGCCAAGGCCCGTCAGACCGGCGAGGCCACGCAGGCCGAGTCGCTCGAGAAGGCTCGTGTCCAGCGCGAGGAGATCCTCGCCCAGGCACAGCGCGACATCGAGTCCGCGACGGCCAAGGCCAAGCAGGACCTCCGTCGCGAGGTCGCCGACCTCACGGTCACGGCCACCGAGAAGATCACCCGTCGCTCCCTCACGGGCGACGACCAGCAGCGTCTCCTCGACGAGGCGCTCGGTGAGCTCGACTTCTCGACCCTCGGCGAGCGGGGCAGGAACTAGCCCATGGAAGCGCTCGCCGAGGTCTACGCCCGCTCCCTCTTCGAGGTCGCAGGCGCTCAGAACAAGGTCCCGGTCATCCGCGAGCAGCTCGGCGAGTTCGCCGACGTGCTCGCGAGCAACCGGGAACTGCAGGTGTTCTTCTTCTCGCCCTACTTCTCCACCAAGGAGAAGCAGGACGGGCTCGGCCGGGCCGTGGAAGGTGCGGACACCACGCTCCGCAACTTCCTCGAGCTCCTGATCGAGAAGCACCGCATGCCGGCGATCTTCCGGATCCGCCGCCTGTTCGACCAGCAGAGCGAGGACGACGAGGGGATCCTGCCCGTGCAGATCACCTCCGCCATCCCGCTCGACCCGGCCACGACCGACTCCCTCGGCGAGCGCATCGGTGCTCAGACGGGTCAGAAGATCCGTCTGAACGCCGACGTCGATCCCGAGATCATCGGCGGCCTCATCCTTCGCGTCGGGAACCAGATCCTCGACGCCTCCATCCGTACTCGCTTGGAGCGCCTGCGTCGTCAGGTCGCGACCGGCGCATAACCAAGCAGTTCCACAGGAGTCTTCTCCCGCTCATGCAGATCAAGCCCGACGAGATCACCTCGATCCTGAGGAGCCGTATCGAAGGCCTCGACGCCGGCTCTGCCGAGCTGACCGAGGTCGGAACGGTCCTCTCGGTCGCCGACGGCATCGCCCGCATCCACGGCATCGAGAACGCCCAGTCGTTCGAGCTGCTCGAGCTGCCGCACGGCGTCACCGCCCTCGCTCTGAACCTCGAGTCCGACAACGTCGGCGCCGTGCTGTTCGGTGAGTGGCAGAAGATCGTCGAGGGCGACACGGTCAAGCGCACCGGCCGCCTCCTCGACATCCCGGTCGGCGAGGGCTTCCTCGGCCGTATCGTGGACCCGCTCGGCAACCCGCTCGACGGCAAGGGCGACATCGCCTCCACCGAGAAGCGTCCGCTCGAGTTCAAGGCTCCCGGCATCATCGAGCGCCAGCCGGTGGAGGAGCCCCTCCAGACCGGCATCAAGGCCATCGACGCCATGATCCCCGT
Organism: Patulibacter minatonensis; assembly: GCA_036946195.1. Lineage (GTDB taxonomy): Bacteria > Actinomycetota > Thermoleophilia > Solirubrobacterales > Solirubrobacteraceae > JAGIBJ01. Next base: position 10,473 of record JAQIJQ010000018.1, on the reverse strand, counting down.
CGGTCGCGGTCAGCGCGAGCTGATCATCGGCGACCGCCAGACCGGCAAGACGTCGGTCGCGATCGACACGATCATCAACAACAAGGACTCCGGGGTCATCTCGGTGTACGTCGCGATCGGCCAGCGCATGGCCACCGTGGTGAACATCGCCCGTCAGCTCGCCGAGGCCGGCGCGCTCGACACGACGATCATCGTCGCCGCCGGCGCCGAGGAGGCTGCTCCGATCAAGTACATCGCCCCGTACGCGGGCGCGGCCTTCGCCGAGTACTTCGTCTACAAGGGCGGCCACACCCTCTGCGTGTACGACGACCTCACGCGTCACGCCTTCGCGTACCGCCAGATGTCGCTCCTCCTCCGCCGCCCGCCGGGCCGCGAGGCGTACCCGGGCGACGTGTTCTACCTGCACTCGCGCCTCCTCGAGCGCGCGGTGAAGCTCAACGACGAGCTCGGCGGCGGTTCGATGACGGCCCTCCCGATCATCGAGACGCAGGCAGGCGACGTGTCGGCCTACATCCCGACGAACGTCATCTCGATCACCGACGGTCAGATCTTCCTCGAGCCGAAGCTCTTCAACGCGGGCGTCCGCCCGGCCATCAACGTGGGCATCTCGGTGTCCCGCGTGGGTTCGGCCGCGCAGACGAAGCCGATCAAGAAGGTCGCCGGTCGCATCAAGGGCGAGCTGTCGCAGTTCCGCGACCTCGAGGCCTTCGCGCAGTTCGGCTCGGACCTCGACGCCGACACCCGCAAGACCCTGGCCCGCGGTGAGCGCCTCGTGAAGACGCTCAACCAGGGCGAGCGCTCGCCGCTGTCGGTCGCCGACCAGGTCGCGGAGATCTTCGCCGCCACCAACGGCTACGTCGACCGGGTCACCACCGACCGCGTCGAGGAGTTCCACGCCGACCTCATCGCCCGCCTCCACGCCACCAGCGCTGGTCTGCTCGCGAAGATCAACGGCGGCGACTGGAGCGACGACACGGTCAAGGAGCTCGAGGCGGCCATCAAGGACTTCGCCGACGACTTCGGCTACGACCTCGACGAGTTCGGCGATCCGATCGAGCTCGGTGGCGATTCCAACCGCGTCGTCGCAGCCGGCGCCGGGGAGGCGACCACGGCGTGAGCCAGCGCGACGTCAAACAGCGCATCGCGTCGGTCGGGAACATCAAGAAGATCACCCGGGCGATGGAGATGGTCGCCGCTGCGCGTCTCCGTAAGGCGGAGGAGCGCATTGCCGAGCTCCGCCCGTATGCCGAAGCGGTGAGCGACATGACGCGTCAGGCCGCGCTTGCCGCGTCGTCGGCCGAGAAGCGGGCGTTCCCGCTGCTCGAGGGCCGCGACGAGGTCAAGACCGTCGGTCTGCTGCTCGTCACGGGTGACCGTGGCCTCGCCGGTGCCTTCAACTCCCAGATCGTGCGTGCGGGCGTCAAGCTCGCCCGCGAGTACGAGGAGCAGGGCAAGCAGGTCGTCGTCTACGCCGCGGGTCGCCGCGGCGTGAGCGCCATGACCTTCCGCGGCCGTACGCCGGAGGAGTCCTTCACGGGATTCTCCGACAACCCCAAGTACGTGAACGCCCGCGATGCGGCGTCCACGCTGTCGGCGGCGTACCTGGACGGCAAGGTCGACCAGGTCGAGGTGATCTACAACCAGTTCGTCTCGGCGCTCACGCAGAACGTGGAGCAGTTCACGCTGCTGCCGCTGCAGGCCGATCCGGTCGAGTCCGCCCTCGAGGGCGCCACGGCCGCCGACGCCGCCAAGCACGCGCTGGTCGAGTACGAGCCCGACCCGCAGGTCATCCTGGAGCGCCTGATCCCCGACTACGTCGAGATCTCGCTCTTCCGCTCGCTGCTCGAGTCGGCCGCGTCCGAGCACGGCGCCCGCATGACGGCGATGCGCAACGCATCCGAGAACGCCGGTGAGCTCATCACCAACCTCACGCTCGCGATGAACCGCGCGCGTCAGGCTGAGATCACCCAAGAGATCATGGAGGTCGTCGCCGGCGCGGAAGCGATCTAGGCGACGATCAAAGACATCAGAGGACTCATGGAAGCTTCAACCGCTACCAAGAACACAGGGCGGATCGAGCAGATCCAGGGCGTCGTCGTCGAGGCGGTGTTCCCGGAGAAGCTGCCCGAGATCAACAACGCCATCGAGGTGCCGCTCGGCGAGGGCACGCTCACCCTCGAGGTCCAGCAGCACCTCGGCGACAACCGCGTCCGCGCGGTGGCGATGGACTCGACCGACGGCCTGGCCCGTGGCGTCGAGGTCACCGACACCGGTGGCCCGATCTCGGTGCCGGTCGGCAACGTGACCCTCGGCCGCATCTTCAACGTGCTGGGCGAGACGATCGACGGCGGCGAGCAGATCACCGGCGACGAGACGTGGGCGATCCACCGTGCCGCCCCGAAGGTCGAGGACCTCACCCCGACGACCGAGATGTTCGAGACCGGCATCAAGGTCATCGACCTCCTCGCTCCGTACTCCAAGGGCGGCAAGGTCGGCCTGTTCGGCGGCGCCGGCGTGGGCAAGACCGTGCTCATCCAGGAGCTCATCCACAACCTCGCCAAGGAGCACGGCGGTCTGTCCGCGTTCTGCGGCGTGGGCGAGCGCTCGCGTGAAGGCACCGACCTCTACCTCGAGATGAAGGAGTCGGGCGTCATCGACAAGACGATGCTCGTCTTCGGTCAGATGAACGAGCCGCCGGGCGCCCGCATGCGCGTCGCCCTCACCGGCCTGACGATGGCGGAGTACTTCCGTGAGGTCGGCGGCCAGGACGTGCTCCTCTTCGTCGACAACATCTTCCGGTTCGTGCAGGCCGGCTCCGAGGTGTCCGCACTCCTCGGCCGCATGCCGTCGCAGGTGGGTTACCAGCCGACCCTCGAGTCGGAGATGGGCCAGCTCCAGGAGCGCATCACCTCGACGCGCCAGGGCTCCGTCACCTCGGTGCAGGCCATCTACGTGCCGGCCGACGACCTCACCGACCCGGCTCCGGCCTCGGTGTTCGCCCACCTGAACGCCCAGACGGTGCTCTCGCGCGCCATCTCGGAGAAGGGCATCTACCCGGCCGTCGACCCGCTCGAGTCGACCTCGACGATCCTCAAGCCGGACGTCGTCGGCCAGGAGCACTACGACGTCGCCCAGGAGGTGAAGGTCGTCCTCCAGCGGTACAAGGAACTGCAGGACATCATCGCCATCCTCGGCATCGACGAGCTCTCGGAGGAGGACCGCATCCTCGTCCAGCGTGCCCGCAAGGTGGAGCGCTTCCTCTCGCAGCCGTTCCACGTCGCCGAGATCTTCACCGGCACCCCCGGTGAGTACGTGCCGATCGCCGAGACGGTCCGCTCGTTCCGCGAGCTGCTCGACGGCAAGCACGACGATCTCCCCGAGTCGGCGTTCTTCCTGAAGGGCTCGATCGAGCAGGTCATCGAGGCGAGCAAGCAGGCGTAATGGCGCATTCGCCCTACAACCTCGAGATCCTCACGCCCGAGGGTCACGTGTTCTCCGGCGAGGTCGAGTTCATCTCGACCCGCACCGAGACCGGTTCGATCGGCATCTACGCCCGTCACACCCCCGCTCCTGGCGCTGCTCGCGCCGACGGAGCTGCGCGTGACGAAGCCGGGCGGCGAGGTCGTGCGGTTCGCGCAGGGCGAGGGCTACGTCCAGATCTCGCCCGAGCGCGTCCTGCTGCTCGTCGAGGAGGCGATCGATCCCGCCGACCTCAGCGTCGAGGAGCTCGAAGAGCGCCTTGCCACCGCGCAGGCGCGCGGCGAGGCCGCCGAGGCGGGGAGCGAGGATGCGAAGCGCGCCGAGCGCGACGTCCTCCGCGCGACCGCGTTCCTCGAGGTCGTGCGCGGCGGCAAGGCCGCGGCCTAGCCCCACCCGCACGCCGACGTGTGTTTTTCGAACGCCGCCCTCCGGGGCGGCGTTCGTCGTTCTGGGGCGGTGCCGCGGCAGCCGGTCCCGCGGGACCGGCTCGCGGGGGGTCAGACGGTGCCGAGACGTGCCTCGGCGAGCAGCGCCTCGCTGACCTCCCACAGGCGCTCGGCGGCCTGCGGGTCGAGGGCGTGGGGGAGGACCCCGTGCACGCCCTGGATCTGGTCGACCACCTCGGCCTCGCCACAGTCCTCGAAGTAGCGTCCGCCGATGCCCTGCACCTGCGGTGAGGTGGCGAGGAAGACGGAGGTCGCTGCGCCCTGCTCGGTGGTCTTCATCCGGAACACGCCCGCCTCCTCGGCGCCACGCGCCTGGGCCTCCGCAGCCGCGCGGCGCTCCGCGCTCCAGTGGCGCTGCAGCGGCGTCCAGATGCCGCCCGGCATGAGCGAGTTGGCGGTGATGCCGTCGGCGGCCCAGCGGCGCGTCGCCTCGACGGCGAAGAGCGCGTTCGCCGTCTTGCTCTGGCCGTACGCGAGGCCGGGGGTGTACTCGCGGTGCGCGAAGAACAGGTCGTCGAACACCACCGGCGAGCTGGCGTGGCCGCTCGAGCTCACCGCCACGATCCGCGCATCGCCCGCCTCGGCGAGTGCGCCGTGCAGGCCGGTCGCGAGCGCGAAGTGCCCCAGGTGGTTCGTGCCGAACTGGGTCTCCCAGCCCTGGGCGGTCGTGCCCTGCGGCGTGTCCATCACGCCGGCGTTGTTGACGAGGATGTGCAGCGGGCCCGTCCACCGGGCGACGAACGCGTCGATCGACGCGAGGTCGGCGAGGTCGAGCTCCTCGACGGCGAGGTCGTCGCGGCCGCTGGTCTGCGCGAGCTCGGCGGCGACGCGCTCGCCCGCCACGGTGTCGCGCACGGCGAGGGTGACCTGCGCCCCGGCGTGGGCGAGCGCGCGCGCCGTCTCCACGCCGATCCCGGAGGCCCCGCCCGTCACGATCGCGCGCCGACCCGCGAGATCGATGCCGGCGATCACCTCCAGCGCGGTCGTGGTGTCGTCGAAGTCGTTCGTGATGCGGGTCATGGGTTCGAGCATACAAACTAGTTAGTTAGGTTAAGATCGGTCCATGCGGGACGGCCGGAAGAGCAGGCGGAAGTTGCTCGACGCGGCCACCGCGGAATTCGCCGAGTACGGCATCGCAGGCGCGCGCGTCGACCGGATCTCGGCGGCGTCGGGCGTGAACAAGGCGCAGATGTACGGCTGGTATGGTTCGAAGGACGGGCTGTTCGACGCCGTCCTCGCCGAGCACCTGGAGCGGATCGTCGACACCGTCCCACTGACGGCCGCCGACCTCCCGGGCTACGCCGTCGCGCTCTACGACTCCTACCTCACCGATCCCGAGCTCGTGCGGCTCGCGAGTTGGTACCGGCTCGAGCGCGTGCCCGCCGGCGAGCTGCTGGCCGGCCACGGCGACCACCTCGCCGAGTCGAAGCTGGCGGCGATCGCGCAGGCGCAAGCCGACGGCCTTATCGCAGGCGGAATCGAACCGGCCGACGTGTACGCGCTCGTGATCGCGCTCGCCAGCACGTGGTCGCCGATCAGCGCCACGTTCGCGGCCTCGGCGGCCGATGCCGAGCCCGACCACGATCGACGGCGGGCCACGCTCCGCCGCGCTGTGGCCGGTGCGCTCGTGCCGTGAGTCGGCGCACAGGAACGCGCCGATCCGGGACCGACCGGCGACGGCCATCCGCCGGAATCCCTAGGGTGCCCCGGAGTGTCCGCCGCCCGTCGACGCCACTGGCCCCGCTACCTCCTCGCGCTGACCACGGTGATCGTGCTCACCGCGGGCGCTTCGGCGTTCGCCGTGTTGAGCCAGGTGCCGGTGCCCCCGGAGGACGTCAACCACTGCGCGCACGATCCGCTGGCCTGCGTCAGCGCGCCGACGACGCCGCTGCCGAAGCCCGGGCGCCCGCTCACGATGCTGCTCATCGGCTCCGATGCGCGCCTGGCCAAGTCGTCCGACGGCGACGTGGGCCGGCGCTCCGACACGATCATGCTCGCCCGCATCGGTGGCGGTCGCCCGACGACGCTGCTCTCGATCCCGCGTGACGTGCATGTGACGATCCCGCTCAAGAGCGGCGGCTCGCGCATCGGCAAGATCAACGAGGCCTTCAGCGAAGGCGGTCCGGACCTCACGCGCGACGTGGTCAGCGAGCTGCTCAACGTCGACATCAACCATGTCGCGGTCATCGACTTCGAGGCGTTCATGCGGGCGGTCAACCGCCTCGGCTGCCTCTACGAGGATGTCGACCGGTCGTACTTCAACGATCGCGGCGGCCCGGGCGGCTACGCGACCATCAACGTGCAGAGTGGCTACCAGCTGCTCTGCGGCGGCGACACCCTCGACTGGGTGCGGTTCCGCCACACCGACTCCGATCTCGTGCGCGGCGCACGTCAGCAGGCGTTCGTGCGCGCGGCCAAGGGGCAGGTCGCCGCCTCCAAGCTCTTCGAGGACCGCACGGCGTTCATCAAGATCTTCCAGCGCTACGTCCACACGAGCATCAAGACGAAGGGCGCGATGATCGGCGTGATCAAGTCGGCCGTCGACGCCGCCGGCGAAGGCACCCGCACGGTGCCGTTCATCGCGAACGACGGCGGCGACGCGACGAACAGCTACCTCGTCACCTCGCCCTCCGGCATCGCGAAGATGCGCAAGGCGTTCCTCGCGAACCCCAAGTCGGTGGCCACGAACTCGGGCAGTAGCTCGTCGAAGCCCTCGGGCAAGAAGAGCTCGAAGCGCAAGGGGTCGAGCGCCACCTCCAAGGCACTCGCGCTCGGCCTCGTGCGCACGCCCGCGGAAACGCTGCCGGCGCTCGCGAAGGCCTCGTTCGACCTGGCCGGCAAGCTCCCGGTCTACGTGCCGACCGCGCGCCTCTCGACCGGTGCCTGGGCCGACCGCGATCCGATCCGCGCCTACGGCATCAAGAAGAGCCGCTTCTCGAAGGCCACGTACCCGGCGTGGCGGCTCACGTTCGCGGCCGGCAGCGGGCCGCTCGTGGGCCAGTACTACGGCATCCAGGGCACCACCTGGAAGGACGCGCCGATCCTCAAGGGCACGCACCACGCCGTCACGCGCAACGGCCGCACGCTGCAGGTGTACCTCGCCGGCAGCCGCGCGCAGATCGTCTCCTGGACGACCGACGACGGCGTCTTCTGGGTGAGCAACACGCTCTCGCAGGCGCTCACCACCCGCCAGATGGTCGACATCGCGGCGAGCCTGCGGCGCGTGCCGGGGTAGCGCGCCCGCCAGGGCAGGGATCCCGCACGCTGGCGTAGAATCGCCCGTCCGTGCAGCCGACCGGTCGCAACTGGCCCCAGTACCTGGGCGCCTTCTTCGTGCTCATCCTCCTCGCGGGCGTCGCGAGCGCCTCCGCGGCGCTGCTGCAGCTCGAGAAGGTGAGCGACACCTTCCAGGAGCTCTCCGAGCCGATCGCCAGTGGCGCGCAGGACGAGCTCGCCGACGTGACCCCTGGCCGGCCGCAGACGATCCTGCTCATCGGCTCCGACAAGCGCTCCTCGAAGTCGAACGACGGCAAGTTCCGGACGAACCCGCTCTCCGACACGCTCATGCTCGCGCGACTGGACCCGGATTCCGGTGCCACCGCCGTGCTCTCGATCCCGCGCGACACGAAGGCGCAGATCCCGCTCAAGGGTGGCGGTTTCCGCACGGCGAAGATCAACGAGGCGTTCTCCGACGGAGGGGAGGAGCTCACGATCAAGACGGTCCGCAACCTCCTCGGGCTCCCGATCAACCACGTGGTGATCGTGAACTTCAACGCGTTCCAGCGCGCGGTGAACTACCTCGGTGGCCTGTACCAGGACATCGACCACCGGTTCTTCAACGACAACTCGCAGGGCGGCGACCGTTACGCCACGATCGACGTCCACGCCGGTTACCAGCTGATGAAGGGCAGCGACACGCTCGACTGGGTGCGCTTCCGCCACCTGGACTCCGATCTCGTTCGCGCTGCCCGCCAACAGGAGTTCCTGCGGTCGGCCAAGAATCAGGTCGCCACCTCCGAGCTCGTGAAGAACCGCGACGACCTGCTCCGCATCTTCGCGCTCTACACCCAGACCGACATCGACGACCCAGCCGCCATCCTGAGCGTGCTCAAGCTCGCGCTGAACTCCGCCAAGCAGCCGGTGCGCAGCGTCCGCTTCCGCGCGACCGAGGAGCCCGGGACGACGTTCCTCACCGTCACCGACAGCGACCTCGGCGTGATGCGCCGGGAGTTCACCGAGCTCAAGGCCGCCAGTGGGGCCGTCACGCCGTCGAACACGGTGAAGAAGGCGCGCCAGCGGACGAAGAAGGTCAAGCGCAAGGGCCTGGCGACCGGCCTGTTCCCGACCGCTTCGGACGTGACCCGTCCGGATGTGGCGAAGGCGTCGTTCGACCTTGCCGGGCAGCTCCCCGTGTACGTGCCCGCGGTGCGCCTGGCGAAGGGCAGCTGGACCGAGGTCGAGCCGGTGCGTGCCTACCGGATCAGGACGCGCGTGAGGGGCCAGTCGTTCCCGGCGTACCGCCTCTCGTACTACTACGGCGAGAACGGCCAGTACTGGGGCGTCCAGGGCCTCACCTGGCGCAACCCGCCGATCCTCAATGACCAGCACTCGACCGTCGAGCGCAACGGCAAGAAGCTCTACGTGTACCGCACGGGCAGCCGCTACCGCCTGGTCGCGTGGCGCACGTCCAAGGGCGTGTTCTGGGTGTCGAACACGGTCTCGAACCTGCTGACGAACTCGCAGATGCTCGACATCGCGTCGAACCTCAAGCGGGTCCCGGGCTAGTTCCGGCGACCGGTCGCGGGAGTGCTCGTCGTGTGTCGCACCTCAGCGACGGAAGGTCTGTCGGCCCGGTAGGGTTCGCGGTCATGTCTGCGCGTGAACCCATCGGCGTCATCGGCACGGGCTACGTCGGCCTCGTCACTGCGGTCGGCTTTGCCGAGCTCGGAAGCGACGTGGTGTGCGTCGACATCGACGCCGCCAAGGTCGAGCGCCTGAACAACGGCGAGATCCCGATCTACGAGCCCGGTCTCGAGGAGCTCGTCGAGAAGAACCGTGAGCGTCTGACGTTCACCACCGACCTCTCCGTCGCGCTCGACCGCGCACGCCTGCTGTTCGTGGCCGTCGGCACGCCGCCCACCTACTCGGGCGACGCCGATCTCTCGGCCGTGCACGCCGTCGTCAACGCCATGCCTGCGTCCGATCGTCACGCGCTCGTGATGAAGTCGACCGTGCCGGTCGGCACCGGCGAGGCCATCAAGCGCATCTTCGAGGAGCAGGGCAAGTCGGGCTTCCGGTACGTGTCCTGCCCCGAGTTCCTCAAGGAGGGCTCGGCCGTCAAGGACTTCCTCGATCCCGACCGCGTCGTCATCGGCGACGACGGCGGCTGGGCCGGCGACGCCGTCACCGATCTCTACCGCCCGGTGCTCGCCGCCGAGCACGGTGGTCAGCAGCGCGGTGCGCTCGTCCGCACCGACGTCAAGTCGGCCGAGATGGTCAAGCTCGCCTCCAACGCGTTCCTCGCGACGAAGATCTCCTTCATCAACGAGATCGCCAACGTGTGCGAGGAGACCGGCGCCGATGTCGTCGAGGTCGCCAAGGGCATGGGTCTCGACGACCGCATCGGCCCGAAGTTCCTCCAGGCCGGCATCGGCTTCGGCGGCTCGTGTTTCCCGAAGGACGTCAGCGCGCTCAAGCAGCTCGCCGGCAACTCGGGCTACCACTTCCAGCTGCTCAACGCCGTGATCGAGGTCAACGAGCTGCAGAAGCGCCGGGTGATCAACAAGCTCCAGAAGCACCTGGGCTCCCTGGTCGGCAAGCGCGTCGCACTGCTCGGACTCGCCTTCAAGCCGGAGACGGACGACATGCGCGAGGCCTCCTCGCTCGTCCTCTCCGCCCGCCTGATCGCCGACGGCGCCGAGGTGGTCGGCTACGACCCGATCGCCGCCGAAGAGGCCGGCAAGCTCCTCAAGGGCGTCGAGCTCGCCGGCTCCGCGGCGGATGCCGTGGCCGGCGCCGACGCCGTGGTACTGGTGACCGAGTGGAAGCAGTTCAAGGAGCTCGACCTCGCCGAGCTCGCCTCGTCGATGCGCGGCAACGTCTTCATCGACGGCCGCAACCTGCTCGACGGTGACGTCGCCCGCCGCGCGGGTCTCGTCTACGAGGGGATCGGCCGCGGATACTCACCGCAGGTCGACCTCGTGCCGGCGCCGGGCGCCAGCGCCGTCTGAGCGCGATGATCACGCAGGCCGTCATCCTCGTCGGCGGGCAGGGCACGCGCCTTCGCCCGCTCACGACCCAGATCCCGAAGCCTGTCATCGACGTCGTCGACCGCCCCTTCCTCGGGCACATGCTCGACTGGCTCGCCCGCCACGGGATCACCGAGGCCGTGCTCTGCTGCGGCTTCAAGGCCGACAGCGTCGTCGAGCACCTCTCAAAGGGCGCGGACCACGGCATCACGCTCACCTACGTCCACGAACCCGAGCCGCGCGGCACCGCCGGCGCGCTCAAGTTCGCGGAGGAACACCTCCACGAGCGCTTCCTGATG
>JAQIJQ010000017.1:0-47712 GCA_036946195.1 Patulibacter minatonensis | reverse complement strand
ACCTGCGCGACGGCCCGCGCCGACGCCACGTTCGGCTCCGCGCAGGGCGGCGTAGCGACCGGCGGCGCCGACTACGGCACGGGTGGCTGCAGCAACCTGAACTGGCAGCCGGGCCTCAAGGTCGGCTTCAGCGGTCCCGCCGCCGAGCTCGCCGTGAAGGGTCACCCGACGATCAGCACCGTCATCACCCAGACCGAGGGTCAGGGCAACCTGCGCTCCGCGAAGGTCACGCTGCCGGAGGGGATCGCCGCCGACACCACGAACATCAACAAGCGCGTCTGCGCGAGCGCCCAGACGGCGAGCGAGGGTGGCTGCCTGGCGGCGTCGGTGATCGGGAGCGCCGAGATCATCACGTCGGCGCTGCCGGAGCCCGTCAACGGCGACATCCTCATCGTGAAGATCCCGGGCGCCTCGCTCCCGGGCGTGATGGTCCGCGTGCGCGACCAGATCTCGCTCGACATGATCGGCGCCAGCAAGGTCGACAGCACCGGCCGTCTCCTCGTCTCGTTCGACGGCGTGCCGGACACCCCGATCTCGAAGATGACCCTCGTCTTCAACGGCGGGTCGACGGGCGTGATCCAGGTCGGAGCCGCGTTCTGCGGCGTCGGCGGGGTCAAGACCGATGCCGTTCTCGCCGCCGCCCACGGCGCCACGAAGACCTTCGCGCTGCCGGTCGACTGCAACGGCGTCGTGAACGCCACCGGCCCGCAGACGGGCTCCGGTGGCATCGCGTTCGCATCCGCCACCTTCCGCCCCGACGGCGGCTCGAGCGCGCTCACGTTCGCGCTCAGCAACCCCAACGGCATCAGGAAGCTCGTCATCAAGATGCCGCGCGGGGCGATCTTCACGAAGAGCGCCAGCAAGCTGGTCAAGCTCAGCCTCACCGGCGACAAGTCACGCGTGCGCATCGTCAACGGCAACCGCCGCATCGCGATCTCGATCACACCCGCCAGCGCGAGCGGCAAGGTCACGAAGGTGAAGTTCAAGCTGCCGAAGAAGGCGATCAAGATCAACGTCAAGGTCCGCAAGGTCCTCGAAGACCGGAAGACCTCCAAGAAGAAGAAGGCCAAGCTCCTCGCGAAGCTGCTGTCACCCGAGGTCACCACGATCGACGGCACCGGAGCGACGGCGAAGGTCAAGCTGAAGACCGCGTTCAAGTAGGGACCGTCCCGCGCGGCGGGGCCTGCGCCGCTCTTCACCCTGTACGCGGGACGATCCGCGTCGCTCCCGCTGGCGGCCCTGGCCGGCCTCGACTAGGGCGTGAGCCCGAGGCGGGGGAGGGTCTTCGGTCGCGAGAAGAGGTAGCCCTGCCCGAGCGGGATCCCGAGCTCGGCGGCGCGCGCCCGCTGTGCCTCCGTCTCCACGCCTTCCACGATCACCCGCATGCCGTTCGCGGCGCCGAGCTGTACGATGCCCTGGAGCAGGAGCGCGGCATCGTCGCGCTCGGCCATGGTGCGGGAGAGCGACCGGTCGATCTTGAGCGCGTCGAGCGGGTAGTCCTCGAGGAACGACAGGAACGAGTAGCCGGCCCCGAAGTCGTCGAGCGCGATCTGCACGCCGAGCTCGCGCAGCTCCGTGAGCCGGCGGATGAGGCGTGCCGGATCCGACGCGATGCTGCGCTCGGTGAGCTCGAGCATGAGGTGCTCCGGCGCGAGACCGGCGTCGCCGAGGGCGGAGAGCACCACGTCCGTGAGGTCGGGGTCCTCCAGCTGCCGCGGCGACACGTTCACGCTCACGTAGTCCACCGCGCCGGGCCGATCGCGGAGCAGCTCCGCGATCTCGCGACACGACTGCCGCAGCACGAGCTCGCCCAGCGGACGGATCAGACCGGTCTGCTCGGCCAGGTCGACGAACGCGCCCGGCGCCAGGCGTCCGCGGTCGGGGTGCGACCAGCGAGCGAGGGCCTCCACGCCGACGGTGCGGCCCGTCTCGATATCGACGATCGGCTGGTAGTCGACGTCGAACTCCTCGCGCTCCGTCGCCCGGCGCAGGTCGCCCGTCAGCGCGACGCGTTCGGTCACGCGCCCCAGCATCTGGTCGGTGAACGAGACGACGTGCGGCACCTTGCGGGCCTTCGCCTCGAGGAGGGCGATGTCGGCGTGGCGGATGATCTCGCGCGCCGGTAGGTCGATCGCGCCGAACGCGATGCCCCCGTGGGCATCGAGGTCGACCGAGTGGCCGCCGGTGATCGGGGCATCGCGCGCAGCGCCGTCAGGATCTCCCCGGCCCGACCTTGCCCGTCGCCGACCGACGTCAGGTCGTCGAGGAGCACGCCGAACGTGTCGCCGTCGAGGCGGGCGACCAGGTCGCCGTCGCCGGCGGCGCGTTCCAGGCGCCGGGCGGCGTGGCGCAGCAGCTCGTCGCCGGCATCGTGGCCGAGCGTGTCGGAGACCGCGCGGAAGTCGTCGAGGTCGACGAGCAGCAGCGCCGCGAACCCCGCCGCGCGCATCACGCCGGGCGACCGCGCTCTGCAGGTGCGCCTCGAGCTGCGCGCGGTTCGCGACGCCCGTGATGGGATCGCGCGACGCCAGGCGTTCGAGCTGGTCCTCGAGCAGCGTGCGCTCGGAGACGTCGCGCACCGTCAGGATCACGCCCTCGATCGCGGGGTCGGTGAGGCGGTTCTCGCCGCGCACCTCGACGGGGCGCTGCGGGCCGGCGGAGCTGGCGAGCCGGAGGTGCACCGTCGTCGTCCCGCCGGCGGTCGACAGGAGCTCGGCGAACGCCTGGGCGCCGCGCCGCCGGTCGGTGGGGTGGAGGAGGTCGGTGAAGAACTGGCCGTGCACGCGCTCGGGGGTGTCGGCCAGCGGGAAGCTCGGCGTGCTCGAGATCCACGTGATGCGCCCCTCGCCGTCGAGCACGGTGACCGCATCGGTCGCATGGCTGACGAGGGCGTCGAGCCGCGACGACGTGCGCGCCTCGACCTCCGCCCGCGTCCGCTCCACGAGCGCGCGCTGCCGGGTGCGGCCAGGCCGAGCGCCAGCAGGCCGAGGCCGGCCGAGCCGACGAGCAGCGCGAGGCCGCTCGACCAGCTCGCAATGTCCTCCGCGCGGTTCGCTCGGCCCAGCTGGTCGTCGGTGATGCGGCGCGCCGTCGCCTCGAGCGCGGCGAGCCGCGGACGCAGCACCGTGCGGTCGATCGCGATGGCTCCACGCACGTCGCCGGCGCGGGTGCGCGCACGGATCATCAGGCCCGGGGCGACGATCGCGTCGACCTCGCGCCGGAGGCCGTCGATCTCGGCGTTCTTCGGCAGACCGTCGAGCGCGGCGACGAGCGCCCAGTAGTTGCGCTGCGAGGCGTCGATGCCCTGCTGGAGCACCGCGACGTCGTGCCGGCGTCGAACACGCGCGAGAGGTCGGCGAGGGTGGTGGCGTTCGACGACACCACCTCGAGCTGCTGTGCCTGCTCGCGGCTGTCCTGCGCGGAGCCGATCGACCAGGTGACCAGCGCCCAGCTGGAGACGAGCACCACGCCGGCGGCGGCGAGCGCCTGGGCGGGGACCCGGCGCTCCGCGCCGCGGATCCCTCGGAACGCCCGCCGACGATCCGTCGTCGGCGGCGCGGGAGGTGCGGGGACGGGCTCCTCGGCGATCCCGCTCGCCGCCTCGGCGCTCGTCGCCGAGTAGCGGGGCAAGGGAGAGCCCTGACGCACGCCGGGCGGGACGGGAGGCACGTCGATCCGGCGCGGGCCCGTCGGAAGACGGTCGCCGCTCCACGACGGAAGCTCGTACACGTCGTCGCCGATGAGGACGACGACGGGCTCGTCACCACGCGCGACCACGCCCAGCGCGCGCGCCGGATCGTTCGTGGTCAGCTCACAGGTGATGACGGCTTCCCCGCCGATGGCGAGGGCCATGCGCGACAGCGCTGCGGCGAGGCCGTCGAGCGCGCCGATCATGCCGGTGACCCACACCGTCCGCGCCGAGCTCGAACGGGGGATAGGGGCCGAGCTCCGGAGTCGCGGGCATCGGCACATCCGGCTCGGAGCCGTGCGGGAGCTCGCGGTGGGGCACCTCGACGACGCCCTCCGGACGATCGATCAGGAGCGGTCCGTGCGGCTCGAGCTCCACGAGTGTGGTGGGGCCGAGCTCGTTTCCAGGCAGGAGGACGCGGGCGCGCAGGACCGCCACCTCGTGGACGAGGCGGAGGCAGACCGTCATGGCCTGTTGCACGCGAAGCTCGGGCGCACTCATCGACTGGACTCCGACGGGTACGCCCCGGGGGTGGGGGCAGCGGGTGACACGCTCGGCCAGCCTACCCCGCGCGCGCCCTCCGGATCGAACGATTTCGTGCGTTCATACCCCGCGGCCACTGACGCACGGGGAAATGGTCCGTCGCAGCTGGTGCTCGGCGACGATGCGCTAGGCGCATGGCCGCTTGCATGCAGCGATCGAGACCGGTCGGGGAGCGACCGATTACGCTCTCGCGATGGCCGACGCCGCCGACCACCTCGCGCTGCACGCGCCGACCGTCACCCTCCGCATCCCGGAGCCGGGCGACGCGACGGCGCTCTACCGTCTCGCGAGCGACCCCGAGGTGACCAAGTGGTTCTCGTGGGGGCCGTACCAGGAGACCGCCGAGGCGCGGGCCTACCTCGACCGCCTGCCCGGCCAGCGTGAGCGCGGCACCCAGCTCGATCTGCTCCAGATCCACTCCAGCTACGGCCCGGTCGGCATCACCGGTCTCTCCGAGTTCTCCTACCGCGACCGCCGAGCGATGGTCGGCACCTGGTTCGGGCAGCGCGCCTGGGGCACCGGCGCGAACCTGGAGGGGAAGGCGCTCATGGCGCACCTCTCCTTCGCCTTGCTCGGCCTCGTGCGGCTCGGCGCCTACGCGAACACCGAGAACGTGCGGTCGCAGAAGGCCCTGGAGAAGGTCGGCTTCCAGCAGGAGGGCGTGCTGCGCGGGTGGCACCGTCACGGTGACCGCCAGCTCGACGTCGCCGTCTACGGCATGCTCGAGGACGACTGGAAGAACGGACCGCTCGCCGACATCCCCGTGCGCGTGGACGGGCAGGTCCCCGCCTCGTTCACCACGCTGCTCGCCGCCGCGCGCTGACCGCTCTGGCGCTCCCCGCCTGGCGGCGTTGCGCCGTGATCCGGGCCGGGCCGGCATCCGCGTGAACCACCTGTGAACAAGCGGGTCGTCCCCGTCGTCCGGGCGTGAGCACGCCGGTACGTTGGAACGGTGAGCGACACGACCCAGGAGCGCGTGGCCGACCCGATCGGCGAACCGCAGGAACAGCATTCGGGCGGAGACAGCGCCACGAACCCGCACGAGGTGGCTCGCCTGGCCGCCGCCGATGCGGCCCGCGCGCTCGTGCTCGGTGAGGACACGCCCGTCCCGTCGCAGGAGGCCGCCGAGCCGGAGGAGATCCCGCTCGACGCGCCGGAGCTCCTCTTCAACCGCGAGCTGTCGTGGATGGCGTTCGACGACCGCGTCCTGCAGCTCGCCGAGCGCGAACGCACAACCGCTGCTGGAGCGCGTGAAGTTCCTCGGCATCTGGGCGAGCAACCTCGACGAGTTCTTCATGGTGCGCGTCGCTGGTCTGCACGACCAGGTCGACGCCGGCGTCACCGAGCCCGGCGCCGACGGCCGCACCCCCGATGAGGTGATCGAGGGCGTGCGCGAGCAGGTGCTCGGCCAGATCGAACGCGCGCACCACCAGCTGCGCGACGTGCTTGCTGCCCCGGCTCGCCGACCACGGGATCCGCATCAAGCGCCTCGACGAGCTGTCGGCCGAGAGTCGCGGCCGCGTCGAGGACCGCTTCCGCCGCCAGGTGCTGCCGGTGCTCACGCCGCTCGCCGTCGGCGCCGGTCGTCCGTTCCCCGTACATCTCCGGCCTGTCGCTCAGCCTCGCGGCGCTCGTGCGTGATCCGCAGAGCGGGCAGCGCGTCGTCGCCCGCATCAAGGTGCCGCGCGAGATGATCAGCCGCCTCGTGCCGGTCGACGGGGAGGAGCAGACGTACGTCTGGATCGAGGAGATCATCGCGGCGAACGCGGAGCTGCTCTTCTCCGGCATGGAGGTGCTCGGCACCGGCAGCTTCCGCGTCACCCGCGACGCCGACTTCGAGGTGTCCGACGACGCGGACGACCTCCTCGCGGCCGTGGAGACCGAACTGCGCTACCCGCCGCTTCGGCGAGGTGGTGCGAGCCGAGCTGAGCGCCGGCATGCATCCCGAGCTCCGCGCGCAGCTCATCGCGGGTCTGCAGGTCAGCGAGCGGCAGGTGTACGACATCGACGGCCCGCTCGATCTGCGCAACCTGATGCAGCTCACCAAGCTGCCGGGCCACAAGGACCTCAAGGACCCGTCGTGGTCGCCCGTGGTGCCGCGGCGCGTGCGCGGCGACGACGGCGCGCCGGCCGACATGTTCGCCGCGATCCGCGCGCGCGACCTCGTCGTCCACCATCCGTACGACTCGTTCAGCGCGACCGTCGAGCGCTTCGTCGAGCAGGCCGTCGACGACCCGGACGTGCTCGCCATCAAGCAGACCGTCTACCGCACGTCGGACGACACCTCGCTGATCCCGTCGCTCATGCGCGCGGCCGACCGCGGCAAGCAGGTGGCCTGCCTCGTCGAGCTCAAGGCGCGGTTCGACGAGCGCGCGAACATCGGCTGGGCCGCGAGCTCGAGAAGGCGGGCGTGCACGTCGTCTACGGCCACCCCGGTCTGAAGACGCACGCGAAGGCGATCCTCGTGGTGCGGCGCGAGGGCGACGGCGTGCGCCGGTACGTGCACGTCGGCACGGGCAACTACCACCCGCAGACCGCCCGTCTCTACAACCGACCTCGGCCTCTTCACCTGCAACGAGGAGATCACCGCCGACGTCGCGGAGATGTTCAACGTGCTCACCGGCTTCGGCCGGGCACCGAAGCCGGCGCGGGCGCTGCTCGCGCCGAGCGGTCTGCGCAACGGCATCGTCGAGCACATCGACCGCGCCCGCGACGCCGCCCTCGCCGGCCGGTCGGCCCGGATCAAGTTCAAGATGAACTCGCTCGTCGACCGCCGGTGCATCCGCGCGCTCTACCGCGCGAGCCAGGCCGGCGTGCAGGTCGAGGTCAACGTGCGCGGCATCTGCTGCCTGCGCCCCCGGCGTGCCGGGCATCAGCGACACCATCACGGTCACCTCCGTGCTCGGGCGTTTCCTCGAGCACTCGCGGATCTACGCGTTCGAGATCGAAGGGGAGGAGCGCGAGGTGTACATCGGCTCCGCCGACCTCATGCCGCGCAACCTCGACAACCGCGTCGAGCTCGTCGTGCCGCTCGTCGAAGAGGCGGCGCGGGGCGAGGTGTTCGACGTGCTCGATCGTTCGCTCGCCGACGAGGAGGGTGCATGGCGCCTCTCCGAGGACGGCTCCTGGACGCCGGTTATGCCCGACGGCGCCGGCCGCTCCGTGCAGCGCGAACTGCTCGCGGGCCGCAGCCGAGGCGTAGGACGAACTCCGCCTGGTGCCGCCGCACGCCCGGCGCCGCTGCGCCAGCCGCGCGCCGGTGCGCCGCACGCGTGGTGAGCGCTGGTGCGCCCGAGAGACGGGCGATACCCTGAACCGGTGCGTCGTCCCCGCCTGTCCCCCGTCGCCGCCGCGCTCGCCGCTGCCTGTCTCGCCGCCGGCGCACCACCCGCCGGGGCTGCCGGCGCGCGCGACGCCCAGGGCTCGACCCGCCACGGCGGCGGCTGCGAAGACGGCGGCTGCCAAGAAGAAGCGGACGACCGCCCAGCGGGTCACCGCGCTCTCGCGCTCGCTCAACCGGGCGAAGGCCCAGCAGCGCGCCGCGCAGAAGCAGCTCGACGCCGTCGTCAAGCAGCAGACCGCCATCGGCGACACGCTCTCGAAGGCGATCTCGCCGCTCGGGGCGATCAACCTCGCCGCGCCCGGCGGCCTGCTCGCCGCGCTCCAAGATCCCTCGACGGGCGTTCCGGGTTACCTCGACGGCATCAAGACCGCAGCCGTCGACAGCCTCAAGCAGCTGCTCGCGTCGCAGGAGTACGCGGTGATCGCCGTGACGATCGGCGACAGCGGCGTGTACGTCAGCCCGACTCCGCTGATCAGCGGCGACATCTCCGACATCGGCGCGCCCGTGACGGTCTCGGGCACCGTGCCCATCGCCGTGCCCGGCGGCCTGGGCTCCGAGCGGCTCGACGTGCGCATCGGCGCGGTCTCGCTCGAGAACGAGAAGGGTGGCGTCGCGGATCCGCCGTTCTACGCGAATCTCAACCACCTCTCCGTCACGCCCGCGGGCTTCACGGGCGACGTCGGCGATGCCCGCCTCACGGGCGGATGGCCGGCGTCAACTCGAGCGCGAGCCCGAGTCGGCCGGGGCAGGCCTGCACCGCCGGCTCCGCGGGCTGCGGAGCACCGGTGTGGTCGGGCGCGAACCCCGACTTCCTGGGACTGCCGTACTGGCCGGTGACCGAGAAGCTCGTGAGCTTCGACGGCACCCAGTTCGGCATCCGCTTCGACACCACGCGCATGACCCCCCTCACGGGGGGCGGCAAGCTGGCCGCGCTCGGGGGCGGGTCGACGGGGCCGATCCGCGTCAGCACCGATCTCGCGGCCGGCCTGGCGATCCTGAAGGTCGATGTGAGCGTGACGCTCCTCGACCCGTCGGTGAACCCCGCCGATCCCTTCGCCTAGGCGACGTCCGGCGGGGCCCGCCGCGCGCTACTTCTTGGCGGCCTTCTTGGCGGCGGCGCCCTTGTGGCATTGCGGCGTGGTGACGCGGTACGGGCCCGACGCGTAGTTCAGGATCTGCGACGTGCCGTCGGCGTTCTTCTTCACGGCGCCGGTGAAGATGTCCTTCGACACCTCGCTGTAGAACGTCGACAGGTTGGCGTTGATGCCGAGCTTGCAGAGCGACGAGATGCCGGCCTTGACCTCGGCATCGGTCAGCGGCACGGAGATCAGGCCGCGAGCGGTGTTGTAACCGCCCTTGTAGGTGCCGACGCAGTTGACGCCGGGACCCGGGGTGTCGCCACCGCAGTTGAAGGACTGGTCCTTCGTGACGCCGTTGCCGTTGAAGTACGTGACCGGGATCTCGGCCTCGATGCCGCTGAGCTCACGGTTGAACGCGATCGAGAACGCGCTCATCGGGCTCGAGCAGCGGACGCGGAACTGGAGCACGACGTCGGTGCCGTCCTCCGACTTGAACTCGGCCGGGATGCTCTCGGCCTTCGGCTTGAAGAGGCGGGTGAAGCACTCGTTGGTGCCCGCGTTCGGCGTGTTCTCGGTGCCGTTCGTCGAGATGGCACCACCCGTCGTGGTGATGTCCTGCGACGGGGTGGTGGCGGGGGTCGTGGCCGCCGGGGTGGTGGTCTGTGCGACGGCCGCCTGAACGCCGTATGCAGCCGTGGCTGCGAGCACGGCCGCCGCTGCGCGGGAGGCCGTGCGCCAGTTGTTGCGGTGCAACTGGAACTCCTTGCTTGGGTGGGGATGGGCCGGGGACGGCCACCGAGAAGACTGCGGGAAGCGGACACCCGAGGTGTTGTCTCGCTGTGTTCAGCCCGTGAACAAGTTGTGTCCTGCGCCCGCTCTCGTCGGCTGACTGGTCAGAACCCCGGCACGGCCAGTGCGCTCACGCCGTCGGCGGCGGCGAGGCCGGGTGCGGTGAGTCCGAGCCAGCTGGCCTGGGTGCGGGTGATCGCCAGCGGATCGAGTCCGAGCGGGTCGGTGCTGCCAGCCGTCACGTCGTCGCCGAGCAGCAGCGCGCCGGAGAGCACGGCGGCGGGTGCGTCGGGATCGCTGGTGGCCCTGGTGAAGGTGCCGGCGTCGGCGGGCACGAGGCCCGCGTCGTCGCCGTCGCCGACCACGAGCGTCGCCGATCGGCCGTCATCCGGGGCCTTCGTGGTCGCAAGCGTCGCGAGCACGGCGTCCAGGTCGCGGTCGCGCGCGGCCGCCTCGGCGGCGTCGCAGCCGTCCGTGCCGCACTCGCCGACCTCGGCGTACACCCACGCGGGTGGGGCATCCGCGGTGAGGTCGCTCCGCAGGTTCGAGATCGGAGCGGCCGCGGCGTCGCAGGCGCCCGAGCCGGTGAGGTCGGCGAGGTGGCCGAGCGGGCTGCGCTGTGCGGCCGGCAGGGCGGCGCCATCGGTCGGGTGGCAGAGGCGCGCGGCAGCGTCGGCTGCGGTGGCGGCCCCGCTCACGTACGCCTTCCAGGTGCGCCCGTCGCGTGCGACCGCCCCCGGGATGGACGGCGTCTGTGGCGGGTAGTCGCACCCGGCGCCCGCGGTCACGCCGGCGCTGTCGACGGTGCCCGGGGTGACGGGCGACGGTGCCGTGCAGCCGGCGCGGGTCGCGGGGTTGGAGGCCTGTCCCGCGATGTACCCCAGGCCGGTGGCGAGCGGGGCGTTCGGAAGCGTCGCGAGGTTGGTGAAGGTGGTGCCCGAGGCGGCGCGCTTGCCCGCAGGGCTCGCTTTGTCGGCCGTGGCCCACCGGACGGGGGCGTCGCCGTGCACGACGACGAGCGCCACGCGGGCGAGCGTGTCTCCGCCCGCGCCGCCGCCGGCGAGCGGGTCGCTGCCGTCGCCGGCGTCGCCGCTCGTGTCGTCGGCCGGCGTCTCGTCGCCGGTGGAGGTGTCGTCCGCAGAGGTGTCGGCCGGGGCAGCGGACGTCGAGGCGTCGGCTGGGGGGACGGTGTCGGCCTGTGAGCTGTCGGCGAGGTCGGCACCGGGGTCGGCGGCGGCATCCGTCGTTGCGTCCTTGCCGTCGTCGACGGGGGCTGGGGCGGGCGCCGCGGCGGCGGCGACGTATGCGGGCTGCGGCGGCAGACCCTGTGCCTGGACGGGGCTGCCGGGGATCGTGGTGCCGACGAACGCGGCGCCCACGAGCGCGGCGCCCAGGGCGGCGAGCTCGAGGCGGCTCGGCTGCCCGGGCGAGGGCGCAGGGAAGAGCGCGGTGCCGAGGCGACGCATGCGCGACGGCACGACCACCTCGGGGCGCGTGAGCGGGCGGATGGCGCCGGTGAGCACCCCGAAGGCGAGCGTGCTCGCGCGAGCGGCGCGGGCCGGCTCGACGGGGGCATCGACCTCGGTCGGCGCCGGGGCGTCCGGGCTGGCGGCTGCGGCAGGCGGCGCGTCCCCAGCAGCGGCGGCGGCTGCGCTCGCGTGGACGTCGCGGGTGGCGAGGATGCCGGGCCGGGCGGGGCGGCCATCGGCGTCGAGGATCGCGCGGGCACGGGCGAGACGCCCGGCCGGCGAGCTGTTCGCCGGATCGGAAGGCGGTGGGGTGGGGGCCATCAGGTCAGGCATCTTGCGTGCGCGAAATGGCTCCGACCAGGCGCTTCACAACTCCTTCACGGCGCGTTGACGTTGGGGTAACACCGGGCGACCCCGGGCACCGCATCCTCCTCGGCGGTGTGCGGCGCCTCCGCCGCCCGTCCATCCCCACCACTCAGGAGCACCTCTCCGCTCATGCGCAAGTTCACCGCCACGGTCGCGGTCGCCACGGCCAGCGCCGTCGCGCTCGGCGCCCCGATGTCCGCCGTCGCCGCCAAGAAGACCACCATCACGCTCAGCGGCTCGACCTCCGTCGCCCCGCTGGCGACCCTGCTCATCAAGAGCTACCTCAAGGGCCCCGGCAAGAACAAGGTCACGTTCCGCCTCGCCCAGGGCGGCTCCGACGTCGGCGTCGGCGATGTGGCCCGCGGCCGCGTCACCATCGGCAACTCGTCGCGCGATCCGAAGTCGTCCGATCCGGGCGGCCTCGTGTTCAACAAGATCGCCAAGGACGCGCTCTGCCTCGTCGTGAACCAGTCGAACACCACGACGAACCTCACGCAGGCTCAGGTCCAGGCCATCTTCTCGGGCAAGGTCCGTGACTGGGCCGACGTTCCGGGCTCCGGCAAGACGGGCACGATCAACCTGGTCGTCCGCACCGCCGCCTCCGGCTCGCAGGACGCCTTCCAGAAGATCTTCCTCGGGTCGGCCACGCTCTCGAGCGCTGCCTCGGCCCAGGCCTCGTCGGGCCTCGTCGCCACCGCCGTGCAGAACGATCCGAACGCCATCGGCTACGTGTCGCTCGACTTCGCCAGCAAGCTGAAGACCGTCGGCTACAACGGCGTCGGCTGCAACCTGCAGAGCGCGAAGACCGGCGAGTACGGCGGCGTCCGCAACTTCTGGATGGTCACCCGTGGCGCGCCGTCGGGCGAGGTCAAGAAGTTCCTGAACTGGATCAAGACGGACGACAAGGCCCGCTCGATCATCTCGTCGGAGTGGGTCCCGCTCTCCTAGAGCGCCCCATCGTTTCAGCCTCGTGACCCACACCACCCCACGGGTGTCGCGAACGGCAGACGAGGACGCCGACCGGCGCGCGGAGCTCCTGCTCCGCGCGCCGGCGGTGGCCGTCCTGCTGATCATCGCCGCCATCGTCATCGGCGTGTTCATCACCGCCTGGCCGACGTACCACCACAACGGCCTCCTCTGGCTCGGCCCCGGCGGCGACGTCGACCGCCAGCTGGACTCCATGATCAACGCCGGGGCGAACCCCGGTCCGGAGATCTTCAAGCTTCGCGCGTGGTCGCTCATCTGGGCGACCGTCCTCACCACCGGTTTCGCGGTGGTCCTCGGCACGATCACGGCCGTCCTGGCCGCGATCTTCATCGTCGAGTTCGCTCCCAAGCGGGTCGAGTCGATCGTGGTGCCGATGGTCCGCCTGCTGGCCGCCGTGCCGTCCGTGATCTACGGCCTCGTCGGCATCCTCGTGCTCGCGCCCTGGATCAACGACCACCTCATCTCCGCGGCCGACCGCAAGTCGGTCGAGTACGTGATCCCGCTGACCGGCCCGGGCGTGCTCGCCTCGACGCTGATCCTCACGATGATGATCACGCCGATCATGGTCTCGCTCGTCACCGAGGCGCTGCGCTCCATCCCGCGTGGGTGGCGTGAGGGCTCGGTCGCGCTCGGCGTGAACCGCTGGCGTGCGATGTGGTCGGTGTCGGTGAAGGCCGCCCGCCCGGCGATCGTGGCCGCGGGCGTGATCGCCACGGCGCGCGCGCTCGGAGAGGCGATCATGCTCGCGATGGTGAGCGGCGGCAAGGGCTTCGCGCCGCAGCCGTGGGACGGCAAGATCTTCTTCTTCGAGCCGCTCCGCCCGCTGGCCGCGACGATCGCCAACAACGCGGAGTCGCTGAACTCCGCGGCCCTGCGCTCCTCCCTCTACGCGTTCGCCTCGCTGCTGCTCCTCTCGAGCTTCGCGCTGTCGGTCGGTGCGTACATGGCCAAGCAACCGATGCGGAAGTACGGCCTGCGATGACCAGCGTTCCCCTCAAGCCGCGCCGGGGCTCGGGCACCGGCGGCCCGAGCCGCGTCGCGATCCTGCGACGCGAGCTCTCGGAGTGGCGGATCATCGACCTGATCGGCTACGCCGGCGCGTGGATCGCCGGCACCATGCTCGCCCTCATCGCGTTCGGGCTCCTCGCGTTCCTCGCGGTGAAGGGCGTCAGCTACCTGTCGCTCGATCTCGTCGCCTCGCGGCCCGAACCCGGCATCGACCAGTCGCAGACGGGCGGCATCCTGGATCCGGTCATCGGCACGCTGCTGATGATCCTCATCGGCACGGCCTGGGCACTGCCGCTCGGCGTCGGCGCCGCGCTGTGGGTGGTCGAGTACGGCAAGGGTCGTCGTCTCGCCCGCGCCGTCGAGTCGGCGATCGAGGTGGTCGCCGGCATGCCGTCGATCGTGATCGCGATCTTCGGCCTCGCGATCTCGCAGATGGGCTTCATGGGCCTGTTCTCGATCACCGCGGAGGGCGGCGCCGTCTTCGGCCGTTCGTTCCTCATCGCGGGCACGGCGATGAGCCTGATCGCGTTGCCGCTGATCTTCTCGGCGACCCGCGAGGGCCTCCTCACGGTGCCGAACCACATCCGAGAGGCGAGCTACGCGCTCGGCAAGACGCAGGCGGCGACGATCCGCCGGGTGCTGCTGCCGTCGGTGCGTTCGAACATCGGCACGGGCACCGCGCTCGGCATGGGCCGCATCGCGGGCGACACGGCGATCATCGTGATCCTGCTCGGGGCGACCCTGCGGATCCAGCCGGCCGAGAACGCGCCGCCGCTCGTCGACCTCCTGCGTGGCACCGGCTCCACGCTCACCAGCTACGTCTACAACAACTCGCCCGCGGGCGAGGGCAACGCCCCCGACAAGGCCTACGCGGCCGGGTTCGTGCTCCTCGTCATCGTCCTGCTGCTCAACTTCGCGATCAGCGCGGTGTTGCAGCGGCGGGGCAAGGGGCAGGAGCTCACCCGATGAACCCCACCATGTCCGAAGCGTTCCCCCCGCCGGCGCGCCGGATCGCGCTCGACCGCGCGCCGACGATCGTCGCCCCGCCGACCTCGCCGATCCGGCACACGCCGATCGACGACGCGGTGCCCGTCGGCCGCGAGCGCATGCTCGTCGACGGCGTGACCGTGAGCTACGGCGACGCCCCGGCCGTCAAGAACGTGACGCTGCCGATCCGGGACACCGAGGTGCTCGCGCTCATCGGTCCGTCGGGCTGCGGCAAGACAACGCTCCTGCGCACGCTCAACCGCCTCACCGAGCTGACGGCAGGCGCGAGCTACACGGGCACGATCTCGATCGACGGCGAGAACGTCCGCCACCTTCCGGTGACCCACCTGCGACGTCGTGTGTCGATGGTGTTCCAGCAGCCGAACCCGTTCCCGATGTCGATCTTCGACAACGTCGCCTACGCGATCCGGGAACAGGCCCGCCGCGCACCGGGCAAGGCCGAGCTCGCGCCGAAGGTGGAGAGCGCGCTGCGCCGTGCCGGGCTGTGGGACGAGGTCAGCCACGATCTCGACCGCCCGGCGCTGCGCCTCTCCGGCGGTCAGCAGCAGCGGCTCTGCATCGCGCGCGCGCTCGCCGTGGAGCCGGAGGTCCTGCTGATGGACGAGCCGTGCTCGGCGCTGGATCCGAAGTCGACGATGGTGATCGAGGAGCTCATCCGCGAGCTGCGCAAGAGCCTGTCGGTCGTCATCGTCACCCACAACCTGCAGCAGGCACGCCGCGTGGGCGACCACGTCGCGTTCATGTACCTCGGCGACCTCGTCGAGTACGCGCCGGCCGAGCGGCTCTTCACCGATCCGCAGGCCGAGCGCACGCGTGAGTACGTCGCGGGAACGTTCGGTTGATCCGCCACCGTCATCCCGCCGCAGCGGGGCTCGCGCTCGCCGTCCTCGCGGTGCCGCTCGCCGGGTGCACCACCACCCAGGAGAGGAGCGCGTCGCTCAAGCAGCACGCCGGTGATGCCGCGCACGCGAAGGCGTTCGCGGTCGGCCGCACCAACGCGAAGGTGAGGGCCACGCAGGTCACGACCCTCGCCGGCGAGGGTGCCAACACCGTGGTGGTGCGGGTGGAGAACTCCACCGGCAGGCCACAGGTGGTCGTGCCGATCGGCGTCGACCTGTACGACGCGAAGAAGGCGTCGTTCTTCTCCAACCGCGTCGACGGCCTCGACATGCCGCTCAACAACATCCCGGTCGCCGAGCCCGGTACCAGCTGGTGGGTCAACAACCAGCTCCCCGGGCAGAGGGCGGCGCGCACCCGCGTGCGGATCGGCACGTCGAAGCTCGCCGAGCCTCCGGCACTGCCGCAGATGAAGGTGTCGGACGTGAAGCTCGAGGACGATGCCGGAACGGCGGTCGCCCGCGGAAAGGTCGAGAACCTGTCGACCGTCGAGCAGAAGCGCCTGACGATCTTCGCCGTGGCCCTGAAGGGCGACGAGGTCGTCGCGGCGGGCCGGGCCGTCGTGGAGAAGCTCGCTCCCAAGGGCGGCAAGCGCATGGCCTTCAACATCTATTTCACCGGGGATCCCACGGGCGCGAAGCTCGAGATCTCCGCACCACCCTCAACGCTCGGAGGTGCGTCATGACGGCGCCCGTTCCGGTGGCACCGTCTGACCAGTCGGTCGCCTTCACGTCCCGCTGCGCGAGCTGCCAGTCGCCGCTCGCCGCGGACCAGCTGTTCTGCCTCTCGTGCGGAAGCCGCCGCCGCGATGGGCGCATCGCGTTCCGCGACGTGCTCGCGACGGAGGCGGCACCCGTCGTCGCCGCGCCGCTCTCGAACGGTGGTGGTGGTTGGCCGCCGAGCGGTGTCGTCGCCGTGCCGGTAGCCGATCAGGGGCCGGCGGGCCCCGGGCGGATCACGTACGTGCCGTTCCTCGCGACGCTCGGGCTGCTGCTCGGGGCGCTCGGGGTCGGGGTGTGGATCGGCCGCGATCAGCAGCCGGTCGCGGCCGCTCCGTCGGCCGCCGTGCCGGCGCAGATCGTCGCTGCGACCACGCCCGCGGAGACCACGCCGACCGATGACGCAGCTGCGGCCGACGACGCGGCGAAGGGCGATGCGAAGAGCTCGGACGACTCGTCCGACGCGGCCGCCGACGAGAGCTCGGCGCCGGTGAAGGACGACAAGGCGGCGCTGGGCAACCTCGAGAAGCTCTCGCCCCAGGACTACCAGAAGCAGTCGCAGAAGCTGCCGAGCGAGGTCGGCACGGGCGGCAAGGCCCCCGAGGCCGACGGCAAGACCGGCGGCGGCGGGACCGACTTCGAGGACTTCCAGTGATGCGCGTTCCGATGACCCGTGCCAAGACGTCGGCCGATGCGGTCGCCGCCGTCCCCCAGAGCGAGGAGCTCGCGCGGCTGCGCGAGGAGCGCCTGCGCCTGGCGGAGCTCGTCGCCGAACGGACGTGGGACCTCGGTGGCCTCACGTACGAGATGGCCGTGCGCGACCACTTCCGCGTCGACGTGCTCACGAAGAAGGCCGCGGAGCTCCAGGAGCTCGAGGCGCAGCTCAGCGAGGTCGAGCGGCTGATGAACCAGGCCGAGGGCGTCGGCGGGGCATGCCGGTACTGCGGTTCCCCGCATGGCCGCGGCGCGGCCTACTGCTGGCGTTGCGGGCACCCGCTCGCCGCCCCGGCGCGCGTGTCGCAGGAGGTTCGCGTCGGGCCTCCGGTGCCGGCTGGCGCCGTGTTCGACGATGCGCCGACGGCCGTCCACGACCTCGCGCCCGGACGCCGTGATCGTGATGGCGGCCGCGGTCCCGGCGGCTGACGCCGCCGCCTGAGTCCTGGGCCGGCGGCGATGCCGCCGGCCGGGGCCGGGTGCGCCTCGCGGTTGCCTGGGGTGGTGGCGGCCGGCGCACCCGGAACGACGAGGGCCCGCCCACAGCCTGAGCTGTGGGCGGGCCCTCGTTCCGTTTCAGAGTCCCCGGCGTCCCGGGGAGCGGTGCATCGTGCGTGCGGGGTGCCGCTCAGCGGGGCGCCGGCTACCAGCCGCCGCGCCAGGCGGCAGCGCCCTTGGACGCGCGGTAGGCACCCTTCTTGCGGTCCTTGCGCTTGTCGAGCTTGTGCTGGGCGAAGCTCATGACGCCGACGAAGATCGGCACGAGGATGATGAGTCCGAGGCCGAACTCGGTGATGAGCTTCTCGGTGGCGTGCAGCCGGCCGGCGCCGCTCTCCTGGGCCATGGCCGAGCTGAGCTCGCCGCCGAGGAGGACGAACAGGGTCGTGAGGGCAGTGGCTGTACGGCGCATCTCAGGGTGCGATGCTACCGATGTGGAACCCGTGGTGCTCGAACGACCGGCGGAGGGCGTTGCCGCCATCCGGATCAACCGCCCGGAGGTGCGTGGCGCGCTCGATCGCGCGTCGCTCCAGCTGATGCTGCAGCACCTCGTGGATCTGGCGGACGAGCCCGATCTGGCGGTGCTCATCCTGTCGTCCACGCACGCCAATGCGTTCTGCGCGGGCGCCGACGTGGGGGAGCAGCTCGACCACGAGGGCGGGGTGGGGCGGATGTTCGACTTCAACGCCGTCTACACCGCGGTCGAGCGGTTCCCGGCGGTGACGATCTGCGCGATGGTGGGCAACACGGTCGGCGCGGGCGCAGAGCTCGCCGCGGCGTGCGATCTGCGGGTCGCGGGCGACAACCTCAAGTTGCGCTGGGTCGGGGCGCTGCTCGGCGTGCCGGTGGGGCCGGCGCGCCTCGCGCCGCTCGTCGGGCTGGCGGCGGCGCGGCACCTGGTCCTGAACAGTCCGGTGGTCAGTGCAGAGGAGGCGCTGCGCCTGAACCTGACGTTCGACGTGGTGCCGGCCGAGCAGGCGCACGACCGTGCCGTCGAGATCGGAACGGAGCTCGCATCACGCCCGCGCGCGAACGTGCGCCGGGTGAAGCAGATGTTCCGCGAGTTCGAGGAGACGGAGCGGCGCACGCTCAAGGAGAACACGCTCCTCATCGACTTCCAGCGCCACGAGCAGGGACTGCCGTCCGGCGGCGCCCGCACGTGAGCGGCGGAGCGCGGGGAGCGAAGACGATGGTGTCGGCGATCCTCGCGTCGTTGCTGCTGGCGGTGTCGACGAGCACGACCGGCGCGGTGACGCGCGCGCAGAGCTCGACGCCCGATCCGGCGGTGGTGTCGGCAGCGGCCAAGACGCTCGGCGCCTCGCCGGATCCGAACGACATCGCGATGTCGTTCTCGCGCTCGGAGCCGTGCACGAGCCCGTGCTTCAAGCAGGGGCTCGTGTACCAGCGGACGGGCTCGGCGCTCGATCCCGAGGGCGGCATCAAGAGCTACGCCCTCGACGTCTACCGCTCGGGCCGCACGCCCAAGCGCAACGCACCGGTGGTCGTGCTGGTGCACGGCGGCGGGTTCGTGGAGGGCGACCGGACGCAGATGCGGGTGGAGGCGGAGGCGCTCGCGAAGGCCGGGTTCCTCGCGGTGAGCATCGACCACCGGCTGGTGCCGGCGTCGCGCAACGGTGGCGTGGGGATCGCGAGCGACGCGGACCTCATCCCGGCCTCGTCGGAGGCGGAGGCCGACGTGGAGAAGGCGCTGCACTGGATCCACCGGCACCGGGCGACGCTCGGCGCCGCCAGCTCGCAGCGGCGGTACGCGGTCGGCGGCTACTCCGCGGGTGCGATCACGGCGCTGCGGGTCGCGTTCCGCGGCGGCGACCGGTCGACCGCGAAGGCGCTGCGCTGGCGGGTGGGCGCGGGATTCGCGATCTCGGGCACCGAGTGCGGACCGTGGGCGAAGGCGTACGACTGCAGGGGCGCGTACGACCGGGCCGATGCGCCGGTGCTGATGTTCCACGGCGAGGCCGACTCGATCGTGCCGCTCTCGTGGGGGCAGAGGACGTGCGAGGCGGCGGCGAGCCGCGGTGGTGGATGCCACGGCTACTACTACCCGGGGCAGGACCACTTCTGGCCGAACGGCACGATCTACGGCACCGGGCCCGGGCTCAGCAAGTCGCATCCGGCGGTGCTGCCGACGGTCGTGAAGTTCCTGCGCACGCAGCTCGCGTAGGAGCGGGCGGCGCCGTTCGCGGCGCGCCCGTACCATCGAACCGTGGCCGTCATCATCGCCTCGGAACTCGCCAAGGACATGGTCGGCGAGCCGCTCTTCCGCAAGGTCTCGCTCTCGCTGGAGCGGCGCGATCGCATGGTGATCGGCGGCCGCAACGGCGCCGGGAAGACCACGCTCTTGCGGATCCTCGCGGGCGAGGAGGCCTACGACGGCGGCCAGATCGTCTTCGAGAAGAACGCGCGGATCGCCCTGCACGACCAGCGGCCGCCTCGCGACCAGACGCTCACGCTCGAGGAGTACGCCCTCTCGGGTTGCACCGAGCAGCTCGAGCTGGAGGCGGAGCTCGCGGCGTGCGAGGCGAGGATGGCCGAGGGTGACGAGCAGGCGCTGGAGCGCTACGGCGACGTGTACGCGCGGTTCGAGGCGGCAGGTGGCTACGGCTGGCGCGACCGCGCGAACCAGATGTTGACGGCGCTCGGCTTCGCCGACGAGGCGCGCGAGCGGCCGCTCTCGTCGTTCTCGGGCGGCCAGCTCACGCGCGCGTCGCTCGCGCGGGCCCTGGCCTGTGAGCCCGACATCCTGCTGCTCGACGAGCCGACCAACCACCTCGATCTCGAGTCGCTCGAGTGGCTCGAGCAGACGATCAAGTCGCTCGACGCGGCGGTGATCATGGTTGCCCACGACCGTTGGTTCCTGGAGTCGGTCGGCACGTCGATCCTCGAGCTCGAAGGTGGCCGGGGCTACTTCTTCAAGGGCACGTGGAGCGGCTGGCGCAAGGAGAAGGCGCAGCGCGAGCTGAACACGAGCCGCCAGATGAGCAAGCAGCAGGACGAGATCGCCCGGCTGGAGCGCTTCATCAACCGGTTCGGCGCGAAGGCGACGAAGGCCAAGCAGGCGCAGAGCCGGGCGAAGCAGCTGGCGAAGGTGAAGGACAACCTCGTCTCCCACGAGGCGAAGGACGGCGCGGGGCTCGCCTTCAACTTCGCCAAGGCCGAGCGCTCGGGCAAGATCATCTACGAGCTGACCGACGGCAAGGTCGAGGTGCCGGGGAAGGTGCTCGTGGAGGGCGCGGAGTTCTACCTCGAACGCGGTGAGCACGTGGTGCTGGTCGGCCCCAACGGCGCCGGCAAGACCACGCTCGTCTCCACGCTGGCGGGCCGGCGGGAGCTCGCCGCCGGCAAGCTGCTGACGGGCCATGGCGTGAAGGTCGGCTACCTCTCCCAGCACGTGGAGGAGATCGAGTACGGCACGGCGCGCACGATCCTCGAGGCGTGCCAGCGCAAGACGGGCCTCGCGCCGAACCCGGCGCGCTCGCTCCTCGGCCAGTTCCTCTTCAGCGGCGACGACGTCAACAAGGACGTCCACTCGCTCTCCGGCGGTGAGCGTCAGCGGCTCGGCCTCGCGGCGCTCGTGGCGTCGGGCGCGAACCTGCTGATCCTCGACGAGCCCACCAACCACCTCGACATCGAGAGCCGCGAAGCCCTCGAGAGCGCGCTGCAGGGCTTCGACGGGGCCGTGATCCTCGTGACCCACGACCGGGCGCTGCTCGAGGCCGTCGGCACGCGCACCGTGGCGATCGAGGACGGCAGGCTCGTCTCGCACATGGGCGACTGGGTCGACTACATGACCGTGCGCGAGGAGAAGAAGGCGCTGCGCGAGGCGGTCGCCGAGCGGCGGGCCGCGGACGCGGGCGCGAAGGGCGGCGGCAAGGCGGCCGCCCAGGCCGCTCCGGCGAGCAAACCGGCGACTGGGAGCGGCAGAAGCGCGAAGCCCAAGGGCGGCGGTGCCAAGCCGGCACCGGCCAAGGCGAACGGCGGCGGGGATGCGAAGGGCGTCAAGCCCGGCGCGGCTCGCCGCGCCGGGGCGAAGGAGCTCGCCAAGCTCGAGCGCGAGGTCGAGCGCTCCGAGGAGGCGCTCGCGGTGCTTGAAGAGGAGCTTGCCGACCCGTCGATCTGGAGCGACCCCAAGCGCGCCCCGGATGCGACCAAGCGTCACGAGGCGGCGAAGGCGCGCGTGACCGCGGCCTACGCGGCCTGGGAGTCGGCCGGCGGCTGACGCCCCACCGTGGTCGGCGTGGCCGCAGGCCGGCCGAGGCCGGGCCGAGCAGCACGAGCGCCAGGCTCACCAGCTGCGCCGCGGCATCGGCATCGGCAGCGGGCAGCGGGCCTGGATTGAGCGCATGCCAGCCGGCGTGGAGCGCGCTGAAGCCCGCCCACGCAAGGCAGAGCGGGATGACGAGGGCGTGCGCCGGTCGCCAGCTTGCCCGGGCACGGCCCGATCCAATGCCACAGGCGGCGCGCGGTCCAGGACCAGCTGGCGGCCGACCCGCCGGACCAGTTCGCGCCGTCGCCCCTCCCGCGGCGCGGCGCCGCGGGCGCCCACGCCCGCTCGGGCGGGCGTGGGCGGTCGCCCGGCCGGCGTGGCGCTGCGCCGCGCCCGACCGCTGGGCTCGCGGCAACGCGCCTGATAGCCAGGGCAGCGGCCACGAGCGCGCCGCCCGACCGGGCCGGGCGCACGTGGGCCGGAACAGAGGGGAACCGATGCCGATCGCACGATCCGAGATCCGCAGCCTGCTCGTCGCCACCGCCGCCGGGCTCGCCCTGGCGCCTGCCGCTTCGGCAGCGCCGGCGCCCGCCGTGGCGAAGCCACCCGCCACCCCGCCACCGCTCGTGTGGACCGACTGCGGTGGCGGCTTCCAGTGCGCGACCGCGACTGTGCCGCTCTCGTACGCGCAGCCGCGCGCCGGGACGACCACGATCGCGCTCGTCAAGAAGCCGGCGACGGGAGACCCCGCGCAGCGCATCGGATCGCTCTTCACCAACCCGGGCGGCCCTGGCGGCTCGGGCACCTCGTTCGTGCGCGCCACGGCCGGCTCGCTCTACGCGACGCTGAACACGCGCTACGACATCGTCGGCTTCGACCCGCGCGGCACCGGCGAGTCCGGCGGCGCGCTGGACTGCGGCGTCAACCAGGAGACGGACGGCATCTACAGCCAGCCGTTCCCCACGCCCAAGACGGTCGATCCGGGCGGCCTGCTCCGCAAGGACGCCGCCTACGTGGCCCGCTGCGTGCAGAAGAACCGGGCGATCCTGCCGTTCGTCACCACCGGCAACGTGGCGCGGGACCTCGACGGCCTGCGCGCGCAGGTGGGCGACCAGAAGCTCAACTACCTCGGCTTCTCCTACGGCACGTTCCTCGGCGCGACCTACAGCGCGATGTACCCGAACCGGATCGGGCACGTGGTGCTCGACGGCCCGCTCGACGCAAGCCAGTACGTGAACGATCCGCAGACCAACCTCGCGGAGCAGACGGCCGGGTTCGAGGACTCGCTCGACCGGTTCCTGGATGCCTGCAAGGCCGACCAGGTGGCATGCGCCGGCTTCGGTGGTGCCGACCCGCACGCGGCGTACGACGCGTTGCTCGCGAAAGCCGATGCCACGCCGCTGCTGGCCGACTCCTACCCGGACGACCCGCGGCCCGTCGACGGCGACGACATCCGCTTCGCCACCTCGGGAATGCTCTACGCGAAGTTCCTGTGGCCCTACCTGGCGCAGGAGCTCGCCGCCGCGCAGGCCGGTGACGGTGGCCCGCTGCGCGCGGAGGTGGACGGCTCCTACGGCTACGACCCGGCCGACGGCTCCTTCGACCCCGGCAACGACCGGTACTTCCTGATCGGCGCGATCGACCAGGTGAAGGGCTACCCGCACGGCAACCTCCTGCAGTACTTCCGCAGCGGTGCGAAGGCCTACCGCGAGGCGCCGCACTTCTGGTTCAACAACGGGTACGTGGAGCTGAACTACGGCCTGTTCACCGTGCCGGCCGATGGTCTGTTCCGCGGCCCGTTCCGCGTGCCGGGCAAGGCGAACACGCCGCTCGTCGTCGCCACCACCCACGACCCGGCCACCCCGTACGGCGGTGCGCTCGGCCTGGTGAAGCAGCTCGGCAACGCCCGCCTGCTCACGATGGAGGGCGACAACCACACCGCGTACGGCGGCGAGTCGCCCTGCATCGACGCGGGCGTGGAGGCATACCTGTTCGACGGCACGCTCCCGGCGGCCGGCACGGTGTGCCAGCAGGAGCATCCGTTCGCGCAGCCCGAGCCGGAGCCGTCGACCGAGGCACTCAGCGGCTCCACCGAGCGCAGCGCCCGCGCGCGCCCGGCGGCGATCCGCGCCATCACGCAGGCCGCGCAGCCGGGTGGCCCGGGCACCAAGCCCGTCGACCCGGCCAACTGAGCCAGCGCCTCCGCGCTCACCGCCCGCCGCTGCGCCTACGGTGCCGCAGCGGGCGGCGAGGGCGTAGGCTGGATGGACGTCCACACGCCGGATCTCGTACCGTCGAGGCGTTCTTCACGGGATCGCAACGCGACGTTTGCAGCTGGTTCACGCGGCAGGGCCCGTTCGTCCGGACCATGCGAGACACCTAGGGCATCGCCCACGGACGAAGCAGGATCAGGCCAAAGATGACTCCCCACCAGTCCACGCAGAACCTCGGCTCCCGCGCCGATCTCCACTGCCACTCGACCGCCTCCGAGGTGAGCAAGCTGGGCGTGCAGCGCGCGCTCGGCCTCCCGGAGTGCGCGACCCCGCCGGAGGAGGTCTACGCGCTGGCGAAGGCCCGCGGCATGGACTTCGTGACCATCACCGATCACGACACGATCGACGGCGCCGTCGAGATCGCCGAGAAGTACGACGACGCGTTCATCTCCGAGGAGCTCACCGCCTGGTTCCGCGGCGAGCCCCAGGCCGTGCACGTGCTCTGCTACGGCATCACGCCGGACGACCACGCCCGGCTCCAGGAGCTCTCGGGCGACGTCGAGGCCTGCGCCGAATACCTGCACGAGCACGAGATCACCACCGCGCTCGCGCACCCCTTCTACGCCGTCGAGGCGCCGCTGCTGCCGCGCCACCGCCGCCGCCTCGCGCAGCTCTTCCCGATCTGGGAGGTGCGCAACGGCTCCCGTGCACCGGAGCTCAACGCCCCGGCCAAGATCTACGTCGACACGCACGGCGGCACGGGCGTCGCCGGCACCGACGACCACGCCGGCATCGACATCGGCCGCACGTGGACGCAGACGCCGCAGGCCACCACCTGGCAGGAGTTCCTCGGCCACATCAAGAACGGCGAGACCACGGTCGGCGGCTCGCAGGGCAGCACCGCCAAGTGGGCCCACGCTGCGATGGCTCTCGCCGTCCGCTCGCTCGGCAAGGGCGAGCAGGTCGAGACGCCGAACCCGGCCGCCGTGTTCTCGATCGTCACGCGCGTGCTCTCCGAGGGCGACAAGCGCCGCGGCGAGACCGGCAACGACCTCGGCCCCGAGGATGCTCGCGCGCTGCTCGGCGCCTGGCTCCACACCGTCGGGCTCGACATGAACGAGCGCGAGCTCCTCGACTACCTGCAGCGCAACGACGTCACGCACGGCTCGATCATGCGCCAGGCGCGCGGCGCTCACGAGCGCCGGCTCGCCCAGGCCACGTGGCGCGCCGTCGAGACCGCCTCGAACGCCGGCGACTACACCGCCACGCTCCTCGAGGCGTACGAAGCCTGCCTCCCGGCGATCCCGTACATCGCGTCCGGCACGTTCATCAACGCCGAGAAGCGCAAGCTCGTCGCCCGCGAGGGTGAGCCGCTGCGCGTCGCGCTCGTCGCCGACGCGATCAGCGGGACCGACGGCGTCACCCACACCCTCGAGCAGATCCGCCGCCGTGGCGTGCCCGGCTTCGAGGTCGAGGTGATCGGCACCGACGCGTACGTCGATCGCCGCCTCTCCGCGGTCGCCGAGGTGGAGATCCCGTTCTACGCGGGGCTCAACATCGGCGTCCCGTCGCTGTTCTCGCTCGGCGAGGCGCTCAGCGAGGGCCAGTTCGACCTGATCCACCTCTGCTCGCCCGGTCCGTCGGGCATCGCGGCCGCGATCCTCGCGAAGGTGATGCGCCTGCCGGTGATCACGAGCTACCACACCGACCTCATCTCCTACGCGGAGGTGCGGGCGGCCGACGACCCGCGCGTGGCGGGCGGCATGAAAGCCGTCCTCACCGCGTTCTACGCGAACGCGCACCGCGTCGTCACCCCGAGCCCGCAGTCCGACGAGGTGGTCTCGAGCCTCGGCATCGGTGCCGACCACATCGGCCGCTGGGACCGTGGCGTCGACCTCAAGCGCTTCTCGCCTGATCGCCGCCGCGACGACCTGCTCCCGGGCGACGTGTCGGTGCTCTACGCCGGCCGCCTCACGAAGGAGAAGGGCGTGGAGCTGCTCGCCGACGCGTTCCTCGCGGCCCGCGAGCGCGATCCGCGCCTGCACCTCTGCCTCGCCGGCGGTGGCCCCGAGGAGGAGTACCTCCGCGAGCGCCTCGGCGACGCGGCTACGTTCCTCGGCTGGCTCCACGGCGACGTGCTCGCCGAGGCCTACGCCAGCGCCGACGCGTTCCTCTTCGCGAGCCGCACCGACACGTTCGGCCAGGTGCTCCAGGAGGCGCAGGCCAGCGGCCTGCCGGTGATCGCGGTGGCCGAGAACGGCCCGCTCTCGATCATCGAGGACGGCGTGAGCGGCCTGCTCCGCCCGGCCGAGGCCGGCGCACTCGCCGACGCGCTCGTGCAGGTCGCGTCCGACGAGGCGCTCGCCGCCACGCTGCGCGAGGGTGCGCTCGCGCAGGTCGCCAGCCGCAGTTGGGAGGCGTCGCTCGAGCACCTCGCCGACGGCTACCGCGCGGCCATCGCCGAGCAC
The DNA here is from genome assembly GCA_036946195.1 of Patulibacter minatonensis. Taxonomy (GTDB): domain Bacteria; phylum Actinomycetota; class Thermoleophilia; order Solirubrobacterales; family Solirubrobacteraceae; genus JAGIBJ01. Next base: position 21,698 of record JAQIJQ010000017.1, on the reverse strand, counting down.
GTCGCCCGCACCGCCACCGAGGCGCCGCTGGTGCACGAGCCGGTCGACGAGACCGAGCCGCAGAACGCTCCCGCAGGACCGCGTGTTGTCGCCTAGCGATCCTGGGTCGTCGCCGAGCGATCCTGGGTCGTCGCCGAGCGACACCCCCGTGAATGCCGCCGGCCGTCCGCTGCGCGTCGTCGACGTGACGGCGTTCTACGGTGAGAAGGCCGGCGGCATCCGCACCTACCTCGACGCCAAGCAGGCGTGGGCGCAGCGCGAGCCCGGCATCGAGCACACGCTCGTGTACCCCGGACTCCCTGAGCGCTCCACCGCCGGGCGCGTCGAGATCGCCTCGGTGCGCGCCGTCGCCACGAACGGCTACCGCGTCCCGGCCGGCTGGGCCGACCTGCGCCGCGTGCTCGTCGAGCGTGAGCCCGACGTGGTCATCGCCCACGACCCGTTCTGGGCGGCGCGCGGGCTCCCCAAGCTCCTCGCGGGCACCGGGATCAAGACCGTGTGCGTGCACCACGGCGCCGTCGGACACGACGCCCGCAGCATCCCCGGCAAGTTCGCGTTCTGGGAGCGCTTCCTCTCGGGCGAGTTCAACCGCGTCTACCGCGACTTCGATGCCGTGATGGCCGCGATCGACACGGTCCCCGAGTTCGGCATCCGTGCGTCGATCCCGCTGCGGTTCGGCCTCGACCCGGCGTTCTCGCCGGTGCCGGAGGATGCCGCTCAACGCGGCGACGAGGTGCTCTACGCCGGGCGCATGGCCGCCGCCAAGTGCGTCGACGACCTCCTCCGCGCCACGGCGCTCAGCGACGAGCCGTGGCCGCTGCGGCTGATCGGCGTCGGGCCCGCGAAGGGTCGCCTCGAGCGGCTCGCGGCGAAGCTCGGCATCACCGACCGGATCACCTTCGAGGACTTCGTCGACGACCGCGCCGAGCTCGCGCGCCGCTACCGGCGCGCCTCCTGCGTCGTGCTGCCGGGCCGCTGGGAGACCTTCGGGCTCGCCGCCTACGAGGCCGCCGCGAGCGGTGGCTCCGTCGTCTGCTGCACGAGCGCCGGCTCGCTCGCCACGATCGACGGCCTTGCCGAGACCTTCCCGCCCGGCCCGCACGGCGGCCCGGGTTCCTGGGGTGCACGACGGCGCGCCGAGTCGCTGCTCGCGGCGATCGAGCGCGGCCGCCGCGCCGAGCCCGACCAGCAGCGCGCCGGCTCGCTCGCCGCCGCGAGCTCCTGGGACATCGCCCTGCGCGCCGAGCTGACCCACCTGCGGGAACTCGTGCACGGGCCCGCCACGCCCGACCTCGTCCCGGCCTAGGCCGGGCGCCGCGGCGGTCCGCGCGATCGAGCAGGGGAGACCGGCTAGCTCGCGGTGAGCTGCAGGCTCTCGATCTGGATCGCGACCGACTCGCAGGCGTCGATCGCCGACTCGAGGCTCTCGTAGAGGTCCTTCCACCGGATCACGACCATGGGGTCGATGCCGCCCCGGAAGAGGTCGGCGAGGGCCTCGCGACTGAGGCGATCGCCCTCGTTCTCCAGGCGGTGGATCTCCGTCAGGTGCGGGCCGAGCTCCTGCCCGGCGACGTAGGCGTCGAGCGCGAGGTGCACGCGTTCGGCCGCCTCGTCGAGCACGCGCGTTAGCCCGACGGCCTGCTCCATCGTGGCCTCCACGTTGAACACCACCATGAGTGCGGCGGTCTGCTCGATGTGGTCGAGGATGTCGTCGAGGGTCGTCGCGAGGCGGAATCCGTCACCGAGATCGATCGGCGAGCGGGCCGAGCCGAGCTCGCGCAGGCGGTGGATGATGTCGTGGGTGATCCGGTCGCCCTCGTGCTCGTGCGAGCTGAGGTCTGCGGCGAGGCGCTCCAAGCCGTCGGGGCAGTCGGTGACGAGCTCGCGCAGCACGTGCGCGGCGCGGCGGGCGTTCTTGCCGGCGTCGCGCAGGAGCGCGTCGAGCACGGAGTCACGCTGCGGGGCGGTTCGGCGGAGCACGCGCCCGAACATAGCGACCACGCCGGGCCAGAATGCGGCACCCCCGTGAATCGTCGGTCGACTCCTGCGTTGTGTGCAGCATCGTCACGGCTCCTTCACACCGGGGTAACACCCGGGGCGCGGAGCTCCGGCAACCTGCGGACAGACGGGCTCAGGCATCAGCGCCTGCCCCGCCGTCCGTTCCTCTGGAGTCCTGCACCGGTCATGTACCCTCCCACCGGCGAAGTGACCGAGATCAGAAGCAAGTTCCACGAGGACCTCGCGCGCCTGCAGCAGCTGGCCCTCGAAGGCATCGACCTCGTCGTCGACCAGGTCGACCGCACCACCGAGACGCTCCGTCACCACGATGTCGAGCTCGCGCAGCTCGTCGTGATGGCCGATGCCCGCATCGACGCGCGGTACCTCGATCTCCACTCCGGCGTGATCTCGCTCCTGGCGCTCCAGTCGCCGGTCGCCTCCGATCTCCGCCTCGTCACGAGCCTGCTCTACATCGCACGCCACCTCGAGCGGATGGGAGACCAGTGCGTCAACGTCGCGAAGATGATCCCGCTCTCGGGTTGGGAACCGCCGAGCGACCAGCGCCTCGTGGAGGACATCGTGGCGCTCGCCGAAGGGACGCGCAGCGTGGTGCGCGTCGCGCGTGAGGCCTTCGCACGCCGCGACGTCGGGCTGGCCGGCAGCCTCCGCGAGCTCGACGAGGACATCGACGCCCGCAACAAGGCGATCTTCAAGGAAGCGATCGCGCTCGGCGGCGACGCCGACCGTCGCGAGTGGTCGATGACGATGGTGATGGCCGCGCGCGCGTTCGAGCGCGTCGCCGACAACGCCGTCGACATCGGCGAACACGTCATCTTCTTGGCCACCGGGCGTTACCGGGGCCTCGACTTCACCAGTCGGAACGAGCTGTAAGGCCCGACCGGTGACCCTCCGAACTGCACTTCCGACCCCCAGGGGAGTAGCGTGACCGACATGCGCGACCGTCCGAACGGCCGTCCCGGTTCAGCTCGCGAGCTTCGTCTCGCCGTCATGGACACCGACCAGGCCTTCCTGCGGGTCCTCACCAAGCGGCTCGACGCCGCCGGGCATCGCTACCCGCGTCCTCGCGGGTGCCACGCCCGTCGACGAGCTCGTCGCGATGCGCCTCGACGCCCTCGTCATCGACCTGCGCGTCCTCGGCACCGCGGCATGGGACCACCTCGAGGCCCTCGCGACGGAGGCCCCGAGCCTCCCGATCGTCGTCTGCTGCGGCCCCTCGACCGTCGCCCAGCGCGTTCGCGGTCTCCGGTCGGGGGCCGACGACTGGCTCTCCAAGCCGTGCCACCCCGAGGAGCTCATCGCCCGCGTCGAAGCCGTCGTGCGTCGCCGCGCCCGCAGCCGCGCTCGCGAGGAGCAGCCCGAGGTCGCCATCGGCGAGCTCACGATCAACGCCGACCAGTTCCAGGCGTTCGTCGGCTCGAGGTCGCTCGATCTCACCCGTCGCGAGTTCGAGCTCCTGCGTCTGCTCGCTCAGACGCCCGGCCGCGTGCTCGAGCGCGAGGACGTCTACGAACGCGTGTGGGGCTACGCCATGGCCCGTGGTGATCGCTCGGTCGACGTGTTCGTCCGCAAGCTCCGCCAGAAGCTCGAGAAGGGCTCGCCGAGCTGGCGCTACATCCACACGCACTTCGGCGTCGGCTACCGCTTCAGCCCGGAGCCGGTGATCGAGGTCGCCGAGCCCGTGCGCGAGCTGCGCGACAGCGCAGCCCCCGAGCTCGTCGACGAGCCCACCCGCGCGAACTAGCGCATCCGTCGCACCCGGCGACCCCGCCCGGTCCGGGCGCCCTGCCGGTCCGGTCGCCCTCGGGCGGCCGGGCACGTCTGACCGCGTGGTGAACGCGCACCGTTCGCGAGCTCGCCCAGTCGCGCCAATCGGTGGTCGAACGCGCCAACCGTGATCTGGTGTGTTGCGTGGCACAGGGTGAAAAATCCCCGACTTAGCACGGGATTTGCGTGCGCGGGTGATGTTGCCGTTGCCCTTCACAACCTTTTCACACGGGGGTCACGGTCCGGTTACAGGCTGCATGTGGGCTGCTGCGAACCTCCCCAGCGCACCACCCCAACTCATTGAGAGAGATGACTGTGCGGATCCTTCCCACCGCGGCCGTCGGTACGGCCGCCCTGCTCGCCATTGGTCTCGCTGCCTGCGGGAGCGACGACTCGTCCAACGGCGACACCGGCTCGTCCGATTCCAAGGCCACCCTGAGCGGCTCCATCACCGGCGCCGGCGCCACGTTCCCGCAGCCGGTCTACACCGAGTGGGCCGCCGACCTCAAGGAGCAGGGCCTCACCGTCAACTACCAGGGCATCGGCTCCGGTGGCGGCATCGCCCAGTTCACGGCCGGCACGACCGACTTCGGCGCCACCGACTCGGCGATGGACGACGACGAGCTCAAGGCCGCCGAGGCCAAGGGCACGCCGGTCCACATCCCGTCCGTCTTCGGCGCCGTCACGGTGTCGTACAACGTCAGCGGCGTCGAGAAGGGCCTCAAGCTGGACGGCGAGACGACCGCCAACATCTTCCTCGGGAAGGTGAAGAAGTGGAACGACGCCTCGATCGCCAAGCAGAACGAGGGCGTCACGCTCCCGGACGCCGACATCACCGTCTGCCACCGCAGCGATGAGTCCGGCACCACCAAGCTCTTCACCACCTACCTCGCCGCGTACAGCAAGGCGTGGGAGGACGGGCCGGGCGTCGACAAGTCGGTCGACTGGCCGACCGGCACCGGTGCCAAGGGCAACGACGGCGTCGCCGCCTGCGTCAAGCAGACCGACGGTGCGGTGGGCTACGTCGAGGAGGCGTACGCCCTCCAGAACCAGTTCACCTTCGCGTCGCTCAAGAACAAGGCCGGCCAGTACGTCGAGCCGACCCTCGACTCGACCTCGGCTGCCGGCGACGGCGTCGACGTGCCGGAGGACCTCCGCTTCAGCGCGATCAACGCGCCGGGCGACGCCTCGTACCCGATCGCCTCGGCGACGTTCCTGCTCGTCTACCAGGACCTCTGCAAGGCCGGCGCCGACGAGGCCAAGGCCAAGAACGTCAAGGCGTGGCTCGACTACGCCCTCGGCGACGGTCAGAGCAAGGCCGAGTCGCTGAACTACGCGCCGCTCCCGAGCGCGATCCTCGAGAAGGCCAAGGCGAAGGTCGCCGGCCTGCAGTGCAACGGCGCTGCGATCGGCTAACCGCCGACTGATCGACCGACCCCGACCGGAACTCCCCACCTGATGTCCACACCCGACACCACGCTGGGCGGCGCGCGCCCGAGCCTCGAGCTCGGGCGCGCGCTCCGGTCGCGGATCGACGGCCCCGTCCGGCAGGTCCTGACGGCCGTCGCGGCGCTGATCCTCGTGCTCATCGCCTACTTCCTGCTGCGCCTCTACCTCGAGGCGCGCCCCGTCTTCGCGAACTACGGCGCGCTGAACTTCGTCACCGACAACGCGTGGGTGCCGTCGAAGGACAGCTTCGGCGCCTGGCCGCTGATCGCCGGCACGCTCATCACGAGCGTCATCGCGCTCATCATCGGCGTGCCCGTCGCGGTCGCCTCGGCGCTCTACATCACCGAGCTCGCGCCCGCGCGCATCCGCGGCGTGCTCACCACGCTCATCGAGCTGCTCGCCGCCGTCCCGTCGGTCGTCTACGGCCTCTGGGGCGTGTTCTTCCTCATCCCGAAGATCCGGCCCGCCGAACAGTGGTTCTCCGACACGTTCGCGTTCCTGCCGTTCATCGGCGGCGGGACGGTCGCCGGCCCGAACTACTTCATTGCCGGGCTCATCCTCGCGATCATGATCATCCCGATCATCTCCTCCATCTCCCGCGAGGTGCTCGACACCGTGCCGCGCGAGCACAAGGAAGCCGCGCTCGCCCTCGGCGCCACCCGCTGGGAGATGATCCGCATGGCCGTCCTCCCGTACTCGCGCGCCGGCATCTCCGGCGCGGCGATGCTCGGCCTCGGCCGCGCGCTCGGTGAGACGATCGCCGTCACGCTCGTCATCGGCAACGCGCCCCGCATCGGCGAGTCGATCTTCAGCCAGGGCTACACGCTCGCGGCCGTCATCGCCAACGAGTTCGGTGAGGCCGCCTCGGATCCGGTCCACCGCGCGGCCCTCATCGCCGCGGGGCTCGTGCTCTTCATGCTGACGCTCATCGTCAACTTCATCGCCCGCTGGTTCGTCACGCGCTCCGAGAAGCGCCTCTCCGCGGCCGCCGCAGCCAGCCACGCCCCCGTCCAGACCGCTGGTGCCAAGGCATGACCAGTCCCGCCGCTCCCCTGCGCAGCCTCCCCACGATCTCCGCCGCCCGACGGCGGAAGGACAAGGCCGCGCGCTCCATCGTCGCCGTCCTCACGGGCCTCGCCCTCGTGCCGCTCGCGCTCGTGCTCTTCTACCTCTTCCAGCAGGGACTCGGTGCCTGGTCGGTGGACTTCTTCACCACCGACCCCACCGGCCGCAGCTGCTTCCCCGGGCAGACGAGCTGCGACATCGGCGGCGTGCGCTCCGCCATCGTCGGCACCGTCGAGATCATCGCGCTCGCCTCCGCGTTCGCGATCCCGCTCGGCATCGCCGTGGCCGTCTACCTCGTCGAGTACGGCAAGAAGACCAAGTTCGCGAACACCGTCCGCTACTTCGTCGACGTGATGACCGGCGTCCCGTCGATCGTCTTCGGCCTCTTCGTCTACATCGTCCTCGTCGTCGCCGGCATCGGCGGCTCGTGGGGCGCCTGGAAGGGCTCCGTCGCCCTCGCCCTGCTCATGCTGCCGATCGTCGTGCGCTCCTCCGAGGTCGTCCTCAACCTCGTCCCGGACCAGCTCCGCGAATCGGCGCTCGCCCTCGGCTCACCGCGGTGGAAGGTCATCACCTCCGTCGTCCTGCCGACCGCACGCTCCGGGCTCATCACCGGCTCGCTGCTGGCCGTCGCGCGCGCTGCCGGCGAGACCGCCCCGCTGCTGTTCACCGCCTTCGGCGCCGCAGAGCTCACCTTCGGCCTCAGCGGCCAGATGAACTCGCTGCCGCTGCAGATCTTCAACGACGTCCGCGCTCCGCAGGACGCCATCGTCCAGAGGGCTTGGGGGGCCGCGCTACTGCTCGTCCTCATGATCCTCGCCCTCAACCTCATCGCGCGACTCGCTCAGCGTAGGAGCAAGATCTCATGAGCACCGACAGCATCCTCTCCGACCTCGAGAAGACCGTGAACGGCCAGTCTCCGACCGCAACCGCTCCGACGCCCGAGGTGTCCCCGAAGGCCGCCGGCGAGCAGAGCCCCGCCACCGGCCGCAGCCTCGAGCTCCAGGATCTGCGCCTCTTCTACAGCGGCAACGAAGCGGTCCACGGCGTCGATCTCAAGTACAACGCCGGCGAGGTCACCGCGATGATCGGCCCGTCGGGCTGCGGCAAGTCGACCGTCCTGCGCTCGATCAACCGCATGCACGAGGAGATCCCCGGCGCCACCGTCCAGGGCAAGGTGCTCCTCGACGGCATCGACATCTACGACCCGCGCGTCGACGTCACCGGCGTGCGCCGCGCCATCGGGATGGTCTTCCAGAAGCCCAACCCGTTCCCGACGATGTCGATCCGCGACAACGTCGCCGCCGGCCTGAGGCTCGCGGGCATCAAGGGCGTCGAAGTCGACGACCGCGTCGAATGGGCCCTCAAGGGTGCCGGCCTCTGGGACGAGGTCAAGGACCGCCTGAACGCCCCCGGCATCGGCCTCTCCGGTGGCCAGCAGCAGCGGCTGTGCATCGCGCGGACCATCGCGGTCGAACCCGAGGTCATCCTGATGGACGAGCCCTGCTCCGCCCTCGACCCGATCGCCACCCTCAAGGTGGAGGAGCTGATCGGCGAGCTCAAGGAGCAGTTCACGATCGTGATCGTCACCCACAACATGCAGCAGGCCGCGCGCGTCGCCGACCGCACCGCCTTCTTCTTGCTCGGCGACCTCGTCGAGGTCGCCGACACCCAGACGATCTTCACCAACCCGTCCGACACCCGGACGGAGGAGTACGTCTCCGGCAAGTTCGGCTGACTCTGGCGAAGGCCAGATGCTCCGGCGCGTCGAGGCGCCTGCGGTCCGTTGGGGGATGGACCGCAGGCGCCTCTGCTGCGTCTGAGTTGGTGCAGTGCGATGCACTTCTGACGCAATTGCCTCGCCAGCATGGCGGCCATGGTCGTCACAGGCGAAGAGCCACCGCGGAAGCCACCGGCTCGGCCGTCCCGTGTCGGACCATCCCTTTCCGAACGTCGCGGTGACCGTGGACAGGCGACGGTCGAGTTCGCCGCCCTGCTCCCGATCATCGCGCTCGTCGCGCTCGCGCTCGGGCAGGCTGCCGTCGCCGGATGGACCGCGTGGTCGGCTGCCGGCGCCGCCCGTGTCAGTGCCCGCGCCGACGCCGTCGGCCAAGACCCCGAGGAGGCCGCCCAGCGCGTGCTCCCCGCGATGCTCGCGCGGCGGGCCCGCGTCAGCTTCGGCAGGGCCGGCGGCGCCACCGAGCATCGCGCCACCGTCCGCCTGCGCGTCCCCGCGGTCGTGCCGGGGCTGCGCCTCGGCACCGTGTCGGCCTCCTCCGAGGTCCCGAACCAGGGCGACGGCGCATGACCGGCCGGGCCCCACGCGCCCGCCGGCTCGCGGGTGACGACGGCCAGGCCACCGTCGAACTGGTTGCGCTCGTTCCCGTCGTCGCGGCCATCGCGCTCCTCATCGCCGGGCTGCTCGCCGCCCAACGCGTCCGTGAAGCCGCCGATGGCGCCGCCGTCGCCGCCGCGATGGCCCAGCTCCAGGGCCGCGACGCCACCGCTGCCGCCAAGGCCGCCGCGCCCGGCTGGACCCACGTCGCCCTGAAGGTCGACCGCGGCGTCGCGCGCGTCACCGTGCGCTGGCGCGCGCCCCGCGGACTCGCCGGGCTCGTCGACGCCCGCCGCGAGGTCGCGTTCGCACCGGAGGGCCGCCCGTGAACTGGCCCACCGCCATCGTGCTCGGCGACGACCTCGCGGCCTTCCTGCGGCAGCTGCCGAAGCCGGCCCCCGGCGTACCCGGGCTCGTCGTCCTCTGGGCCGACGAGCCGGCGTCCCGGCTGCCGCGGCGCAGCGCGTGGCTCCGGCAGCTCCCGAAGGCCACGAGCGTCGCGATCGCCGAGCTCCGCGCCACGCTTCCGGATCCGGCGCGCATCGTGCGGATGCCGACCGGCGCCATCGCGGTCGGCCTTCCGCGCAGCCCCGCCAGCGCCACGCAGGTCCTCGACCTCATCGCGACGCACCACGGGCCCGTCACCGTGCTCGCACCCGGCGCCCGCGACGACGAGATCGACCGCGTGCTGCCGACCGTCGACGAGGTGATCGCGGTTGTGCCGGCCGACCCGCCGTACCGCGCCGCGCTGGAGAGCGAACTCGCGCCCCTCAGCCGCCGTCTCGTGTTGCTCGAACCGCCGGCATCGCCCTGGTGGGCACGGCGCCCCGGCATTGCCGCCGAGCACGGACAGGCGTCGGTCGCGCTGGTCGCCGTCGTCGCGGGAGCGATGGCCGTGGCCGTCGCCCTCGGCCTCGTCGCGAGCGCGCTGGGACGCACCGCGGAGGTCCAGGGACGCGCCGATGTGGCCGCCCTTGCCGGCGCCGCCGCCCTGCGCGACGCCCAAGCCGCCCTCTACGCGTCCGATCCCGCAGCCCGCATCACGGTCGACGAGGTCCGCCGCCGATCGATCGCAGCAGCACGGAACACTGCGGAGGCCAACGGCCTGCGCATCCGCCGGATCGATTTCGCTGGCGCCCGCACCCTCGACGGGTCGGGGCTCCCGACCCGTGTGCGGATGACGGCGCTCGCCGCCGGTCCGCGCCCCACCGATCGCTCGGAGGTGATCACCGCCGTCGCCGAGGTGGCCGTGGGCGCCGGCATGCCGCCTGCGCCGGCCGGAGCGGGGGAGTACTCCGGACCGCTCGCGGTCCGGCAGGGCCAGCGCATGCGGCCCGATGTCGCACTCGCGTTCGACCGCCTCCAGGCGGCGGCGACGCGCGGCGGGCACCCGCTCATGATCGTGTCCGCCTACCGCAGCAACGCCGAGCAGGCGGCGCTGTTCGCCGCTCACCCCGACCCCACGTGGGTCGCGCCGCCCGGCAAGAGCCTGCATCGCCTCGGCACCGAGCTCGACCTCGGCCCGGCCGGCGCGTACGGCTGGCTCGCGGCGAACGCGCGCCGGTACGGGTTCCTGCAGCGGTACAGCTGGGAGGCGTGGCACTACGGCTTCGTCGGGTCGCCCGGCACGGCGTCCGTCGGCTACCGCGCTCCGGGTACGGGCGGCGGGGAACGCGCGAGTGGTGCGATGCCTTCGTTCGTGCCGGCGCAGTACGCACCGCTGATCTCGAAGGCCGCGCAGCGCTGGAGCGTCGGAGCCGCGCTGCTCGCCGCCCAGCTGTGGCAGGAGTCGAAGTTCAACCCGCGGGCCGTCTCGCCCGTCGGCGCCGCCGGGCTCGCCCAGTTCATGCCGGCCACGGCCGCGAGCTACGGTCTCGCGCCGTCCGAGCGGTTCGAGCCCGCGAAGGCGATCGACGCCCAGGCCCACCTGATGCACGACCTGCTCCGGCAGTTCGCGTCGGTGCCGCTCGCGCTCGCGGCCTACAACGCCGGGCCAGGACGCGTGGCGCCGTGCATGTGCGTCCCGAACATCCCGGAGACGCAGGGGTACGTCCAGAGCATCCTCGCCCTGCTCGGCGGCGCCGGGGTGGCGGCGCCGGCCGGCCTCGAGATCCGGCTCGTCGCATGAAGGCGGGGCGGAACCCGCGTGGCCGGAATCGATCGGCTGAGCGTGCCGCAGCGCAGCTCCCGAGCCGCCTATCCTGGAGGTGGTGCCGCAGCCCAGGAGCCACGGTCAGGAGACCAACGAGCAGCGCGCCGAACGGCTGCGCGAGGAACGCCTCCGCATGCCGGACGGCCCGGGCGTCTACCTGTTCCACGATCGCCGCGGCAAGGTGATCTACGTCGGCAAGGCCAAGTCGCTCAAGAAGCGCGTCGCGAGCCACTTCGTGAACCCCGTGCGGCGCGGCGGCCGCACGCTGCCCGACGAGACCGACCGGATCGACACCATCTCGGTGACGAGCGAGACCGAGGCGCTGCTGCTCGAGGCGAACTTCATCAAGCAGTACCAGCCGGCGTTCAACATCCGGCTCCGCGACGACAAGTCGTATCCGTACCTCGCGGTGAGCCTCGACGAGGAGTTCCCGCGGCTCTACTTCACGCGCGAGAAGCACCGCAAGGGCCGTCGCTACTTCGGTCCGTACTCGTCGGCGCGGCGCGTGCGCGAGACCCTCGAGACGCTCCAGAAGATCTTCCTCATCCGCTCGTGCACCGGCAAGGAGCCGGGCCGGCGCAGCGGCTCGCCGTGCCTGGACTTCCACATCAAGCGGTGCGAGGCGCCGTGCATCGGCAACGTGACGGCGAGCGAGTACCGCGCAGGCGTGCAGAACGCGATCGCGGTGCTCGAGGGGCGCGTGCGCGAGGTCGACGCGGAGATCGAACGGCGGATGCGCGAGGCGGCCGCCGCCGAGGAGTTCGAGACGGCCGCGCTCGAACGCAACCGGCTCGTCGCGCTGCGCTCCCTGAGCGAGCGGCAGCGGATCGTGAGCGACACGAACGAGACGCTCGACGCCGTCGCCGTCGCCGCCCAGGGCGAGGACGCCAGCGTGCAGGTGTTCCAGGTGCGCGACGGCCTGCTCTCCGACCGGCAGGGCTTCTACCTCACGGGCGACGCCGACCAGACGGCCGCCGACGTGGCCGGGGCGTTCCTCGTGCAGTACTACCGCGAGACGCCGCTCGTGCCGCCGCTCATCCTCCTCAACGAGCCGCTCGCCGAGGAGGCGACGATCCGCGCCGCGCTCAGCGAGATCCGCGGCGCGCGGGTGGAGATCCGCCTGCCGGAACGCGGTGACAAGCGACAGGTGCTCGATCTCGCCGAGCGCAACGCCCACCTCGCGCTCGGACAGGAGCGGCTGCGCGCGCAACGCAAGCGCGAGATGCTCACGGGCGCCCTCGGGGAGCTGCAGGACGAGCTCGCGCTGCCCTCGCTGCCCCTCCGCATCGAGTGCTTCGACATCTCGACGCTCATGGGCACGAACACCGTGGCGTCGATGGTGGTGTTCGAAGGCGGCGAGCCGAAGAAGTCCGACTACCGGCGCTTCAAGATCAAGAGCCTCGACGAGGGCCACACGGACGACTTCGCCTCGATGAACGAGGTGCTCGAACGGCGCGTCGCCCAGTGGCAGCGCCAGAGCGACCGGTCGCCGCACGACCCGACGCGCGACGGCTCGTTCGCGACGCGGCCCGACCTGCTCGTGATCGACGGCGGCAAGGGCCAGCTCGCCGCCGGGCTGCGCGCCCTCGGCCCGATCATGGACGAGGGCACGCGCGTCGTCTCGCTCGCCAAGCGCATCGAGGAGGTGTTCGTACCCGGCCGCCCCGACCCCTACGTGCTGGGCCACGACACGCCGGCGCTCCAGCTGCTGCAGCGCGTCCGCGACGAGGCACACCGCTTCGCGATCACCCACCACCGCCAGCGTCGCGACAAGCAGCTCACCGAGTCGATCCTCGACGCGCTGCCCGGCGTCGGGCCGGCCCGCAAACGCCTGCTCGTCACCCACTTCGGTTCGCCGGATGCGGTGATCGCGGCGTCCCGCGACGCGCTCGAGGCCGTGCCCGGACTGCCCAAGCCCGTGGCCCGCGCGATCCACACTGCGCTGCACCGCGGCGGCACGCGCGCCTAGCCCGGCTCCGGTCGCGCCGACCGACGCACTGCGCCCACCCGGCGCAGCGATTCGCCCGACGACCGGCTGGATCGCGCGCTAGCGTCAGGGCAACGCGATGACCGATCTGCCTCCCGTCACCGACCCGACCACCCTCGCGGGCGATGCCGAGCCGGTGCACCTGCAGGACTTCGTGGTGATCACCGGCTACTCCGGTGCCGGCAAGTCCACGGCGATCGCCGTCTTCGAGGACCAGGGCTACTTCTGCGTCGACAACCTGCCGCCGGAGATGATCGCGCAGCTCGTCGAGCTCTTCCGCCACCCGGGCAGCAAGGTGGAGCGCGCCGCCGTCGTCTGCGACGTGCGCGGCGGCAGCTACTTCACGGCCCTGCAGCGCGTGCTCGAAGACCTCCAGGAGCACGGCACCGCGCACCGCACGGTGTTCCTGCGCGCCGACGAGGACGTGCTCGTCACCCGCTACAAGGAGACGCGCCGCCGCCACCCGCTCGCGCCGCACGGCTCCGTCGCCGACGGCATCGCCGCCGAGCGGGAGATCCTCGGCGGGGTGGAGGCGCTCGCCGACACCGTGATCGACAGCGGTGGCCTCACGGTCCACGACCTGCGCAGCCGCATCATCGCCGAGCTGCTCCCCCGCGACGCGACCGAGCGCATGTCGGTCACCTTCGAGAGCTTCGGCTTCAAGCGCGGCGTGGTGCGCGACGCCGACCTCGTCTTCGACGTCCGCTTCCTGCCGAACCCTCACTGGGATCCGGCGCTGCGCGCCAAGAACGGCCGCGACGATCCCGAAGTGCTCGCGTACATCGAGCAGGACGGCCAGCTCCAGGCGTTCTACGACCACCTCCTGCCGCTCCTGGACTTCCTGCTCCCGCGCTACGCGGCCGAGGGCAAGTCGCACCTGACGATCGGCATCGGGTGCACCGGAGGCAAGCACCGCTCGGTCGCCATCTCCGAGCAGCTCGCCGGCCGGTACTCGTCGACCGACGAGTTCTGGGCCGAGACGCGCCACCGCGACCTCGGCCTCGGCGGCTGACCGGCCCCGAACGGAGCTTGCGTGCGGCGTCGCACGCAGTGCGCTTTGGACAGCGGGCCAACTCGCCCGCGCCGCCGGCCGGCGCCGCCCAGGTCGCCCGAAACCCCCGGCAGGGCTCGATGCACCGGACGAATGTCCAGTCGATTTCCCGACACCCCCGAAATCGGCGATTAGCGGGGATTCCGAGGTCCCGGTTGGTACCAGGTGAAGGCTCTGTTGTGCTGGTCGCACGGCCCTTGACAGACCAGTGGTTGCGGCCGATGGTGGGGTCGTGGCGCCGACCTGTCCGACGCGCCGCTGACACCCCATCAGCCACAGCACCACACCGAAAGGCCCGCCAATGGCGAACGAGCTTTCCAACGTCCCGGTCAACGACGGAGCGATCCTGCTCACGGGCGCCACCGGGCTCCTCGGCGGAGAGGTCCTGGCGCGCCTGCTGGCCCGCACCGATCGGGAGGTCGTTGCGCTCGTCCGCCGTCCGCTCGGGTTCGAACACCCGCGGCTGACCCTCCTCATGGCCGACCTCACGGACGATGCGCCGCTGCCGGCGCCGGACGTCGAGATCACCCAGGTCATCCACTGCGCGGCGTCCGTCTCCTTCACCCTCCCGATCGAGGAGCAGCGCGAGATCAACGTCGACGGCACGCGCCGCCTGCTCGAGCTCGCCGCCACGTTCCCGAACCTCGAGCGGTTCATGCACGTGAGCACGGCCTACGTCGCGGGCACGTTCGAGGGCGAGTTCGGCCCGGACGACCTCCAGCGTGGTCAGGGCTTCCGCAACACCTACGAGCAGTCCAAGCACGAGGCCGAGGTGCTCGTGAGCGAGTTCGGCCTGCCGTTCCAGGTGATCCGCCCGAGCATCGTGGTCGGCGACCAGACGAACGGGCGGACCAACGCGTTCAACGTGCTCTACCCGCCGATGAAGGCCTACGCGCTCGGCAAGATGCACGTCGCCCCCGGCCGCAAGGAGGCCCCCGTCGACGTGGTCCCGATCGACCACGTCGCCGACGCGATGATGGCGCTGCTCGAGGTCGAGCCGGGCCGGACCCACCTCGTCGTCGCAGGCGAGCAGGCGACGACGGTCGGCGAGCTCGTGCAGCTCGGCGCCGACTACTTCGAGCGTCCGGTCGGCCAGGTGCTCACCGCTCAGGAGCTCGACGACCTGATCGCCCAGCTGCCGGAGGAGCAGCGCGAGAAGGCGCAGCTCGCCCTCGAGCGCTCCGCGCACGTCCTCCCGTACTTCGACGTGCGCGCCGAGTACCGCGATCCGTTCACGGCGAACTTCCTGGCGGAGCGCGGACTCGCACTTCGCCCGCTGCGCGAGTACTTCTCCACGCTGATGGACTACGCCACCGAGGCCAACTGGGGCAAGGAGCCCGTGCGCGCCGCAGCCTAGCTGCCTGCCACACCTCGCTCGCCTCGCCGGGTCGGCGAGGCAGGAACGCCGAAGGGGCGGCCGGTGCTGGTGCACCGGCCGCCCCTTCGCTCGTCAGGCGCTTCCCCCGAAACGCGTGACGTCGGTCTTCCCCAAGACCAAGCGGGTGCGGGCTAGAGGCCGATCAGGATTCCCTTCGTCGACGTGCCCCTGTTGCCGGCCGCGTCGGTGACCGCGATGATCGCCTTCAGGCGAAGCGTGGAGCCGCGGCGCACGGCGGTGCGCTTGCCCTTCGGCAGCAGGATGCGCACGTTCGTCGAGGTGCCGCCCGCGACGTTGAACGAGCCGGTCGCAAAGCTCGTCGCGCCCTTCGCGGTGCCGCGCAGCTTGATGGTGCCCTGGCAGCGGCTCTCGCCGGCGGGGCAGCCGATCTTGAAGGTCACCTTGCCGTTCTTCGCGAGCGTGAAGCGCGTCTTGGCGAGCCCGACCTGCGGCGCGGCGTGGTCGGCCTGCGGGGTGGTCGTGCCGAGCTTCTCGCCCGCCGGCGCCGGGTCGATCACGATCGAGCGGGCGATCACGGCCGAGGCGCCGAGGTCGTCGGTCACGCGGAGCCGCACGTTCACGGTGCCGGCTGCGGCGTAGGTCTTGCTGATCGTCGGCACCGCGCCGCCGTCGGTCTCGAAGGTGCCGTCGCCGTCGAGGTCCCAGGCGTAGCTTGCGACCTTCGCGTCGTCGCCCGAGCCCGACCCGTCGAACTGGACCGGCGTGCCGACCGTGCCGGGGCCACCGGTGAACGCGGCCGTCGGGAGCTGGTTGACGTTCGTCGTGAGCACGGCCGTGCTGACCTCGCCGTAGACGTCGGTCACGCGCAGCCGCACGGTCCGCTTGCCGGGCGTGGCGTACGACGTCGTCGTCGACGGCCCGCTCGCCTCGAAGGTGCCGTCACCGTCGAGGTCCCACTCGCGCTTGATCAGCGCCGGGTCGCCGGTCGACTCGCCGCTGTCGTACGTGACGGTCTGGCCGACGAGCGGCGTGCCCAGATTGGCGGTGAGCTTGGCCCGCGGCGCGCGGTGCACGACGATCAGCTGCGTGGCCGTGTCGGTGTTGCCGGCGTCGTCGTGCACGCGCACCTTCACGCTCACGTTCCCCGTCGCGTAGTAGCGCGTCTCCTGCTTGGGGCCCTTGCCGAGCAGCTCGTACGCGCCGTTCCCGTCGAGGTCCCAGTCGTAGGTGAGCTCGCCGCCCTCCGGGTCGGTGGAACCGGAGGCGTCGAACTTCACGACATCGCCATTGAAGAGATCCGCGAGGCCTTCGATCTTGAACGTCTTGCCGAGGACGAGCGGGAGCGTGCTCACGTCGGCCACCTTCGGCGTCGCGTCGAGCTTGGCGTTCGGCGCCTCGTTGATCTTGATCCCGCAGTCCTGGAGGCTCGGGCAGATGGGCGGCAGCGCGGCCGCGGTGCCCGCGCCACCGAGCGCGATGGCGGCGCCGATCGCCGGGAAGGCGAGGGTGCGAAGGATGGTACGACGGCGGGTGCTGGACATGGTGGGGCTCGCTTCGGAAGAGGTGACTCGCTGGTGTTGAGAGCACGGTCCCACCGTCGGTCCGCCGCCAATATGCGCCGCGCGACGCCCGTTGTGTCACCTCCGTGACGGAGCCGCAGCGGCCCCGGGAACGCCGAAGGGCGGCGCGGGCCCGAAGGCCCACGCCGCCCGACGTGATGCTCCGCGCCGGGTGGCAGATCGGGGCGTTGAACGACCAGCCGAGCGCGGGGCAGGGGTCGGCTGCGCGCGTGCCGTGGCAGGCGCGCGCAGCCGAAGTGGGGTATGCCGCTAGTCGAGCAGCACCGCGGCCGCGGGCGTCGGCTCGCTCGGAGCGGCGCCATGGCCCTCCGGCATCACCGGCTTGTCGCGCGGCAGGAAGTACGCGGGGATGAACGCGATCGCGATGATCGCGAAGCTCCACCAGAACGTGTGGCCGAACGCCTCGGCGATCGACGGCACGATCTGCGCCTTCTCGCTCGCCGGCACGCTCGAGAGCGCGCCGAGGCCCTGCTCGCCGCCGGCTCCGGAGCCGGGCAGACGGTCCTGCAGCTGGTGGGTGAGGACGACGGCGAGGATCGCCGTGCCCATCGCACCGCCGGTGCGCTGCACCACGTTCAGGCCGGAGGTGGCGCGAGCCACCTCGTCGCGCTGGAGCGAGCGCATCGCCGCGCTCATCGCCGGCATCATCGTGCTGCCCATGCCCAGTCCGTTGACGAACAGGATCAGGCAGAAGATCCAGAGCGAGGTGCTCTCGTCGACCTGCGTGAGCCCGAGCATCGCGCCGGTGACCAGGACGAGGCCGACGAGCACGATGCGGCCCGGACCGGTCTTGTCGGTCAGCCGGCCGGAGACCGGCATCATGATCATCGCGCCGATGCCCTGGGGCGCGATCAGCAGGCCGGAGTCGAACGCCGACTTGCCGTGCACGATCTGCAGGTACAGCGGGACGAGGAACATCGTGCCGAAGAACGCCGTGCCGAAGAGGAAGCTCGTGCCGGCCGACGGGCCGACGGGCATCTTCCTGAACAGCTTCACGTCGATCAGCGGGGCCTCGTCGCGGCTGGCGTGCAGGATGAACGCGAGCACGAGGATCGTGCCCGCCACGATCGGCCCGATCGTCTTGGCCGAACCGAGGCCACCGGACGACGCCGTCTCGGCAAGGCCGTAGACGAACAGCGCCATGCCGGGCGAGAGCAGCACCACGCCGAGCCAGTCGAGCTTGTGGTGCGGCTTGCTCTCGTCGCTCTCGAGGAACCGCTGCGCCATCAGGAGCGCCACGATGCCGACGGGCACGTTGACGTAGAAGATCCAGCGCCAGTCGAAGGTGAGGCCGAGGATCGTGAACTGGTCGACGAAGAGGCCGCCGAGGATCGGCCCGAGGATCGGGCCGAGGAGCATCGGCACGCCGACGAGGCCCATCACGCGCCCCATCCGCTGCGGTCCGGCGGCGTGGGTGAGGATGGTCATGCCCGCCGGCATGATCATGCCGCCGCCGAGCCCTTGGAGCACGCGGAACGCGATCAGCGACTCGGCCGACCACGCGGCACCGGAGAGCACCGATCCCGCGAGGAACAGGCCGATCGAGATCATGTAGAGGCGCTTGGTGCCGAACCGGTCGGCGAAGTAGCCCGTGAGGGGGATCACCGTCGCGAGCGCGAGCATGTAGCCCGTGGAGACCCACTGGATCGTGGGCAGCGTGGAGTTGAACTCCTTCGCGAGATCGTTGATCGCGACGTTCACGATCGTCGTGTCGAGGATCGACATGAAGGTGCCGAGCACGACCACCGCCGCGATGCGCAGCAGGGCCGGATCGAGCTCGGTCGAGGTGTTCGCGTACCCGCTGGTACCGGGTGCGCCGCCAGGTTGGCTCATGCGTTGGCCTCCTCGGAGGGGGAAGGGGTGGGTGCGGCGGGGAAGCACCCCGCCGGCTGGGCCAGGTGGCCCGAAAGGGTGTCGAGCGTGTCGACGGCGCCGGTGAGCGCCGCGCGCTCCTCGGAGCCGAGGGCGCTGACGAAGTCGTTGACCGCCGCGAATCGCGCTCGCTGGATCCGCACGAGCGCTTCGTGGCCGAGCTCGCTCAGGTCGATCCGCTTGATCCGGCGGTCGTCCGGATCCTCGTTGCGGCTCACCAGCCCCGAGCGGTGCATCGCATCGACCGCGCGGCCCGTGGCCGCAGCCGAGAGGCCGACCGTGTCGCCGAGCGTGCTCACGGGCTGCGGTTCGCCGGCGTGGTCGAGCGCATGGAGCAGGCGCAGCTGGGTGAGCGTGAGGTCGTACTCCGCCGTGATCGCCATCGCCTGGTGCTGGCTCCCCTTGACCATCCGGAGGACGACCTCGAAGAACCGCGCGGCGAGGGGGTCGCCATCGAAGTCGTGAACTTGCACGGACGCAACCATACGCGCCGACGCGAAAATTGCGTAGGCGCAAAGGTTGTCCTGGCGCAAATTCGCTCGCGCCCCGAACGCCGAGAGCCGGTGCATCGCGGGTGCGTCGCCGGTCCCGCCCCGCCGGCGGGCAGGGTCCACGCGCGCGGAGGGGTCGGGCAGGTAGGGTCAATGCCCTGGCGCCACGGTCTGTCGAGGCGCCACGCAGGCCTCCCGCCGCAAGTCCTTCGGCCCGGCCCGCGTCGCCACCGAGCACCGACCCCAGGAGCACCACCACATGCCCGTCCGCGTAGGTATCAACGGCTTCGGCCGCATCGGCCGCAACGTCTTCCGCGCCGCCAAGAAGTCCGGCGCCGACATCGAGTTCGTCGCCGTCAACGACCTCACCGACACCAAGACCCTCGGGCACCTGGTCAAGTACGACTCGATCCTCGGCCCGTACCCGGGCACGGTGGAGGTCGAGGACGACGCCATCATCGTCGATGGCCAGTCCATCAAGGTCTTCGCCGAGCGCGACCCCGCGAACATCGACTGGAGCTCGCTCGACGTCGACGTCGTCATCGAGTCGACCGGCTTCTTCACCAAGCGCTCCGCGGCCGAGGTACACCTCGGCGGTTCCGTCAAGAAGGTCATCATCTCGGCGCCGGCCACCGACGAGGACATCACCGTCGTCCTCGGCGTGAACTTCGACCAGTACGACAAGGAGAAGCACCACGTCATCTCCAACGCGTCGTGCACCACGAACTGCCTCGCGCCGTTCGCGAAGGCGATCAACGACGCCGTCGGCATCGAGCGTGGCCTCATGACCACGATCCACGCCTACACGGGCGACCAGCGCCTCCTCGACGCGCCGCACAGCGACCTCCGCCGCGCCCGCTCGGCCGCCACGAACCTCGTCCCGGCCTCGACCGGTGCCGCCAAGGCCGTCGGCCTCGTGCTCCCGGAGCTCAACGGCAAGCTCTCGGGCTTCGCCGTCCGTGCCCCCCGTCCCGACCGGCTCCGTCGTCGACCTCACCCTGACGACGAAGAAGGACACGTCGGTCGAGGAGATCAACGCCGCCGTCAAGGCTGCTGCCGACGGCCCGATGAAGGGCATCCTCGCCTACACCGAGGATCCGATCGTCTCGAGCGACATCGTCACCGATCCGCACAGCTCGATCTTCGACAGCAAGCTCACGCTCGTGATGGACGGCAACTTCGTCAAGGTCGTCTCCTGGTACGACAACGAGTGGGGCTACTCGAACCGTGTCGTCGAGCTCGTCGGCAAGGTCCTCTAGGACCGCAGGTTCTTTCGGACGGGAGGCCTCCGCCGGTGGGCGGGGTGCCTCTCGTTCGGACACCCTCACGCCCGGGCTCGCGAGCTCGCGCGGCCTCCGGTAGGGCACTGTCCGCCCGAGAGGCACCCCACCCACCGGCTCGCTCTGCTCGTCCATCGAGCTGGCGGGCCGTTCGGGGTTCTCGGTGAGGGAGCGCGTGGGTGGTCTGGGTGCCACTCGTTCGCACTGCGTCGTCGTTCTGGGGCGTCGGCGCCGGTGGCCGCTCCTGGCCATCTCCACGGCCGGTTTGGCCATCTGAACTTTGGGATTTGCAATGAAGACGCTTGACGATCTTGGTTCCGTCGCCGGCCAGCGCGTGCTGGTGCGGGTCGACTTCAACGTGCCGCTCGACGGCGCCACCATCACCGACGACACCCGCATCCGCGCGGCGCTGCCGACGATCGAGCGCCTTCGCAGCGAGGGTGCGCGCGTCGTGCTCGTCTCGCACCTCGGCCGCCCGAAGGGCGAGGTGAACCCCGAGTTCTCGCTCGCCCCCGTCGCAGCTCGCCTCGGCGAGCTGCTCGGCACCGAGGTCACCCTCGCTCCGGCCGTGGTCGGCGACGAGGTGCAGGCGCTCGTCGACGGACTCGGTGACGGCGACGTGCTCCTGCTCGAGAACGTCCGCTTCGAGGCCGGCGAGACGAAGAACGACCCGGCGCTCGCACAGGCGCTCGCCGCGCTCGTCGACGCCTACGTGAACGACGCCTTCGGCGCCGCGCACCGCGCCCACGCGTCGACCGCCGGCGTCGCCGAGATCCTCGCGCCGAAGGTCGCCGCCGGCCTGCTCCTCCAGAAGGAGGTCGAGACGCTCGAGGCCATCCTCGCCGACCCCAAGCGCCCGCTCGTCGCCATCGTCGGCGGCAGCAAGGTGACCGACAAGATCGGCGTGCTCGACCGCTTCCTCGACATCGCCGACCACGTGATCATCGGCGGCGCGATGCTCTTCCCGTTCTTCAAGGCGCAGGGCCACTCCGTCGGGGGATCGCTCTGCGAGGAGGCCGGCGTCCCGCTCGCCGAGCAGGCGCTCGCCAAGGGTGGCGACAAGCTCGTCCTCGCCACCGACCTCGTCTGCGGCGAGGGCTTCTCCGCCGACACCGCGGTGCAGGTCGTCGACGGCGTCGACACGCCCGAGGGCTGGATGGGCCTCGACGTGGGCCCCAAGAGCGCCGCGCGTGCCGCCGAGCTCGTGAAGGCCGCCGGCTCCGTGCTCTGGAACGGTCCGATGGGTGCGTTCGAGCTGGCGCCGTTCGCCGCCGGCACGAAGGCCGTGGCCGAGGCGTGCGCCGAGACCGACGC
>JAQIJQ010000016.1:0-56264 GCA_036946195.1 Patulibacter minatonensis | reverse complement strand
GGTGGCCGTTGGCGTCGCGGTGGCCGTCGGCGTTGCCGTCGCGGTGGCCGTTGCCGTCGGCGTCGCGGTCGCCGGGGCCGTACCGGTCGGGTAGGTCGGCGGCGTCGCGGTGGCGGTCGGCGTTGCCGTCGGCGTCGCAGTGGCCGTCGGCGTCGCAGTGGCCGTCGGCGTTGCCGTCGCGGTCGGCGTTGCCGTCGGTGTCGCGGTCGCGGTCGGCGTTGCCGTCGGTGTCGGTGGTCGCGGTCGGCGTTGCCGTCGGTGTCGCGGTCGCGGTCGGCGTGGGCGTCGCGGTCGGCGTCGGGGTCGGCGTCTCCGTCGGCGTCGCGGTCGGGGTCGGCGTCTCCGTCGGCGTCGTCGGGTAGTCCGCCCCGGGATAGTCCGCCGCGAACGCCGGGATCGCGACGGTTGCGAACGGGATGCTCACGGCGACGAGGACGACGCGTAGGGTGCGGCGGCCATGCCACGGGCGCTGGCTGGACAAGGGATACCTCGGGGAACGGAGGGCGGGGAACGGGTGCACTCGGACGGGCTCTGAGCGCTCTGCCCACCTATCGGCCGGTCCCCTCCGGACTGGAGGCGCCGTCCCCGGGTCGGCGTACACGCCTGTCCGGTCGGCCCGAGCTGGCGCGTTGAGCCAGTTCTCGGGCGGTCAGCAGTCCAAACGGCGGCGCGCCGGGTCGTCCGCCTCGCGGTACAGGCCGGGGCCAGCGCCGGGGGAGCCCGCGCGCGTGCTGCTTCCGCCCCTCGTCACTGCGGGCTGGCGTTCGCCGCCGCCGCGGTGTTCGGGGCCCGCGAGATCCGTCGACAGGCGTCGCGGGTCCCGAGTCGACCGCGCGTGGGGGGTGGTCGAGACGACACGTATGCCGCCGGTCACATCGAGACGACGGGTATGCCGCGCTCTCCGGCATACCTGTCGGCTGGATGTCGCGACCGGCATACCTGTCGTCTCGATCGGTGCGCGCAAACCCCGTCATGGCGCAGGACCACTCGCCGCGCCCAACCACTCGCCGCGCCCTGGCCACGTGCCAAAGCAGGGGCCCATCGCGAGCCTCAGGCGCGCACCGCCCTCCGTGCAGACGATCGCTCGCCCGGGCCGACTCGCTGCCGGGAGCCGTGCGTACCCGCGGGACCGGAACCGCCCTCCGGCGCTCCTTCGCGGGCCTTACCGCCCGAACGCGTGCACCGCCCGTAGCCGCGTCTGCACCGCTCGCGCGGCGAGCGCCCCCGAGGGACGATTCAGCGGTCGATGCCGCCCAGAATCGGGTCGAGCATCGCGAGGGTGGCGATGAGGTCCGCGACGTAGGTGCCGCGGCACATGTCGGCGATGGCCTGGAGGTTGACGAAGCTCGAGTCGCGGATGTGGACGCGGGCGGGCTTTGCGGAGCCGTCGGCGCGGACGAAGCAGCCGAGCTCGCCGCGGGGACCTTCGATCGCGGCGTAGAGCTCGCCGGGCGGCACGCGGAAGCCCTCGGTGACGAGCTTGAAGTGGTGGATGAGCGCCTCCATGGAGGTGGCGAGCTCGTGGCGCGGCGGAAGGGCGACCTTGCGGTCGTCGGTGATGATCGGCCCTTCGGGGAGGCCGTCGAGGGCCTGCCCGATGATCTTGGCCGACTCTTCGATCTCGGCGAGGCGCACGTGCATGCGGTCGAAGTTGTCGCCGACGGCGCCGAGCGGCACGCGGAAGTCGAAGTCGTCGTACGACGAGTAGGGCTGGGCCTTGCGGAGGTCCCATTCGACGCCGGCGGCGCGAAGGAGCGGGCCGGTGACGCCGAGGGCGAGGAGGCGGTCGGCGTCGACGGCGCCGACGCCCTTGAGGCGCTGGATCGCGATCTCGTTGGCGAAGATGAGGTCGCGGAACTGGTCGACGCGGCCGGGGAGCTCCTTGATGAAGGTGCGGCAGCGGTCGACCCACCCGGTCGGGATGTCCTCGATCACGCCGCCGATCTGGAAGTAGCGGGTGTGGACGCGCTGACCGGAGGAGCTCTCGAAGAGGTCGAGGATGGTCTCGCGCTCGCGGAGGGAGTACCAGAGTAGGCTCATGGCGCCGATGTCGAGGCAGCTGGTGCCGAACCAGAAGAGGTGGCTCATGATCCGGTTGAGCTCCATGTGGATCACCCGGAGGTACTGCGCGCGCTTGGGCACGTCGACGCCGGCGAGCTGCTCCACCGCGTTCACGTAGGTGAAGGCGTTGAAGTAGTAGGCGAGGTAGTCCATGCGCTCGACGAGCGGCACGACCTTCCAGTACGACTTGTCCTCGCAGGTCTTCTCGATGCCCGTGTGGAGGTAGCCGATGAGCGGGCGGAGGTCGCGGACGATCTCGCCGTCGAGGGTGACGAGGAGGCGGAGCACACCATGGGTGGCCGGGTGGTGCGGCCCCATGTTGATGGTGAGGAGCTCCTCGGTCTCACCCTCGACGCGCTCGAGCGGCGAGAGGGTGACGGACTCTTCCTGCTTACGGTAGGCGCTGGGCCCGCGCGGCGTGTCGGTCGGAGCGCTCATTCGGCGTAGTGCCGGCCTTCGGCTTCGTGGTGGGTGAAGAGGACGGGTTCGCCGCCGAGCGGGAAGTCGCGGCGCTGCGGGTGACCCTCGTAGTCCTCGGGCATCAGGATGCGGCGGAGGTCGGGGTGGCCGTCGAAGATCACGCCGAAGAGGTCGTAGATCTCGCGCTCCTGGTGGTCGGCGGTCGGCCACTCCGGTGCGGCGGAGGCGACGTTCGGGGAGTCGGTGTGGAGGCGGACCTTGAGGGCGATGCGGTCCGGGCGCTGCATGTCGAGCAGCTCGTAGTGGACGGCGAGGCGCGGCTCGGCCGGGTATTCGTCGGCACCGTGGACGCTGGCCATGAAGCGGTAGCCCTCGTCGCGCAGGAGGGCGAGCGCGGCGGTGTTGTGCTCGGGGGCGACCTCGACGGTGGCGTGGCCGCGGTGGTGGGTGGTGCCGAGGACGGCGTCGTCGCCGAGGCGGCTGCGCAGCACGCCGGCGAGCAGTTCGAGGCCGGTGGCGTCAGGCACGCGGGACACCTGCGGTCGGCGGGAGCACGAGACCGGGGGCGGTGGGCGCGGGGGCCGGGCGGCCGCTGGTCGAGGTGATCGAGCCGCCGCCGTTCGGGACGCCCTCGGTACCGAGGACCTCGATCGTCGCGCCCGCCTCGTAGCGGGCGCGCCAACCCAGGTCGGGCTTGTCCTGGATCTGGTCGCGAAGCTTGAGGATCCCGTACATCACGGCCTCCGGGCGCGGCGGGCAGCCGGGCACGTGGACGTCGACGGGCAGGAACTTGTCGGCCGGGACGATGGCGTAGTTGTTGAACACGCCCATCGAGCTCGAGCAGGCGCCCATCGCGATGGTCCACTTCGGCTCGAGCATCTGGTCGTAGATGCGGCGGATGATCGGGGCCATCTTGATGCTGACGCGGCCCGAGAGGATGAGGAGGTCGGCCTGGCGCGGGCTGGCCCGCATCGCCTCGGAGCCGATGCGGGCGATGTCGAGGCGGCTACCGACGAGCGTGATCATCTCGATCGCGCAGCAGGCGAGGCCGAACGTGGCCGGGAAGATCGCGTTGGAGCGGGCCCAGGTGAGGGCCTTGTCGAGCGTGGTCGTGAGCACGCGGCTCTCGACGTAGCGCTCGAGCTCCTCGTCCGACATGTCTCCGCGCAGCATGCGCTGGGCGTCGTGCTGGCGGATCTTGAGATCGGCGGCGGCGTCGGCCGGTGCGCCGCCGAGGGGTGTGCGCGTCACTTCCATTCGAGCGCACCTCGGCGCCAGACGTAGATGAGGGCGACCATGAGCAGTGCGATGAACACGGCCGTCTCGATGAGCGCGAAGGTCCCGAACGCCCCGAGCTGGACGGCGATCGGGTAGAGGAAGATCACTTCGATGTCGAAGAGGATGAAGAGCATCGCGACGAGGTAGAAGCTCACGCCGAACTTGAAGCCCTCCTTCACGTCGGACGGGAGGCCGCACTCGTAGGCGTCCTCCTTCTGGCCGATCGCGCGCCGCTTGGGACCGATCAGGGAACCCGCGCCGATGAAGACGACGGCGATGAGGGTGGCGACCGCGATGAACACGAGCGCTGGCAGATAGGACTGCAGCACAGGGTCTGTTGTACCACCGTCCCCGGTTCCCGCCTACATCGTGGCGTTCTGCACGTGGGGCGTGCCGGGGCGCGAGGCGGTCGTCCGGGCCTGCCGCCCACGCCGATGCGCCTGCACCCCCTACGCTGGTGGAATGGTGCGCGCGAACGGGCAACGGCTGGCGGGCGCGTGAGCGACTCCGTGCAGACCGGGCCGCAGCCGCGCGCGTTCCGTGATGCCTTCGGGGCGTTCGCGACGGGCGTGGCGGTCGTCACGGCCCAGGGCGTCGACGGGCCGGTGGGCCTCACGACGAACGCGCTGACGAGCGTCTCGCTCGATCCGCCGATGTTCCTCGTCTGCTTCGCGACGACGTCGCGCACCCTCCCACTCGTGCGTGATGCCGGGGTGCTCGCGGTGTCGATCCTGCGGGCGTCGCAGGAGTCGATGGCCGCGCGCTTCGCGACGAAGCACGATCCGGCCGAGAAGTTCCACGGGATCGAGCTCGACGAGATCGCGGGCGTGCCGTCGATCGCGGGCGCTGCGGCGGTCGTCGCGGGCGAGATCGTGGAGCTGGTGACGGCGGGCGACCACGAGATCGCGATCTGCCGGTGCCTCGAGGTGCAGCACGATCCGGCTGCGGAACCGCTCGTGTTCCACCACGGCCGGTTCGGCGCGCTCGGCCCGTACGCCTGAGCCGGGGCCGGGCCGGCCGCTCGCGGTGCGCCTAGCCGGTGATGACGGCGCGCCAGGCGAGGAAGCCGATCACGGCGGCGGCGAGCGCAACGATCCCGACCTCGCGCAGCAGCGCCTCGTGCGCGATGCCGGTGGCGAGGCGCTGGGCCTCCTCGTCGCCGCTCTCGACGGCGGCGCGCAGATCCTCGGCGGTCGCGTGGCCGTGGCGTTCGAGCACGGTCTGGGCGGCGATGATCCGCAGCTGCTCGGCGAAGTAGCTCACGGCGACGGGCGTGAGGATGTAGACCCAGGCGAGCCCGTCCTCCGGCGGATCGGCGGCGGCCGCGTAGATGCCTGCGAACACGGCGTAGAGCGCGGCGACCACCTGGCCGACACGGGCCGCGAACCAGAACGCACGACCGGGGCGGCCGAGCAGCCATTGCCCGAGACCCACGGCGGCGGCGAGCACGTTGACGGCGCCGACGACGACCGCGCCGACGATGTAGGGATCCGACATCGCCGCACATCCTGACGACCGGGAGCCCCGGCCGTCCCGCTCGCTACTGGCGGACCTCGATCACGCCGTACATCCCGAGGTCGTCGTCGTTGGCGATCGACGAGCGCCAGCGGTACTTGCCCGGTTCGAGCGTGACGTTGCCGCTCTTCACCTCGCCCGGCTGCATCGCGGAGATCGGGAGCAGCAGCTTGGGCTTGTCGTCGCTGGAGCGCGGGACGATCGTCTCGATCTGGAGGTTGTGGACCTGGGTGCCGTGGTTGACGGCGTACACCTCGATGTTGCCGGCCGGGATGCTCACCGACTGGGGCGTGAGGGTGAACTCGCGGAGCTCGACGTCGATGCGGTCACCGTCGAGCCGCACGCTCTTGTCCTGCCCGCCGCGGAGGACGACGAGGTACAGGAGCGTGCAGGCGATGGCGGCCCCGACGAGCAGGACCTGGGCCTGCAACGGGGTGAGCGGAGCGCGGCGACGAGCAGGGCGCCCGGCGCGCGACCGGCGCGGGGTACGCGGCGGGCGCGCGTCGGTGGTGCTGGTGGGGCCGGACATGCGGCCATCCTTTCGTATCCGAGGTTCCGTATAGTGGCTGCCGCTATGCGCCTTGCCCGCCGATTCGCTGCCTTCGCCGTCGGCTGCTCTTCCCTGATCGCCCTCTCCGCCTGCGGTTCGCAGGAGATTTCGGTCGCCAAGAGCAGCCCGTACTACAAGGGCGCCCAGCTGTTCGACGAGCGTTGCTCCGGCTGCCACAGCCTCGATGTCGTCGGTGCGCACGGCTCTGCCGTGAAGGCCTCCGACAAGGAGCCGAGCGACGGCCCGAACTTCAACCAGCGTCACGAGACGCGCGAGAACGTGCTGTACGCCCTGCGCAACGGCGGCTTCTCGGCGCGATCATGCCGCAGAACCTCGCGACCGGGAAGGACGCCGAGCACATCGCCGACTTCCTCGCCCACTACGCGGGCAAGAAGGCCAAGGTCCCGGCTGCCCCGTCGGCCGTCGACACGGCCGAGGCGGAGACCACCCCGGAGGCGGGTTCGACCACGCCCGACTCGACCACGCCTGCCGGCGCGGCCGACTCGAACACCGAGGTCGACGCCACCCCGTAGTGGCCCTCGGCCGGGCGTCGCCGCCCGGCCACCCCCACCCGCGCCGCTCCCGTCGCGCGGTCGGGCTAAGGTCCAGCCACGATGCTCGACCTCAAAGCCCTCCGCGCTGACCCCGATGCCGCCCGCACCGCGCTCTCGCGTCGCGGCGACGGCATCGCCGAGCGGGTCGACACCGTGCTCTCCCTCGATGAGCGTCGCCGCACGCTGATCCCGGAGGTCGAGGGCAAGCGCGCCGAGGCGAAGGCGCGCGCGAAGGAGGTCGGCCAGCGGATGAAGGCGCTGAGCGAGCTCCCGGCCGACGAGGCCGCCGGCCAGCGCGAGCAGCTCACGACGTGGGCGAAGGAGCCGACGCTCGAGGCCGAGGCGCTTCGCGAGGAGCTCGAGCGGGTCGAGGCCGAGTTCAACGAGGCGCTGCTGCTCCTGCCGAACCTGCCCGATCCGACGGCGGCCCCGCACGACACCACCCTTCGCGAGGTCGGCACACCACGCGAGCTCGACTTCGCGCCGCGCGACCACCTGCAGCTCGGCGGCGACCTCGTCGACATGGAGCGCGCCGCGCGCCTCTCCGGCTCGCGGTTCGCCCTGCTCAAGGGCCAGCTCGTGCAGCTGGAGCTCGCGCTCGTCCAGTGGGTGCTCGGCAAGCTCGCCGGCGAGGGGTTCACGGCCGTCATCCCGCCGGTGTTGGTGCGGGAGGACGCCCTGCTCGGCACCGGTTACCTGCCCGACACCGAGCAGCAGATCTACCACCTGCCGGATGAGGACCTCTACCTCGTCGGCACGAGCGAGGTGGCGCTGGCGTCGATGCATGCCGGCGAGATCCTCGATCTGAGCGAGCTGCCGATCCGGTACGCCGGCTTCTCCCCGTGCTTTCGCCGTGAGGCCGGGTCGGCGGGGTCGGCCGACCGTGGCCTCTTCCGGGTGCACCAGTTCGACAAGGTCGAGATGTTCGCGTTCGTCGAGCCGAGCCTCGCGACCGAGGAGCACGAGCGCATCCTGGCGATCGAGGAGTCGATCATGCAGGGCCTCGAGCTGCCGTACCGCGTGGTGAACATCGCGGTCGACGATCTCGGCCCGAGCGCGGCGAAGAAGTACGACTGCGAGGCGTGGCTCCCGAGCCAGGGGACCTATCGAGAGCTCACGAGCTGCTCGAACACCACCGACTTCCAGGCCCGCCGCCTCGGCGCACGGTTCCGCCCGCTGCTGGAGGACGGCAAGCCGGGCAAGCCCGAGCCGCTCGCGACGCTCAACGGCACGGCCACTGCCGTCGGCCGCACGATCATCGCGATCCTCGAGAACCATCAGCAGGAGGACGGCACCGTCGTCGTCCCGGAGGCGCTCCACGCGTTCGGCGCCCCGAAGGTGATCGACGCGCCCGGCCGCGGCTGACGGCTGGCCCGCGGCCCGCGGCGCTCGGGCGTCCGCGACAGGTGCGGAACGTTCGTGAGGTGCGGAAACGAGTCGGCCACCGCGCCCGACTCCCTTCCGCACCTCACCGGCGTTCCGCACCTCGCGGCCGATCGTGCGTGATCTCCGGCGCGGAGGCGGCACAGCTCGGCCGCCGGCGAGCTACAGTCGCCGTATGGAAGGTTTCAATCTGTTCGGCGACAACAACGAGTTCCAGAAGCGCCTGGCGGAGATGGCCGAGCAGATGCAGGGCCAGCAGAACCTGGCCTGGGCCGACAACGCCATCCAGCTCGCGGTGCAGATGACCGTCGCAGCCGTGGGACGCGTGAACGTGCAGGGCACGGCCGACCAGCAGGCGGAGCAGATCCGCGCGGTGATCGCGCGCGTGTTCCCGGAGTCGGTCACGCTCGTGCGCGAGGCGCGTCAGGGGCTCTCCTAGCCCACGACCCGTCGGCCCGACGGGGCCCTGACCGGCGCGGTCCGTCAGGGCCGGCCGGGTGCCGCGCACGCGGCGCCGGGGCGCGGAAGCCGGCCGGCCCCCAGGTACGCGAGCACGGCGCGGTCGATGCAGCGACTGCCGGTGGCGAACGCGCCGTGTCGCCATGCGCCGCGCTGGAGCACGAGCCTCGAGCCGCCGAGGGCGCGGTGCATCGCCCGCTGCCCGGCCCGCGGGGTGAGGGGGTCGTGATCGGCCCCGACCATGAGCACCGGTGCCCTGCTCGACACGTCGAGCGGCGCGTCGGCCGGAGTCGGCTGGGGCCAGAAGGCGCACGGGCCGATGTTGCGCACCACCGGTCCGAAGAGGGGTTCCGCGGCGCGGTGGGCATCGATGTCGGCCGCGTAGACCCCCGGGTCGGTCGGTGCGCCACGGTCGCCGCAGATGATCGGTTGCCCGGCGCGGTCGGCGGCGGGGCCGTCCGCGGTCAGGAGGTCGGCGAGCTGTTCGCGCAGCCTCACTGACGGCCGGCGGGCATGGCCCCCGAGCGCCCCAGCTCTGAGTGCTTCGACGTCGCGGGCGAGCGTGGCGTACGACTGCGGGGAGTCGTCGGCCAGCGCGCCCATGAGCAGCACCGGCAGGATCGACCCGTCGATGCGCTGCCCTGCCAGGTCGATCGGCCGCACGGATGCCGTGCGCTGGAGCGCCCGGACCGTCCGCACGATGGCCGCCCCATCGCGACCGAGCGACGACCCGCGCGCCGCGGTCCGCGCGGCCCAGTGACGCAGCGCGCCCTCGAGCGCCGGACCGCTCTGCGAGAGCAGACGCGGCCCGTAGAGGGCGGGGTCGACCGCGCTGTCGAGGACGACGCGACCGGCGCGGTTGGGGTGACGATGCAGGAACACCGCTCCGAGCATGGTGCCGTAGGAGACCCCCAGGTAAGAGAGCCTCGGAACGCCCAGCGCTGCGCGGACGCGATCGAGATCGTCGGCCGTGGCCGCCGTCGTCGCGTACGGCAGCCGGGCGACGGCGGCGTCGCGGCAGCCGTCGGCCAGCGACCGCTGGAAGCTCGCAGCTGCCGCGAACGACGAGGCGGTCGCTCCCGCCGAGCGCAGCGGCGTGCCGGTCGGCCAGGTGCACGTGATCGGCGAACTGCGTCCGACGAAGCGCGGATCCATGCCGATCAGGTCGTAGCGGCGCAGCGCCGGTTCGACGATGCCGAGCAGCACCTGATCGAGCGCCGGGACGCCCGGGCCGCCCGGGTTGATCGCCAAGGCCGGGTGGCGAGCCCCCGGCGTGGTCGCGGGGAGACGAGAGATCGCGAGGCTGATCGTGCGGCCGTCGGAGGGGTGGTCGTGATCGAGTGGGACCTCGAGCTCGGCGCACTGTGCGCCCGCCCGGTCGAGCGTGCGGCCGATCGCATCGGAGGATGAGCTGGCGCATCGGTGCCAGCTCAGCGTTCCGGCCGACCCGACGGCTGCGCTGGCTGCTCGGGGTGCGGCGACGTTCGCGACGTTGAGCGAGAGGGCGAGCACGAGCGCGGCACGCCGGGAGAGGGAGAGGGGCATGCCCCGATCGTGCTGGCGAACACGGGACGAGACCACGGTGATAGCCGGTGAACGCACCGGGGGCCGTCCCCGCCCCCGGTGGGCAGACGTGCTGGCGACGGAGGCACGACCCACCGCCGCCGGCGAGCGCCAACGCGCCACGCTCACGCCGTTCGTGACACTCTTGCCGTGTGCGGACACTGATGGGAGAACCCCGTCCGCCCTCCGTCCCGTTGGCCACCACGATCCGTCCCGCTTCCACCGGCGCCGACCGCGCCGCCGTGCTCTTCGCCCAGCACGGCCCCGAGGTGCTGCGCTTCGCGCGGCGCCGTTGCCCCGATCTCGCCGACGACATCCTCTCGGAGACGTTCGCGATCGCCGTGCGGCGTGCCGAGGACATCCCCGAGGGCAAGGAGCTGCCGTGGCTCTACGTGGTCGCTGAGCACGTGCTCCGCAATCAGGTCCGCAGCCAGCAGCGCGCGCAGCGGTTCCGGGACGACCTCACCCTGCTCAGCCCGGGGAGCTCACCGGCGCCCGAGCTCCCCGTCGTCGGGCCTGCGCTCGACGACCTCCCCGAGCGCGAGCGCCTGCTGCTCGTGATGACGGCCCTCGAGGGTCTGAGCGCGGCCGAGGCCGCCGACCGCATGGGTATTCCGTACGGCAGCGCGCGCAACGCACTCGTGAGCGGTCGCCGCCGCCTCGCGACCAAGCTCGCCGCCGCCGGGGTGGGCCTCGCGGCCGCGATCCTCGTCGCACTGCTCGTGGCGCTCCCCTCCGGCCGCCGCACGCCGCGCGCCGTCGCGCACGAGCTCGACCGCACGATCACCCGCTCGACGGCCGTGCACGATGTCGCCTTCATCTCCCGGAGCGACGAGCCGCGGGCGCGCCGCTACGAGCGGTGGACGAGCCTGCGCGACGATGCGAGCACCGTGCGTCTCCCGTCGGGCCGAGCCGTGACCGCCAGCGGCGGCGAGTCGCTGCGTGCGGCCGCGCGCCGGGGGTCGGCTCCCGTCGGTCGCCGCGAGGCCGCCGAGCTCGACGCCCTCGAGCTCTCTGCGCCGGACCAGCTCCGGGCGATGCTGCAGGACCCGGCCGTGCGGGCGACCGTCGGCGCGGGGCCCGCCGTCGACGGCGCGAAGACGACGACGTTCACCGCCGAGCGCACCACCGCCGGCGGCGAGCCCGTGGCCGTGCGGGTGGTGGTCGACAGCGACGACGCGACCGTGCTCGAGGTGCGCAGCCGCCGCCTCTCGGTCGTCGGCGAGGCGACCGGCGCGGCGACGATCGTGCGGTTCAGCGCCTGGGAGCCCGACGATGACCCGGATGCCACGCCCCGCGCCGGCCTCGAGCCGCGGACGGTGGCACCGACGCGCACGCCTGCGGCGAGCGGTGTCGACACGTCCGCAGCGAGCGGGCGGAGCCGGGGCGACCGGCTCGCGAGCGCCCCACCCCGCCTCGGGACGCCCGGCAGCGGCGCCGTCGTAAAGGTGGCGGCTGCAGCACCCACGGGAGCTGCGGCACCGGCGGAGCGGATCCTGCGCACGCGATTCGTGATGCGGGTCGGCCAGAACCGACCGGGCTCGTGGGGACCGAGCGATGCCGGCGTGCGCGGCGAACGCGACGCATGGTTCGAGCTCGGTGGACGGTCGCGCTCGCGCGTTCGCACCGGCTGGACCGACTACACGCTGCACGAGAGC
This sequence comes from Patulibacter minatonensis, assembly GCA_036946195.1. GTDB lineage: Bacteria > Actinomycetota > Thermoleophilia > Solirubrobacterales > Solirubrobacteraceae > JAGIBJ01. The sequence goes on along the minus strand of JAQIJQ010000016.1, from coordinate 44,823 downwards.
TGGTTCACGGGCACCCGCGCCGGCTTCTGGACCCTCGACCAGTGGGGTCACGGCAAGCCGCGCGAGCGCGCCTCGCGGCGACCGCTCAAGCTCTACGGACCCGAGGGCGGCTGGCTCCTCGAGGCGCTGCCGGTGATCGAGGCGCACGCCGGCGACGCTGGGCTTCCGCCCGGAACCACGCTCACGGGCAGACCCGCCCTGATGCTCGACGCACCCGTCGGCAAGGGCTTCACGCTCCACGTCGCGCTCGATCCCGCGACGCGCACGCCGATCCAGGCGATGGCGGACCCGTCGGGGAGCATGCCGCACTGGCTGCAGATCTCGACGTGGAAGGTGCTCGACGCCGGCCGCAGCGCGACGGTCTTCGCGCCGCATCCGCCGCGCGGCTCATGAGTTCGTGACACCCGGAGCACCTCCGCACACAGGGAGGTGAAGCGCGCCGCCGGTGCGCCCTCACGAGGAGTCCGTCCCATGCTCATGACCACCGTCCACCCGCGCCTGGCCCGTTCGTTCGGCGCCGTCGCCGCTGCCGCCCTCCTGGCCACCGGCTCCGTGGCCGTCGCGCCCGCCGTCGCCGGCCAACCCACCGCGGCCGCCGCGAAGGCCGGCAAGAAGAAGTCGTCGTCGAAGCACTCGGCGAAGGCCAAGCATGCGAAGGGCAAGGCGAAGGCGAAGGGCAAGGCCAAGCGCGCCGAGAACCAAGGCCTCCTGCTCACCCTCACCGGCACGCCGGCCGCGGGCGGGCACGCCGGCCAGTCCGTGACGGAGCGTTGGGCGTTCGGCGGCAACCTCTTCAACATCGCCCGCTCGGCGAGCACGAACGACACCCTGTCGATCTGGGGCCCGCTCATCGATGACGGCACCGCCGGCGCGGGCGTCGGCCCGGGCGCCGGGCGGAACGGGGCGCAGCAGCGAGCTGCACGAGGTGGCCGGCGGCTACTGCTTCGCGGGCGACGAGTGGGATGCCGTGTGGCGCTCGCAGCGGCTGTACGCCACCAGGTTCCGGGAGGTCGATCGAGCGCGTCGAGCAGCTGCGCACCGACGCCGCAGCCCGAGCGGGCCTCCCGGCCGGACCGGTGATCGGCGGCCAGCCGACGGTGACCGCCAAGCTCGCCGTCTGGCCGACGGTCGACCGCACGCCCGCGACGGTCGCGGTCGACCAGGCCACGGGCGCCGTGCGCCGCATCACCTCCGACCTCGCCCCGGACTACGCCGTCGACATCACGGCGTGGAACGTGAACGCGTCGCCGACCGATGCCGCGCTGCTCGCCGTCGCCGGCAGCCCGGACGAGAACCCGACGACGTTCGTCAACGGCCCCTGCAAGAAGTAGCGCGCCGGGCGCGCCGGGCGCGGGCGTGGTGGATCAGCGGATGGGGCCGACGAGCTTGCCGACGCTGACCGCCACGCTCGGCGCCGGAGCCGCGAGCGCCGCCTTGGGCGTGGCAGGGTCGCTCGTGAGCTCGGCGCGGACGCCGCGCAGCGGCGGCAGACGCCACTCGACCGCGCCGATCCACCACCCCTTGAAGGCGGCGGGGATCGTGCGCTGGGGCTCTGCGTCCTCGTCGAACACCGAGGCCGTGAACGCAACGCACTTCGAGCCCTGGGCGTTCTGGCAGGCGCGCAGCCCGAGGAGGCTCGAGCCGTCCGCCCAGCCGCCGGTCCAGGTGCCGGGCTCGGCCGAGACGGTGCCGCCGACCTTCGGATCGCCGACGAGCTTCGGGGCTGCGCTGGAGGTCAGGCGGGCCCTCCCACTCCGGCGACTTGAGCAGCGCGGTGCCGCTCGACCCGGTGACGGCGTACTGGATGCGGCGGCCCGTCGGGACCTCGCCGGGCTTGAAGGTCTCGCTCGTCGCCTCGACCTTGCCGCAGGTGCTCTCGCAGATCTTCCACTCGTGGTCCGCCGATCTTGCCGACGCTCAAACCAGGCGCGCGCAGCAGCGGATCGCCGGAGCCGTCGTAGCGCAGCGAGCCGGCCCACCGCTCGTCGGCCGGCCTCGGCTTGCCCACACCAGGCATGTTCGCGAGCGTGGTGCCGACCACCACGGCGGGCACGGCCAGCGCGACCAGACCGATCAGCCGCTTGACCCCACGGTGCCGGCGCTCGGGCGGTGTCCACGGCACGTAGGCATCCGGGTCGTCCTCGAGCGCGAGTGGCTCGTCCGACTCTTCGTCGCTTGCCTCGGGGAGATCGATGTCGGCGTCGGGATCAGGGTCGTCGGCCTGCGCCGCGTCGTCGTCGGCCTCGTCCAGCGACCCGTCCGCCTCGTCCAGCGACTCGTCGGCCTCGGGCGCGTTCGGCTCGGGCTCTTCGACGGTCGGCGGCGCGTCCGTCTCCGGCTCCTGGGCGCCCTCCTGCTCCCCCTGCATGCCGCGATCGTAATCAGGTTGCCCGGCGTTTGAAGCACGGGGTGGTGCGCGGGCCGCCGAAGCGGACGTCAGCGACCACCTCGGCGTCGCCAGCGGTCGGGCCGACGCTCGTCGCGATCGTGGTCGGAGGCCAGCTCCTCCGCCAGCCAGTCGTCGGTGGCGGCCGCCGCCGAGGGCGCCGGACCGGCGGGGCCCTGCCACAGGGTGTCGTCCGCGGGCGGCGCGCCGGCAGCGGTGCCGGCGACCGCGGTCACGTCGAGGTCCTCGGCGCTCCGGGCCGCCGCGCGCTCGGCGGCGCGCTCCGCCTCACGGTCGGCGCGCCCGCGCTCGATCACCTCGCGGAACGAGCGGATCTCGAACACCCACACCAGCGCGAGGAAGCCGACGCCGAGCGACAGGATGGCGATCGTCGCCTGCACGCCCACGCCGTACGCCGCGATCACCGACGACGCGACCGCGCCCTTGAACAGCTCGAGCAGCATCGCCTGCACCACGCCGGCGCCGCCGGGGGTGAACGGGAAGATCGCCGCGACGGCGTTGGCGGTGAGGACGAGGAACACGTTGCCGACCGTCGCCGGCATCCCGAACGCCTTCAGGAAGAAGAAGAACGCCGTGCCGCGCACGAGCCAGCCGATGCCCTGGATCCCCCACACCGTGCGGAGGTAGCGCCGACGGTCCTGGAGGACGGCGAAGCCCTGCCGCACGCGCTGCCAGAAGGCCCGCACCCGCAGCGCGACGAGCGCGAACATCACGATGAGCGCGATCGCGACGGCCGTGATGATGAACAGCGCGCGGCGGCCGTCGGAGACGACGAACGACAGGTCGACCGAATCGAGCGACACCCACGACGGCGGATCGGGGAACACGCCGGTCGCGATCGCGAACAGCACGGCCACGCCGCCGGCGCAGAGGTCGAAGATCGCCTCGACGAGCAGCGCGGCACCGATCGTCGGGTAGGTGGCCGTCGGAATGGAGGTCTTCGTGAGGTAGACCTTCAGCACGTCGCCGCCGCGGGCCGGGATGACGTTGTTGAACCCGTAGGCCGCGAGGTATGCACCCCACATCTGGCGGTACGGCACCTTCTGCTCGGGGAACGCGGCCGCGAGGATGTTGCGGAAGGCGAGCGCGCGCAGGCTCAGGTACGCGACGAAGCAGACCATCCCGATGAGCAGGGGGCCGAGGTGGACCTTCGACAGGTTCGAGAAGAACGCCGAGAAGTCGTCGAGGATCGAGGCGACGATCACGCTGACCGCAGGGTATGGGAGTCGGCCGACGCGCGGCGAGCGACGGGCGAAGCGGCCCGGCGGCGGGCTATTGCGGTTCGCGCCACATCAGGTGCACGATCGGCGCGCTGCTGAGGCGCACGTCGCCGATCACGTTGAACCCGAGGGCCGCGTAGAAGGTCGCCGCCTCGTCGCTGCCGGCCTCCACGTAGGCCGGCATGCCGAGGCGGTCGGCCTGCGCGAGGGCGGGGGCCAGGAGCGCCGAGGCCAGCCCCTCGCGGCGGCGATGCGCCGCGACGCCCAGGAGCGCGAGATAGAAGTGCGGGGCGGCCGGGTGACGGCGGTCGAGCTCGCGCTGCATCGCACCGATCCGCTGGTGGTTGCGGACCACGCGCGGAATCGCCCCGACGGCGCGCAGCTGGCCGGTCGCGTGGCCCTTCCAGTGGTGGGGCGCGGCCCAGATCGCCGCGCCGGCGAGATCGGAGGTGGTGAAGGCCAGGCCGTCGGCGGCGTGCTGCGCGAGCCGGAGCCGGAAGTCGGCGCGCACCCAGCGCAGACGCGACGGGTGATCGCGGTAGATCCACTGGCTGAGGGCGTCGTCGCGGAAGGCGTCGGCGAGCATCGCTGCCACGCGCGCCCGCTCGCGTCGGGCGACGCGGCGCACGGTCGGCCGGCTGGCCGCGGGGCGTGCGTCGACGGTCACGCCGCCATCGTACGCCGAGCGGCCGAGGGCGTCACGCTGCGGACCGGTCGAACCTGCGGAGCCGGAGCGCGTTCGCCACCACCGACGCGCTCGACAGCGCCATCGCCGCGCCCGCGATCAGCGGGTTCAGCAGGCCGGCCGCGGCGAGCGGGATCGCGGCGACGTTGTAGCCGAAGGCCCACGCCAGGTTCTGCTTGATGATGCGCAGCGTGCGCCGGGAGAGCCGGATCGCGTCGACGGCAGAGCGCAGGTCGCCCGAGACGAGCGTGAGGTCGGAGGCCTCGATCGCCACGTCGGTCCCGGTCCCGATCGCGAGGCCGAGGTCGGCCTGGGCCAGCGCGGGCGCGTCGTTCACCCCGTCACCGACCATCGCCACCACCCTGCCCTCCGCCTGGAGCCGGCGGATCACGTCCGCCTTCTGGGCGGGGAGCACCTCGGCGATCACGGTCTCGATGCCGACGCTCGCCGCGACCGCGTCGGCCGTGCGCCGGTGGTCGCCCGTCAGCAGGATCGGCGTGAGCCCGAGCTCGCGCAACGCGGTGACGGCCTCGGCCGAGGTGGGCTTGACGGTGTCGGCGACGGCGATCACGCCGCGTACCGCGCCGTCCCAGGCGACGAGCACCGCGGTCGCACCGGACGCCTCCGCGGTGGCCTGCGCCTCGGCCAGGTCGGTCGGGATGGCGAGCCCCCACTGCGCCATGAGCCGCGCGCGACCGATCTGCACCGCCCGACCGCCGACGATGCCCTGCACGCCGAGGCCTGCCACGTTCTCGAACGCCTCGGCGCGCGGCAGGTCGGCGCCGGCCTCTCGGGCGCTGCGCACGATCGCCTGGCCGACGGGATGCTCGGAGGCATCCTCGAGCGCACCGGCGACGCCGAGCAGCTCCGCGCGGGTGGTGCCCGTGGCGGCGGCTGGCTGGATGAGCTGAGCGCGCATCACGCCGGTGGTGACGGTGCCGGTCTTGTCGAGGACGATCGTGTCGACGCGGCGGGTCGATTCGAGGATCTCCGGCCCCTTCATGAGCAGTCCGAGCTGGGCGCCGCGGCCGGAGCCGACGAGCAGGGCCGTCGGCGTGGCGAGCCCGAGCGCGCAGGGGCACGCGATGATCAGCACGGCGACGGCCGCGGTGAAGGCCGCGGTGGTGCCCGCGCCAGCGACCAGCCAGGCCCCGAGCGTAAGGACCGAGAGGCCGAGCACGATCGGCACGAACACGCCCGAGATGCGGTCGGCGAGACGCTGCACCGGCGCCTTGCCCGCCTGGGCGTCGGTGACGAGCCGGGCGATCTGGGCGAGCGCGGTGTCGGCGCCGACCTTCGTCGCGCGGATCACGAGCCGGCCGCCCATGTTGACGGTGGCGCCGGCCACCTCGTCCCCGGGCTCCCTGTGCACGGGCACCGACTCGCCCGAGAGGAGCGACTGGTCGACGGACGACGCGCCCTCCTCGACGGTGCCGTCGGTCGCGATCCTCTCGCCGGGGCGCACCACGAACCGGTCGCCGGGCCCGAGCTGTGCGATCGGGATCCGCTGCTCGTCTCCGTCCGGGCCCAGCACGGCGACGTCCTTCGCCCCGAGCTCGAGCAGGGCGGTGAGTGCCGCGCCGGCGCGTCGCCTGGCGCGCAGCTCGAACCAGCGCCCGGCGAGGAGGAAGGTGGTGACGGCGGCCCCCGTCTCGAGGTAGAGGTGGCTCGCACCGCCCGAGCCCGGGAGCAGCTCAGACGACATCCGCATGCCGGGCATGCCGGCACCGCCGAGGAACAACGCCCAGAGGCTCCAGAGCCAGGCGGCGAGCACGCCGACGGAGACGAGGGTGTCCATCGTCGCCGCGCGGTGGCGCAGGTTCACCCACGCCGCGCGGTGGAACGGCCACGCTCCCCAGAGGACGACGGGCGTGGCGAGCTGCAGCGCCAGCCACTGCCAGAACTCGAACTGCAGCGCCGGGACCATCGAGAGCACCAGCACCGGCAGGGTGAGCGCGGCCGAGGCGAGGAGTCGGGTGCGGAGGGGGTCGGCGGCGGGATCGTCGCTGGTGGTGGGCTCGGCGTCACGGCCGGCAGCGTGGGTCGACGCAGCGGGGGAGGCCGCCGGCAGGGTGGCGGCGTAGCCGGCCGCGGCGACGGCGTCGACCAGGTCGCGCGGCGTCGCGGCCCGAGGGTCGTAGCTGACCGCGGCCTGCTCGGTGGCGTAGTTCACGCTCGCCTGCACGCCGTCGAGGCGATTGAGCCTGCGCTCGATGCGGTTCGCGCACGACGCGCAGGTCATGCCCGTGATCGGAAGGGCGAGCTGCTGCGTCGGAGCCGGCCCCTCGTCGGCGGTCGGACCGGCGGTCGTCGTGGTCATCGCTCATCACCTCGTGGCCCGCGCGCCGCAGCGCTCACCGCACGACCTCATAGCCCGCGAGCCGGACCGCCGCCTCGATCGCGGCGTCGTCGATCGGGCCGGCGCCCGTCACCTCGACCAGGCCGCTCGCGCGATCCGCCGTCACCCGCGTCACGCCGGCCACCTCGCCGACCTCCTCCCGGACGGAGGCCTCGCAGTGCCCGCAGGTCATGCCGCTCACCGAGTAGGTGCGCGTAGTGGTGGGGTCGCTGGCCATCGTCGTCCTCCAGATACGGAAAGGGGGTATCCAGGAGCACCGTAGCATACCCCCAGGGGGTAGCAGACCGGCGATGCGCCGACCACGGCCCGTACGGCCCGCCGGCGCACGTCGGCCGGATCGTCGACGCCGAGCGGCACCAATCCAGCCCACGGCCGGCGCGGCGCGGTCAGCGGGGGATCGGCGCGCCGACGTTCGCCGCGACCACGCCGACGAGCGCAGCCCCGAGCAGAACGGGCACGAGCGGGACGCGCCTGCTGAGGAGCGCAGCGGCAGCGGCGGCGAGGAGGACCCACTGCCAGGTCTCCTCCAGGCCCGTGGCGAGCGGGACGCAGGAGCCGAGGATCGCGCCGAGCGCGGCCGGGCCGCTGCCGAGCAGGAACGCCTGGGCGCGGGCACTGGCGCGCACGCGCTCGAAGTGGTGGCCGGCGAAGGCGATCACGAGCACCGACGGTGCGAACGCGAAGAGCGCACCGAGCACGGCACCGGGGAGCCCCGCGGCGGTCCAGCCGACGGCAGCGACCGTGTTCGTGACGGGGCCGGGCGCCGACTGCCCGATCGCGACGGCGCTCAGGAACTGGGCATCGCTCATCCAGCCGAAGGCGCTCACGGCATCGGCGTGCATGAGGGGGATCACGACGAACCCACCGCCATACGACAGCGCGCCGACCTTGAAGGCCATCCACGCGATCCGCGCGTGCACCTCGGTCTTCAGCGCGGCCGCGACGAGCGCCACGAGCACCGGGACGCCGAACGCCGGGGCCGACGACCCGCCCGTCGCCGCGGGCCGCGACCGGCCGTGGCGGATCGCGAGCTCGATCAGTCCCGACGCGAGCAGCACGAGCACCACCGACGCTCCCGCCAGCGCGGCGCCCGCGCACCCCGCGAGCGCATAGGCGAGCCACCGCGCCCGGCCGGCGCGCGCGGCCCCCGCCCGCCGCAGGCTGTCGGGGAGCAACTGGACGCCGGCGAACACCGCGACCGTCGGTACCGCCGCCCCCGCGCCCGCACCGGCCCCGAGGATCCACAGCGGTGGGCTCGCTGCCAGGACGACCGCCGCGAGCGAGACGACGAACACGAACCCGGGCAGGATGAAGCCGGCGGCACCCACGAACGCCCCGCGGCGTCCGCCGAGCACCCCGGCGCAGTAGATCGCGAGCTGCGTCGACGCCGGCCCCGGGATCAGCCCGCTCGCGGCGATCGCATCCTCGAACTGGCGGCGGTCGATCCACCGTTCGCGCTCCACCACGAGCTGGCGGAGCAACACGATGTGCGCCGGCGGACCGCCGAACCCGAGGACGCCGATCCGCGCCCACTCGCGCAGGATCCGCCCGAGCGCAGGCGCCGGGGCGAGCTCCTCGGAGGCGGACTCGGCGATCGACACCGGCGGCACGATAGGCGCCGCAGCACGGGCGCACGCGGTTGGTGCCCGATCGGGTCACACGGCGTTCACAGCCCCGGCGACGACGGCCGGACCGCGGCGCCGCCGGCTATCCGCGGCGCATGAGCCGGCCGACCGCCGCCATCAGCTCGTCGGTCTTCTCGGCCTGGTCGTCCGGACCGGCGCCGAGCACGCAGTGGCGCGCATGCTCGTCGAGCAGCCCGAGGGCGACCTTGTCGAGCGCCGCCTGGGCCGCCGAGATCTGGGTGAGGATGTCGATGCAGTACCGGTCTTCGTCGACCATGCCCTGAATCCCGCGCACTTGCCCTTCCACGCGGCGCAGGCGCGCGAGGAGCTGGTCCTTGGTGGCGGTGTAGCCGCGGGTCGGGGGCGTGGAAGGCATGCGCACCACGATAGCCCAGATACTCCATGGGGGTATCGCAGGAGACGAGCTCGACCCCCACCCGGTCAAACCCTGGACATTTCTCCAGACTCAGGGGTAGGATGGCCGCATGAGCGCAGCGGCGTGGACCAACTGGGCCGGGCAGCAGTCCTGCTCGCCAGCGGTGACGGCGCAGCCCCGACACGAGACCGACCTCCTGCGCGACCTCGCCGATGCCGACGCCGCCGGCCACACGGTGCGCGCCGTGGGCAGCGGCCACTCGTTCACCGACGCCTGCCTCACCGGCGGCATGCACGTCGACCTCTCGCTCATGAGCGCGGTGCTCGATGTCGACCGCGCCTCCGGACTCGTCCGCACCCAGGCCGGCATCCCGCTCCACCGCCTCACCGCCGTGCTCCACGAACACGGCCTCGCCCTCGAGAACCAGGGCGACATCGACCGCCAGACGATCGCGGGCGCGACGGCGACCGCCACCCACGGCACGGGAGCACGATTTCGCAACCTCTCGTCGGGGATCGTCGGTGCCCGGATCGCCCTCGCCGACGGCACCGTCCGCGACCTCTCGCTCCCGGACGACGAGGAGCTGCTGCGAGCGGTGCGCGTGAGCCTCGGCGCGCTCGGCGTGGTCACCGAGCTCACGCTGCAGACGGTTCCGGCATTCCGCCTCAGCAAGGTGGAGGAGCCGCGGCCGCTCGACGACCTGCTCGACGGCTACCTGGAGCTTTCGGCCGAGCACGACCACTTCGAGTGCTACGTGTTCCCGTACGCGAAGGTCGGCCTCAGCATGGCCAGCCAGCGCACCGATGCGCCCGCAGCGCCGCCCCCGGCCTGGCGACGCTGGATCGCCGACGACCTCCTCGCCAACCGCGGCCTCGAGGCGTTCTCCCGCGCCGGCCGCCGCGCTCCGCACCGGGCGCCGCAGATCTCCCGCGCGCTCGTCCGGCTGCTCTCGCGTGACGTGCGGATCGACCACAGCCACCTCGTCTACGCCTCCGAGCGCCGCGTGCGCTTCACCGAGATGGAGTACGCGATCCCGCGGGAGCGCGTGAGCGAGGCGGTCCGGGCGGTGCTCACGATGATCGAGGCGCGGCGGGTCGGGGTGACCTTCCCGATCGAGGTGCGCACCACCGCCCCCGACGACGCCCACCTCTCGACCGCCCACGGCCGCGACACGGCCTACGTGGCGGTGCACCAGTTCGTCGGCATGCCCTACGAGCCGTACTTCCGCGAGGTGGAGGCGATCATGGACGGATTCGACGGACGCCCGCACTGGGGCAAGCGCCACTTCCAGACCGCCGGGACGCTCGCCCCCCGCTACTCGGAGTGGGCGAGGTTCCAGGCAGCCCGCGCGCAGCTCGATCCGGCCGGGCGGTTCACGAACGGCTACGTGCGCCGCGTGCTCGGTCCGCCGCCGGCCGAGGCCACCGCGTGAGCACCGCCCCGGCCATCGCCATGCGCGCTGCGCGCCACCTCGAGGCGCTCGCAGACCACCCCGCACCGCTTGCGTACGTCGACGTCGATGCCTTCGACGCGAACGGCCGGACGCTCCTGCGGGAGGCGGGCGGCCAGCGCATCCGCGTGGCATCGAAGTCGCTGCGCTGCGACGCCCTGCTCGACCGCGCGATCGGCCTGGACGACCGGATCGAGGGCGCGATGGCGTTCACCGTCCCCGAGGCGCTGCACCTCGCGAGCCGCGGCATCGACGACGTGCTGCTCGGCTACCCGAGCGTGGAGCCCCGGGAGCTGCGCGCACTGGCCGAGTGGTCCGCCGCCCACCCCCAGGCGCGCATCCGCCCGATGGTCGACGCACCCGAGCAGCTCGACCGGCTCGGCGCCGCCGCGCGCGCCGCGGGGGCGCAGCTCCACGTGTGCGTCGACATCGACGCGGGCTGGCGGCCGGTCGGCCGGCGCGGCCCCTCGATCGGCCCGAAGCGCTCGCCCCTGCACACGGCCCGCCAGGTGCTCGAGGTGGTGCGCCACGCCCGGCGCACCGAGGGCGTGCGGGTCGACGCGCTCATGGCGTACGACGGCCAGATCGCGGGCGTCGGCGACGAGCCGCCGGGACGCCCGCTGCGCGCGCGTGCGATCCGGTGGATGCAGGGACGCTCGCTCGGCGACCTCCATGAGCGCGTGCCCTCGATCGTCGCCGCGGTCGAGGCGGAGCTCGCCGGCGACGGCGGCCTCGCGCTCGTGAACGTCGGCGGCACCGGCAGCCTCTCGCGCATCCGCGACCTCACGAACGCGACCGAGCTCACCGCCGGCTCGGGCTTCTACGCCCCCGCGCTGTTCGACACCTACCGCCACCTGGAGCTGCAGCCTGCGGCCTTCTTCGTGCTGCCGGTGGTGCGTCGACCGGGGCGCGGCGTGGTGACGCTCCTCGGCGGTGGCTACGTCGCCTCGGGCGCGGCCGGCCCCGATCGGCTCCCCGCGCTCGTGCACCCCGCAGACCTCACCCTCAACGGCGACGAGGGCGCGGGCGAGGTGCAGACGCCGGTGATGGGCGAGGCGGCCGACCGGCTGGCGATCGGCGACCGCGTGGTCCTGCGGCACGCCAAGGCGGGCGAACTCTGCGAGCGGTTCTCCACCCTCCACCTGCTGAGTGACTATGCGCACATAGGCACTGCGTCAACCTATCGCGGCGATGGACACACGTTTCTGTAGAGGCAGTGCGTTCAACCGTGCGGTACGGCGCCCACACGGGTGGACCGAGGTCGGCCGCTAGTAGAGCGAGCGGTCGCTCCCCGAGGCCCGCCTCGCGCGCTCGCGCTCGTCCCGCTTGCGGTCCGCGCGTTTCGCCCGCGAACGCACGACGATCACGAGCGGGATGGAGCCGAAGAGCACCAGCGAGACGATCGCGTTGAGGTCCACGGACGGCACCGTACCGGTCGGCGCGCGCCCCCATCGCCCCCAGCGCGGAACGGTGACGACCGGATGTTCCAGGAACACGGCGTTTCCGTATGTGGATATGAGAACTTTCGCATTCCGGATACCGTGCGTATGCTGACGGGAATGGCCGCCACGCAGTCCGGAACACGCGTCTCGCTGACGCCCCGCGCGCAGCAGATCGCGGTCGAAGCTCGGGCCCTCCTGGAGGAGCGCGGACGCGATGCGCTCTCGATGCGCAACATCGCGGCGCGCATCGGCATCCGGGCCGCCTCGCTCTACGAGCACTTCGCCGACAAGCGCGCCGTCGAGAACGCCATCATCGCCGCCGGCCTCTACGAGCAAGGCGACTTCATCGCCGCCCGCCTCGCGGAGTTCCCGGACGACGTGCCGATGCGCGTCGTGGCCGAGGCCTACCGCGACTTCGCGTTGGCCCACCCGGCGCTGTACTCGCTGACGATGAGCCGCGGCCTGGACCGCGAGGCCCCGGACGTCGCCCCCGCCGAGCGCTATGCCGCCGGCTTCCTGCGCCGCGCAGTCGGCGCCGACCGCTGGGAGCTCGGGCTGGCGTTCTGGGCGTTCGCCCATGGCGTGATCGACCTGGAGATGCATGATCGCCTCCCGCCGAACCGCGATCCGCGGGACGTGTGGGAGGAGGGGCTCGAGGCGCTCCTCACGGATCTCGGCGCCCCGTCGCCGCAGGCCTGACGACCGGGCGCGCGCACCCTGCTGTGCGCGAGGACACAAGAAGCGGACCTAAGTCCACCTAGCGTCGCGGTCATGGCTCACGACGCGCTCTTCACCCCCTACCTCCACGGCGACCTCGAGACCGAACACCGGATCGTCCTCGCCCCGCTCACGCGCAACCGCGCGGTCGGCACCGTCCCCGGCGAGCTGAACGCGGAGTACTACGCCCAGCGGGCGAGCGCAGCGATCCTGATCTCCGAGGGCACGCAGCCGTCGGCGGTCGGCCAGGGCTACCTCGACACCCCGGGCCTGCACACCGATGAGCAGCAGGCCGGCTGGGCGAAGGTCGCGCAGGCCGTCGCCGAGGCTGGCCCCGCGAAGCTCGTGGTGCAGCTGATGCACGCCGGCCGCGTCGCCCACCCGGTCTACACCGACGGCGTGCAGCCGGTGGCACCGTCGGCGATCACCGCCGACGGCAAGGTGTTCACGCCCGACGGCGAGCAGCCGTACGTGGAGCCGCGCGCGATCGAGACCGCCGAGCTCGAGGCCGTGAAGCAGGAGTTCGTCGACGCGGCCGAGCGCGCGGTCGCCGCCGGCGCCTACGGCGTCGAGCTGCATGCCGCCAACGGCTACCTCCTCCACCAGTTCCTGAGCGAGAACACCAACAAGCGCACGGACGGCTACGGCACCGACGTCGCGGGCCGCATCCGGTTCGTCGTCGAGGTGGTCGATGCCGTGGCCGCTGCGATCGGCGAGCGCCGCACCGCGATCCGCATCTCCCCGGGGCACGGCTTCAACGACATCGCCGAGACCGACCCGAAGGCCACGTACGCCGCGCTCCTCGGCGAGCTGGCCCGCCACGACCTGCTCTACGTGCACGTGCTCGACTCCTCGCCGTATGCCCAGTACGACGTGATCGCCCAGGCGCGGGAGCTGTACCCCGGCACGCTCATCGCGAACGAGGGCTTCTCGGAGGAGTGGGACGTGGAGGGGGCCGCGGCGCGCGTCGCCGACGGCCGGGTCGACCTCGTCGCCTACGGCCGCCGTTTCCTGGCGAACCCCGATCTCCCGCGCCGCCTGCGCGAGGGCGCCGAGCTCAACGAGCCGGACGAGTCGACCTTCTACGGCGGCGGCGCGAAGGGCTACACCGACTACCCGTCGCTCGACGAGGTCGCTGCGACCCGCTGATCGACGCGTCGGCGGGCCGCGCGCGGGAGCGCTCCGGCCCGCCGCTCGTCGGAGGCTGCGCCGCTGCGCGCGCCACCGACGCTGCACCTGATCTTCCGGAATTCAGGAAGCCAGCCGAACGGTCGACTCCCGTGGCATGACGGAAGAGACCAGGACGCGCGACGAGGCTCGTGCGCAGCGTCGCGCTCGGATCGCCGAGCTCGCCCGCCAGGCGCGGTACGCCGCCGCGGTGCCCGAGGCCGCCAGGCAGGTGTCGGCGATCCTCGGCGTGGAGCTCGATGCCGACGATGCCGTCACGAAGGAGGCGGTCGATGCTGCGCGCCGCTCGGTGGGCGTGGCGAGCCGCGGCCACCTCGTCTGGCACCGCATCTGGGGCGTACGGCTCTACGGCGAGATGCTCGAGGCCGCTGGCCGGCTCGGCGATCTCCTCGGCGACGAGCGCGCGCTCCTGCTCTGGCCGCAGCCGGAGCATCCGACCGTCGGCCTGCTCGTGCCCCTCGGGCCGGCGCTCAACGAGCTGCCCGCCTGGCTGCACGACGACGAGCGCTTCCCCGGCGCCGATCTGGTGCTCCTCTCCGAGCTCGGCGAATCGGGGCTCGTGCTCGAGTTCAACGCGCACGCCCATGCCGAGGAGTACGAGCTCCACAGCTGGGGCCGGTACGCCCGGCCCGTGAGCGCCTAGCGACCGGACGGACCGGGCCGGCGCCTAGCCGGCGAGCTCGTCGAGCTTGGCGAGCACCTGCTCGTCATGGGTCTTCGGGCTCGCCTTCGGGATCACGAACGCGATCTGCCCCTGCGGATCGACGATGAACGTGGAGCGGGTCGCACCCCAGTAGGTCTTGCCGTACATCGACTTCTCCTGCCAGGTGCCGTACTGCTCGCAGACGGCGTGGTCCTCGTCGGCCAGGAGGGTGAAGGTCAGCGACTGCTTGTCGTGGAACCTCTTGACCTTCGCCACCGGGTCGGGCGAGATGCCGTAGACCACGACGCCGCGCTCCTCGTACTCGGCCTGGTGGTCGCGGATGCCGCAGGCCTGCGTCGTGCAGCCCGGCGTGTCGGCCTTGGGGTAGAAGTAGACGACGCGCCAGGAGCCGTTGCTCGCAGCGAGCTGCACGTCGCTGCCGTCGGCGTCGGGGAGGGTGAAGTCGGGGGCGGGCTGCCCCGCCTCGAGGAGTGCGCTGGCCATGGTGCGGAGCCTACGAGGCGCGGGCTCGCCGCCGATCACCGGGTGCCAGTCGGGCCGCTGCGACACGGGCCGTTGTGCGCCGGCGCAACTCTCAGGGAGAAGCCGGGTTCCGATGCCCATGCGCCACCTGTCCTCCCGCCGACTCGCCTGGATCGGCGGCCTCGCGGCCGCAGCCTGCGCCGTGCCCTCGAGCGCCGGGGCTTCCGGGTTCGGCCCGCCGACGACGGTCTCCGGACGCGATGATGCAGAGGCCCCGCTCGTGGCGATCGCGCCGAACGGCCGGACCGCCGTGATGTGGCGGCGAGAGGTGCGCACGGGCAAGCGGTGGGTCGGCCAGCTGCGCGTGGCCCTCGGCCCGAGTCCGGACCGGCTCGGCCAGCCGACCACCGTCGCGGCCGGGTGGCGCGCCGTCGCCTCCTCCGACGCGCGACCTCAGCTGCTCGCGCGCCCCGACGGCGGGTTCGTGGCCTGCCTTCCCGACACCTCGCGCACGAAGACGACGGTGATCGGCTGCAGCGTCGCGCCGCCCGCGGGCGGGTTCGGCGGGCTGCTCGTGGTGCGGCGCGGCAAGGGCGACGGGACGACCATCGCCCCGGCGGTCCGTCCCGACAGCTCGGTCGCCCTCCTCCTCGAGCGCGTGGACCGCGACCGGCGCGGCACCCCGACCGGCCTCACCCGCACGCTCCGCACGATCACGCGCGACGGCGCCCTGCAGCCGGAGCGTGCGATCGCGCCTGCCGGCGAGAGCGTGGCCTTCGGCGCGTCGGGCTCGCTCGTGAGCCTGGCCGACGGGACGCTCGCGTTCCGCGTCGGGATGGCCGACCCGGCATCGCCGGCGACGGCGACGACCAACGCCGCGTTCTGGCCGGGCGTGCGCGTGATGCCAGCGGGCGCCGGCGAGTTCGGTCCGGCCACCAGGATCGGCACCGCCCACGTGAACGGCCGGTTCGAGCTGGGCGGCACGACCCGGCTCTGGGCCGCCTTCGCCACCGGCGGCGAGCCGGATGCGCCCACCGAAGATCGCGTCGCACCACGCGGCGCCGACGGCACGTTCGGCCCGGAGAGCACGCTGCCACTCGCGACGGACGACACCTTCCGGCACACGATCGATCACGCGATCGTCGACGTGCCCGGCGACGGCCTCCTGGCGCTCAGCTCGGAGGCGTCGACCTCCTACGACGACTCCGACTGCTTCAACCCGGTGAGCGGCCAGATCTCGGCCGGTGCGCCGGGCGGCATCGCGGCACGTCTGTCGGGCAGGGGCCAGATCGCCTTGGCCGGCGATGCCGTCTCGCTCGCCGACGGCACGGCGATCGCCAGCTGGGAGAACGGCGCGTCCTACCGCGGCGGACGCCCGCATGGAGGTCGCGATCCGGCCGGCCGGGGCTGCGAGCTTCGCCAGGGCACGCCCCCTGCCGACGCTCGGCTGGCTGTCCAGCTCGACGCTCGCCGCGGGCGGCAACCACGCGGCCCTCGCCTGGTCGACCGGCGGGGACGGCCGGCGCTCGAGCGTGGTGGTCAGCGCCCTGCGCACCGCGGGGCCGTACGCGAAGTTCGCCCGGCTCCCGCGCCACCCCGAGACGCCCTGCGACGAGTAGCGGGGGCGTGGTCCTCCGCCGCCGCGCTCAGTCCTCGTCGTCGACCTGGTCCTCGATGCCCAGGCGCGAGAGCCGGCGGTCCTTGAGGGCCTTGCCGCCCGTCTGCTCCTTGGGGCAGTAGGCGATGGTGTGCGACTCGAAGTACACGCCACGCAGGGTGGTGCCGCAGCTCGGGCACGGTTCGCCGGCCTTCCCGTGCACCTTCACGGGTTTCGTGAGCTTCTCCGGCGGCTGCTCGGGCACCTTGCGCTCGTAGTGCTCCAGGGCCTCGGCGAGCACGTCGCGCATCGTGTGCACGAGCGCGCGACGAGCCTCCGGAGCGAGGGCGTTGCCGCGCTGGTAGGGCGACACGCGCGCCGCCCACAGGATCTCGTCGCTCCAGGTGCGGCCGACGCCGGCGAGCACGCGCTGGTCGCGGAGCATCGCGTTGAGCGGGCGGGCGGTGTCGAGGGCCTCGGCGAGCGCGTCGGCCAGCGCCTCGGCATCGTCGATCGGCGCGGCGACCGTGGCGGCGAGGGGCACGTCGCCCGCCACGTCGACGCCGTCGACGATCGTCCCGCTGTGGGGCTGCAGCGCGGCCTCGTCGCCGTCGGGCCACCACGCCTCGGGGCCGAGCTTGGCGAGCTCGGGCACCTCGCCGGCGTCGAGGTCGGCGCGGCGGATCGCACGCACCCACATCGCCTGACGGGTCCCGCGCTCACGGATGCGCAGCGGCTCCCCGTCGTCGTCGAAGCGCACGATCACGCGCATCGCCCGGTCCCGCGGGTTGACCTTGCCCGGCTTCCAGGTCATGCCGCCGCCGGTCATGAGGTGGACGAGCAGGAGGTGCTCACCGTCGGTGTCGAGCAGCAGCAGCTTGCCGCGGCGGCGCATGGCCGTCACGGTGGCGCCGACGAGTGCATCCGGCGGGGGATCGAGGCTGCGGAGCGCGTTGAGCCCGGGCACGCTGATCGACGCGATCCTGCGCCCCGCGAGCGCGCTCGTGGCGCGGCGGGCGACGATCTCCACCTCCGGCAGCTCCGGCATGCCGCCGAGCCTACCGCGGGCCTCGCCGGGTGCTGGGCGGAGCACCGCCGCACCCGCCAGTCGGCCAGGATCCGGTGCGACGCCGAACCACCTGCAGGACGGCGTTTCGCACGAGGTCGTGCAGGCCTGCACGCCGATCGGCACGGGGCGACTGTGCGGTGTGGCACGATACGGCCTTCATGAGCGATGTCCCCGCACCTGCCGCTGCCCCGTCGCCGTTGACGATCAGCGCGGCGCCGGACACCGTCGCCGTGGTCAAGAAGCTGCTGTGGCTCCCGGCGCTCCTGGCGATCCTGCTGGCCGTCATCGCGTACATGGCGACGAGCGGGCGGGAGTACTCGGCGCAGGCGCTCATCAAGCTCGGCACCCAGAACCTCGACCAGCAGGTGCTCGGCCTCTCGAGCGACGCGGCCAACAGCAACACGCTCATCGCCGAGACGGTCGCGAACATCGACCAGCTGCGCACGGCGCGCAACGCCGTCGGCCTGCTCTCCGGCAGCCCGCCGCTCACGCCGACCGAGCTCGACAAGAAGGTCGACGTCTCGATCGACACGAAGACCTTCCTCATCGCGGTCACGGCGAAGGACTCCAGCGCGTTCAACGCGCAGAAGATCGCCAACGCCTACGTGCAGGCGTACATCGACATCGTCCAGCAGTCCGACAGCGACCGGCTCGACGAGATCGACGCCCAGCTGCAGCGCCGCCTCGTCGAGGGTGAAGCAGGAGCAGAAGGTCGCGCTCGCGGGGCTGTCGGATTCCGACAAGGACCTCGTCACCCGCGCGCTCGCGATCCAGCCGGCTGCCGAGCAGACCCAGCTCGAGGCCAAGCTGCAGCAGATCGTCGTGCTCAAGCGCCTCAAGAGCCAGAGCGTGAGCTTCGCGCGCATCGCCGACGTGCCGACCTCGCCGTCGGGTCTGCCGCCTTTGCTGTTCGTGATCGTCGGCCTGTTCGCCGGCGGCGTGCTCGGCACGGCCCTCGCCTTCCTGATCGCGGGCCGCGATGCGAAGGTGCGCGCGGAGGAGACGGCCGAGCGCCTGCTCGGCGCCCCGATCCTGGTGCGCGCGCCCACGTCGCTCGCGAACGCCGAACGTGCACGGGTGCCGTTCTCGGCGCTGCGGCCGGTCGAGGCGGAGTCGGCGCGCGTCGCCGCCGCCCAGCTGCGCCTCAACCCGACGAGCCGCGACGCCCGCGCGATCGCGGTGGTGGCGGCGGACGACGGCACGAACGAGTCGTCGGTCGCCCTGCAGGTGGCCGGTGCGCTCGCGCGCACGCCGTTCACCGTCCTCTACGTGACGACCACCGAGGAGCGGACGTGGGAGCGCGTGCAGCGCCTCCTCGACGGCGCTCCCGATGGCGCGGGCGCGCTCGAGGAGGAGGACGGTGGCGACGACGGCACGCTGCACCGCCTCGCCGTGTGCGAGGAGGAGTTGCGCGACGACCGCGTCGCCGACCTGCGCGCCTGGGCGCTCAAGCGGTACGACCGTCTGGTCTTCGCGAGCCCGACGCCGGATCGCCACGCGGCGGGCGTGGTGCTGCTGCGCGCCGCCGACACGGCGGTGACGGTGGTGTCGGCCGGTCGGACGAGTCGCCCGTCGCTCACGCGCCTGCGTGATCTCTCCGCCCAGATCGGCGTGCCGATCGCGGGTACCATCGCTACGGGCTTCGGCGGCGCCGAAGACTGATCCTCCGGGCGCCCGCGCCGGGTGCCCGCTCCCCCACACCACCCGTTCCTCCGGAGGCCGCGCCCCGTGCCGATGCCCGAGTCCGACGTGACGCAGATCCACGCGAACCACCGCAAGGAGTGGTTCCTGGGCTCGCTCGTCAATCGGATTCCGTTCAGCAAGCTGCGGGGTCGGCTCTACGCGCGGATCGGCCGGGTGCAGTTCGAATCGGTCGACGACACCCTGATCCTGCGCGGCGTGGAGATCATGGATTCCCACGGGCTGCAGATCGGCAAGGGCACGGTCGTCAACCGCCACGTGCTGCTCGATGCGCGCGGCGGCCTGGAGATCGGGCGTGAGGTCGGGATCGCGGAGCGGTCGGTGGTGCTCACGGGTGCGCACGGCTTCGAGGGCGGGATCACCGATCACATCTGGCGGACGCGGATCGAGGACAAGGTGTTCATCAACGTCGGCGCGATGGTGATGCCGGGCGTGATCGTCGGCGAGGGTGCGGTGATCGCCGCCGGGGCCGTGGTGACGAAGGACGTGGAGCCGTGGACGATCGTGGCGGGCGTGCCGGCGAAGCGGATCGCCGACCGCACGCCGTGCGACTACGAGCTCTTCCGCCGCGCAGCCGCCGGCGGCTACAACCCGGACTGGCGCTAGCCCCGCGGGCGGCGGACCGTGCGTGGCGTGGCGGTGTCGGTGGTGTCGGCTCGGGCCGGGGCGATGGTGGCGGCGCGATGAGTGACGACGTCGAGCGGGCGGCTCGTTCGCTCGACCGTGCCCGCGCGACGCCGGCGCCGCTGAAGCGGCTACTGCGGCCCGTCAAGCGGCTGCTGTTCGACGTGCCGCGCGACGAGGCGGCGCTGTGGGTCCTCGAGCGGCCGGAGGCCGACGACGTGCCGTACCTGGACGTGCTGCGCTTCGGTGCCTGCGACTTCCGCGAGACCGAGCATGCGCACACGATGGCCGCGCCGGTCGGCTGGCCGCGGTACATGGCCGACGACCTGGCGGCGGCGGGTGTGCACCTCGCCTTCCAGAACCTGTTCGTCTGGCACTTCGAGGACTTTCCGGATGAGGCGACCACGGTCAAGCGGCGGCGCCGCCGGCGCGGGCGTCCGGATGTGATCATCATCCAGACAGGCGGCTACCCGGCGCTGCGGCACGTCTTCGGGTTCAACATCTGGAGCTTCCTCGCCCGCGAGAACCTCGGCCGGCGGCTCGGGCCGTTGATGCGGCCGATCTGGCGCGTGATGAGCGTGGTGCTGCGGGTGATCGGGCGGCCCGCGCCGTGGCACCCCGTCGAGCCCGGCCTGTCGGAGTTCGTGACGATGGTGCGCCGCGTGTGGCCCGGGGTGCCGATCGAGTTCTGGGACATGAACGACCCGGTGCTCGAGGGCTTCTGGCGGCGCGACATCGCGCAGCGCCTCGTCGACGACGCCACCGCCAGCCTTGCCGAGCTCGGGGTCCCCCAGCTCCCCGCTGCCCCCATCCCGCAGACGATGGCGCTCCGCGGCGCGAACGGGTCGAACTTCAACGCGGCCGGGTCGCGGGCGGTCGGCGCCCACTACGCGCAGGGGCTGCTCGCGCGGCATGGCCACCTGGCGCGCAGCGCCGCAGAGCGAGCGGCGGCCGGCGAGTCGCACGTGGCTGCAGCAGGCGAGGGCGTGCGAGGCGGCGGAGCCTCGGCGGAAGGCCGCGGCGAGCCCGGGACCGAAGGCCGCAGCCGCGCCGCGGAGTAGACACGTAACGGCCGGGGCCGGCGAGGGGTCGGGGTGGCCGCCGAAGCCGCCGTCGACGCGGCACTCGCGGCCACGCCCGCCGCGGCGGACGGGAAGCTGCCGGCGAGAGCCCCTCAGGCGGCGGCGGGGTCCGGGATGCCCCAGCGCAGGAGCCCGCCGGCCCACACGTAGCCGGCGCCGATGGCCGCGGTGCAGATGAGGTCGCCGGCATGGAGCTTGCCGTCCTCGCGGGCGCGGGCGAGGGCCATCGGGATCGTGGCGGCCGAGATGTTGCCGGTGTGCTCGAGGTAGCTGACGGACTTCTCGGGCGGGAGGTCGAGGCGGGCCGCGACGGCCTTGAGGATGCGGCCGTTGGCCTGGTGGAAGACGTAGAGGTCGGGGTCGTGCTTGGTGAGGCCGGCCTTGCTGAGCGCCTCCTTGGTGACGGCGACGAGTTCCCTGACGGCGACCATGTACGTCTCCTGGCCACGCATCCAGGTCCGGCCCGTGGACTGGTGGCCGCCGATCATGTCGACGTAGGTGCCGTCGGCGTGCACGTGGATCTCGCCGATGGCGCCGGGGTGGGCATCCGACTGCCGGGTGAGGACGCCGGCGCCGGCGCCGTCGGCCATGACGGCGAGGCCGGCCTTCGTCTCGACGCCGCCGTAGGGGGTGATGACGTCGGAGGCGACGACGAGCACGTTCACGGCGCGGCCGGATTCGATGAGGGACGCGGCGTACTTGACGGCGGCGAGCCAGCCGGCGCAGGCAGCGGACACGTCGATCGCGCCGACGGTCGCGGTCATGCCCATGGCCTTCGTGAGGAACGGCGCGGCGTTGGGGGTGACGCGGTCGAAGGTGTAGGTGGCGACGATGACGTGGTCGATGTCGTCGACCGTGAGGCCGGCCATCTCGATCGCGCGCTCGGACGCCTCCCGGCCGAGGGTGACGACGGTCTCGTCCGGCCCGGCCCACCGGCGGGATGCGATGCCGGTGCGCGGGAGCAGCCACCCCTCGGGCGCGTCGATGATCCGTTCGACCTCGGCGTTGGGGTACACCTTGCGCGGCAGGGCGTAGCCGACGCCGGCGATCGTCGCGCGGTACGGCAGCCCGGCGGGGATGCCGAGGAGGTCGTCGTCCTGGGTGGTCATGGGGCCAGCTCGTCGAGGGTGAGGGTGGCGACGGTCGGCACCGTCTTGCGGGCGAGGCGTGCCATCGCGCCGCCGGGGCCGATGTCGAGGAAGTACGACGGCTCGAGCCCCCCGAGGCCCAGCAGGACCTCGCGCCAGCGGACGCGCGCGCCGATGATGGCGCCGATCTCGCGCGGGGCGTCGGTGACGGGCGCGGCGGTGAGCCCCATCCACTGCGGGATGGCGGGCGGTGCGAGGTCGACGGACCGGAGCGTCGCGATGTAGGGGGCGACGGCAGGCGCCGCGTACGGCGAGTGGCTCGGCCCGGTGGTCTCGAGCCGCACGGCCCGCAGCCCGAGCTCGCGCGCCTCGGCGGCCATCGCCGTGAGCGACGCGGTGCGGCCGACGACGACCACCTGGTCGGGGGCGTTGTCGTTCGCGAGGTCGACGGCGTGGCGCTCGATCAGCGGGACGATCTCGTTCTGGACCGCGGGGCCGGAGACGGCGAGCATCCCCGCGTCGTCCCAGGCCGGCGTGCGAGCGGCCTCGAAGGCGGCGCCGCGGGCCGCGGCGAGCCGCACGGCGGTCGGCCCGTCGACCGCGCCGGAGACGAAGAGCGCCGTGAGCTCGCCGAGTGAATGGCCCGCCACCGCGACGACGGGCCCGTACTCGGCGGCGGGCGCCGGCTCGCCCAGCAGCGCGAGCGCGCGCCGCGCGCGGCCGACGCCGACGGCGACGAGCGCCGCCTGCTGGCGCGCGTAGTCGCCGAGCGGATCCTCGAGGCCCGCGGGCCTGAAGCGCTCCTCGTAGGCGGCGCAGAGGTCGTCGCCCGACGCGCGCACCTCGCCCGCGAGGTCTCGCGGCACCTGCCCCTGGCCGGGGCAGAGGAGGACGACCGTCATCGAAGATCCGCGCGGCGCACCCGCCGGCTAGAGGCCGGCGCGGCGGTAGACGACGGCGAGCGCGTCGCCGTAGGTCGTCGAGCCCTGGAAGTCGGCCGGCTTGATGTCGATCTCGTAGTCGTCGTGGAGGATCTGGCTCAGTTCGACGATGTCGAGCGAGTCGATGTCGAGCTCCTCGAGGGTGGCGTCCTGCGCGAGGTTCGCGGTGTCGACGTCGAACGCCGCGAGGGCGCGCTCGATGCGACCTTCGATGTCTTCGCGGGTGAATTCGGCCACGGGACTGGCTCCTCAGGGGAGAACGACGGGGACTCGCACTGTATCGGCAGATCTGTGCGCTGCCGCACGTGCCGTGGACGGGGTGCGAGAATGCCCGGGTGCCACCGAACGACGCGCAGGTCCGCCCGTTCCTCACCGCGCTGCGCGACCGTTGGTGGATCGTCGCGCTGTGCACGGTGGCGGCCGGCCTCGCCGCATGGTCGACGGTGCTCGCAAAGCCCGGCCAGTACCAGGCGGGGGCGATCCTGGGGCTCCAGAACCAGTACGTCGACCGTGACATCTTCCGGCTCTCCGGATCGCAGAAGACGGTCGAGCAGACCCTCGCCGAGCAGCCCGGCCAGCTCGACAACACGGCGACCGTGATCGAGCTCGCGAAGAAACTCGGCCTGCAGCCCGCCACCGATGCACGGGAACTTGCAGCCAACACGAGCGTCACCCTCGACACCCGCGTGTTCCTGCCGGTCGTGCAGGGCCGCTCGTCGAGCCCGCAGGAGGCGGCACGGCTCGCGAACGCGTTCGCGGAGGTGATCGTCGACCGCCGACGCCGCCAGGACGCCGCGCGCGTGGCCAAGGCGCTCGATGCCACGAAGGAGCGGCTCGACGCCGTCACCCGCGAGTACGCGGAGTCCGACAACCGCCTCGAGGAGCTGCAGAACCGGCGCGAGGTGACCCGGCTGATGGCCGTCGTCGTGCGCCTGCGGATGCTGCGCGACCATCGCCCGCCGACGATCTCGATCGCGCGGCCGGCTGCCGTGCCGACCACCCGCACGCGCGCCCCGGCCGGAGCGATCGGCCTGGCCGCTGCGGTGTTCGGCGCGATGATGGGCTGCGCGCTCCTCGGGTGGCGCGAGCAGCGCGATCGCCGTCCGCGGGCCGGAGACGTGCTCGCCGATCTGCGCGCGGCGATCCTCACCGATCTCCCCCGCGCCGCGCTCCTGCCGGGCGCCCGCCCCCACGGCCCGTTCAGCCAGGAGCTCGCCGCGCTCGACGCCGTGCGCGAGGTCCTGCAGGCCGACGGCAACCACACCGCCGTCGCGGTCACGGAGGCCGTGAGCCTGGGTCGCGCCGGCGCGGCCGCCCGCCTGCTCGCCGACACCGCCGCTCGGCAGGGCACGCGCACGCTGTTCGCCACGAACGACCCGCACATCGTCGCTGGCGACCACGAGCACGGCCTCACGGTCGAGCGCTACCCGATCGAGAGCGGCGACGTGGCCCGCGCGTGGCTCGAGGCGCAGCGCACAGCGTTCGCGCTCGTGATCATCGATCTGCCGTCGCCCGTCGGCAGCGCTGCGGCGCTCGAGTTCGCGAGCCTCGCCGACCAGGTGCTCGTGGTGTGGGTCGCCGACTCGATCACGCGCCGGCAGGTCGCCCGCCTGGGCCGCACGCTGCGCCGGGCCGACATCCCGCTCGCAGGCGTCGTGCGCGTGGGAGGGCAGGCCGCATGACGACGGTCGGCCGACGCCCGAACCGCCGCAAGGTGCGCGCGCCGCTCGGCGAGCGGATCCCGCGTCCGTACCTGCTGCCCCGCGCCCGCGACCTCGTGCACCGCCCGGCGCTGCGCCAGCGCGTGCGTGCGCTGCGCATGAGCGACGCGTGGTTCGCCGGCTGGGTGTTGCTCTGGGCGGCGTGCATCGCGGTGCTCGCGGTGGCGGAGCAGTGGCAGATGCTCGCGACGTTCGTCTGGGTGCCGGCCTTCGCGATGCTGTTCGTGCAGTGGCCGGTGATCGGCACGGTGTCGCTCTTCGCGCTGTGGACGTTCGCGCCGTTCCTGCGTCGCGTGCTCGATGTCGTCGACCCGACCTCGAGCGGCCCGGACGTCCTCTCCCTCACGCCGTTCATGGCGACCGGCAGCGTCGCCGTCCTCGCGTTCATGAAGTACGCGCCGCCGAAGAAGCTGAACCTCTACGTCGCCGTGGTGCTCGCCGGATTCGCGATCGGCATCCCGATGGGGCTCTCCGCGCCGTTCGCGCTCGTGTTCGGGATCTTCGCGTACGCGTCCGCGATCCTCGGCGTGTACATCGGGTACGCCAACGGCCGCGAGCGCCGCTTCACGCTCGAGCAGCTGCTGCTGCCGATGGTGCTGCTGAGCTCGCTGTACGGCGTGTGGCAGGGTCTGCTGCCGCGGCTCCCCGTCTGGGACCAGACCTGGCTGCTCACCTCCAACTTCGGCTCGGTCGGCACGAAGGAGCTCGGCACGTTCCGCGTGTTCTCGGTGCTCAACAGCCCCTACACGTACGCGTCGCTCGTGGCGGTCTACCTCGCGATGCTGTTCGTGAGCCGCAAGATCAGCCTGCTGCGCATCGCCACGATCATCGTCGCGCTCATCGGCATCTTCCTCACGCAGTCGCGCGGCGCGTGGGTGTCGGTCGCCGGCGGGCTCGTGATCCTCACGTTCTTCACCGGTGGCCGCGCACTCCCCCGCCTCGCCGGACTGCTGCTGATGCTCGTCGGCATGTACGTCGCGCTCGGCAGCTCGCCGGCCGGCCAGCAGGTCGTCTCGCGCGCGAGCTCGATCAGCGCGGGCACGAACGACAAGTCGGGGTCGGACCGCAAGCAGGCGATCCTCTCGCTCGGACCGCAGGCGGTGACGCGTCCGCTCGGCGCCGGGATCGGCTCGGTGGGCGCGGCGAGCGACCTGAACCCGAGTCCACCGGCGTCGCTCGTCGACAACGGCTACCTGATCATGCTCTACCAGGTCGGTCCGATCGGCTTCGTGCTCGTCGGCTGGGGCATCCTCGGCCTGATCCGCACCGCCCTGCGTGGCACCACCTCGGAGACGCGCCGACCGCTCCTCCCGCTGCTCGCCCCGATCGGCGTGTTCGTGCCGCTGTCGTTGTTCTCCGAGACGCTCTACGGCCTGCCGGGGTTCATCCTGTTCTACGCGCTCGGCGAGGCGCTTGGTCGGCGCTACACCGCGCCGCCGCCGGATCCCGCCGCCGAGGGCCGCGCGCCGCTCACCGCGCCCGTGCTGCCGCCGCTCGGCACCGGCCCGACGACCCGTGCCGCACGGGTGGAGCTGCACGAGGCCGGCGATCGGCCCGGGCGCCGCGCGGCGTAAGGCGATCGGCCGCCGCCGGTCGCCCGAGACCGTCGGGCAGGTGCGGAACGCCGGTCAGGCGCGGAAACGAGTCGTGCAGGCCGGACGACTCCTTGCCACGCCCACGACTCGTCGGCACCTAGCGCTGGGCGCGGAAGTGCTCGGCCAGCGTGGCCGCCGAGCGCGCGGGATCGAAGCGCTCGGCGACGAGTCCGGCTCCGGCGATCCCCAGGCGCTCGCGGAGCGCGTCGTCGTCCAGCAGCCGGGCCAGCGCGGCGGCCAGCGCGGCCGGGTCGTCCGGCGGGACGAGCAGGCCGGTCTCGCCGTCGACGACCGCCTCTGGCAGCCCGGCGATCGGCGTCGCGACCACGGGCACGGCCTTGGCCATCGCCTCGAGCAGCGCGACCGGAAGGCCGTCGGTGTCGCCGTCGCGCGCCGCGCGCGCCGGGAGCGCGAACACCGATGCCCGTCGCAGCGTGGCGCGCACCTCCGGCGCCGGCTGGCTGCCGCGGAGCACCACGTGGGCGCCGAGTCCGAGCTCGCCGACCTGGGCCTCGATCGCGGGGCGCAGCGGCCCGTCGCCGATCAGCTCGAGCCGCACGTCGGTGCGCCCCGCGGCGACGAGCTCGCCGACCGCCGCGACGAGCGTGTCGAGCCCCTTCTTCTCCACCATCCGCGCAGTCGCGACGACGAGTCCCCGCTCGCGGCCCTCCGGCGGCGGCAGCTCGGCCGGCCGATCGACGCCGTTCGTGACCACGTAGAGCGCGGTCGGCGCCGCGCCCGCGCCGTACTCCGCGAGTGCCTGTTCGATCACGCCGAGCGTGTAGCGGGAGTGGCTGACGGCGAACGCGCAGGCGCGGGTCTTCGCGGCGAGGAACGCGGCGGACTGACCGACCCACAGATCGCGCGCATGACCGGTGTAGGAGGTGCTGCGCCCGGGGGCGCTCAGCATCGCCGTGAGCACCGCGACCGTGGCCGGCAGGTTCGCGAAGTGCGCGTGCACGTGCGGTGCGCGGACGCGGCGCGCGAGGTAGGCGGCGTAGGCGAAGGCCGCGAGGTGCCGCGGATCGCGCTCGGCCATCGCCCACCGCAGCGCGAACCGGGCGGCGCGGAACGCGGCGCCCGGGCGGCGAAGCGCCACGGCGCACACCGACGGCGCCATGCGCACCGGTCCGAGCGGGCCCTGCGGCGGCCGGCGCACGAGCGGCAGCAGCGGAGCGGCGGCAGGCACCTCGCCGGGCGCGGCCTCCTCGTCGTCCATCAGGCTCCAGATCTCGAGCGGCACGCCGGCCTCGTGCAGCGCGAGCAGCTCGCGGACGACGAAGGTCTCGGAGAGCTTCGGGAAGCTACGCAGCACGTAGCTGACCACCGGCCGCTCGCCCGGCTGCGGCCCCGCGCCCGGCATGCCCGGCGCCGCACCGGCCGACGCGTGCTTTCCGCTCCTCGACATGCGCTCCCGCTCCTCGTGCCCGTCTGCTCAGCCGGTCGCGCGGCCGATGAAGCGCCAGAGATCGATCGTCGAGCTGCGGGCCACCGCGAACAGCAGCAGCACGAGCGCAGCGAGGCCGCCCACACCGGCGACGAACGTGCCGACGAACGGGTTCGGATCGAGCGCCGAGGCCATCGCCCAGCCCGCCAGCGACGCGCCCGCGGCCGCGACGACCGGCCCGGCGAACTTGGGCACCGCGCTCGGCCCGAACACCTCGCGCGCCATCCCGACCGCGCTCACCACGAACACCACGCCGCCCGCCACGAGCCCGATGCCGGCTCCGACGGCGTCGTACCGGGTCATCGCCGCCGCGCCGACGCCGAGGGTGACGACGAGCGCCGGCACCCCCATCACGAACACCTTCTTCGGCTCGTCCTGCGCCCACAGCAGCGTCGAGATGATCGTCGCGATCGGGATGGTGATCATGATCGCCGCGCCGACCCAGGGGATGAGCCGTGCCGTCTCGTCCCACCCGCCGCCGAGCAGGAACGGGACGATCCACTCGCTCGTCGCCACGAGCCCGACGACCGGGAACGCCATCGCCACACCGGCGAGCCCCAGGCCGCGTTCGAGCAGCATCCGTGGTGCGGCCCCCGCCTCCATCATGCGCGCGAGCCCCGGCAGACCGACGCGCCACGCCGACTCGAACACGAGCGTCACGATCACGAGCAGTCGCCGCGCCTGGTCGAACGCGCCGAGCGAGGCGCGTCCGCTGATCGCGAACAGGATCATCGCGAGGCCCTGGTCGCGGAACATCGTCGCGAGCCAGGATGCCTGGAAGTACGCGCCGAACTTCGCGAGGTCCTTCACCACGCTCCAGTTCCACCGCGGGGTGACCCAGCCGAGCGGGCCGGTGAGGATGAGCAGGCCGGAGCCCGTGACGGCGCGCGCGACGTTCGCGATGCCGACGCCGAGCAGGCCCATGCCACTCGAGACGAGCCCGATCGCGAGCACGTTGTAGACCAGGAACTCGACGATCTCCGCCCGCACGATCGGCTGGTACTCCAGGTCGCGCTCGCAGGCGATCGAGTTCGCGCTGCGCATCACGTCGATCACCATGCCGACGAGCATCAGGCTCATCGTGATCGCGCCCTCGGTGCCACCGACGTTCAGCGCGCCGAAGGCGAGCAGCGAGCCGACCGCCGCGACGGGCCACGTGACCACCTGCTGGAACGCGAGCAGCGCCGCGTACTCGTGGCGCTCCGGCGGCAGCTCGCGGCGGATCAACCCGGGGCCGAGCCCGCCGTCGGCGAGGAACCGGCCGAGCACGATGATCGTGAGGCCGAGGGCGACGACGCCGTAGTCGCCCGGCGAGAGCAGCCGTGCGAGGAAGATCGTGCCGAACAGCCCGAGCCCGCGCACCACGACGGTCCGCACGCCGACGAGCATCATCCCCTTGGCGGTCTTGTCGCGCACGGCGCGCTGGGCCTCGGTGATCTCGTCGTCCGCGGCCGTCGCCATGCGCAACGTCTCGAGCGCCTCGTCGGAGTAGCCGGTCACCCGCGCAGCGTCGTCGGCCGCCGCGGCATCGCGGGCCGCCTGGTCGGGCTGGTGGTGGGCGACGACGTCGAGCTCGATGTCCTCGCCCTCGGGCCGCTCGCTCACCGCGTCGCCCCCTCGCGCGCGGCGATCGCGGCCCGGTAGCGCGCCTCGAGCGGTTCGGCGAGCGCCGCCCACCCGAATCCGCGCACCTGCTCGCGCGCCGCCGAGCCCGCGGCGATGCCGCGAGCCGGATCGGCGAGCAGCGTCACGGCCGCCTCCGCGAGCTCGCGCGGTTCCTCGCGCAGCAATCCGTGGGCGCCGTCCCGGAAGCCGATCCGCTCGACGCCGACGGCGGTGCCGACGATCGGCCGGGCCGCCGCCATGGCCTCGAGCACCTTGATGCGGGTCCCGCCGCCCGTCCACACGGGCACGACGACGAGGGAGGCCGCCGCGAGCTCGGCGGCGATGTCGTCGACCAGCCCGACCACCGCCACGCCTTCCAGTCCCACCGCCGCGGCGCGCACTGCGTCGAGCGGCCCGGAGCCGACGATCCGCAGGTGCGCGGCCGGAAGGCCGGCGCGCACGTGCTCCCAGCCCTCGCGCAGGAAGCGCACGAGCCCGTCGCGGTTCGGCGCCCAGTGGTAGGCGCCGAAGAAGAGGACGCGTCCGGGCTCGCCCGATGCCGGGTCGATCGCGAAGAGCGGATCGTCGACGCCGTTCGGGACGAGCAGCGTGTCGTGGGCGCCGAGCCCGCGGAAGTAGGCGTCGTCGTGTTCGCTGACGGTGACCGTGAGGTCGGCACCGCGCACGGCCCGCGCCTCGGTCCGCGCCATCCGCCGCGCACGCACCCGTAGGCGCATCGCCTCGCGCCCCCCGGCGGCATCGGCGAAGCCACGCAGCATCTCGGCGTCGGCGTTGTGGGGGCTCGCGACGACGAGCGGCGACGGTCCGCGGCCGGCGTCGCGCCGCCGCGGCGCCCGGCGCACGTACTGCTCGAGCCAGGCCTCCTCGAGCTGCACGATCGCAGCGTCCTCGCCGAGCTCGGCCACCCGTGACGCGAGCGCGGAGTGGTGAGGCTCCGGTTCGCCCATCACGTCCTGCCGGAGCCGGCGCGCGAGCTTGACGGCCGAGCCGGGCCGCGGGTGCGGGAACACCTCCGCGTCCCACCCGAGGGCGCGGATCGCGGCGACCTGCTCCTCGGTGCCGGCGTGCGCGAGGAGGTGCGGCGTGGCCCCGGCGCGGGCCATCGCCTCGACCAGTCGCAGCGCCCGTTTGCGACCGCCGGAGATCGGCGGGAGCGGCAGCGAGGGCAGGGCCACCACGGCGCGCGCCGGCCGGCTCACGTGGCGGGGACGAGCAGGAGGTTCGTCGACTGCTCGGCGTTCGGGATCGAGGCCGCGAGCGCCTCGAGCTCGCTCAGCTCCAGGCGTCGACCGGGCGGCGACGGCACCTCGAGCTCCCAGCCACCGGGCGTACCGAGGTCCCACGCGTGGGAGAAGCGGGCCCGCGCCGTCTCGAGGAAGCGCGCGAGCGTGCCCTGTCGCTCGAGGCCATACGGCCAGAACTCGACGCACCACGGGACGCCGGCACCGAGCAGGTTCGTCGCGCCGTCGAGCACCTGCGTCTCGTGGCCCTGCACGTCGACCCAGACGAGCCCGACGTCCACGAGCGGGATCCCGGATTCGGCGAGGGCGCCGTCGAGCGTGGTCGCGTCGACCGTGATCGTGGTGCGGTGCTGCTCGCCGAGCGTGCCCTCCAGGGCCTCCTCGCCGGCGCGCACGCGGTGGTCGCCGATGTTGTCCTCGGACTCCTCGAACGTGAGCCGGCCCGGCTCGGCGCTCACGGCGGCGGCGCGCACGACGCCGCGATCGAGGAGGTCGTTCGCGGCGAGGTTCATCCGCAGCAGGCGCAGGTTGCTCGGGTGCGGCTCGAAGAGCAGCGAGCGCTCGGCGCCCTGGCGGACGAGCGCGCAGAGCGAGGCGGTGCCGATGTTCGCGCCCACGTCGAGGAACACCTTGCCCTCGAGCGGACGGGCACCGAAGCCGTCGGCGGTGAGCGCCGCCGCGGCAGCGGCGAGCAGCGGCTCCTCGTAGCGGCCGTAGAACCAGATCCAGTGGGTGACCTCCGACTCGTCGCGCAGATCGACGACGTAGTTGATCCCGCGGTCCTCGCGCACCACGATCGGTGTGCTGCGGCGGATCACCTTGCGCAGCTCGTCGCGGCGGATCCGCAGGCGCTTGCGCTCGTCGGCGCCGGCGTAGTTCCTGGCCACCCGCAGCGGGCGGAGCGCCTGCCGCACCGCCCCGGCGACGCCCGGTGGCTGGGCCTCCGGCGGCGTCATGCGGCGAGCGTGCGGGGGAGCATCGCGCGCCATCGTACCCGGCGCCCTCCCGGGGCGAGTGGCGTCCGGCTGGCCCGGGCCCATCGCGCTAGAAGGCCCGCGAGCCGACCGAGAGCCCGCCGTCGACCCGCAACGTGGTGCCGTTCACGTACGCGCCGCCGTCGCTCACGAGGAACCCGATCGCGGCCGCGACCTCGGCGGGCTCCCCCAGCCGCTCGGCCGGGATCTTCGCGACGGCGGCGTCGAGATCGAAGCGGCCTTCGTGCCGACGGACCATGGCGGTGTCGATCACGCCCGGCGCCACGCAGTTCGCCGTCACGCCACGGCGCCCGAACTCG
The DNA here is from genome assembly GCA_036946195.1 of Patulibacter minatonensis. GTDB lineage: Bacteria > Actinomycetota > Thermoleophilia > Solirubrobacterales > Solirubrobacteraceae > JAGIBJ01. The sequence goes on along the minus strand of JAQIJQ010000016.1, from coordinate 13,202 downwards.
ACGGCCGCCGTGCGCGCGAGACCCTCGAGCCCCCACTTCGCCGATGTGTAGGCCGCCTGTCCGCCGGGCACCACCTGGGTGACGGCCGAGCTCACGAGCACGATGCGTCCCCAGCGCCGGCGGGCCATCGGCATCGCCGTGCGCCGCACCAGGCGGAAGGCGGCCGTGAGGTCGACCTCGATGAGCCGGTCCCAGTCTTCGTCCGTGGTGCTCGGGATGAGGTCGACGAGCTCGGCGCCCGCATTGACGACCACGACGCCGATGCCGCCGTGGCGCGCCGTGAGCAGGTCGACGAGCGCATCGGTGGCCGCGCGGTCGGAGGAGTCGACGGCATGCGCCTCGGCTCGGCCGCCTGCCGCCTGCACACGCGCGACCACCGCCTCGGCGTCGGCGCCGACGGTTCGAGCGGTGAACGCCACGTGCCATCCGCGGGCCGCCAACGTCTCGACGGCTGCAGCCCCGATCCCGCGGGAACCACCGGTAACTAGTGCACACGCGCCCGCTTGCGCAGCGACTTCGTCGGTACTACGGGGGACCATTCGTCGAGTTCTCAGTTCGTTGTGTGACGCCTGCTACTTGACGGCACGCTGTTGCTCTACCCTACGTGGGGTGATCGGATCAGAGACGTCCCGCTCTGCACCGCGCGTCCCCCGCGTCGTCATCACCCACGATTTCGCCGAGATCTACGGTGGCGCCGAACGAGTGACCGAGGTCCTCGCAGCCGAGTTCCCCGATGCCCAGGTGTGGTCGATCCTCGGCCGCCGGAGCATCGCCGAGCGGATGGGCGTGGCCGACCGCTGGCACACGCTGCTGCCGGAGAACCGCACGCTCCTCGAGCGTTACCGGATGCTCACGCCGATCTACCCTGCGCTCCTGCGCTCGCGCCGCCTCCCCGAGGCCGACGTGATCCTCAGCTCCAGCTACGCCTTCGCCCATCAGCTGCGCACGCTCAACGATGCACCGCAGGTGTGCTACTGCCACAGCCCGCTGCGCTTCGCCTGGTCGATGACGGAGGAGTACCAGTCGATCTGGAGCTCGAGCTCGATCGGCGACGTCGCCTTCCGCTCGCTCGCTGCGGCGATGCGCCACAGCGACAAGAAGGCTGCGAGGCGCGTCGACCGCTACCTCACGCAGTCGCCGTACACCGCCGATCAGATCACCCGCTTCTACGGCCGCACGCCCGAGGTGATCGGGGCGCCGATCGACTGCACGCTCTTCAAGCCGAGCACGAGCGAGCGCGAGGACTTCTTCCTGATCGTCGGGCGTCTGATCGAGCCGTACAAGCGCGTCGGCGTGGCCGTCGAGGCGTTCCGCCGACTCGGTCTGCCGCTCGTGGTGGCAGGCGACGGGCCGGCGCTGAACGATCTGCGGAAGAACGCCCCGCCGAACGTGACGTTCCTCGGGCAGCAGGGCGACGAGGAGGTCGTCTCGTTGATGCAGCGCTGCCGCGCGCTGATGTTCCCCAGCCAGGACGACTTCGGGCTCGTGCCCGTCGAGGCGATGGCCTGCGGCGCGCCCATCATCGCCTACCGGGGTGGCGGCGCCACCCACACGGTCGTCGACGGGGTGACCGGCACGTTCTTCGACGAGCAGACGCCCGAGGCCATCGAGGCCGCCGTGCGCGCCTTCGATCCGGCGACGCTCGACCACTCCGCGATTCGCGTCCACGCCGAGCAGTGGGACGTCGGCGCGTTCCGTCAGCGCGTGCGGGCGGCCGTCGAGGAGGTCGCGGGGTGCCGCGCCCCGAACGCCGTCGCTCCGCCCCCGCTCGTCGGCGGCGACCACCATCGCCTCCCCACCGTGGTGCCGTTCGGCACGCCGGGCCGCGCGGCCGCGCGGGACGCTCGCCGCCCGCGCGACCACAACCTCGCTGCGTAGCGGCCACTCCGAGGTTCTCCGCCGTCGGGTGACACACCCGTCGCTCGCGCCCGGCGCGACGCGTACCCTGCGAAAGGTGTCCCCCCGGCCCGCGCGCGGCCAGCGCCCCGTCCGGGTGCTGGTCGTGAACCAGACCGCTGCGACGAGCGGCGCCGAGCACTCCTTGCTGACGCTCCTCGGCGCGCTGGATGCCTCCGACGTCGAGGTCACCGTCGCCTCGCCGGAGGGGCCGCTCTCGGAGCGCGTCGCCGAGCTGGGACTGCCCCATGTGCCGATCCACGGCACCGACGCGAGCTTCCGGCTGAGCCCGCGCACCACGCCGCCGGAGCTCACGCGCCTGGCCCGCTCGTCGTGGCAGGTGGCGCGGGCGGCGCGCCGCATCGACGCCGATGTGGTCCACGCGAACACCACGCGCGCGGGCCTGATCGCGATCGGCGCCGGCAAGCTCGGCGCGCCGGCTCCGCTCGTGCACGTGCGCGACTGGGCGCCTCCGGGCCGAGCGGCCGACGTGGTGCTCGGCACGATCGCCCGCAACGCGTCGGGGATCATCGCCAACTCGCGGCACGTGGCCGAGCAGTTCGGCCGCCTGACCGATCCGCCTCGAGGGCGCCGGGCGCCGCGCGTGATCCACAACCCGGTCGATCTCACCCGCTTCTCGCCCGAGCGGCACGTCCCGGGGCTCCGTCGCACCGAGCTGGGGCTGCCGATGGGCGTGCCGATCGCCGGCGTCGTCGGTCAGCTCACGCCGTGGAAGGCGCAGGACGACGCGATCCGCGCCCTGGCGGCTACGGACGGGCTGCGCGACGCGCACCTCGTCGTCGCCGGCTCCGCGAAGTTCGCGACGGCGGCGGCCCGCTTCGACAACCAGGCCTACGCCGACGGTCTGCCCGCACTCGCGGCCGAGCTCGGCGTCGCCGATCGCGTGCACCTGCTCGGCGAGGTGGCCGACGTGCCGTCGGTGCTCGCCGCGCTCGACGTGCTGCTCGTGCCCTCGTGGGAGGAGGCGTTCGGGCGCGTGGTCGTCGAGGGGATGGCCATGGGGCTGCCCGTCATCGCCACGAGCAACGGCGGCCCGCCGGAGATCATCAAGGACGCGCGCACGGGCTACGTGCGAGCGCCGCAGGATCCGCAGGGCTGGGGCGAGCTGCTCGCCGCCCTCCTGCGCGACGACGACAAGCGCGCCCGCATCGGGTCCGCCGCCCTGGAGGCCGTCCAGGCCTATGCCCCGGCGAACCACGCCGCGGCCGTGCTCGCGGTGTACCGCGACCTCGCCGACTGAGCCCTCCCGGGAACGCGGGAGACGCAGCGCTAGCGCGCGGGGCGCACGTGCTGGATCAGCCGGCGGCTCACGAGGTCGATGCCGACGAGGGTGCCGGTGCCCAGGCCGCGGTCGTCGCGGGTGAGCTGGTGCGTGATCCACGCGAGCGTGGGGTTGTGCCCGACGACGAGCACGTTCGCACGGTCCTCACCTTCGGTGAAGGGAGCCAGGAGTGCGAGGAGCTCCTGGAGGCCGTAGTCGCCGCCGAGCTCATCGATCTCGACGGGGGCGGGCGATCCGCGGTGCGCGCCGACGGCGAGCTCGGCGGTACGACGGGCGCGCAGACGCGGACTGGTGAAGGTGACCGCGATCTTCGGGGCGAGGCGGGCGAGCGCGGCGCCGGCCGAGCGCGCCTGCTCCTCCCCGCGCTTGGTGAGCGGTCGGTCGAAGTCGGGGACGCCGGGCGGGTCGCCGGCCTGACCGTGGCGCAGGAGCCAGAGCACGGGGCCGCGCGGGGCGGTCGGCGTCGGATCGGGCGTGGCGGGGCTCACCCCCGCCACGCTCGCACATCGGTCGGCGGGCACGCCGGCCCGGCGCGCCCCCGTCCGGTCAGCCGGCGTACGGGCGCGACGGCGGGCTGGTGAGCTTGCCCGTCGGCGAGGTCCAGCGGTAGCGGTACTGCGCGCTCGAGCGGTAGGAGTCGGAGGCGGTGAAGGTGCCGAGGGTGTTGGTCTTGACCGTCTTCCACTTGCTCCACCTCTTGCCGACCTTGCGCTCGATCGCCACGTTCACCTTCTTGCCGGCGGCGGGGCGCACGAGGCCCCAGAGCGAGAGCTTCTTCCGCTTGCCGGAGCCGGTGGGCTTCACGTCGAGCGTGAGGCGGAACGCGTCGAACGAGGGCTTGTTCTTGCCGGTGGCGTAGACGAGGCCAGTCTGGAAGCCGCCGAGGTCCTCGTCGTCGGTGAGGAGGTACTGCGAGAAGCCTCGGATGCGGGAGTTCGCGTAGGCATCGCGCTCGGCGCGGGCGCGCATCTCGTACTGGCGCTGCGGCGAGACGCCGAGGGTCTTGTCGGGGTAGCTCTGGATCCCGAACTCGGTGTAGTACACCGGCACCTTGCTGTTGATCGCCTTCGCCTTGGCCGCCTTGTCGAGGAAGGAGATCATGCGGCTCATGTTGCGGTAGGTCACGTCGTTCTTGTTCAGCTTGCCGTTGCTGAACTGGTACGGGTGGTGGGCGATGCCGTCGAGGGTGAGCTTGGCGCCGCACTTCTTGTCGTACTTGTCCTTGCTGCTGAGGCAGAACGCCGCGCGCAGGAAGCTCAGCGGGTACTGGCGGGTGTCGCGCGCGCCGCCGACGGGGGCGAGCTCGCCGAACAACACGGGCGTCTTCTGCCCGGCGGCGCGGATGCCGTCGCGCCCCGCGAGGAAGAGGTTGCGGTAGATCGTCGGGGAGACGACCTTGCCGCCGACGGCCTGGGGCAGCAGGAAGCGCGGGAGGTTCGGCTCGTTCCAGATCGACCAGAGCACGTTCGCGGAGCCGTAGTGGCGGGCGGCCGCGGTGGCGAACTTGCCGAACTCGGCCGGGATCGGACGGGTGAGGTTGTCGGCCTTGGCCTCGGTCGCCCACTTCGGCACGGGCGAGCTGAGCGAGATGAGCACCTTCCAGCCCTTGGCCTTGGCCGTCTCGATCACGGAGTCGTAGGCGCCCCAGGCGTAGGCGCCGGGGTCGGTGGCGTCGAAGGCGGGCTGCGCGCCGTCGTCGCGGCCCGGGGCGACGTCGTACCAGCGCAGGTTCACGCGCAGCGCCCGCACGCCGAGTTCGTCGAGCTTGGCGAACGCGGCGGCGCGGGTGGCGTCGGTGGCGGTGCCGGCGGTGAGGTCGCGCGGCGCCTCGAAGAACACGTCCTGCTTGCTGCTGGCCGCCGCGCTCTGCGCGCCGAGGAGGCACGCGAGCATCGTCAGTAGGGCGGCCCGGATCATCTTGGTGCGTTGGGTCACGACCCTCTACAACACGCGTTCCGGCGTTCCGTTTCGGCGGCCCGTGGTGGCCATGGCCGGTCAGGCGCGCCGCCGCGGTTCGCTGCGGCGGCGCGTCTGCCGGGGCGCCCGGCGGCGGGCGCCCCGGCTACTTGAGCTTCTTGCGCGCGTTCGGCGGGATCCAGCCGGCGTAGGCGCGCACGGGCGGGCTGGTCTCGGTGCCCGTCTTGTAGCGGTACTGCGCGCCCTTGCGGTATCCGTCCTTGGCGGTGAACGCGCCGAGGCGGTTGGTCTTGACGGTCTTGAGCTTCTTCCAGCTCTTGCCGTTCGTGCTGACCTCGATCGTCACGCTCACGGGCGCCGTCGCGTTGCGCACCAGGCCCCAGAGCGATGCCTTGGGCTTCTTGCCGCTGCCCCACGTCGCGTCGAGGGTGAGGCGGTAGGCGTCGTACGCGGGCTTCGCCTTGCCGGTCGCGTAGCGCAGGCCGGTCTGGAACCCGGCGGTCTCCGTGTCGTCGGTGAGGAGGTACTGCGAGAAGCCCTTGACGCGCTTGTTGAAGTACGCGGCGCGTTCGGCGCGGGCGCGTGCCTCGTACTGGGCGGGGGCGTTGTAGCCCAGGATCGTGTCCGGGTGGCTCTGGATGCCGAACTCCGTGTAGTACACGGGCGTCGAGGCGGGGATGGCGCCGGCCTTGGCGGCGCCATCGAGGAAGGTCACGAGCCGGTCGAGGTTGCGGTAGGTGACGTCGCCGCTCTTCAGCTTCCCGTCGGTGAACTGGTACGGGTGGTGGCTGACGCCGTCGATCTGCAGCTTGCCGCCGCAGGCCTTGTCGAGCTTGTTCTTGCTCGTGAGGCAGAGCGCCTCGCGGAAGAACGTGATCGGGTAGATCCGCTTGTCGGCCGATCCGCCGACGGGCGCCGTCTCGCCGAAGAGCACCTTGGTGCCCGTGAGGCCCGCATCGGTCTTGAGGCCTGCGTACGCGGCGATGTAGAGCGCGCGGTAGAGCAGCGGGCTGACGTTCTTGCCGCCGGAGACGGCGGGCTTGAGGTACTTGTCGAGGTTCGGCTCGTTCCAGATCGACCAGATCACGTTCGGGGCGCCGAACTTCTTGCCGGCCGCGGCTGCGAAGGCGCGGAACTCGTCGGGGTTCGGACGCGTGACGTTGTCGGCCTTCGAGGCCGTGGCCCACTTCGGCGCCGGCTGCGCCAGCGAGATCAGAACGGTGTAGTTCGCGGCCTTGGCGGCGTCGATCACCGCGGTGTACGCGCCCCAGTCGTAGGTGGCGGGATCGGTGTAGTCACCGGCGGGCTTGGTGGCCTGGTCGGAGGCCGGGGCGACGTCGCTCCAGCGCAGGTTCACGCGCAGCGCGTTGACGCCGAGCGCGGTGAAGTCCTTGAACGCGGCGGCGCGCGTCGCGTCGGTCGCCGTGTTCGCCGTCAGGTCCCGTGGCGCCTCGAAGAACACCAGCTGGTTCGACGCGGCGTGCGCCGCCGATGCGGAGGCCAGCAGGGCGGCGAGCGCGGTGAGGACGACGGAGCGGATCGTGGAGCGCAGAGAGATCACCTTCGGGAGCGGAGCGGCTTGATGGGCATTGGGGGACGCCACAAGCGCGCCATAGCCTCACACACCGCGCGCGCGAATGCGCCGCCCGTCGTGCCGGGCTGCGGGCGCGCGCCGCGTTCTGCGGCGCGCGGCGTGGGGCCGCACCATCGCCCCCGCGAGGCGTGCTAGGCCAGGCGGGCGCCGTACTGGCGCTGGTAGTAGGCCTTGTAGTCGGCGTCCAGGAGCGGCTCCCACCAGTCCTTGCGGTCCAGGTACCAGGCGACGGTCTTCTCGATGCCCTCGTCGAACTGCACCTGCGCCTCCCAGCCGATCTCGCGCTTGAGCTTCTCCGCGCTCAGCGAGTAGCGACGATCGTGTCCGGGACGGTCCTCCACGAACGTGATCAGCGACTCATCCGCACCCGGCACCAGCTCCACGATGCGGTTGACGACGGTGAGGTTCTGCGCCTCCGACGGACCACCGACGTTGTACACCTCACCAGCCTTGCCGCCCTCGAGCACCGCACTGATGCCCCGCGCGAAATCCTCCACGAACAACCAGTTGCGCACGTTCAGACCATCGCCGTACACCGGCAGCCTGTCGCCCCGCAGCGCGTTGAGGATCATCAACGGAATCAACTTCTCCGGGTACTGGTACGGCCCGTACGAGTTGCTGCCCCGGCAGATCTTCACATCCGTCCCGAACGTCGTGAAATACGACTGCACGAGCATGTCGCCGCCCGCCTTCGTCGCCGAATACGGCGAATTGCCCTCGAGCGGCGACTCCTCCGTAAACGAACCCTCCGCAATCGACCCATACACCTCATCGGTCGAGATCTGCACCAACGGCACACCCGTCTGCCGACACGCCTCCACCACGCTGTACGTCCCCAGCGCATGCGTCTTGACGAACGCATCCGGCTCCTGGATCGAACGATCCACATGCGTCTCCGCCGCGAAGTTTACCACCGCATCGACACCATCATCGACCGCAGCCAACATCGCCTCACGATCCTCGATCGCCGCATGGATCAACCGCGCACCGGTGCCCTCCAAGTTCTCCTCACGCCCCGCATACGTGAGCTTGTCGTACACCACGACCTCATCACCGCTCTCCAGCACACGCTGACGAACGAAATTGCTGCCGATGAACCCGGCGCCACCACAGACGAGAAGCTTCATTGCCACCCATCCTCCCAGTTCGCGGCGCGGGTTGGCGGCGAACGCGTGCCACGTCACGCATCCTGCTGAGCAGGCGTCAGATGAGCCGGTGGCCGGGTGGGGCGCCGCTGGCCGCCGGTCCGAGCGCCGTTCGGCGCGGATCGCCCGGCTCCGCGGCCGGCTTCGCGGCCGGCCAGGCCGGCAAGTGATCCGGGACGCGTCGGTCCTTCAACCCCCTGACGAGCAAGGGCGATGAGCACCCTCCACCGGCTGCGTGCTCGCCCGAGATCCGAAGCGCAACCCTCAAAGGGTGCACATCGCCAACGGCCGTGACCGACCCGCTCAGACCAACCCGGGCCGGAGGATCACCACGGCCCAGGCCCTCAGCCTTCGCCGCGCTCGGCGAGGTAGCCCGCGACGCCCTCGCGCCAGTCGGGAAGCACCGGCACGCCCTCGTCGGCGCGCTCGGTGGCGAGCACGCTCCAGGCCGGCCGCGGCGCGGGGCGCACGAACTCGGCGGCGGTGGTCTCGTTGACGGTCGTCGTGAGGCCCGCCTGCCGGTAGAGCTCGACGGTGAGCTCGTGCCAGGAGCACTGGCCGCCGCCGGCGGTGTGGGAGATGCCCGTGACGGTGCCGCCCGCGAGTTCGACGAGAGCCGGCGAGAGGTGGCCGGTCCACGTCGGCGAGCCGACCTGGTCGGTGACCACGGCGACGGCGTCACGGGTGGCGCCGGCGCGGAGCATCGTGTCGGGGAAGCTCTTGCCGGGCCAGCCGAAGAGCCAGGCCGTGCGGGCGACGATGTAGTCGTCGATGTGGGCCGCGATCCCGATCTCTCCCGCACGCTTCGTGCGGCCGTAGGCGCCGATCGGCGCGGTGGGATCGGATTCGACGTACGGGCGCCCCGTCAGGGTGCCGTCGAAGACGTAGTCGGTCGACACGGCGACGAGCCGAGCGCCGATGCTCGCGGCGGCCTGGGCGATGTTGGCGGAGGCGTCGCCGTTCACGCGCAGTGCGGCGGCCTCCTGCTCCTCGGCGCCGTCGACGTCGACCCAGGCGGCGCAGTGGATCACCGAGTCGGCCCCGGTGCCGGCGAGCGCCGAGGCGGTCGCATCGGCGTCGGTCAGGTCGACGGCGAGGTCGCTGCCGCGCAGATCGAGGCCCACGACGTTCCAGCCGGCCGCCTTGGCGTCGGCGGTGACGCGTCGACCGAGCATGCCGGCCGCGCCGGTGATGACGAGCGTGCGGTCGCTCATGGCAGGCGCACGTGCGAGCTGTCGCCGATGAGCAGGCGGATCGCCTTCGGGATGCGCGGGCCGCGCTCCACCTTGGCGTCGCGGCCGATCAGGCTGCCTTCGACACGCGCATCCATGTGGGAGATCGACGAGCCGTCGAGCAGGATCGAGTGCTCGATCTCGGCGTGGTCGACGCTGCAGCCGGCGCCGACGGCGGTGTACGGCCCGATGTAGGCGTCGGTGATGCGGGCGTTCGCGCCGATCACGGCCGGCCCACGCACGACGGCGCGTTCGAGCACGGCACCCTCGGCGATCACGACGCGGCCCTCGATGTCGGACTCGATGACGGTGCCGTCCTGGCTCGCGTGGATCGTGTCGAGCACGAGGCGGTTGGCCTCGAGCATGTCGGCCAGCTTGCCGGTGTCCTTCCACCAGCCGCGCACGACCTCGGTGAGGACCGTCTGGCCGCTGTCGACGACGTGCTGGATCGCGTCGGTGATCTCGAGCTCGCCGCGCGGCGACGGCTCGATCGCGCGCGCCGCGTCGTGGATCGCGGCGGTGAAGAGGTAGACGCCGACGAGCGCGAGGTTGCTCTTCGGCTCCTTCGGCTTCTCGACCAGCTTGCTGACGGTGCCGTCGGCCGCGAGCTCGACGATGCCGAACGACTGCGGGTCGTCGACCTCGGTGAGCAGGATGAGGGCGTCGGGGGCGTCGGCGCGGAAGCGCGACACGAGGCCCTTGATGCCGCCCTGCAGGAGGTTGTCGCCGAGGTACATCACGAACGGCGAGTCGCCGAGGAATGGCTCGGCGGTGAGCACGGCATGCGCGAGCCCGTCGGGCGATGCCTGCTCGATGAACGTGACCTGGGCGCCGAACTGGCTGCCGTCGCCGACGGCTTCGCGGATCTCGCCGCCCGTCTCGGGGGCGATGATGATGCCGATCTCGGTGATCCCCGACTCGACCATCGACTCGATCGCGAAGAACAGCACCGGCTTGTTGGCGACCGGGACGAGCTGCTTCGCAGAGGTGTAGGTGATCGGCCGAAGGCGGGTGCCCTTTCCTCCGGAGAGGATCAGGCCCTTCAGGGGCGGGACAGAGGTGGCGCTCACGGTGCGCCGGACCCTAACGGAGCGCGGCGATCAGTTCGCTCGCGGCGGCGTGCACTGCGTCACGCGCTTCCTCGGGGCTGAGGATCGCGGCATCGCCGGCCTCGGCGAGGACCTCGCGCACGAGCCAGTCGTTGCCGGCGTACGGCAGCTCGACGATCACGGCACCATCGGCGAGCTCCTCGCTCACGCGGCGCTCCTCGCGGGCCCAGCGGGCGCGCTCGGGGGCGATCCACACGCGCGCGACGTCGGACGCCGACAGCTCGCCGGTGCGCGGCCAGCCGTCGATGTCGGCGGCCGGGTCGACCTCGGGGCGGCGCTCGAACGTGGCGCCCGTCTCCGTCACCGTGTGGAGGCGATCCAGGCGGAAGTGGCGGACGGCCTCCTTGCCGAGGTCGAACGATGCGACATACCAGCCCTCGCGCCCGTTCACGAGCGCGTACGGCTCGATCGTGCGGGTGGAGAGCTCGTCCTCGTTCGGCTTCCAGTAGACGATCTCGAGGACCTTGCCCTCGGCGATCGCCGTGCTGACCTGGCGGGCGAGATCCTTGTCGTCGCCACCGGTGCCGGCGATGTGCAGGCCCTGCTGGGCAGGATCGGCGCCGAGCGCCGCCACGATCTTCTGGCGGGCGCTGCTCAGCGCACCCTCCGGAGGTGGTCGCCGATGAGGTCGATCGCGGCGACGAGCGCCTTCGCCTCGACGGGCAGCAGGCGCGCCGGGCGCGCGAAGTTGTCGGAGTACGGCTCGGGGTCGACCTCGATGGTGCCGTCCTCGGCGACCTCGGCGTACAGCACGTACGAACCGCCACCGAAGTTCACGACGCTCAGCAGGTTCACGTCGTCGCGCAGCTCGGCCTCCGTGATCTGGAGGCGCTGCTGCAGCTCGTTGGCCTGGAGCTTCTCGCCCCTGCGGCCGGCCTGGATGAGGATCGAGGCGAGCGTGACGAGGCGGGCGAAGCGCTCCGGGCGGATCGTCGGCTCGGCCTTGTCCTTCGTGGGCTCGGGCTCGAGATCGGACAGCGACGGCGTGCCGGGCAGCGACGCGGCGAGCTCGAGACCGCCGGGCGTGTGGCGGCGAGCGAGCAGGCCGACGCGCTCCTGGAGCTCGGCCTCGAGCTCGGGCGGGCCGACGATCTGCAGGTGCTCGCCGTGGCGCAGCACCCAGCTCACGAGCGCACGCGCGCTCGAGTAGGAGGTCGCGAACCGAAGACCGCCGTCGGGCAGCGGCTCGAACTGGCCGTAGCGACCGAAGTGACGCTCGATCTGCCAGGCGATGCGCTTGGAGACGTCGATCTCCGCCTCGGCGACCGGATCGCCGAGCTGCCACGCGGCGCGGTTCGCGTAGTCGCGCGGATCGAAGTCGGCCGGGCGGCGGAAATCGTGCTCGCTCTTGCTCGCGTAGCTCACGCGCCCGCGGATGCGGGAGAGGCGGAACACGCGCACGGCCTCGCGCTCGTGCGCGTACCCGACGAGGTAGAAGCGGCCGTCCTGGAAGAGCAGGGCGTACGGATCGACCTTGCGCTTCTCCGTGTGGTCGCGATCGATCGTGAAGTAGTCGAAGAGGATCGTCTTCTGGCGGAAGATCGCCGTCTCGATCTTCGCGAGGCGCTGCGAGAGCTCCGGACCCTCCGCCCCAGCGGTGACGCCGAGCGCGATCTGGCGCTGGTCGGGGGCGTTCAGCGGGCTGGGCTGGCCCCACGTGAGCTGCTGGAGCGCGAGGCGCAGCGGCTCGGCATAGGCGAACTCGCCGTCGAGCAGCATGAGCGCCGACCCGAGGGCCGCGAGCTCCTGGTCGGAGAACTCGATGGCGGGGAGGTGGAAGTTCTCCGGCCGCAGCGAGTAGTTCTCCTGATCGGCGTTCGCCTCCGCGGGCTTGTCGACCGACAGGTGGATGCCCAGGGCCTCGAGCTCCGCGCGGTCGGCGTAGAAGCGGCGCGCGAACGCATCCTCGTTCATCCCCGAGTACCCCTCGACGTCGCGGCGGATCTCGCTCGCGGTCACCGGGCGGCGTTCCGCCATGAGGTAGGAGATCAACGAGAGCTGCCGGATGAGCTTCTCGGTGTCCTTGGCCATGCCTTGCGCACATTACGGCCCCGGGACGGCAGGCACCGCCCAGGCACCCCTTCTTCCCGCTCTTTGCGGGGAAGCGCGTGCGGCGAGGAGCCGCCCAGGGCTGCCCTGGACGCGCCGGCGCTCGGGTGATCGGGCGCGGGCGGAGGCGCCGGACGGCGAGGCGACGGGACGAAACGGTGTTACACGGCGACTTGCCGAACGTCACGATGGCCATTCGGCGGAAATCCTGTGGCGCGTCCAACTGGGCTCTGCCAATCTGTGAACGGTGTTGGTGTTGATCGACGACCAGGCGGGTCCCAGGGAGGCGCTCGCGCACGCCCTTCGGGCCGCGCACCTCCAGATCGCGGGAACGGCCCGCTCGGTCGAGACGGCGGTGGATCTCCATCGCCATGTGGGCTTCGACCTCGCGCTCGTGTGCGCTCGGACCGATGCCGGCGCGCGCCGGATCGGTCGTGAGCTCGCCGCCGCGACGAGCGTCGCCATCGTCCTCTACGCGCAGGGCGACGACCTGCGCGAGATCGCTGCGGCGTTCGACGAGGGGGTGCGCGGCGCGATCGCCCGCGCGGCGCCGCTCGACGAGCTCGTCCGTGCGCTCCACCACATCACCTCCGGTGCGACCTACCGCGATCCCCGCCTGACCGAACCGCGCCGCCGGTTCGACGGCGGCGGGCACCGGCCGCTGAGCCCGCGCGAGCGCGAGGCGCTGTCGTGCGTCGCCGACGGCGCGACCACGAGCGAGGTCGGCGAGCGGCTCGGCGTGAGCGAGGAGACGGCACGCACCCTGCTGCGCCGCGGCGCCGCGAAGCTCGGTGCGCGCACGCGCGCGCAGGCGGTCGCCGTGGCCTATGCCCGCGGCGAGCTCGCCCCCGTCGAGGTCGACTGACCCGGCGCGCCCGAGCGGGCGCTCCGCGACGGCCCGTGGCCGACGCGGCCCCAGGACCGGTCAGCTAGTCTCACGCCGGATGAAGAGCCGAC
>JAQIJQ010000015.1:0-49236 GCA_036946195.1 Patulibacter minatonensis | reverse complement strand
GATCGCCGGTGCCGCCGACGGTCCGCCAGGTGGCGCGGTCGAACTGGTACTTGCCGCGGAACTTGCCGTTGGCGGAGACGGCGGTCGGGTCACCCTTCGATTCACACTCGGCGATCTCGTCGAGGATCTGGCGTTCCTGCGGGGTGATGTCGGCGAGGTTCTCGGGGAGCTTGAGATCCGGAGTGGTCGCGGGGGTCGCGCCGCCCGAGCCGGCTCCGGTGGTGTCGATCGCGAGGCCGCCGGTCTGGAGGAGCGCGAAGGCGTCACGGATCTGGACGTAGGTGGTGAGGTCGATGACGCCGTACGGCGCGAGGCCGCGAAGCTCCTGGAAGCGCTTGACGACCTTGCGGGTGGTGGCGTCGTGCTTGCCAGTGGCGGGGACGCGGAGGAGCGTCTGCGCGCGCTTGACCTGGAGCTTGCCGACCGAGTGCGGTCGGGCGCCGCCGGTGTCGTTGGCGGCCTTGGCGGAGGTGCTGGCGCTGCCGAGGGCGACACCGCCGCCCGTCGCGGCGCCGGCGGGCGTGGCCGCGAGGCCGAGGCCCGCTGCGAGGACGACGAGGGAGGCGGCTGCGGCGCGACGAAGGCGCGCAGAGGCAGGGCGCTGGGCGTGCGAGATGTGGGCGATCATGCGGTGGTCGCCTACGGGGTTAGCTGTCGGGCTCGCGCGCTTGCGCTACGTCAGATCTCTGACGATTCGCCCCGTGGACCGCGGTGCGGTCCGTTGGGTCCCCCGTTCGCCGCGTATGTGGGGGTGCGGCGATTCGGCGTCGGGTGCTTGTCTTGGGTTCGTACCCTAAACAGGTCGTCGGCGGTTCGGAGCCCGTTTTGAGGTCCTGTGACGGCCCTCACGGTCGGCGTTTGCCGCTCCTTGCGGCTTTTTCCGTCGGTGCAACGGGCGTTGCAGCGTGCGAGGCGCCCGCCGCGCGATGGCGCGTCGACACTCCGCGGCGCGGTGGTTCAGCGCGTGTGCGAGGCGCCGGTCACGGTGCCGAGCAGCCCCTGGTAGAGGGCGTGGGTGTGATCGGCGATCTCGTCCCAGTCGAAGCGGCGCACGTGCTCGCGGGCTTCGTCCTTGAGGGTCGCGCGGAGGGCGTCGTCGGTGAGAGCGCGCTCCATGGCGAGGCCGAGGGCGATCGGGTCGCGGGCGGTGAATCGCAGCCCGGCAGATTCGGGGACGATCTCGCGGAGGCCGCCGGTGTCGGCGACGATGCAGACGCAGCCGCTGGCCATCGCCTCGAGCGCGACGAGGCCGAACGGCTCGTAGATCGAGGGGATGACGCAGAGGTCGGCGACGGCGTAGAGCGAGTGGAGCTGGAGGTCGTCGACCCAGCCGAGGAAGGTCCCGTGATCCTCCAGGCCGAGGCTCTTGGCCTGGTCCTTGAGCTCGTTCTCGTGCGTGCCGGAGCCGGCGACGACGAAGCGGACGTCGCCGAGGTCTTCGATGATCCGCGGAAGGGCTTCGAGGGCGAGTTGGAAGCCCTTCTCGTAGACGAGTCGGCCCGCGAGGATGATGAGCTTCTGGTCGGGGGCAGCGAACTGGGCGCGGTAGGTGGCCAGGTCGTCGACGGGGGCCAGATCGGCGGGGTCGATGCCGTTCGGGATCACGTCGATCGCGTCGGGCGTGAGCTCGAAGATGTCGCTGCAGTGCTCCTGCATGTAGTGGGAGCACGCGATCACGCGGGTGGCCTCGTGCGTCATCCAGCGCTCGACACCGTGGATGTGCGACTGGGGGTACGCCTCCACCCAGCCCTGGTGGCGGCCGTGCTCGGTGGCGTGCACCGTCACCACCCAGGGGGCGTCGGTGTCGGCGGCGAGGGCGCGGCCCGCCCGGGCGACGAGCCAGTCGTGGCCGTGGACGACGTCGAACGGGGCCTCGTGCTGGAGGGCGCGGCCGGCGGCGATCATGTCGTCGTTCATGTGCTCGATCCACGCGACGAACTGGTCGAGGTCGCGCGGCTTGGAGGGCTCGGGCACGCGGTGGACGGTGACGCCGTTCTGGACGGCGCTCTCGGGGAGCGCGGAGTCGCCGCGGGTGAGGACGTGCACCTCGATGCCGCGCCGGTCGAGGGCCTCGGCGATCTTGCGCACGTGGCGTGCGAGGCCGCCTTCGACGATCGGCGGGTACTCCCAGGTGAGGATCAGCAGGCGCACAACGAGCGGGGGTTCCCTAGCCGACCGACAGCGCGTCGTGCGCGAGATCGGGAGCGAGGTGACGCAGGCGGGGTGCCGAGGAGGGTAGCGCTCCGCTGGGCTGGGTGGTGGCCCGGCGGTGCTCGGCGAAGCGCGCCCAGCCATAGGAGGCGGCGCGGTCCTCGGTCACCATGAAGGCCCAGTCGCTGCTCTGGAGGGCGAGGAGGTCGCGAAGTGCGGCGTCGGTGACGGCGGCGTGGGAGCCGCGGGTGAGGAGGAGGTCGAGTTCGGCGCGGCGCAGGTCCCAGGCGATGGTGCTCACCTTGGGCGCGCTCCAGGTGCGCAGATCGCGGCCCGCGCCCCAGGTGCTGGCGGGCGGCGGCGGCGCGACCTCGAGGTCGGTGGCGGCGACGAGGTCGTCGGCCTGGAGGAGGTCGACGCCGAGTGCGCGCAGCTCGTCGACGGCGGCCGCGAGGAAGGTCGGGCCTTCGTGCCACCAGTGACCGAAGAGCTCGGTGTCGAACGCGACGATGCGCGGGATGCCATCGGCGAGCGCAGCGGCGCAGTGGCGGGCCCAGTCGGCGGCGTCGGCGCGGGCGCGCGCGGCGCCGACGGCCGGGTCGTAGGCGCCGCCGTGGTTGGCCCAGAGCGCGTGGCCCTGGTAGCTGCGGGCGTGGCTGCTGCGGTAGTCGGCGTGGGCCGGGTAGCCGGTGTGGTGCCAGACGAGGTCGATGAGCGGCCGGTCGATGGGGGCGATGCGCAGGCCGTCGGGGGTGCGCCAGGGGCTGCGGGCGGCAGGTCCCTCCGCCGTGAGCTCGAGGCAGACGGTGCGGACGCCCTCCTCCACGAGCGACGCTTCGAGCTCGGGATCCCAGGCGCACTCGGGGAGCCAGAATCCGCCGGCCCAGTGGCCGGCGCGGCGGCGATGCGAGGCGGCACCGGTGCCGACCTGCAGGCGGATGCCGGCCTCGGTGGCGAGGAGCGGGAGGACGGCGTGGGTGGCGGACGAGGTCCACGTGGAGGTGGCGGCGAGCGGCGTGAGGAGGTTGCCGCCGGCGGCGGTCACGTCGTCGATCTCGGCGATCGCGGCCTCGTACTCACGCCACGAGTGGCGGGAGGCGGCGAGCTCGGGACCGAGCCCGCCCCGCTCGAGGCCCTCGGCGTCGTCGCGGTGGGTGCGGCGCCGGTCGGTGTCGAGGAACGCGCGGCAGCGATCGGTCGCGGCCGGCGCCTCGAGCTGGTCCGCGACGACGGGCGTGAGCGAAAGCGTGAGCGGGGCGCCGCCCGCGACGAGCCGCGCGACCGGCAGGTACGAGCTGGCGTAGACCTCCCAGAGCCATTCCTCGCCGAACGGCCAGGTGCCGTACCCGTGGACGTACGGCATGTGGGTGTGGAGGACGATCGCGAGCGGCGCTCGCGGCTCCGGTGCGGTGGCGCCGCCCGCGGTCACTTGCGGAGGACCGCGATGAGGTCGAGGGAGGTGCTCAGGTCGCCCTGGCCGATGCGGAAGTCGTCGGTGTCGATCGCGGGGATGAAGCGATCGTAGAACGCCTTCGTGAACCGCAGCCCCTTGTGCAGGTCGTCCCAGCGGGCATGGCGGATCGCGAGCTCGTGGAGGCGCAGCTTGTTCGCGTGCCAGAGGCCGTGCATCTCGACGGTCGGCGCGACGGAGCGGCACAGCTCGGCGTACTCCTCGGGCTTGTACTCGTGCACGTGCCAGGGGTTGTCGGAGCGCTCGGCGCCCTTCGGCGCGAGGGTGAGCACGTTCGGGGTCGACACGTAGAGCGCGCCGCCCTCCGGGATCCGCGAGTAGAGACGCTCGAGGAGCAGCTTCGGCTCCTGGACGTGCTCGATCGTCTGCAGGAACACCACGACGTCGCACGGCTCGTCGTACTCCTCGACGAGCTCGCGGGCGAACGTCAGGTTGGGACGCACGTACCGCAGGCGGGCGTGCTCGTGGGCCTCGGGGTTCGCGTCGACGCCCGTCACGGACGCCGCCTCGGTCGCCAGGAGGTCCGAGCCGTAGCCCTCGCCGCAGGCCATGTCGACCACGCGCTTGCCGGCGACCTGGTCGGCGATCCAGCGGTACACCACGAGGTGGCGCTGGAACCAGTAGTTCTCCTCGGGCACGTCGGGCAGCGTGCGTTCCCCGGTGAGCTCCAGGGGCGGCACGCCGTCGGGCTGGTTCTGTTGGACGATCGGAGCGGTCACCGCGCGGCAGGCTACTCCTCAGTAACCTCCTGCCGCACGATGGCTGCCCCGGACACCGCAGAAGAGATCCGCGACGTCAATACGCGTTACCACGATGGTGCCGCTGACTCGTACGACGCCAAGTGGGGCATCGACTACGGCGACATCTGCCAGGCGCAGGTGATGATGAAGGTCGAGAAGGCCTTCGGGAAGCCCGTTCCGAAGTTCGAGAACGTGCTCGAGATCGGTGCCGGCACCGGCTACCTGTCGCTCAACCTGATGCTCTCCGGCGTGATCGACAAGCTCACGGCGACGGACATCTCGCCGGGCATGCTCGAGTCGCTCCGCGCCAACGCGAAGAACCTCAAGCTGAGCTCGCGGGTGAAGACGAAGGCGGTCGACGCCGAGACGCTCCCGTTCAAGGACAACTCGTTCGATCTCGTGATGGGGCACGCGATCCTGCACCACATCCCGGATCTCGACAAGGCGTTCAGCGAGTTCCACCGCGTACTCAAGCCGGGCGGCAAGCTGTTCTTCGCCGGCGAGCCGAGCCGCATCGGCGACCAGATCGCGCAGTACCCCAAGCGCTTCGCCACCGCCGCCGCGCCCGCCTGGCGCGCGGCCCTGCGCATCAAGCCGGCCCCGCCGCACGGCGATGCCCCCGAGGACCAGTTCCACGGCCTCGAGCACATGGTCGACGTGCACGCGTTCGTCCCCAAGTCGCTCGCGGGTCACGCGAAGGCCGGCGGCTTCAAGGACGTCGACATCCTCGGCGAGGAGCTCCTCTCCAACTGGTTCGGCTGGACCAACCGCGCCCTCGAGGCCACCGCCGACCAGTGGACGATCCCGAACTACTGGCGCCAGTACGCCTACCGCGGCTACCTCGCGTTCCAGCAGGTCGACCGCCGCCTGCTCGAGGGCCGCCTGCCCACGAGCATCTTCTACAACCTGATGGTCACCGCCACGAAGGAGTAGGCGGCCGGGGGCGCCTCGCACGCAGGCCGAGGCGCTTCCCCGATCCGGTTCTCCTAACGTGGGGGGCGTCTCATGACCGACGACGCCGCGCTTCCGCTCTTCCTCCTCCCCCTCACCGCCTTGCCGGGCGAGGAGGTGCCGCTCCATGTGTTCGAGCCGCGGTACCGCGCACTCGTGGCCCACTGCGAGGCGACGGGTGACGAGTTCGGCGTGCTCTACGTCGACGATGAGGGTGTCCGCGAGATCGGGTGCGCCGTGGCGATCGAGCGCATCGTCACCCGTCACGACGACGGCCGCGTCGACCTCGTCGCGCGCGGCACGCGCCGCTTCGAGTTGACCGGCGAGCTCACGGAGGGCGCGTTCCCGAACGCGCCCGTCGCCTGGGTCCACGACGACCCGATCAACCCGCACGCCGACGACGAGGCCGACCCCGAGGAGGCGCTCGACCTGTTCCGCACGCTCGCCGAGCGGGTGACCGGAGAGGTGCCGGAGCTCGGCGACGACGGCGACCCGTCGTTCCGGATCGCGTCGCGGGTGGCGTTCGGCGCCGCCGCCAAGCAGGGGCTCCTGGAGCTCCGTTCCGAGGCCCAGCGCCTCCGCCTGCTGGAGCGCCTGCTGCGGGCTGCGCTGGCCCGCCTGGAGCAGGTGGAGCTGCAGGAGGCTGCGGCGCGCTCCAACGGCAAGGTCCACTTCGAGTAGACGGCCCGCAACGGAGAACGGCCCGACCCCGCCGAAGCGGAGCCGGGCCGTCCGACCACGATCGATCCGTGCCGTCCCGGGCGTCAGCCGCGGGGGACGAACTCCGGCACATCGGCGTCGAAGCCGGTGCGCGCGGCGCGCGGGCCGCGTTCTACGCCCCGGTCGCCACCGAGCGGCGGGCGGCGCATCACGCGCGGCTCACCGGCCGGCTCGCGGAGCGACGCGCCGGCAACGCGGTTCGCCGAGCGCGGAGCGGCGGGCGGCGCGAAGCCGGTCGCGATCACGGTGATCCACACCTGGTCGCCGAGGGTCGGGTCGATGCTGGCACCGAAGATGATGTTCGCGTCGGGGTGGACGGCGTCGCCGATCACCTGCGCGGCCTCGTTGATCTCCCAGAGCGACAGCATGTCGCCGCCGACGATCGAGAGCAGCACCTTCTGGGCGCCGTCGATCTCGGTCTCCAGCAGCGGCGACCCGACGGCCTTCTCGGCTGCGATCTGCGCCGCGTTCTCGCCGGTGCCGACGCCGATGCCGAGGAGGGCGTTGCCCGCGTCGGTCATGATCGTGCGCACGTCGGCGAAGTCGAGGTTGACGAGGCCGGTCTTCGTGATGAGGTCGGAGACGCCCTGGACGCCTTGGCGCAGCACGTCGTCGGCGACGCGGAACGCGTCCATCATCGAGGTCTTCGAGTCGAGGATCTCGAGCAGGCGGTTGTTCGGGACGACGATGAGCGTATCGACCTCGTCGACGAGCGCGTCGATGCCGCGTGACGCCGACTGCGCGCGCTTGATGCCCTCGAATGCGAACGGGCGCGTGACGATCGCGACGGTGAGCGCACCGAGCTCCCGGGCGACGCGAGCCACGACGGGAGCAGCACCGGTGCCGGTGCCGCCGCCTTCGCCGACGGCGATGAAGATCATGTCCGCGCCGCGGAGCTCGTCCTTGAGCACCTCGTAGGTCTCGAGCGCGGCCGCACGGCCCGTATCGGGGTTGGCCCCGGCGCCGAGGCCGCGGGTGAGCACCTCGCCGATCGGGATCGTCACATCGGCCGAGGAGGTCTGCAGCGACTGGATGTCGGTGTTGACCGCGATGAACTCCATGCCGGTGACGCCGGCGTCGACCATGCGGTTGACGGCGTTGACCCCGCCACCGCCGACGCCGACGACCTTGATCAGGGGTTGACCGGCCAGGCCACGCGGGCCGGACTGGTTGAAGACTCGCTCGTTGATGGCGGCACGCACCTCGGGTCGGCGTTGGCTGGTGAAAGTGGGATCGGCCTGAACGGGCGCGGGCGCCTCGCGGCGGCGCGCCGGCTCGGGACGGTCGGGCGCTGCCGGCGCGGGAGCCGAGGCCTGGGGGGCGCTGGGCGCATCCCCGGTGGGCTCCTCGGTCCGTCGGAAGAGCTCCGCGAGCGGGCCCTCCTTCATGCTCGCGCGGGCCTGACGGGCGCGGTCGTGGTCAGCGGCCATGGAGGACCTCCTCAGCGAGGGCGCGGTAGGCGCCGGCCGCCGTACCCGTTGGGTCGTACTTGAGCACCGACATGCCGCGGACGGGGGCCTCCGCGAAGCGAACGGTCTTTCGGATGCGCGCGGCGAAGACCTGGTCGCCGAAGTGCTCCTCGAGCAGCTCGAGGGCCTCCTTGGCGTGCAGCGTGCGGGTGTCGACGAGCGTCGGCAGGATGCCTTCGATCTCGAGGGAGGGGTTGAGGTCCTCCTTGATCATCCGGACGGTGTTCTGCAGCTGGGCCAGGCCGCGCATGGAGAGATACTCGCACTGCACGGGGACGATCACCTTGTTCGACGCCGTGAGCGCGTTGATCGTGAGCAGCCCGAGACTCGGCGGGGTGTCGATGCAGACGAAGTCGTAGTCGTCCCGGACGGGTGCGATCGCCTTCGTCAGCGCACGCTCGCGGCCGATCTTCGCGGAGAGCGCGATCTCGGCTCCGGCGAGGTCGATCGAGCCGACGGCGACGTCGACCTCGCGCTTGTAGATCGCCTCGCGGATGTCGATGCCGTCGACCAGCACGTCGTAGATCGAGACGGGCACGTCCTCCGGATCGATGCCCTGGCTCATCGTGAGGTTCCCTTGCGGGTCCATGTCGATGCAGAGCACGCGGTGCCCGGATTCGGCGAGCGCGCAGGCCAGGTTCAGGGCGGTCGTGGTCTTGGCGACGCCGCCCTTCTGGTTGGCGAAGGTGATGATGGTTGCGGGGCTCACGGAAGCAGACGGTTCGTCGGGCAGGACGGGGGCTCGGCGCGGGTTTCGTGCTGTGCGCAAGAAGTCCTTCAACGCCTTCCCTCAAGCTCAGATCGAGGCTGATCGTGGCCCGGTCCGTCGCGGCCGCCCGTGATCGCCACGGCCGCCCTCGCGCGTATGGTGACCCGAGCCCGCGATGACCCTCGACTCCGACGACCCCCGACCCACGCTGCCGGCGTCCGAGCTCGTCCTCGTCACCGGAAAGGGCGGCGTGGGGCGCAGCACGGTGGCCTCGGCGGTCGCCATTGAGCTCGCTCGCCGCGGGGGCCCGCACCTGCCTCGTGCACCCGGTCGACGCGCCGCCCGTGCACCCCTCTCCCCTCCCCCGCGTGCCGCTCGAGGTGCGGCCGCTCGACCGCGACGAGGCCCTCGACCTCTACCTCTCCCAGCAGCTGCCGGGGCCGTTCGCGAGCGCGCTTCGCGCCAGCCGTGCGTTCCGCCTGATCACGGCCGCCACACCCGGCCTCGCCGAGCTCATCGCCACCGGGGAACTGCGCCGCCTCGTGCAGGAGGAGGGCTTCGGCCACGTCGTCTACGACGCCCCCGCCACCGGCCACCTCCTCGCGATGCTCGATGCGCCGGGCCGGTTCGAGCGCGCGGCGGCCGTCGGGCCGATCGCGCGCCGGGCCCACGAGTACGCCGAATGGGTGCTCAGCCCGAAGGTGACGAACGTCGTCGCCGTCACGACGGGCGATGCCCTCGCGATCTCCGAGCTCGGTGACCTGGTCGACGCGCTCGAGTCGCGGCTCGGACCGCCCCACCTCGTGGTCGCGAACCGGCTCGCGCCGACCGCTCCTGGTGCCGCCGAGCTCGACGGGCTGGGCGCGGTCGACGGGCTACCGGGCTCTGCAGCCGACGCCGTCCGCGCGCTGGCGGCCCGGGCCCGGAGCGAGCGCGCCCAGCTCGGAAAGATCACCAAGCGCCTGGGGCACCCGCCGCTGCAGTGCGCCGAACGTCCTGAGGCACCCGTCTCCGCCGTTCTCGACGCCTTCGCGACGCTCGGGAGCCCGGCATGAGCGATCGTGCACAGGCGGCCGCCACCGGTCTCTGGCCGGCGCTCAGCGCCGCGGAGGTAATCGTCGCCTCCGGCGCCGGAGGCGTCGGCAAGACGACCGTCTCGGCGGCGCTCGGCCTCGCGCTCGCCCGGGAGGGCCGGCGCGTGCTCGTGCTCACGGTCGACCCGGCGCGACGCCTCGCCGACGCGCTCGGTCACGACCTCGGGCCCGACCCCTCCGTGGTGCGGCTGCCCGGAGAGCCGGAGCTGCACGCCGCGATGCTGGACGCGCCGACGAGCTTTGCGCGCGTGGTCGACACGCTGCCCGTCGATCCGCGGGACCGCGAACGCCTGCGCGCGAGCCGCATCACCCGGGAGCTCACCGCCGGCGACGCCGGAATGCAGGATCTCATGGCGATCGCGGAGCTCGAGCGGTTCGCCATCGACGACGCCTACGACGCCATCGTCCTCGACACGCCCCCCGCCCTCCATGCGCTCGAGCTCCTCGACGGCCCCGAGCGGATCGTCGGCCTGCTCTCCGGGCGCACCGTCAAGGCCGTCGCCCGCGCGAGCGGCCTGGCCGGCCGCTTCGGCCGGCTCCCCGGCCCCGGCCGCGCCCTCGGCAAGCTCTGGGGCGCCGACCTCCTCACCGAGATCGCGACGTTCCTGGAAGCCGCCCAGCCGTTCGGCGAGGCGCTCGCGGGTCACCTGGAGCACGCCCAGCGCCTGTTGCGATCGCCCGAGTCGGCGTTCGTGCTGGTCACCGCGCCCGCCGCAGCGCCCGCCGGCACGGCCGCCGAGCTCGCCGCAGAGCTGGTGCGGCGCGGGCACCCGGTCGCCGGCACGATCGTGAACCGCCATCGCGCACCGCTGGACGGCGCGCTCGACCATGCGGCGCTCGCCGCTGCCGGCGAGCAGCTCACGGCGGCCGGCCTTCCGCGCGCCGCGCAGCTCGCCGAGCACCTCTCAGCCGTGGCTGCGCACGAGGAGCGCACGCTCCGAGAGGCGGGACTGCCTCGCCCACGGATCGCGCTGGCCGAGCGGCCGGCACAGGAGCGCCCGGAGGCCGTGCTCGGGGCGCTGGCCGACGGACTCGTCGGCTGAGGCCCGACGGGCCTGGCTAGCGGACGCGCAACCCGCGCGAGCGGCGGCGGCGGCCCGACGACGCCTTCGGCGGCGCACCCTCGGTCAACGAGCGCACGAAGGCATCCTCGAATCGCTCGCCGTTCGGCATCGTCTCGCGATCGGCCGGATGCGCATCGGCTTCGGCGCGGGACCGCGCCGCGACAAGCTGGCCGGGCGCCGGCTCGGCGGCACCGAACTTCGCAGGCGGCGGCGTGACGGCGCGGAACACGACGGGTTCCCCGCCCAGATCGAGATCGAGGTCTCCGCCATCGGCCATCGCCGCCAGCTCCTCGTCGACCTCGATACGGGTGTCGAGCACGGCGACCACGGCGGAATCGTCGTCGAACGGCGCGTGCTCACCGAACACGGCCGCCTCGATCTCCCCGTCCACGGCGCCGAGCGCGACGAGATCGAGCTCCTGGGTGGCCTCCGCGTCGACCGGAGCTGCGGCGTGGATCGGCTCCGCGACGGGCTCCTCGGCGACGACCGGGATCGGCTCGGCAACCGGAGCGGGCGCCACCGGAGCGACGACCGGCACCTCGACGGGACCGGCCGGTGCGAGCTCGACGCCCGCGCGGTGGCGGTCGGCGACCGCGACGAGGTCGACCGGCAGGTGGCCGCAGGCGATGTCGCGCAGCAGGGCACGCAGGTGGCCGCGGAGCTCGCCCGCGAGGGCGCGGATCTGAGTCTCGTCGACGGGGGTGCCCTGCATGAGCGCCACCTCGATCGCCTCGGCCATCTGCGCGCGGTCGCGGAGCAGGGCCCAGTCGTCGGGCCGGGCGCAGAGCGCGGCCAGGCGTTCGCCGAGCAGCTCGGAACCGAGCTGGTCGGCCTCGAGGAGGGCGCGGAGGCCGAGGAGCACGTCGGTGAGCGCCTCGCCATGGTCGGCTCGCTCGCAGCCGAGCTCGAAGCGACGCAGCGCCCAGGCGGACGGGCCCGTGAGGCGACCGGAGCGGGCCACGAGGTCGCAGAAGCCGCGGACGGCCTCGCCGTGCACCTCCTGCAGGTGGAGCGTGCCGCTGGCGCGGGCGCAGGTCCCGATGAAGGGGTAGCTGGCCCAGCCACCACCGCGCACGCGCGCCCAGGCGACGGGCGCGAGTGCCGGCGCGGGAGCGTCGTAGAGGCGCAGCGCGGTGAGGAGGGTGCGCAGGCGCGGGCGGGCCAGGGCCAGGCTGGAGGCCGCGCCCTGATCGGCGAGCACGTCGACGACGGCGAGCGTGCCGGGACGGCCGCGGATCGGCGAGCGCGCGTCGCGCGGCAGGTCGTCGATGGTGTCGTCGCGCACGAGGGCGAGACCGTGCTCGAGCTCGAGGCGCTCCACGTCGAGGCGCACGCCCAGCAGCGGCACCACCACGGTCGCCTCCTCGCGGCCACCCATCACGCAGCGTGCGAGCTCGGCGGTCGCGGAAGCGGTGCGGCCCGGCGTGTGGAGGAAGTCGCCGGTCTCGGCGTGCATGCTCGCGAGGAGCACGCGCAGGACCAGGTCGGCCCGCTCGCGCGCGTCGATCGGCACGTGACGTTCGCCGTGGGTGAGGAGGTAGTCGCCGAGCCCGTCGAAGCCGGCGAGCACGTTCACGGCCGACGGCCAGGCCGGCAGCTGACGGAGCACGTCGACGTGTTCCTCGACGAAGTCGCGCGTGCGTGGCTTGTACGAGAACAGCGGGGCACCACCGGACGACGGCACCTCGACGAGATCGAACGGCACCGGGGCGCCCTCGGCGGCGCGACGGGCGAGTTGTTGCGACCCTGCGGTGGCGATCGCGTCGACGACCGCGTGAAGGTGACCCCCTGGCATGTCGGCCGTCTTCGCCACGGGGTAACTATTCCCTGCGAAACGGCGGAATCAATCTCCGCGGGCGCATTCGGGGGACGACGCGCCCGGGCGACCCCGCCCAGCCCGCGGTGTGCGGTCAGCCGTGGAACGCCCGGCAGGCGCTGCCCGTGGCGCCGAGCGCCTCCGACACCGACTCCGCGTTGAGACGTGCGGCCGACTCGATCGTCGATGCCGCCTCGTCCGCATGGGCGCCTGGCGTGCCCGCGTCGGCATCGGCGTGGTCCTCGTCGCCGTGGTCGTGGGTCGCACCCGGAAGCGCATCGGCCCAGAGCGGTGCGCCGAGCGTGGCCCCGCCGCGCTCGGCGATGGTCTTCGCGAGCGCCGAGCCGTGCGGCGCGATCGGGAAGAGGGCGGCGACGCCCTCCGCCCGCATCGTCTTCACGAGCTCGGCGACACGCTGCGCCGAGGGTGCCGCCTCGGGCTCCGCGCCCGGCGAGATCGTGCCGACCACGCTGAGCCCGTAGCGCTCGGCGAAGGCCCCGGCGGCGTCGTGGTCCGTGACGATCTTGCGCTTCGCCGGCGGCACGCTCGCCAGGCAGGCCTCCGTCTCGCGGTCGACCGTCTGGAGCTCCCGCTCCAGCGCGGCGTAGGCGGCGTCGCGGGCGCCCGCACCGGACGGGTCGAGGGTGTCGAGCCGGTCCTTGATCTGGGTCGCCGCCTTCAGCGCGAGGGTCGGATCCATCCACCAGTGGCGCTGGTCGCCGCCGAGATCGGCCGACACGTCGACCTGCTCGCCCGTCACCTGCCCGAGCGCCTCGTCGGCCCAGGCGTCGTTGCCGCGCCCCGGGCGGAGGATCAGCTTTGCGTCGCGGAGCGCGCGCACCTGGCTCGGGCGCAGCTCGACGTCGTGGATGTCGGCGGTCGGCGACACGACGGGCTTCACCGTCACGCCCGAGCCCGCGAGCTCCTGGAGCATGCCGTCGAGCTGCGGGGCGGTGGCGACCACGACCGGCTTGGAACCGGTCGTGTCGTTCGCTCCGCACCCGGCGAGCAGCGCGCCCGAGGCGGCGAGCACGGGGACGAGCACGGCAGGACGGAGGAGACGGAGCACGCACCAGATGCTAGCGATAATCATTCGCATTTAGCCTCTGCCCCCGTTCACCCTGCACCGCCGGGCGTTCGGAGACCCGGCGGTCGGCATGGGCCTCAGCCGGCGCCGCCGCCCGGGGCCGCTGCGTGCAGCACGATGTCGTGGCCCGTCAGCTCGACGCCGAGCCGATCGGCGAGCGCGTGGATCGCGGCCTCGAGGTCGTCGTCGTGGAACGGGCGGATCTCACCGCCCGGGAAGAGCACGTGGTGGTGGTGCTCGCCGCCGGGGAGCGCGCGCTCATATCGGGCGGTGCCGTCACCGGCGTCCAGACGCTGCACGAGCCGGAGCGCGTGGAGCGTGTCGAGCGCGCGGTAGATCGTCGCGAGGTTGCCACCCGGGCCGCCGCGGCCGGCGACGCGCTCGAGGATGTCCTGGGCTGTGAGCACGCAGCCCTCGCCGGAGAGCACGTCGATCACGGCGGCTCGGCCCCCGCCGGCGCGCAGGCCGGCCTCGCGGACGGTGCGCTGCGCATGGCTCTTCCAGCGCCGACCCGCGGCCGGGTCGTGCGCGTGCTCGTGGGGGCCCTGGCCCATCAGGCGGCGGCGGGCACCGGCTTCGCGCACTGCCACTCTTCACCGAACGCGCGCATGGCGGCGATGATCGGGAGCAGGGCGTCGCCCATGACGGTGAGCTCGTAGGGCACCGACGTGCCGCGCTGGCCGGGGACGCGTTGGACGATGCCGGCGATCTCGAGCGCGCGCAGGCGGGCGCTGAGCGTGCGCGGCGAGATGCCGGGCGTCCCACGCTCGAGGTCGCAGAAGCCCAGGGGACCGCGGCTCAGCTGCTGCAGCAGCTGGGGCGTCCACTTCGTCGCGATGACCTCCGCGGTGCGGGCGACGTGATCGAACTCGTCCACCCCATGGACTCTACTCGGGCGCCCGCGCCCCGTCGACGCTGGATCGGCGAGGGCGCGGGCCCGGAGCGGGCGCCTGGCCTAGGAGAAGAGGCCGCCCGCACCGCCGCCACCACCGGCCGGCGGGAAGGGCGGGCCCTCGGACGGCTGCACGAGCACCCAGCCGGTCCCGCCGAAGCCGATCTGCAGCGATTCGCCGGACGACCTGCCGGTGAGCGTCTTGAACGCCTTGATGTCGGTCTTGAACGTCGTCGTGACCTGCCCGCTCCACGCGACGGCGGCCTGGGCGTCCGCGAACGTCGGGGCCTGGGTGACGTCGAGCAGCACGGGGTCTCCGTCGGTGAGCAGCGCGACGTAGCCGGTGCCCTGCAACGTGGTGTTGAAGAGGCCCCCGGCCATCATGCCCGCCGCGCCGCCCTTCACGCGTTGGATGTCCCACTCGATGTCGTCGTCGATCGCCAGGAGTGCGTCGCCGTTGACGGTCAGCGACTCGTTCTCGAGGTAGAGCAGGTGGATCTTCTTGGCCGTGTCGGCGAGGAACACCTCGCCCGTGCCCGACATGTTCATGAGCCGCTGACCTTCACCGGTCACGGCCTTCTTGAGGAACTTGCCGACGCCGCCGCTCACGTACTCGAACGCGACGTCGCCCTGGTAGGCGACCATCGAACCGCTCTTGGCGCGGATCGCGCCCTCCTGCAGTCGCACGCGCAGCAGGCGCGGGTTCTGGAGGGCGAACGCCTCGGTCGAGGTGGTCTCCTGGTAGGCGCCGAGATCGGTGCGCACGGGCTGCTCCCTTGGGTCGTCGAGCCCGCACGCTGCGGGCCGGGCGCGGCGAGCGTCGCACATGGCGCCGGCGTCGAGCCCCGGTGGGCGCGGAGGCGCGCTGGTCGGCGTGCCGCGCTCGCCGGCCCGCGGGCTGTGCGGCGCTGCTAGGCGGCCGGGGGCGGCGCCTGCGAGGGTGCGGGCGCCTGGCCGCCGTAGCTCGGCGGGGCCCCGTAGGCCGCAGCGGCGTGCGGGTCGACGGCCTGCGGCGGCTGGGCGTAGGCGCCGGCGGCGTATGCGGGCGGCGGAGGCGGGGTCGGTGCAGCCGGGTGGGCGGCGGTCTGGGCGTACGCCGCAGCCTGCGCGTACGCCTGGGCCTGCGCGGGATCGACGGGCGCGGCGTAGGCGGCCGGGTCGACGGCGTAGGCCTGGGTCGCGCCCGGGTCTGCAGCGGCGTAGGCGGCCGGGTCGACGGCGTAGGCATGGGTCTCGACGTCGGCGCCGTAGGCGCTGGCGTCGGGGCCGGCCGGGGTCATGGCGTAGGCGGCGAGTCGGTCGTCCTGCGTGGGTGCCGGCGGGGCGGCGGGCGGCTGGCCCCCGGGGGCGCCCTGCGGCGTCTCTCCGGCGGCGGCTGCGGCGTCGTCGACGTCGGACATCGTCGTGCCCTTCTTGCCGTTCGCCTGCAGGAGGAGCTTGAGGTCGTGCGGGGTGGTCGACGCCTGCATCGCGTCGTCGACGCTGACGCGCCCGGCGGCGAGGTGGTTGTACAGGGCCTGGTCGAAGGTCTGCATCCCGTAGTAGGAGCCCTCTTCGATGATCTCGCCGAGGCGACCCGTCTGGTCCGGGTCCATGATCATGTCGCGCACACGGCCCGTCATGCGGAGCACTTCGCAGACGGCGACGCGGCCACCGGTGGTGCTCTTCACGAGGCGCTGGGAGATGATGCCCTTGAGCGTGCCGGCGAGCATGGCGCGCACCTGCTGCTGCTGGTGCGGGGGGAAGAAGTCGATGATGCGGTTGATCGTCTCCGGGGCGTCCACGGTGTGGAGCGTGGAGAACACGAGGTGGCCGGTCTCGGCCGCGGAGAGCGCGGTGTGCACGGTCTCGGTGTCGCGCATCTCGCCGACGAGGATCACGTCCGGGTCCTGACGCAGCACGCGCCGCAGGGCTTGGCCGAAGCTCTTCGTGTCGAGGCCGACCTCACGCTGGTTGAGCACCGACTTCTTGTCTGAGTGCACGAACTCGATCGGGTCCTCGATCGTGATGACGTGCTTCGCCATCTCGGTGTTGATGTGGTCGATCATCGCGGCGAGCGTCGTCGACTTGCCGGAGCCGGTGGTGCCGGTGACGAGCACGATGCCGCGCTCCTCCTCCGCCAGCTCGCGGATCACCTCCGGGAGCGACAGCTTGCTGAGCGGCTGGATCGACTCGGGGATGGCGCGGGCGACGATGGAGATGCAGCCACGCTGCATGAAGACGTTGAAGCGGTACCGGCCACTGCCTTCGATGTGGTACGAGAAGTCGACCTCGTGCTCGTCGGCGAACTCCTCGTACTTCGCGGGGTCGACGATCACGCGACGAGCCGCGTTGCGGGTGTCGTCGTTCGTGAGCGGCGGGGCGCCCTCGAAGGGCGTGAGCTCGCCGTGCAGACGCATCATCGGCGGGAGCCCGACCTTCAGGTGCAGGTCGGAGCCGCCGGACTCCACGAGCGCGCGGAGGGCCTGCTCGATGTCGAAACCGTCGTGCGCTGCCATCTCCCATCTGGGTCGGCATGGACGCCCGTCGGCTTGAGGTGCGTATGAGTCCAGACTGGACCCGAACGCGCCCGATCAGGGGACACCAGCGTGTGCGGGAGCGAAGCGACCGGCGCATCGCCGCAGAGCCGCGTCCTTCGGGGCGCCCGTTCGAACCACCGGAACGGCCCCTGGGCGGTCGCGAACGAGCGAGGGGCAGGGGCGGGCCTGCGAAGCGAGCCGGGAGGGCGCCTCAGCGACGTGAGGCGCAGCCGAGCCAAAGCGAGCCGCCCGACTAGTCGAAGCAGGCCCGCCCCTGCCCCTAGCGAACAGCGCCCTCCCGAAACGACCGGCAGAACGAGAACGGGCGCCCCGAAGGACGCCCGCTCAAAGGTTCGATGCAGCGACGCTTACGCGACGTCGCGCAGCTTCTGAGCCTCAGCCAGCGACTGCAGCTTCTTCAGCGACTGGTTCTCGATCTGACGGATGCGCTCGCGCGTGACGTTGAACGTCTTGCCGACCTCGTCCAGCGTCCGCGGCTGCTCGCCACCGAGGCCGTAGCGGAGCTCGAGCACGCGGCGCTCGCGGTACGAGAGGTTCTCGAGGGCGTCGCGGAGGGCCTCCTTCGTGAGGATCTCCGCGGCGCGGTCGTAGGGGCTCTCCGCGCGCTCGTCGGCGATGAACTGGCCGAACTCGGACTCCTCCTCGTCACCGACCGGCTTCTCGAGCGAGACCGGGGTCTGCGCGGAGCGCTTGATCGACTCGACCTCTTCGGGATCGATGCCGGTGACCTCGGCGATCTCGTCGGGGGTGGGCTCGCGACCGAGTTCGGTGACGAGTTTGCGCTCGGCACGACCGATCTTGTTGAGCTTCTCGACGACGTGCACCGGGATGCGGATCGTGCGGGCCTTGTCGGCGAGTGCGCGGGCGATCGCCTGACGGATCCACCACGTGGCGTAGGTGGAGAACTTGAAGCCCTTGCGGTAGTCGAACTTCTCCGCGGCGCGCACGAGGCCGAGCGTGCCCTCCTGGATCAGGTCGAGGAACGGCAGCCCCTGGTTGCGGTAGTTCTTCGCGATCGAGACGACGAGGCGGAGGTTGGACTCCACCATCTTCTGCTTGGCGTCCAGGTCGCCGCGCTCGATGCGCTTGGCGAGCTCGACCTCCTCCTGGGCGGTCAGGAGGCGGACCTTGCCGATGTCCTTGAGGAACAGCTGGAGGCTGTCCGTCGTCATGTCCGGGCGGAAGTCGATCTGCGCCTTCTTCGCCCGGCCCTTGCCCTTGGCGGGCTCGACGGGCTCCGGCGGCGTGGCGCGCGGGTCGGCCTCGTCGAGGAGCTCGATCTCGTTGCTCTCGAGGAACGCGTGGAGATCTTCGACGTCGGACTCTTCGAGGTCGAGCTCCGACACCGCGGAAGCGACCTCGTTGAACGTCAGCGTGCCGGTCGACTGACCGCGCGTGACGAGGGTCTTGATCTCTTCGAGCTCTTGGAGGTCGGCAACGGACATGCTTGGCGTAACTGCTCTGCGGAAGGAGGGGAAGTGGACGTGCCTACGGTCGCTGCCCACGAGAGGTGGGTGAGCGCCGCTGGAGCCGGGCGGTCTCCCGCCATCGCACAGCCTAGCCGATTCGGACGGCGCGTCTGTGCGTTCGGGAGGGGTGACCCGGTGTTGCACTCTGGGTCGGTATCGGACGAAAGCGCATCCTCCTTGACATCCGCTCGGCGATCTGTGACGCGTGTCCGCTCGGGTGACACGTTCCGAGCGTGCAAGAATCGCCGCATGGCGGACTCCGAGAGCAGCGACGTCCTGGCGAACCTTCCGACGGGTCGTCCGGCGCGGCGCAGTGCGCGACGTGCGTCCACCGCCGGCGCCACGCCCGACGCCCCCGCCGCAAAGCCGGCGCAGACGCGCAAGCCCGCGGCGACGAAGCGGGCAGCGGCCCCCAAGAAGCCCGCGACCACCGCGAAGGCCGCAACCACCGCGAAGCCTGCGACGACGGCGGCGACGGCGGCGACGAAGAAGCCCGCGGCGACCGCGAAGGCCGCAGCCGCCAAGAAGCCCGCGACGACCGCGAAGCAGCCCGCGACGGCGAAGGCCACGGCCGCGAGGAAGCCTGCGACGACCGCGAAGTCGACGGCCGCGAAGGCCGCAGCCGCCAAGAAGCCCGCGGCCGCCGCGGCCACGCGCAAGCCAGCCGCGAAGAAGCCGGCGGCCTCGCGCGCCAAGTCGCAGTCGGTCGCCGCCGCATCCACCCTCGACACCGCCGGGACCACGCCGCAGCGCCGATCGCGGATCGCCACGCCGCCGGAGGGCCGCCGCGCCGACTACAGCGCCGGCTCGGCCCAGCACCGCGCGCGCAAGGTGACCACGAACCGCCCGTGGCTGCCGTCCTCCGGGTTCGTGCTGCCGGAGGAGAAGCAGGCCAACCAGCTCACGTCCGCGCTCGGTGGCCTCGGCTCGGCGCTCGCCGACGTGGCACGCACGTCGTTCGGCATCGCCCAGTCGCTCGCAGTGCGGAGGCGCGAGATCGACGCCCCGCCGAGTGCCACGGAGCTCACCGAGGACTGATCCTCGGCGCCGCGCGGCTTCAGCCAGCCGCGGTGCCGGCCTCGTCGAGGTAGGCGACCATCCGCCCGGTGAGGGCCGTGAGCGCCGAGGCCGGTGGTTCCGTCGCGAGCGCCCGCCCGTCGACGAGGCCGTCGAGGCGGGCGCCGAGCTGCGCGTCGCGGCGCCCGGCGAGCGCCGATGCCACCTGCACCGCACGGCGCACGGCGAGCGGGTCCATCGACAGGACGGCCTCGAACATCCGCTCCCCCCCGGCCGGACGGTTCGGACGCTCCCACGCGAGCAGGCAGGCGGCGTAGCCCGGCGCGTCGACCACCACGGCCCACTCGTTGCCGAGCGCATCGGTCGGCGCGATCGGCACGCGCACCGGCTGCCCCGCCTCGCCGGACACGTCCGGGAAGTCGGCGAACACGAGCGTGATGTCGCTGCGCGGTGCCATCTGCTCGTAGCGGTGGGCGACCCGCGCGTAGAAGGGCTGGCGCTGGAAGGCGCCGACGACGATGCCGCTCGCGCCGCGCGAGAGGAACTCGTCCTCGATCGCGTGGCTCATGGCTGCGAGCGTCGAGCGGCGCAGCACGCGGGGATAGGCGTTCGGATCGACTGCCGTGACGGCGGTGTAGATCGACGGGTGGGGCTCGACCGCGATCGACGCGCCGCGGTGCGCGCGCTCGATCGCGACGGGGATCGAGAGGCCGCGCCGGCGCAGGGCGAGCACCGCGCGGATGGTCTCGACGTCCTCGTCGGTGTAGAGGCGATAGCCGCCCGCGGTGCGCTGCGGGTTCGGGAAGCCGTGGCGCTGCTCCCACATCCGGATGGTCGCCGCCGCGACGCCGGTGCGCTCGGCGACGTCCTTGATCTTCAGGGTGGGGGCGGCGGTCGGAGTCATGAGTGGGGGCGCAGCGAGATCCGTGCGGTGTTCGTCGTACGTGCGAGCACCCCTGCGGGATCGCTTCCCGCCGAATCGCCGCCACGGCCCGCAGCACGGGTGGCGCGCGCCGCCCGGGCGGCGCCCCGTGCACGAACGCGCAAGAGGTGTAGCGTCCGGGCCCCGGATGGAGACGATCGCCCCGTTCATCCCCCTGCTGGTCCTGCTGATCCTCGCCGCGGGATTCGGCTGGCTGGTCCTCCGAGCGCGCGTGCAACGCCGCAAGGCCGAGGCCGATCCACGGGTGAGCGTCGAATCGCTCGCCGACGACACGAGGATGGCGAAGGACGGGTCGGTGCTGTCGGTGCAGACGGGCGACGTGTGGCTCCCGTCGTCGACGCTCGACGCCCAGTGGACGCCGGAGAACCTCGAACGCCTCGCCCGCACGTACTGGCACCACATGACCCGCGCCTCGGGCCACACGCTGCGGGTGATGTACACCAAGCAGGGTCGCGCGATGGCGCTCTTCGGCCTCGTCCCGCTCATCACGTTCTACGAGCCGGAGTACGACCTGGGGAGTCAGCGCAGCTCCGTGCGCTGGCGGATCCGCAACGGCCTGCTCGTGGCGCCGAACCGCTCCGACGACGACGGGTACCTCCAGATCTCCGTGGAGCGTCGCGAGAGCGACCGCCCGGGGATGAGCCGGCTGCACGTCGAGGTGTCGGTCTCCAACTTCTACCCGCGCGTGGCGGAGACGATCTCCAAGCGGCTCTACGGGTGGACGCAGTCCCGCATCCACGTGCTCGTGGCGTACGGGTTCCTGCGCTCGCTGGCCAACGGGCGGCTCGCGCCGTCGAAGGTGGGCCGGTTCGCGCAGTGGCCGAAGGAGCTGGGCGAGCGGCGCGAGGCTCGCGCCGCCCGGCACTAGCTCCGAGCGCGCCCGGGCCACGGCGGCCGGGCGCGGTCCGCGCTGCCCTAGTAGCGGTCGCCTGCGAGGCCGCGGATCTTCGTGCGGTCGTGCGTCGCCTTGATGCGGCGCACGGTGCCCGAACGGCTGCGCATGACGAGCGACTCGGTCGTCGCCTTGCCGGAGCCGACGTAGCGGACGCCCTGCAGCAGGTCGCCGCCGGTGACGCCGGTGGCGGAGAAGAAGCAGTTGTCGCTCTTGATGAGGTCGTCGCTCTTGAGCTGCTTGTCAAGGTCGTAGCCGGCATCGAGCGCCGCCTGACGCTCGGTCTCGTTGCGCGGCCAGAGGCGGCCGACGATCTCGCCGCCGATCGACTTCACGGCCGCGGCCGAGAGCACGCCCTCGGGGGTGCCGCCGACGCCCCAGAGGAGGTCGACGATCGTGCGGTCGGAGATCGCGAGCAGCACGCCGGCGACGTCACCGTCGGAGATGAGGCGCACGCGCGCGCCGGCCGAGCGGATCTTGTTGATGGTGTCGACGTGGCGCGGGCGGTCGAGCACGACGACGGTCACGTCGTTGATGCTCACGCCGCGGCGCTCGGCGACGAGCTTGCAGGTCTCCTCGACCGGTCGATCGAGGTCGAGCAGGTCGGCGATCTCGGAGTCGCCCGCGAGCTTCTCCATGTAGACGCACGGGCCCGGGTCGAACATCGAGCCCTTCTCGGCGAGCGCGATCACGGCGAGCGCGTTCGGCATGCCCTTCGCGGTGAGCGTGGTGCCCTCGAGCGGGTCGACGGCGATGTCGACCTCGGGCGGCGTGCCGTCGCCGATCTTCTCGCCGTTGTAGAGCATCGGCGCCTCGTCCTTCTCACCCTCGCCGATGACGACCATGCCGTCCATCGAGATGGTGCCGAGCACGTGGCGCATGGCGTCGACGGCGGCCTGGTCGGCTGCCTCCTTGTCGCCGCGACCGATCCAGCGGGCGGCGGCGAGCGCGGCGGCCTCCGTCACGCGCACGAGCTCGAGCGCGAGGTTGCGATCCGGAACTTGGTTGGACATCGAGGCGGGCTCCAAGGGGTGCGATCGGGCGTGACGGACGCGGTGCGCGACCGGCCACGCCGATTGGCGGGCCTGCGGAGCCTATCGACGCCAATAGGCTCAGGGGCGTGGGGCCCTCCGTCCTCCTCCCTCCCGACCGCACGCTCGACGACTACGTCGCGTCGCTGCGTCCTGCGTCCATCTCCGGCGACCGGCCGTGGGTGCTCGCGAACATGGTCAGCGCGATCGACGGCGCGGCCACGTTCGGCGGCACGTCCGGCGCGGTGAACGCCTACGCCCCGGGCGACGGGACCATCTTCCACGCGCTGCGAGGCGCCGCCGACGCCGTGCTCGCCGGCGCCACGACCGTGAGCGCCGAGGGCTACGGCCGCCTCGTCCCGTCCGCGGAGCGCCGTGCCGACCGCGTGGCCCGAGGCCTTGCACCCGATCCGCTCGCCGTGCTGCTCTCGCGCTCCGGCGAGGTGCCGACGGACAGTGAGCTCCTGAACGATCCGGCGCAGCCGTCCCGCATCTTCACCGGCGCGGAAGCCGAGCCGCGGGTCGCCCTGCGCGCGCTCCGCGACGAGGGCGTGGAGGTGCTGCTGTGTGAGGGCGGCCCAAGCCTCCTCGGCGCGCTCGTGCGCGCCGACGTGGTCGACGAGCTGTTCGTCACCCTCTCCCCGGTCGTCGGCGGCGGACACCCCGAGCACACGCTGCTCGGCGGCGAGCCCGACCGGCCGCGCGCGCTCGAACTTCGCTGGTTGCTCGAACTGGGTGGCGGTCTGCACGCGCGCTATGCGATGCTCGCGGCTCCCCCGGATCCACCGGGCTCGCTGACGCAGGGAGCGCTGCCACCACGATGAAGATCGCGATCGCCGTCGACCACGCCGGAATGCCCCTGCTCGAGACCGTGAAGGACGCGGTCACCGCGAACGGCCACGAGCCGGTCGTCCTCGGCTGGAGCGGCGACTACCCGGACATCGCCCTCGCCGTCGCCCAGCAGGTCGCCGGTGGCGACGCCGGCCGGGGCATCCTCGTGTGCGGCTCCGGCGCCGGCGTGGCGATCGCCGCGTCGAAGGTGGACGGCGTGCGCGCCGCCTGCGCGCACGACCACTACACGGCCGCCCAGTGCGTCACCCACGACGACGTGAACGTGCTCTGCCTCGGCGCCCGCGTGATCGGCAGCAACGTGGCCACCGACCTCGTCGACGCGTTCCTCTCGGTCGAGTTCTCCAACGAGGACCGCCACCTGCGTCGCCTCGGCAAGGTCGCCCTGATCGAGCGCGAGGGCGTGCACGCCGCCCTCGACGCCGCCCAGCCGCTGAGCACGATCCCCGCCGGCTGACCCGTCCGCCCCTTCCCTCGCACCTGACCCTCTCCACGGAGGTCCCCGCCATGAGCAGCACCGCCAATCCCAACCTCCAAGCCCTCACCGACGCCGGTGTGGCGGTGTGGCTGGACTCGTTGAAGCGCTCGTACCTCACGGAGGGCACGCTCGAGGCGTGGCGCACCGAGTACGTGCTGCACGGGGTGACCACGAACCCTGCGATCTTCGGCGAGGCGTTCGCCAGCGACGAGTACGACGACCAGATCAGCGCGCTCGCGCGTGAGGGCCACGACGCACGGTCGATCTACCAGGAGATCGCGACCCAGGACGTGCGTGACGCGGCGGACGTGCTGCGCCCCGTGTACGACGCCACCGACGGAGCCGACGGCTTCGTCTCGCTCGAGGTCGACCCCGACCTCGCCCGCGACTCGGACCGCACGCTCGAGCAGGCGATCGAGTACCACGCCCGCGTCGACCGCCCGAACCTCATGATCAAGATCCCGGGCACCGCCGAGGGGCTGCCGGCGATCGAGGAGGCGCTCTACCGCGGGATCCACGTGAACGTGACGCTGCTCTTCGGCGTCGAGGAGTACCAAGCCGTCCTCGAGGCATGGCTGAAGGCGCTCGAGCGCCGCCACGCCGAGGGCCTGCACCTCAAGGTCGAGTCGGTCGCCTCGTTCTTCGTCTCGCGCGTCGACTCCGAGGTGGACGCGCGCCTGAAGGGCACCGAGCACGAAGACCTCCGTGGCACCGCGGCGATCGCGAACGCCCGCGCCGCCTACCAGGCCTACCTCGAGGTGCGGGGCGGGGAGCGGTTCGCGGCGCTCGAAGCCGCCGGCGCGCGTCCGCAGCGTCCGCTCTGGGCGTCGACCGGCGTGAAGGACCCGGCGTACGCCCCCACCAAGTACGTCGACGCCCTCGTCGCCCCGGAGACCGTCAACACGATGCCGCTCGCGACCGTCGAGGCCACAGCGGCCAGCGGCACACCGATCCCCGGCTCTGCCGCGATCGATCCCGCCGCCGACCTCGCGCGCCTCGAGGAGGCCGGGATCGACATGGACGACGTCACGTCGCTCCTCCTCGAACAGGGCATCTCGAAGTTCGAGGTCCCGATGAAGGAGCTTCTCGACACCGTCGACGAGAAGCGCAAGGCCGCCACGCAGGCCGGCGCATGAGCGCAGGCGCAACGACCCGGTTCTCGCTCCCGGCGGCGATCGAGGCCGCCGTCGACGCTGCGGGCGCCCGCGCGCTCGAGGCGCGCGTCGCCGAGCGGATCTGGGCCGGCGACGACACCCTCTTCGGCCCCGCCGGCCAGCCCGAGGTGGCCGACCGCCTCGGCTGGCTGCGCGTCGCCGAGCGCAGCGGTGCGCTGCTGCCCGAGCTCGAGGCCCTGGCCGCCAGCTCTGCCGAGCGCGGCGACCGCGTCGTCCTCGTGCTCGGCATGGGCGGTTCGAGCCTCGCGCCGGAGGTGCTCTCGCGGGCGTTCCGCGCCCTGGGCAAGGGCCCGGAGCTGCGCGTGCTCGACTCGACCGTCCCCGGCTGCGTGCTCGAGGCGCTCCACGGCCTCGAGCCGTCGACGACCCTCGTCATCGCCGCCTCCAAGTCGGGCGGCACCACCGAGACCCGGTCCCAGCTCGAGCTGTTCTGGGAGCACTTCGACCACGATCCGCAATCGTTCGCCGTCATCACCGATCCCGGCTCCTCCCTCGAGGAGCTCGCCCGCGAGCGCGGCTTCCGCCAGATCGTGCTGGCCGACCCCGAGGTCGGTGGCCGCTACTCGGCGCTCACCGCCTTCGGCCTCACGCCCGCCTGCGTGGCCGGCTACCCCGTCCGCGACCTGCTCGCCGCCGGCGAGGCAGCCGCGGGCGCCACGCGCGCCGCCGACCCCGCCGCCAACCCGGCCCTGCGCCTGGGCCTGCTCCTCGGCGAGGCTGCCAAGGCCGGCCGCGACAAGCTCACCGTCGCCGCCGACCCGTCGCTCGGCGGCGTCGAGCTGTGGCTCGAGCAGCTCGTCGCCGAGTCGACCGGCAAGGAACGCAAGGGCATCCTGCCCGTCGCCGGAGAGCACGCCGGTCCCGGCGCACGGTTCGGGGACGACCGCATCGTGCTGCGCCTGCGCGACCGCGCCGCCCCAGCGGCGGCCCTCGACGAGTTCGCGAGCGCGCTCAGCGAGCAGGGCGCCCCGGTCGCCACGATCGAGGTCGACGGCCCCACCGGACTCGGAGAGATCTTCTTCCTCACCGAGTTCGCCACCGCCGTCGCCGGCTGGACCCTCGGGATCAACCCGTTCGACCAGCCGAACGTGCAGGAGGCGAAGGACGCCACGAAGACCGTCCTCGGCGAGGGCTCCGGCACCATCGCGCTGCCTGCCGTCACCGTCCGCGACGCCGCCGAGACGATCTTCGGCGGGCTCGAGGCCCCCGGCTTCGCCGCGATCCTCGCCTACGTCGCGCCGTCGCCCTCCGTCGACCAGGCTGCCGCCCGCCTCCAAGCCGCCGTCCGCGACGCCACCGGTGCCGCGACCACGTTCGGGTACGGACCGCGTTACCTGCACTCCACGGGGCAGCTCCACAAGGGCGGCCCCAAGCACGGCCGGTTCCTGATCGTCGTCGACGACTCCGCCCCCGATGTCGAGATCCCCGGCAGCGAGTTCGGCTTCCGCACCCTCGCCCACGCCCAGGCCCTCGGCGACCTGCGCACCCTCCACGTGCACGGCCTCACCGCCGAGCTGGTCACCACCGGCTCCTCGCCGGCGGAGACCCTCCACGAGCTGGCCGACCGCGCGTCCCGGCTCGGAGCCTGAAGGCTCCGAGGGCGGCCCTCGACGGCTGAGGCGTGGATCGCGCCGCAGCTCAGGCGTCGAGGGCGCGTTCGCGGGCGCGGCGCCGGCGCCAGGCGTAGGCGAGCCAGCCCAGACCGCCGAGCAGCGCGAACGGCAGGAGCACCGCGCCGCCGACGAGCAGGGCACCCGCGATCGCCGTGAGGACGCTGCCGGCGTCGCTCGCGGCGTCGCCGATCGACCAGCGGCCGTCGTCGGTGGTCGGGTCGTCGTCGACGGGCGAACGGAGCGTGAGGTCGATCGTCGTGAGGTCCGCCCGACGCTGCACCTGCTTCAGCTGCGTGTCGAGCGAAGCGCGCAGTCGCCGGTTCTCGGCGATCCGCGTGCGCAGCGAGGCGATCTCGCCGGCCGTCCCTGCCTTCGCAAGCGACCGCAGCAGCGCCTGGCGCTCCGCCGTCGCGTCGTCGAGGCGGCTCT
This sequence comes from Patulibacter minatonensis, assembly GCA_036946195.1. Taxonomy (GTDB): domain Bacteria; phylum Actinomycetota; class Thermoleophilia; order Solirubrobacterales; family Solirubrobacteraceae; genus JAGIBJ01. The sequence continues at coordinate 22,636 of JAQIJQ010000015.1, read as the reverse complement.
GCGCCGAATCCACGGCGCTCGTGATGTCCCGGCTGCGCTCGTTCTGCGACGTCACCGTGCCGAGGTCCGACAGCCGGTCGACCGCGCGATCGAGCTTGGAGGAGTCGACGCGCAGCTCGAACGTCGCCGTGCCGCGCCCCGCCGTCCCGACTGAGAGGTCCGAGCTCGCGACATAGCCGTTGGCGTCGCGCGTGATCGAGCCGACCTTGCCCGTCGCCTCCTCGAGCTTGCCCGCCGTCACGCGCACGGCCAGATCGACGCTGCGCTCGACCGAGCGGGCCGAGCCACGCGAGGCGCCGTCGAGGAGGCCCGTCGCGTTCCGCAGCTTCGGGGCGAGCTCCTCGGCCGCCTCCGAGGGCGTCGAAGCGGTGCTGCGCTGCGGCGTGACGAGGTCCGAGAGCGCGGTGCTCGAGCCGCCGGATCCCGACGTCGTCGTCGGCGCGCCGCCCTCCGCGATCGCTCCGCGCTCGAACGAGCGCTCGACGTCGTCGCCGCTCGGAGACGAGCTCGACGGCGCGGCGGCCGGTTCGGCCATCGACACCGTCTCCGAATCGTCACCGGACCGGCCTTCACCGGCGACCACGACCCCGCCCACGCCGCCCATCACGAGGAGCACGCAGGCCGTCGCACCGAGCGGCGAGAGCATCGCGCTCCCTCGCCACACGCGTCGCCTGGCACCACCGCGGCCGAAGCCCGCCGCCACGCGGCCCGTGAGCCGCTCGGTCGCCTCGAGCCGCATCTCGGGTGCCGCCGTGCGCACGTCGCGCACGAGCGCCGCGAGCACGTCGTCGTTCGCCGGTTCGCCGGCGAGGATCGCGTCGAGGTCGTCGAGCTCGGCGAGCTGCTCGGGCGTGAGCTCGGGCAGGTCGTCGTCGATCGGATGGGTCTTGCTGAGCAGGCTCATGCGCACACCTCCCGGAGGACGCGAAGGGCTCGGTGCACGCGCTGGCGCGCGTTCACCTCCGTGATGCCGAGGGCACCGGCGATCTCCGCGGTGGAGAGGCCGGCGAAGAACTTGAGGGCGATCAGCTCGCGGTCGCGCGGCGAGAGGCCGGCGATGGCGGCGCGGATCTGCAGCGTGCGCTCGTCGGAGACATCGTCGTCGGCCTCGGCGGTCGCGACGTGCGTGCCGGCATCCGCGACGGGCGTCGCGCGGCGGGCACGCGTGCGCAGCTCGTCGAGCGCGGCGTTCCGCGCGATCCCGAAGAGCCACTGCCGCGGCGTGCCGCGCGACGCATCGAACGAGCGCCGCTTGCGGTACGCCCGCTCGAAGGTGGCGGCGACGACGTCCTCGGCCGTGGCCCGGTCGCCGACGAGCGACGCGACGTACGCGTAGACGTCGCCCCGCGCCTCTCGATAGAGCGCGTCGAAGTGCAAGGTTGGGCGACGAGGCGGGGCCATCGTGGCGCTGAGCGTCTCACTCATGCCCTCACTACGCCGCGCCGCCGCTCGGCGTTACACGAGTTCGGTCGAGCGCTAGCGCCGCGCGAGGAGGTCGCGGATCTCGATGAGCAGCTCCTGGTCCTTGGAGAGGGTCGCCTCCTTCTCCTCCGCGGGCTTGTTGAACCGCTCCTGGAGCTTGTTCATCGGCGTGACGACGAAGAAGTAGACGATCGCGGCCACGATCACGAAGTTGATCGTCGCCGCGACGACGGCGCCGTACCCGATCGAGGCGCTCCCGAGCTTGAAGCTGGCGTCCTCCATCGAGCTCACGCCACCCACCGCGGCGATGAGCTGGGCGATCACCTTCGTGTTGAGCGCGGTGACGATGCTCGTGAACGCCGCGCCGATGATCACGGCCACGGCCAGATCGACGACGTTGCCCCGCATCAGGAAGTCGCGGAAACCCTTGATCATGTGCTTCACCTTCTGGGGAGGGTCGGGGGTCGGGTGAGCCGCCCACGGTACGCCCGGCGCGCCGGACCGCAAGCCTCTGCGCCAACACCGTCGGTCATCGGCCGCCCGGCCGGTCTCACCCCTTCCCGGGGCACTGCACGACCGCACCTGTTCACCGAACCGTGTCTTTCACGCCGGCCCCTGGGCATAGCCTGCCGGCCACGTGACACGCCTCGCCAGCACCGCCGCCGCCAGCTCGACCGAGCACATCGACCGCCTCGTCCACACGCGGCAGCGCACTCTGGCGACGATCGCATCGGTCGCGCAGCACGACCTCGAGCGCGTGCATTCGCCGCTGCTCTCGCCGATCGTCTGGGACCTCGCCCACATCGCCGCGTTCGCCGATCTGTGGATCGCGAGCGTGACCGGCGGCGAGATGCTGCGGCCCGAGCTCGCCGACACCTACGACGCGGGCGTCACCCCGCGTGCCGAGCGCGGAGCCATCGAGCTGCTCGATCTGCCCGCAGCACGCGACTACATGGCGCGGATCGACGATGCGCTCCACGCCCTGCTCCCCACGCTCGACCTCTCCGCCGACTCCCCCGATCGGCTGCTCCGCCACGGGTACCTCGTCGACCTGCTCGTCGAGCACGAGGAGCAGCACCGCGAGACGATGCTCCAGGCCCTGCACCTCGCCGATCCCGGCGTGCTCGCCGTCGGACCGCCCGCCGCGTGGGCGCCGCAGACGCCGGAGGGCCCCCTGATGGTCGGCGTGCCGGCCAGCTGGCCGCAGCTCGGCGCCCGACGCGGTTTCGCCTACGACAACGAACTGCCCGTCTACACGGCTGCCGTACCGGCGTTCCGGATCGACCGCACGCCCGTGACGGTGCGCGCCTTCGCGGAGTTCATCGCCGACGGCGGCTACGCCGACGAGCGCCACTGGCACCCCGACGGCTGGCAGTGGCGGCTGGCCGAGGGCGTGCAGCGCCCGATGTTCTGGCAGACGGACGGCGGATCGATCCGCCGCTTCGACCGCGTCGAGGCCCCCGACCCGGATGCGCCGGTGATGAACGTGAGCTGGTTCGAGGCCGACGCCTACGCGCGCTGGCGGGGCGCGCGCCTCCCCACCGAGACCGAATGGGAGACGGCGGCGCGGCTCGATCCGTCGACCGGCATGGTGCGCACCCAGCCGTGGGGCGAGGAGCCGCCGGCGCGCGAGCACGCGAACCTCGACGGCCACGCGCTCGGCGCGATGCCCGCCGGGGCGGGCGGCGCGGCCCCGAGCGGTGCGCTGGGCATGATCGGCGACGTTTGGGAATGGACGAGCTCCGCCCTCGCGCCCTACCCCGGCTTCGAGGCCTACCCCTACCCCGAGTACTCCGAGGTGTTCTTCGACGGTCCGTACCGCGTGCTGCGCGGCGGATCGTGGGCCACCGCCGCGTGCTGCGCCCGCAGCACGTTCCGCAACTGGGACCACCCGCAGCGCCGGCAGATCTTCGCCGGGTTCCGCTGCGCCCAGGACGCATGACCCCGACGCCCGCCCCCGCCGTTCCCTCCCGGCGGACACGAAAGGACCGTCCCTGATGCCGACGACCCATGCCGAGGACCGTGCCGTCCTGACCGACCACGGCCTCGACGTCGACGCCTCCACCCCGGAGACCTGGACGGCGCTGGCCGCCGACGTGCTCCGCGGCCTGACCGCCGACGAGAAGCACCTGCCGCCGAAGTGGTTCTACGACGCCCACGGCTCGGCCCTGTTCGACGCGATCTGCGAACAGCCCGAGTACTACCTCACCCGCGCCGAGGCGGCCCTCCTCGCGTCGCGCAGCGGGGAGATCGCCGCGGCCTTCCCGGCGACCGAGTTCGTCGAGCTCGGCAGCGGCTCCTCCACGAAGACCCCCCTCCTGCTCGAGCCGCTGCTCGCGGCGGGCCGGCTCGAGCGATACGTGCCCGTCGACGTCTCGGCGTCGGCGCTGGCGGGCGCCGAGCGCCACCTCACCGAGCGCTTCCCCGGGCTCGACATCGAACGACGCATCCTCGACTTCACCACGCAGCTCGCGCACCTCGGTCGCCGGCGCGAGGGGGGCCGACTCGTCGCGCTGCTCGGCTCGACGCTCGGCAACCTCGAGCCCTACGAGGTGCAGGCCTTCCTCACCGCGCTGCGCGGCCAGCTCGGCGAGGGCGACGCGGTCCTCGTCGGCATCGACCTCGTGAAGGACCGGGCCGTCCTCGAAGCGGCCTACAACGATGCTGCCGGCGTGACGGCCGAGTTCAACAAGAACGTCCTGCGGGTGGTCAACCGCGAGCTCGACGCCGACTTCGACCTCGACGCCTTCGCCCACGAGTCGATCTGGAACCCGGAGCTCGAGCGCATCGAGACGCGGCTGCGGACGAGCACGGCGCAGCAGGTGCGAATCGAGAGCCTCAGCCTCGACGTGAGCTTCACGCCTGGCGAGGCGATCTTCACCGAGATCAGCCGCAAGTTCCGCCCGCAGACGGTCGACGCGCTCTACCGCGACGCCGGATTCGGCCTCGACACCTGGCTCGACGACGGCACGTACGCGCTGGCGCTGGCCCGTCCGGTGTAGCGGCCCGCCCGCCTAGCCGAGCGCCGCCAGCCGGCGCTCGGCATCCTCGCGCACGTGCGCGATCAGCTCCGGGGGCCCCTCGATCACGTACGGGTGCCGGAGGAAGCCGAGGTTGACCGAGATCCAGGCGAGCGAGTCGCCGCTCGTGCGGATCCGGCAGGTCGCCGCGTCGACCGGCTCCACCACGCCGCGCATCCAGCCGACCTCGGGGCCGATCGCCTCGGCCGGAGCCTGCACGAGCACCTCGGCCGTGAACGCGGTCGGCATCGACGAGATGCCCTCGCGCACGTACTCGGCTGCATCTCCGCGGGGTGGACGACGCGGCGCGAACCGCGTTCCCGTCCCGGCGGGGTGCGTGATGCGGTCGACGCGGAACGTGCGCCAGTCGGCGCGGCGGACGTCCCATGCGACGAGGTACCAGCGGCCCCCGAGCGCGACGAGCCGGCATGGCTCCACGGTGCGCTCGGCCTCGTTCCCATCGCGCCGGCGGTAGCCGAACCGCAGCCGCTCCTCGTCGCGCACGCACTGTGCGATCGCGGTGAGCGCATCGAGGTCGACGGGCGTGGACGACCGCATCGACGGCTCGATCGAGGCCTGCAGGGCGACGATCCGCCGCCGTAGCCGCGGCGGCAGCACCTGTTCGAGCTTGGTGAGGGCGCCGACGGCCGCCTCCTCCATGCCCGTCACGCTGCCGTTTGCGGCCGTCCGCAGGCCGATCGCGATCGCGATCGCGTCCTCGTCGTCCAGGAGCAGCGGCGGGAGCTCCGCGCCGGCTTGGAGCTGGTAGCCGCCACCGACGCCCCGCGCGGCCGCGACGGGGTAGCCGAGTTCGCGCAACCGGTCGACGTCGCGGCGCAGGGTGCGCTCGCTCACCTCGAGTCGGTCGGCCAGCTCGCCGCCGAGCCAGAAGCGGTGCGTCTGGAGCAGCGAGAGCAGTCGGAGCATCCGGGATGACGGATCAGCCATGCCCACAGGGTGCCATCGATACCGGCCAGGATGTGGCCGGTATTCGCGAGATGGTGCCGACATGATCAACGCACAAGGCCTCACACGCTCCTTCCGGTCCGCCGACGGCGCCGAGATCCAGGCCGTTCGCGGCATCGACGTCCACGTGGCCGAGGGCGAGCTCGTCGCCTTCCTCGGCCCCAACGGCGCCGGCAAGTCGACCACGCTCCGGATGCTCACCACCCTCCTGCCACCGACATCGGGCAGCGCGACCGTCGCCGGCTTCGACATCGCCCGCGAGCCGGGCGAGGTGCGGCGCCGGATCGGCTACGTCGGCCAGGGCGACGGCGCCGGCCACATGCAGCGGGTGCGCGACGAGCTCGTCACCCAGGGCCGCTGCTACGGCATCGGGAGCGCCGAGAGCAACCGGCGCGCCGACGAGCTCCTCGAGCAGCTCCAGCTCACCGACCAGGCGAACCAGAAGGTGATGACCCTGTCGGGCGGTCAGAAGCGCCGACTCGACGTCGCGCTCGGCCTCGTACACCGCCCGTGCCTTCTGTTCCTCGACGAGCCGTCGACCGGGCTCGATCCGCAGAACCGCGCGAACCTCTGGAGCCACATCCTGCGCCTGCGCGAGGAGACCGGCATGACGATCTTCCTCACGACCCACTACCTCGACGAGGCGGACGCGATGGCCGAGCGGGTGCTCGTCATGGATCGCGGCGAGGTGATCGCCGACGACACCGCCGGAGGCCTCAAGGCAGAGCTCTCGGCGCGCAGCGGCGTCGACCACGTGACGCTCGACGACGTGTTCCTCGATCTCACGGGCCGCTCGCTGCGCGACTCGTTCATGCCGTCCGTGCCCGAGCTCGCGGCCGTCTAGGCGGCGCGCCCCCGATCCGACCTCCACCTGACCACCGCAGGGAGCCACACCATGTCCACCGTCACCTCCGTCCCCACCGGCAGCGACCGCGTCGCCGCCGCGAGCAGCGCCGCGCACGCCGGGACGCCGCGCCCGACGGGCGTCGTCCACGACACGCTGACCGTCGCGCTGCGTGAGCTGCGGCCGCTCATCCGCGAGCCGTTCACGCTCGTGTTCGGGATGATGCAGCCACTGTTCTTCCTCGCGCTCTTCGGGCCGCTGCTCGTACGCACGAGCGGCCTGGACGGCGCGGCCACGCTCCAGTGGTTCGTGCCCGGGATCATCGTGATGTCCGTGCTGTTCGGGACGTCCACGACCGGCGCGAACCTGCTGCAGGACATCACCACCGGCGCGCACGAGCGCATGCTCGTCACGCCGCTGCGGCGCTCGTCGCTCGTCATCGGCCGCGCGCTCGAGGAGATCGTGCCGGTGCTCGGGCAGGCGGTGATCATCGTCGCCGTGTCGGTGCCGTTCGGATTCGAGCCGCACGTCGCCTCGTTGCTCGGCCTGGTGCTCCTCGCCGCCTTCGGCGTCGGCCTCGGTGCGCTCTCGTACGCCCTCGCGATGGCCGCGGGCGACAACCCGTACGTGTTCTGGATGGTCCAGCAAACGGTGCTCTTCCCGCTCATGCTCCTGTCCGGCATGCTGCTCCCGCTCGACGACGCGCCGGGCTGGCTCGCGGTGCTGAGCGACCTGAACCCGCTCACCTACCTCGTCGAGGCCGAGCGCGCGCTCTTCGCCGGCGACGTGAGCACCTCCGCGCTGTGGGGCACGATCGCCTCCGTCGCGATGGCCGGCCTGGGCCTCACCGTCGCCGTGCGCGGGGTCAACAAGGAGGCGTAGCCACCCGGGGCCCCGGGGGACGGCCCGCTCGGCGCAGCGCTGCGCCGAGCGGGCCGTTCGGCGTCTCGGGTAGCGTGCGGCGAGCGATGTCGCTCGTCGATCTGATCCCTGCGGCGCCCGACGCCGACGCCCTCTTCGACGCGTTCAGCGCGTGGGCCGACGAGGGAGGCCGGCCGCTCTACCCGCACCAGGAGGAGGCCGCGATCGAGCTGTTCTCCGAGCACAACCTCATTCTCGCGACGCCGACCGGCTCCGGGAAGTCGATGGTCGCGATCGCCGCGCACTTCGCAGCGATGGCCGATGGCCGCACCACCTTCTACACCGCGCCGATCAAGGCGCTGGTGAGCGAGAAGTTCTTCGACCTGTGCCGCGTGTTCGGGGCGGAGAACGTCGGGATGATGACGGGCGACGCGTCGGTCAACAGCGACGCCCCGATCATCTGCTGCACCGCGGAGGTGCTCGCGAACCTCGCGCTGCGCGAGGGGGCGCAGGCTGATGTGGGCCAGGTGGTGATGGACGAGTTCCACTACTACGCCGAACCGCAGCGCGGGTGGGCGTGGCAGGTGCCGCTCCTGTGTCTGCCGCAGACCCAGTTCGTCCTCATGAGCGCGACGCTCGGCGAGACAACGCGCATCGCCGAGGATCTCACGCGCCGCACCGGCCGCGAGACGAGTGTCGTCGACGGCGCCGAGCGGCCGATCCCGCTCACCTACGAGTGGTCGACCGAGCCGCTCCACGAGAAGCTCGAGCACCTCGTCTCCACCGACCAGGCGCCGGTGTACGTGGTGCACTTCACGCAGGCATCGGCGATGGAGCGCGCGCAGTCGCTGCTCTCGGCCAAGCTCTGCAGCCGCGAGGAGAAGGACGCGATCGCCGAGGCGATCGGCGCGTTCCGGTTCACGGCCGGCTTCGGCAGGACGCTCAGCAAGCTCGTGCGCAACGGCGTGGGCGTGCACCACGCGGGCATGCTGCCGCGGTACCGCCGACTGGTCGAGCAGCTGGCGCAGACCGGGCTGCTGAAGGTGATCTGCGGCACCGACACGCTCGGCGTCGGCATCAACGTCCCGATCCGCACGGTGGTCTTCACGGGTCTCACCAAGTTCGACGGCACGAACCACCGCATCCTCAAGGCGCGCGAGTTCCACCAGATCGCCGGGCGCGCCGGCCGCGCGGGGTTCGACACCAGCGGCCACGTGGTGGTCCAGGCGCCCGAGCACGTGATCGAGAACGCGCGGCGCCTCGCGAAGGCCGGCGACGACCCTGTCAAGAGGAAGCGCGTGCAGCGCGTGAAGCCGCCCGAGGGGCAGGTGAGCTGGACGGAGGAGACCTTCACCCGTCTCAAGTCCGCACAACCCGAGGCGCTCGTCAGCCGGATGAAGGTCGACCACTCGACCATCCTCAACGTGGTGCAGCAGCCGTCGGATCCGATCGATGCGATGCGGGCCCTCATGGAGGACAACCACGAGGACGAGCGTGGCAAGCGGCGCCTGAGCGAGCAGGCGCAGGCGCTCGGCGACGAGCTGCTCGCGGCGGGCGTGCTCGAGTGGCTGGATGCGCCCGACGCCGACGGCCGCACGCTCCAGCTCGCGCCGGCCCTGCAGGACGACTTCGCGCTCAACCAACCGCTGGCGAGCTTCGCGCTCGCGGCCTACGAGCTCGTGAACCCCGAGAGCGAGCACTACACGCTCGATCTGCTCTCCGTGGTCGAGGCGATCCTCGACGATCCCTTCCCGGTGCTCGCGGCGCAGAGCAAGGCGGCGCGAGCCGAGGCCATCGCGGAGATGAAGGCCGAGGGCATCGAGTACGAGGAGCGGATGGAGCTCCTCGAGCAGGTCACGTACCCCAAGCCGCTCGGGGAGGAGCTGCTCGACGCGTTTCGCGTGTACCGCGAGACCCATCCGTGGGTGCGCGAGTCGGATCTCTCCCCCAAGTCGGTCGTGCGGGACATGTACGAGTGGGGCTTCTCCTTCACCGAGCTCATCAGCCACTACGGGCTCCAGCGCAGCGAGGGGCTTGTGCTCCGCTACCTCTCCGACGCCTACCGCGCACTGCGCCAGACCGTCCCCGAGCGGTTCCGCACGGACGAGCTCGACGACATCATCGAGTGGCTCGGCGAGACCGTCCGCCAGACCGACTCGAGCCTCCTCGACGAGTGGGAGGCGCTCACCGACCCGGAGGCCGTTGCCGCGGCGGCCGCCCGCGAGGCCGAGGGTGCGCCCGCTCCTCCGGCCCGGCCGATCACCGGCAACACGCGCGCGTTCAGCGTCGCCGTGCGCAACGCGATGTTCCAGCGCGTCCAGTTCGCCGCGCGCGACCGCTTCGACCTGCTGGCGGAGCTCGACGAGCGCATGGCCGCCCTCACGCTGCCGCCCTCGCGCGCGCCGCTCGGCGAGGACGAGTGGGAGGCGGCGCTCGGCGCGTTCTGGGAGGAGCACGAGGTGCTCGGCTGGGGCCCGGAGGCGCGTTCGCCGGAGCTGCTGATCGTCGACCGCTCCGATCCGCGCCGCTGGGCCGTGCGGCAGGTCGTCGACGACCCAGAGGAGCACCGCGACTTCGCGTTCGTGGCGACCGTGCACCTCGACGCCTCCGATGCAGCGGGCGAGCCGGTGATCGTCACCGAGTCGTTCGGCACCGGCTGAGCGACCGGGCGCCGTCCGGGCGGCTTGAGGCGCCGAGCTGGATCGGTCGCCATCCGGGGCACATTCAGGTGTATTTCGGTACTCAGCGCTAGGCTGATGGTGTTTCCCATGAGCCGCGTGTTCTCGTTCCCCAACCCCGTCAACGAGAAGGCCGCGCGCGTCGTCGCCGGCCTCGTCGTCGTCACCGCCGTGGCCGCGATCGCCGCGAGGCTGCCGTGGCTGTCGATCGTGCTCGCGGCCGGGTTCGCGCTGCGCGTCGCCTGGGGCCCGAAGCTCGATCCGTTCGGACAGCTCGCCACGAAGGTGATCGCGCCGCGGCTCGGTGAGGCCAAGCTCGTCGCCGGTCCCCCCAAACGGTTCGCGCAGGCGATCGGCCTCGTGTTCAGCGGCGCTGCGGCGCTGCTCTTCTACGCGTTCGCAGCCGAGTCCGCCGGCTACGTCGTGCTCGGCGCGCTCGTCGTCGCCGCGAGCCTCGAATCGCTGCTGGGCTTCTGCCTGGGCTGCCAGGCGTTCGCCCTTCTGATGCGCGCCGGGGTGATCCCGCCCGAGGTGTGCGAGAGCTGCAACGACATCTGGTCGCGTTACGAGCGCCCGACGCCGGCCGCCTGAGCCGCCCTCCGCCGGCGCGGCGCCATCCGCCGCGCAGCTCCGAATCTGCTCTGTGCGCCCACTGCGGACCGGGCTGCCCGCGCGCTGTTCCGGGCCCGTAATGAGGCCGTCGCCTCCAGCCGCGTTGAATTCGGGGCAGGGGACAACCCGGTCAAGAGTTCGGAGAGGGACATGACGAGGGAACAGGTGCGGACGATGCTTCGCTTCACAGGCGAGACGGCTGATCAGGAGGGCGTCGTCGTGGCGCCGTTTCCGCTGGCCGCGATGCGGGTGAGCGCGGCCCGCGGCCCAGCCGTGCCGCACGACCCGATCCTGACGCTGGCGTCGCTCGAACGCGCCCAGTCGCTCCGGCTCACGCCGTAGCTCAGCGTGCGTGAGCGGCCGCGGATGCAGCCGCCGCCGCTCGCGCCGCTGCCGTTGCCGTTGCTCCGGCCCGGCACATCGCTGTGTGTGCGCAAGCCCTCAGAAGGTAAAGAGGCTTTCCTCAGCTTTCTGGTTCATCCTTATTCATGGGACACGAATCTCGTCCACGAGAGGGACAGGGACAATCATGAAGACGGAGCAGCTCAAGACCGCCGTACGTTCGACGGTCGAAGCCATCGGGAACTACGGGCCGGCCGTGAAGCCGATCGTCGGAGCGCAGTCCCCCCGCGCGCTGGGTGACCAGCCCACGCTCACGCTCGACGCGCTCGAGCGTGCGCAGTCCTCCCTGAAGTTCATGCGCCTGCGCGCGAACCGCACGGGTGTCGAGTCGTCGTCCGAGCTCGAGCCCACGCTGACGCTCGCTTCGCTCGAGCGCGCGCAGTCGTCGCTGCGCTTCGCCTCGCAGCTCGCGCCGACGGCGTAGCGCACCGCCCCATCGCGTTCGCGCACCAACGCCCCGACGAGTGCTGGCTCGTCGGGGCGTTTTGCGTTCTCCACCCCGAGCGGCGTCGCAGTCCCGACGGGCCACGAGAACGACGTGGGGCGCCCCGAAGGACGCCCCGCGAAGAACTCGATCCGTCACCCCACCAGAGCTCGACGATCGAGCGCGGCTGAGGCGACGATCGCGCCGCAGATCCGGGACGGAACCCAGCTGCGCTCGATCTCGATCGAGCGCAGCTGAGCCAGCCATTCGGATGAGGTTCGGCTCAGGCGCGGACCAGCAAGTACGGCGGTACAGGTGGTTCGCGCCTGGGCCGAAGATCGCCGAAAGGGCGGCTCAGATGCGCTCGATCAGCATGGCCATGCCGAGTCCGCCGGCGACGCACATCGACTCGATGCCGTAGCGACCGCCGGTGGCCTCGAGGCCGTTGATCAGCGTCGTGGCGATGCGGGCGCCGGTCATGCCGAAGGGGTGGCCGAGGGCGATCGCGCCGCCGAACGGGTTGAGCTGCTCGTCGCTGATGCCCAGCTCCTTCTTGGACGGGACGATCTGCGCGGCGAAGGCCTCGTTGATCTCGACGATGTCGATGTCCTCGATCTTCATGCCGGTGGCGGCGAGGAGCTTCTGGATGGCCGGGATCGGGCCGACGCCCATGTACTCGGGGTCGAGGCCGGCGACGGAGGTCGCGATGATGCGGGCGCGCGGGGTGAGGCCGAGCTTCTCGGCCTTGGCGTCGCTCATGATGAGGAGCGCGGCTGCGCCGTCGTTGAGCGGGCAGGCGTTGCCGGCCGTCACGGTGCCGTCGGGGCGGAACGCCGGCTTGAGCTTGGCGAGGCCCTCGGCGGTGGTCCCGGCGCGCGGACCGTCGTCCTTGGTGATGACGGCTTCGGGCACGTCGATCTCGTTGCCCTCCTTGTCCCAGGACTTGTGGGCGGCGACGGTGACGCCGACGATCTCGGCGTCGAAGTGCCCGGACTCCTGCGCGGCGACGGCGCGCTGCTGGGAGATGGCGGCCCACTCGTCCTGCTCCTCGCGGGTGACGCCGTACTTGTCGGCGACGTTCTCGGCGGTGAGACCCATCGGGATGTAGACGTTGGTGATCGAACCCTCGGAGCCGTTGAGGCGGGGGTTGAACTCCCACTGGCCGCCCTGGACGGTGCGCGAGACGGCTTCGACGCCGGCAGCGATGTACTGGTCGCCCTCGCCGGCCTTGATGGCGTGGAACGCGTTGCGGATCGTCTGGAGCGACGAGGCGCAGAAGCGGTTGGTGGTGGCGCCGGGAACCTCGAAGGGGAGGCCGGCGAGGAGGGAGGCGTTGCGGGCGACGTTGTAGCCCTGCTCGGCCTCACCGAAGGCGGCGCCCATGAGGACGTCGACGGTCTCGGAGAAGTCGACGCCCGGGTTGCGCTTGACGAGCTCGGCCAGCGGGATGGCGGCGAGGTCGTCGGCGCGGACGGTCTTCAGGGAACCCTTGACGGCACGGCCGATCGGGGTGCGGATCGCGTCAACGATGACGGCTTCAGGCATGCGGATTTCTCCGTGTTTCTGTGTGGCGTCCCGGCGGTCTCACTCCACGGGACATGACTTCCCCGGCGGTCACACTCCACGGGGGCTGCCGGGAGTGTACGTCTTCGTGGACGGGTCTTGTCGGCTCGATGGACGGTCGGTGCAAACGCCGGTTACACATCGTCGCTTTCAGGGACGACGACGAGTGTGTGCGCGCCAGGTGAGCGCCGCGCGATGAGTTCCGAGGATCTGCTCCGTCTCTTCTGTGAGCGCGCCGGCTGGGTGCTGGCGCCGACGATCTGCATCGAGAGGGAACGAGATGGCTGCTTCGAGCCAGGGGTCGCAGGACGGCCCGGGCCGGCAACTGGGCGAGCGCGAGGATCGAGCGCGGTGGATCGCGCTCTACGTGCTGTGCACCGGGATGCTGATGATCGTGCTCGACGTGACGGTCGTGAACGTGGCGCTGCCGTCGATCCAGTCGGATCTGCGGTTCAGCGATTCGGGCCTTGCGTGGGTGGTGAACGCGTACCTCGTGCCCTTCGGCGGGCTCCTGCTGCTCGCCGGTCGCCTCGGCGATCTGGTGGGCCGTGCACGCGTGTTCAAAGCGGGGCTCGCGGTGTTCGTGACCGCGTCGCTGCTGTGCGGCGCCGCGCAGAGCGAGGAGTGGCTGATCGCGGCGCGGTTCCTGCAGGGGATCGGCGGGGCGCTCACGTCGGCCGTGATCCTCGGTGCGATCGTGACGATGTTCCCGGAGCCGGGGGATCAGGCGCGAGCGATCGGGGCGTTCACGTTCGTCGCCGTGGCCGGGGGCACGATCGGCCTGCTCGTCGGCGGCGTGCTGACCGAGGCGATGTCGTGGCACTGGATCTTCCTGGTGAATCTGCCGATCGGCGTCGCGACGTTCGCGGCGGCGCTGCGATTCGTGCCGAACGAGCCGGGCGCCGGCTTCGGGGACGGCGCCGACGTGCCGGGTGCGGCGCTCATCACCGCATCGGTGATGTTGGCGGTGTACGGGCTCGTCGGCGCCGCGGAGGCCGGGCTGGGATCGCTCCGGGTGCTCGGGTTCGTCGGCATCTCGGCGGTGCTGCTCGTCGCGTTCGCGTGGCGGGAGTCGACGGCGAAGGTGCCGCTCGTGCCGCTGGGGATCTTCCGCAGGCGGAGCGTGGTGGCGGCGAACGTCGTGCAGGCGCTCACGATGGCGGGGCTGTTCGCGATCGGCTTCATGTCGGCGCTGTACCTGCAGAAGGTGCTCGGGTACTCGCCGATCGAGGTGGGGTTGTCGTTCCTGCCGGCGACGTTGGTGATGGCGGCCCTGAGCCTGCGGTTCTCGGCGCAGCTCATCGGGAGCTTCGGTCCGCGGCCGGTCCTGATCCTCGGGCTGCTGGTGCTCGCGGTGAGCCTCGTGATGTTCGCGCGGCTCCCGGTGGACGGGTCGTACGTGGGACACCTGCTGCCGGCGATGGTGCTGCACGGGCTCGGCGCCGGCGTGGCGTTCCCGGCGCTCATGATGCTGGCGATGGCGGGGGTGCCGTCGGAGGAGGCGGGGCTCGCGAGTGGGCTCGTCAACACGACGCAGCAGGTCGGCGGGGCGCTCGGCCTTGCGATCCTCGCGACGGCGGCGGCGTCGCGGACGGCGTCGCTCGCCGAGGGTGGCGCGCAGGCGGACGCGGCGTTGCTCGGCGGGTTCCACGTGGCGTTCTGGGCAGGCGGCGCGTCGGTGCTGGCGGCGGCGGTCGTCGCGGCCGTGGCGCTGCGACCGGCTCCGGCCGATGCGGTCGTCGGCGATCCCGGCGATCCTGTGCAGGACGTGGAGCCGGTGTTCGCCGGCCACTAGGAGGCGGCGCGGCGGCCCGGGTCGCCCGCTCCTCCCTCCCGATCTCCCGTACGAGAGGCAGCGATGTTCAAGGATGCGAAGGCGTTCGGCGGGTTCTCCGTCGACGACGTGCTGGCGGCGAAGGCGTTCTACGGCGACGTGCTGGGCATCGACGTCGACGGCCCGCAGTCGCCCGAGATGCCGATCATCATGCTCGAGCTTGCGGGTGGTGATCGACCGACCGTGGTGTACGGCAAGCCCGATCACGAGCCGGCGACGTTCACGGTGCTCAACTTCCCGGCCAAGGACGTGCCGGGCACGGTGGGGGCGCTGATCGAGCGTGGCGTGGTGTTCGAGCGCTACGAGGGGACGCCGATGCAGACGGACGACGACTTCGTGTTCCGCGGCGGCGGTCCGCTCATCGCGTGGTTCAAGGACCCGGCCGGGAACGTGCTGAGCGTGGTCGAGGACGCAGGCGACGACGCAGACTGAGCAGCTCCGCCCCTCACGCCCGCTCGGTCGGCCGTGACGGCGAGGGATCGCGCCGCAGATCTCGTTAGGTCCGAGCCGGGCCCGAGCCGCTCGGCCGGCCCGGATCCAGGGGACGGACGATGCCGGCGAGGTCCGGCCTCACTCGAGGCCGAGGTCGCGAACGCCGAGCTCGTCGGCGCCGAGGTGGTGCGCGAGCTCGTGGCGGACCGTGATGGTGATCTGCTCTCGGAGGAGGTCGGCGTCGTGGCCGAAGTCGCGGCGGAGGGAGTCGCGGAAGATGAGCACGCGGTCGGGGTAGTCGTCCCGGGCGATGGTGTCGCCCTGGTAGAGCCCGTAGGCGCCGGCCTTGATGCCACCGTCGGTGACGACGACGGCGAGGTTGCGCAGGGCGCCGCGGAGGATGTCGGGAAGGTCGTCGAGGGCTTCGGCCACGATCTCCTCGAAGTCGCCGTCGCGCCAAGGGTCGAGCTCGAGGAACTCCTGCTCCTCGGGGTCGACGTAGAGGCCGTCCGCGGCGAGGCGTTCGGTGCGTTCGACGACGCGCTCGAAATCGTCTTCGGAGACGGGGTCCCAGCCGGCGACGCGGATGCCGAGCGCGGCGATGATGCCGCCGAGCAGGAGCAGCACGGCGGCGGTAGCCGCGAACCCGGCGAGGAGGTTGGAGAAGCTCGAGGAGAGCAGGGCGATGGCGGCCAGGACGGCGACCGCCGCGAGGAGCTTGGCGATGCCCGTCGCGCCCGGGCGGGTCATCGGGTGCCTCCGCGGTGGCAACGGGGGCTCATCGGATCTCCTGCGCTGCCGGACATGCCCTCTCTACGGTAGTGCGGCGTGGCTGGTTGTGGGAAATACGTCCCCCAGCATCGGCGGACGTACGCCCGGCCGTCAGCTGGCGGGCGCCTCCGGCGAACCGTCGAGCGGTGCGCGGCGGCGGTGGTGCCGTGCGGCCCGGGCGGGCGCCGAGGCGATCCCGAGGCGGCCGCGCGGGCTGCTAGCCGAGGAGGTCGCGGGCGATGATCACGCGCTGGATCTCGCTCGTGCCCTCGTAGATCTGGGTGAGCTTGGCGTCGCGCATGAAGCGCTCGACGGGGTACTCGGTCACGTAGCCGTAGCCGCCGTACACCTGCACGGCTTCGGTGGTGACGGCCATGGCGGTGTCGGCGCAGATGAGCTTGGCCATCGAGGAGTAGCGGGAGGCGTCGGGGGCGCCGGCTTCCACCTTGCAGCACGCCGTGTAGAGCAGCTCGCGGGCGGCCGCGGTCTTGGCCTCCATGTCGGCGAGCTTCCACTGCAGGCCCTGGAAGTCGGCGAGGCGGCGGCCGAACTGCTCGCGCTCCTTCGCGTAGGCGACGGCGTAGTCGGTGGCGCCCTGAGCCAGACCGACGGCCTGCGCGGCGGCGCCCAGGCGGCTGACCTGCAGGGTGCCGAGCGCGACGCGCATGCCCTTGCCGACCTCGCCGATGACGTTGCTCGCGGGCACCCGGACCTCGTCGAAGATCGGCTGACCGGTGGGGCTCGAGCGCATGCCCATCTTGTGCTCGAGCTTGCCGACGGAGACGCCGGGGCGGTCCGCCTCGACGACGAAGGCGGTGAGCTCGCGCTTGGGCTCGCGCTGGGTGACGGCGAAGACGACGTAGAAGGTCGCGATGCCGGTGTTGGTGATCCAGTTCTTCGTGCCGTTGATGACCCACTCGTCGCCGTCGAGGTGGGCGCTCGTGACCATGCCGGCGGGGTCGGAGCCGGCGCCGGGCTCGGAGAGGCCGAAGGCGGGGATGGCGTCACCGGTGGCGCACGCGGGAAGGAAGCGCTGCTTGATCTCGTCGGAGCCGAAGAGCTTGATCGGGAGGGTGCCGAGCTCCTGGGTCATGAGCTGAAGTGCGGTGGAGCCGTCGGCGCGGGCGAGCTCCTCGATGGCGATGTTCAGCATGAGCGTGCCCGTCCCGGTGCCCCCGTGCTCCTCGTCGAAGGGCAGCCCGAAGATGTCGTTCTCGCTGAGGATGCGGCGGATCTCCCAGCCGTACTCGCTCTTCTCGTCGAGCTCGGCGGCGCGCGGGGCGACCTGTTCGCGGGCGATGCTCCGGATGAGCGCCTGAAGCTCGGTGATCTCGTCGGGGAGGATGTACGGGGCGATCGTGGCGAGCTCGGGCATGCCGTCGAGTCTATGGAACCGCCGCGTACCCCGACGATCCCGGCGGTGTGAGGCGCATCACTACAGAAGGGGCGCGGCGGCGGAGCGCGGACGCGGCGCGCGGAGCCGCCGCAGGTGCGGAACGTTCGTCAGGCGTGGAAACGGGTCGTTCGTAGTGCGCTACTCCTTTCCGCACTTCACCGACGTTCCGCACCTGCGTCTCTGCGGCCCATGACGCGAGCGCCATTCGACACTGTTTCGCCGCAGAGTCGTTGCAACGATGCGGTGTTCGGACGCACCTCGTCCGACAAGGTGAGGCGAGTGGATGGACACCTCGACACCCCTGCGGACGTACCGCTGCTCCGACGCCTCGCGCGCCGATCTGCCCCGTTCGACGGCTGCATCTCGCGCGCCCACCTGCTCGAGGAGCACATCGACTACCACCACGTGCGTTCACTCGTGCGCCGGGCCGCGCTCACGCAGGTCCTGACGCGCGTGTTCGTGACCGGGGGCGTCGAGTCGATCAGCCACGCCCAGCTGGAGCACGCCGCCCTGCTCAACGGGGGCTCAGGCGCGAGACTCTGCCGCTGGTCGGCGCTTGCCGTTCATGGAGCCGTCGCCCCCAAACACGACCAGATGCAGGTGTCGCTCGATCGCCCGAGTTCGAAGGGCGTTCGCGAGCTGACGACGTTGCTCCCGGTGCGTGAGACGAACCGCCCCGCGTCGATCGAGGTGTTCACTCCGCGCGCGAGCAGCGCACACGAGCTGGTCCGCGGGCTGCCGGTCGAGCCGATCGCGGTCGCGCTGTGTCAGATCGCGGCGGACGCCTCGGACTCCGATCTCATGCGCGCGTGGCGAGAGGCCGACTTCCTCGGGCTCATCGCACCGGCGGAGCTCGGTGCCCAATGCCGCAGCGGTGTACCGGGGGCCAGGCGACTTGGACGATTGCTCGCGGCACAGCCACCCATCGCGATGGCTGATCGCTTCCGCAGCTGTCCGGAGTACCTCCTGCTCGAGGCGATGCTCGCGCTGGGCACCCCTCGACCGCTCGTGAACGCAAACGTCGAATTCGGTGGTCGCTACCCGGAACTCGACTTCTTCCTGGTCGACGCGCAGCTGAACGTCGAGGTCGACGGACCTCAGCACCGGCTCCCTGCGCGGCGTCGTGAGGATGAGGAGCGCGACGCCTTCCTTCGCACGCACGGCGTCGAGGTCCTGCGGTTCCCGCACGCGGAGGTCGAGGCAGATGCGGCCGCGTGCGCGTCCGTCGTCGAGGAGCGTCGCCTCGAGCGGATCGCCGAGGGCGCGATCGGAGGCGCCGCTACGGACGGCGGCGCGCCAGCCATGCAGGCGCGGAACCTTGCGTAGGCGCGGACACGAGTCGTTCGGGGGGCGCAACTCGCTTCCGCACCTCGCCGGCGTTCCGCACCTCGCCGGCGTTCCGCACCTCGAAGGGCGCGTCTCGCCGCTAGAGGCCGCCGCCTCGGAGCACGTAGGGGATCGTGCGCACGAGGATCTTGATATCGGTCCAGAAGGACCAGGTGGTCACGTAGAGGTAGTCGATCTTGACCATCTCGTGGAGCGGGATCTTGGCGGAGCCGAGGATCTGCCACTGGCCGGTCATGCCGGGCGTCAGGGCGAGGCGCCGGCGGTGCCACCCGACGACCTGGCTGTCTTCGTCGACGACGAGCGGCCGCGGACCGACGAGGGCCATGTCGCCCTTGAAGACGTTGATGAGCTGCGGCAGCTCGTCGAGGGAGGTCTTGCGGAGGATGCGGCCGACGCGGGTGATGCGCGGGTCGTTGGCGATCTTGAAGAGGCCGTCGGTCTCGTTGCCGTCGCGGAGCTCGTCCTTGAGGCGGTCGGCGCCATCGACCATCGTGCGGAACTTCAGGATCTCGAAGCGCTCGCCGTCACGACCGACGCGGGTCTGCCGGAAGAACACGGGACCGCGGCTGTCGAGCTTGATGGCCGCGGAGATGACGAAGAGCGCGGGCGCGGCCATCAGGAGGCCGAGGCCGGAGACGAACAGGTCGAGCGAGCGCTTGAGGATGAGCGACGAGCGCGACATCCGCAGGCGGCGCATGGCGAGGAGCTGCAGACCGGAGAGGTCGTCGAACACGACCGAGGAACCGAGGACCTCGAAGATGCGCGGGACGAGCGTGACGTTCACGCCGACGGCCTTGATGGCGCGGACGACGTCGAGGATCTCGCGCTGGTCGACCTGCTCGGGGGCGACGATCACGCGTCCGATGCCGCCCTCGGCGATGGCCCGCTCCAGGCGCGGGATGAGCGCGTCGATCTGGCCCCGTCTCGAAGTCGATGCGATCGACGACCTCGGCGTTCACGCCGTGGGTGTCGGCGACCTTGCGCGTCACCTCGTCGGCCGTGGCCTCGGAGCCGAGGATGAGGCAGCGCTCGACGGGGACGCGGTGCGCGACGATCGAACGGGCGGCGTAGCGGCAGAGCAGCAGACTGGTGAAGGTGCTGCCCCAGAGCGCGGCGATGGCGAGCTTGTCGAGGTGGCCGTAGACGAGGTGGTCGTCGAGGAGGCCGGCCACGAGCGCGATGACGGTCGCGAGGTGGAAGAGCTGCGGGGCCTCGTCGAGCGTGGTCTTGCGGAGGAGGAGCTCGTCGCGGTCGTACAGCCCGATCGACTTGGCGACGATGATGACCGCGGGGATCACGAGGAGACCGGTGACCTGCGGGACGGCGCCCCCGATGAACTGGACGCTGAAGAACAGCGCGATCAGCATCGCGACGGTGTCGGAGACGGCGAGCGAACGGCGGTAGGTGCGGTCGCGCGCGGCGGTGGCGCGGTCGCCGGAGCGCTCGACGATCGGGCGGCGCGCGAGCGTCTCGTCGATCGTCGGCTGGGGCGGGAGCCTGGGCATCGCCGTGGGCCGCACCGGTGGAGCCATCGGGGCGTCGCGGAGCCGCTCCGAGCCGGAGGGCTCGACGGCGGGCACGTTCGACGATCTCGGGAGGCGAGGACACAGGCGTTGTTCGGGGGGAAACGATGCCCGTGCAGGAGCATCGACACTGCAAGCTACGTCACACTTTTTGGGAAGGCAACACGTGTTCATGGCGTATTGACGGGCCGTCAACACGCGGTGGGGCAGCGTCCAGCCCGCCCCGAGCCGGAGGGGACGCGCGTTTCGGGGGCGTTACCGGCGGGGCAGCGCGCGGTGACGCGAGTCCGTCACGTGTCGGCGCGCTGGGCGCGATCCTGCGTACCGGGAGCGCCGACGCACGGCGTCCGACGCACCGAATTCTTGTGCGTGCGAGCAGGAGGTGCGGGCGGCCGGCATTCCGAGACGGTGCGCTCACCGAGGTGGTTGGCGCAGCGCACGTGCCCGGCGAGCCGCCCGGAGCGCTGGTCCCGGCCAACGCGAGCCAGGGTGAGCGCGAGGACGGCGACGACGAGCATGCCCTCGTGATCGGCGCATCTGGCGTACCGAAGACCGGTGTGCCGCCGGGTTGGACGTATGTCGCAGGGGCGGTCCACAGCTGGGAGCGGGTGCCGACTCTGGAAGTGGTGGTGCCACGCACGCGCCGCCTCTCCGCGATGACCTCGTTCCAGACCACACCGCTGCCGACCGCCTCGGAAGCCGCCACGCCGGAGACCGGTCGCAAGATCCGTCACCCCGCTCGCGCCGGCCGAGACCCCCGCCGGACGTCGGCTGCTCGGCGAGCTTCCGTCATCGTTCCTCGCGTTCGTCGACCTCCTCGTGGTCCTCACCGCCGGCGCAATGGCGCCGGGCAGCGTCACGACCGGCTGGCGCATCGCCGTCGGCTGCGCGATCTTCCTCGGGTCACCTGGCAGCGTGCCACAGCGCAGCAGCTCGGCGCGCATGCGGCCGAGCACGATGATCGGGTCGATCCTGACGGGCACGATCGCCGCGACGATCACCGTGCTCGCTGCCCGCAGCCTCGTCGCAGGCGGCCCTCCGGCCGCCGACCTCCTGCGCCTCGGCGCGATGACGGGCGGCCTGCTCGTCGCGATCCGCGCCGCGCTCCAGTTCGCCGCTCGCGGCGCCCGCAGGCGCGGCGCCGGCACCATCCCGACCCTCATCGTCGGCGCCGGCGTGATCGGCCGCCAGCTCGAGCGTCGAATGCGCCAGCACCCGGAGCTCGGATTCCTGCCGGTCGGGTTCCTCGACGACGACCCCGCCCCGCTCTCCGCCGAGCAGGAGGTCGCCGCGCTGGTCCTCGGCCCGACCGCGACCCCTGCCCGAGGTGCTCGAACGCACCGGCGCACGCCACGTGGTCTTCGCGTTCACGCGCGCCCCCGACTCGGAGGTGCTGCCGCTCCTGCGCGAATGCCAGCGCCGCGGGATCGACGTGTCGGTGATGCCCCGCCTCTTCGAGAACGTCAACGGACGGGTGCAGGTGAGCAGCTCGCCGGGCTGCCGCTGCTCGCGCTTCGCCAGACCGACCCGCGTAGCTGGCAGTTCCTCGTCAAGCATGCGAGCGACCGCGTGATCGCGGGGACTCCTGCTCGTCCTCCTCGCACCGCTGCTCGCGGTGATCGCCCTGGCCGTCCGCGCGACGACCCCCGGTTCGGTGCTCTACCGCCAAGAGCGGGTCGGTCGCGACGGGCGCTCGTTCCGCCTCCTGAAGTTCCGGTCGATGCGGCCGGGCCCCACGCCCCACGTCGACCGCACCCTCATCGACCGCCTCGAGATCGCCGGCCTCGGCCCGGGCGGCATCGAGGGCGAGGACCGCCGCACGCCACTCGGCCGCTTCCTGCGCCGCAGCGGACTCGACGAGCTGCCGCAGCTGGGTGAACGTGCTGCGCGGCGAGATGAGCCTCGTCGGGCCCGCGGCCCGAGCGCCCCGAGTTCGCCGACCGCTTCGGCGAGCGCCTACGCCGGTACGACGACCGCCACCTCGTGCGCGCCGGCATCACGGCTGGGCGCAGGTGAACGGCCTGCGCGGCCAGACGTCGATCGCCGAACGCATCGAGTGGGACAACTGGTACATCCAGAACTGGTCGCTGGGACTCGATCTCCTGACGATCGCGATGACTCCGCTCGCCATCCTGCAGACCCCCAAGGAGGAGGCCAGCAATGTCACCCGCTCCGGCACCGCAGCCTCGGGGTAGCCGAGGGGCTCCACCCCCGAGCCGCCGCGGCCCGTCGAGATGCCCGCGGCCCCGATCCAGCAGCTTCCGCACGTCCCCGGCCAGCCGCAGGCACAGCAGCAGGGTGAGGCCACCGCACGGCGGCAGCGAACGAGCACGCCGGGGTTCCGCCGCGCCCGGGCACCACGCCGATGTCGCTGCTGTGGCGCGGAGCGCTCACGCTGATCGGACTCAGCGCGTTCGTCGCGTGGGCGTTCTTCCCGACGTCGTGCCGACCGAGGTCGCCATCGCAACCCTCGCCGCCGCCTTCACGGCCGCGATCACGGTCGTCGTCACCGATCGCCGCGAGGAGTCGCGCCGCACCGCG
>JAQIJQ010000014.1:0-56855 GCA_036946195.1 Patulibacter minatonensis | reverse complement strand
CCGTGCGCGCCTCGCTCATCCCGTTCGTTCCGCGCCTCCCGGGACTCGCCGGCCAGGTGCTCCACGCCGCCGACATGGCCGAGCTCTACCGGCTCGCCGTGCGGCGCGACGACGCGCACGGCGCCTACAACGCGGCCACCGATCCACCGCTCGACGCCGATGCCCTCGGCCACCTCCTGAACGCGAGACCCGTCGCGCTCCCGCCCGGACCGACGCGGAGCCTCGTGCGTGCCACATGGAAGGCACGCCTGCACCCCGTCTCGCCGGGCTGGCTCGACATCGCCCGCGGTGTGCCCGTGATGGCGACGGACCGCGCACGCACCGAGCTGGGCTGGACGCCCCAGTACCCGTCGCACGCCGTGATGCGCGAGCTGCTCGACGGGCTGCAGCACGCCGACGGCTTCCCCACGCCTCCGCTCGACCCGCACGCCCGGCGGGCCGATGCGCCTGCGCGAGCTCCTCACCGGCGTCGGTGGTCTCGACGCCACAAGACCGCCGCTCGGCCGCCTGATCGCGAGCCCGCAGCGGTCGTCCGCTGCGCCACATCCCCAACTCGATCCGAGAGGACGCCATGACCAGTCCCCACGCCAAGCTCCAGGATCCTCGCGACCTCTACCCGAGGCCGCCGTTCCCGGTGCAGTCCCAGCCCGTGCCGGGGCTCGCCTCCGAGCTGGATCCGAGGGCCGACCACGGCGAGGAGAGCTACGTCGGGAGCGGCCGCCTGCAGGGCCGCAAGGCGCTCATCACGGGTGCCGACTCCGGCATCGGCCGCGCCGTCGCGATCGCCTACGCCCGCGAGGGCGCCGACCTCGTCCTCAACTATCTCGAGCAGGAGGAGCCCGACGCCGCCGAGGTGGTCGCGCTCGCCCGGGCCGCTGGCGTGAAGGTGACGGCGCGGCCCGGTGACCTCACCTCCGAGGCGTTCTGCGAGGCGCTCGTCGCGGGAGCCGTCGAGGATCTCGGCGGACTCGATCTCGTCGTGCAGGTGGCTGGCAAGCAACGCTCGGTCTCGGAGATCGCCGACCTCACCACCGCCCAGTTCGACGCCACGATGAAGACGAACGTCTACAGCCTGTTCTGGCTGACGAAGGCCGCGCTGCCGCACCTGCCGCCCGGCGCCTCGTTGATCAACACCGCCTCGGTGCAGGGCTACGACCCGTCCGGCCACCTCCTCGACTACGCGACGACGAAGTCCGCGATCGTGGCGTTCTCGCAGGCGTTCTCCGAACAGGCGATCGAGCGCGGCGTGCGGGTGAACGTGGTCGCGCCGGGCCCGTTCTGGACGGCACTGCAGGCCGCTGGCGGCCAGCCTGCCGAGGCCGTCGCCGAGTTCGGGACGCAGTCGATCCTCGGGCGCCCCGGGCAGCCGGCGGAGATCGCCCCGGTGTACGTGCACCTCGGGTCGACCGAGTCGAGCTTCACGACCGGCGAGGTGTACGGCGTGACGGGCGGCAGTCCGGTCGCCTGACCCCCGACGCACCCCGGAGCGCTGGATAGATTCCCGGGCATGTCCCACGAGTCCTACGACCAGGTCGCGTATCTGTCGCGGCCGATCCCCTCGACCGACCCGCAGCTGCTCTCCACGATGGCGCACCTGTTCGGGCTCGACGCCGCCGATCCCGCCGACTGCGACGTGCTCGAGCTGGGCTGCGGTGACGGGGGCAACCTCCTGTCGCTCGCCGGGTCGTACCGGGGGATCCGGGCCGTGGGGTTCGATCCGGCCCAGGAGCCGATCGGACGTGGTCGCGAGGCGATCGCGCGCACGGGGATCACGAACCTCACGCTCCACCACGACGAAGCCGAGGTCGATCTCACCGAATCGGCCGATTACGTGCTGGCCCACGGGGTGCTCACGTGGGTCGACCCGGGCGTGCGGGAGGCCGTGATCGCGTCGGCCGCCCGCGCCGCCCGCCCCGGCGCGCTCGTCAACTTCTCGTACCGCGCCTTCCCGTACGCCTACTACGAGCTCCCGGCCCGCGAGGCCGCGCAGTTCGCGATCCGCCAGGCCCGCGAGCGGGCCGCGGAACGCGGTGAGGTCCTCACGTGGCGCGACGAGCTCGAGGTCGCCAAGGAGCGGCTGCGCTGGATCGTCGAGCTCACCGAGACCGAGGTCCACAAGCGCGCGCTCGCCGATCGCCTCCACGAGTGGGAACACGTGATCCCCGACTGGAACCTCTTCCACGACGACCTCTCGGACGAGCTCCACCCGTTCCGTGCCGAGGACGTCGCACGGGAGGCGGCGGCCCACGGCCTCACGTACGTCGGCGAGGTGCGCCCGGAGGACGTCTGGCAGCTGCGGATCGCCGACTCCGAGATCAAGGACCGGATCCGCGCACTGGGCGGCGACTCCGCGATCGCGCAGCGACAGGTGGCCGACGACCTCGTCGGCGGCGGCTTCCACTCGTCGCTGTTCGTGAAGGGCGACGCCGCGCCGTTCACCGAGCCGGCCACTCGCGGCCGCGACCTCTACGTGCGCCAGTACATCCACAACCGCGTGCGTGGCGAGCTCGACTCCGACCGCGAGAACGCCGCGATCGCCCAGGTGGTGCGCGAGCACACGCCCGGCTACGTGCGCGCCAGCGAGATCGCGGCCGAGCTCGGGGACGACCAGGAGACGATCGACGCCGAGCTGCTGCGGCTCCATGCCATGGGCCTCGTGCGCGTCACCACCTGCCCACCGAACCTCCCGGCCGAGCCCGGCGAGTTCCCGCGGGCCGTCCCGGCCGGCGTGGAGGACATGCTCGCCGGCGACGACCAGGTCGCGACGCGTTTTCACACGCCGATGCGCGTGGAGGCCACCTCGATGCGCGCGCTCTTCCTGCTGTGCGACGGCACCCGCGACCGCGCGGCCCTCGCGCGCGACCTCCCCGGGAAGGCCGCCGAGTTCGGGCTCACCGCCGACCTCGACGCGGTCCTCGCCAACCTCGACTACGTGCTCGAGGAGGCGGCCCTCGTCGGCCTGCTCGAGGCGCCGCAGGACTGATAGCCGGGCTGCCGCCGCGAGGCGGCGGCGCCGCGCGCCCGCGTCAGCCGATCGGCCGTACCCAGAAGTCCATCGCGTCGTCGCCCTCGCCGAAGCCGAGCGAGGTGTAGAGCCCGCGGGCCGGCGCGTTGTCGCGGCGCACCTCGAGGCTGACGGCGGAGCAGCCGGCGTCGGTCGCGGCGTCGACAACGGCAGTCAGGAGGCGGCGACCGATGCCCAGGCCCCGGGCCTCGGCGACGACGGCGAGATCGTGCACGTTCCAGCGCGGCCGTGCCGCGAACGTCGAGTAGCCCTGCAGCACGACGCAGACCCCGAGGGGCCGGGCGCCGGCGCGAGCCAGCCACACCCGCGCCGCGGGCGTGGCACGGAGCCCGGGCACCATCGCCTCCCGCACCTCGTGGGACAGCTCGTAGCCGCCGCCCATCGGATCGGCGGCATAGGCCGCAATGCACGCGACGATCGCCGCGCCATCGGCCGGCTCGGAGAGGTCGGCCTCGGCGACGATCACCATTGCGGGGTCGATCGGCTCGGTCATCCGGCGGGCACCTCCGCACGGCCGACGCCACCGCGCCGGCGGTCGATCCAGGCGTACGCGGCGCCGAGCAGCACCGCGAGCACCACGATCACTGCGACGTTCACGGCCACCTTGCCGCCGCCGTGGAGCCCGACGTCGATGAAGCCGTAGGGGTACCAGTCCACGATCGCCCCACGGATGAGCGTGTACGCGATCCACAGCACGGGCCAGATCAGCATCCTCCCGAGGTCGGCCAGCCTGAGGCCGGGCCACGGGCCCGTGAGCAGCCAGACCAGCACCGTCGCGGGCGGCGAGACGTAGTGCAGCAGGATGTTCGCAAGCGACGAGAGCGTCGACCGATCGGCGGCCTCGCCGGCAAGGATCGTCACGTAGACCACGCCCGTCACCGTGATGCCCACGAGCGCGGCGAGCTTGATCGCCCGCTGGAGCCGGCTGCGCAGATCGCGGCCTTGCAGCACCGCGAGCGCCATGAGCAGCACCGCGATGTTGCTCTGGATCGTGAAGTAGGAGAAGAACCGCACGAGGCGGGTGAGCAGATCCGGGTCGTCGGGGGCCGCGTCGGGCGCGACGATGGTGAGGACGAACCGCAGCAGGAGACCACCGCCGGCGATGACGGCGAGCAAGAGGCTCGCCTGGCGCGCGCCCGCGCCCGACGGAGCGGAGTCGATCGTCCGGGAGCCCGCCACCGTCATCCCTCACCCTCCACCTGAGGCTCAGCATTCGGTGGGGCATCCGTCGTCTCCGGCTCGGCGCTGGCCTCCGGCTCCGGCGGAAATCCAGGCAGTTCGCCGCGGACCAGCAACTCGAGGCCCTCCTCGTCGATCACGCGCACACCCAGGCGCTCGGCCTTCTCGAGCTTGCTGCCAGCCTTCTCGCCGGCGAGCAGGACGTCGGTCTTCCTGCTCACCGACGTGGTCACCTTGCCGCCCTCCGCGAGGACCTTTCCCGTGGCCTCCTCACGCGTGAGGTTCGGAAGGGTTCCCGTGATGACGACGGTGACGCCGTTCAGGCAGCCCTCGCCGGGCGGCGGACCCTCCTCCTCCATCTGGAGCCCGAGGGCGCCGAGACGTTCGAGGAGGTCGCCCATCGCCGGCTCGGCGAGCTGACGGGCGATGAGCTCGGCGTTCTTGCCGCCGATGCCGGGCGTCTCGGCGAGCTGCTCGGCCGTGGCGGCACGCAGGGCGTCGACGGAGCGGAACCGCTGCGCGAGCGCGCGGCCGGTCACCTCCCCCACGCCCTCGATGCCGACGCCGAAGAGGACGCGCGCCAGCGGCTGGCGCTTGCTCCGCTGGATCGCATCGACCACCGCGGTCGCGCTCTTCTCCGCCATGCCGCGGATCCGTGGTTGGCCCGCCTCGTCCTTGGCGTAGAGCTGCTCGGGAGTGAGCTCGTAGAGATCGGCGGCCGTCGTGACCATCCCGGCCCCCTGGAGCGCCGCGACCTGCAGCTCACCGAGACCGGCGATGTCCATCGCGCCACGCGAGACGAAGTGCCGCAGGAGCTGCCACTGACGCCCTGGGCACGCGCGGTTCGGGCAGGCCGTGAAGACCGAGTCCTCGCGCTTGGTGGTCTTGGTGCCGCAGCGCGGGCAGTGCGTCGGCGGCACGGGAGCGGGACCGCGATCGGCACGCTCGACCACGTGCGGGGCCGGCGAGATCACCTGCGGGATCACGTCGCCGGCGCGCAGCACGATCACGTCGTCGCCCGGGCGCACGTCCTTGCGCTCGAGGTCCTCCTCGTTGTGGAGGGTCGCCATCGACACCGTCACCCCACCGACCTCGACGGGCTCGAGCACGGCGAACGGGTGCAGATCACCGAACTTGCCGACCGACCACTCCACGCTCCTCAGGCGGGTGACCTTCGTCGTCGGCGGGAACTTCCAGGCGATCGCCCAGCGCGGATCCCGGCCGACCACACCGAGGCGGCGCTGCAGCGCGAAGTCGTCGACCTTCACGACCACGCCGTCGATCTCGAACGGCAGGCTCGCGCGCCGCGCCTCCCAGCTCGCGCAGAGCTGGACGACCGCGTCCTCGTCGCCGACGGTCGCGATGTCCGGGTTCACCGGGAAGCCGCGCTCGGCGAGCCACGCGAGCGCTGCAGCGTGGCCGAGCGGCAGGGTGGCGACCTTGCGGGCGGCCTCGCTTCGGCTCGCGGCCGCAGCCTGCTCGTCGAGCGGACGCAGGTCGTCGTCGGCCCCTGCCGCCCACACGCCGATCTGGTAGGCCCAGAACCGCAACGGGCGTTCGGCAGCCAGGCGCGGATCGAGCTGGCGGATGGTGCCCGCCGCCGTGTTGCGCGGGTTCATGTAGGTCGACTCGCCGGCAGCGGCGCGGCGCTCGTTCAGGGCGGTGAAGTCGTCCGTGGCCATGTAGACCTCGCCACGTACCTCGAGCACGGCTGGGACCGGCAGCGACGGGTCGATGCGCTCCGGCACCTCGCCGATCGTGCGGATGTTGTGGGTGACGTCCTCGCCGACGCGGCCGTCACCGCGTGTGGTGGCGCGCACGAGCACGCCGTCCTCGTACACCAGGCTCATCGCGAGGCCGTCGATCTTCGGCTCGCAGACGAACTCGAAGGCGGGGTCCTCGATGCCCTCGCGCGCGAGGTGGTTGCGCATCCGGCTCACCCAGGCGCGCAGCTCCTCGGCGTTGCGGGCGTTCGCCAGCGAGAGCATCGGGAGCGGGTGCTCCACCTTCGCCAGGTGGCCGGCGGGGCGCCCGCCGACGGTCTGCGTCGGCGAGTCCTCGGTGCGCAGCTCCGGGTGCTGCTCCTCGAGTTCGCGGAGCTCGCGCTGGAGCGCGTCGTACTCGTCGTCGCCGATCGTCGGATCGTCGCGCTCGTAGTAGGCGGCGTTGTGGACCGCGATCTCGTCGCGCAGCGCCGCCACGCGGGCTTCGGGCGACTCCGCGGCGTCGGTCACGCCGGCGTGCCCCCAGCCACCGCGCTCAGGGCTGCGGCGAGACCGTCGGCGGGGAGCCCGGCGAGCGTGGGCTCGTCGGTCCAGCGGAGCGTGACGGGCGTGACCGAGATGCGGCCGTGCTCAACGGCGTGCAGATCGGTGCCCTCCTGGTCCTCATGGCTCGCGGTGAGCCCGTAGACGGCGATCCGCTCGGCCTGGCCGTAGGTGACGACCGGCTCGGCGGCGCCGTGGCGGGCCGCCCGCTCGGGCGCCTCGCCCGGGAGCTTGCGCAGGGTGTCCTCGTACACGCGTCGGCCGAGGCGGGTCGCGGAGACGCCCTGCACCGGACCGGACGGACCGTTCACGTTCAACACGGTGCCGGGCACGAGCCCGACCGCGGCGCCGCGCGCGACGAGCTCGGCGGCGAACGTGGCGACCGGCCCGAAGTCGTAGCCGCCCTCGTCGCTGAACCCCATCTTCGCGTCGCGCGCGAGCTGGGAGACGGCGATGCCGGCGAGCCCGAGGTGCTGGGCCTCGAGCGCCGCGCCGACCGTGCCGGAGTAGGTGGTGTCGTCGCCCAGGTTGGCGCCGTGGTTGATGCCGGCGACGATCACGTCGGGGCGCTCGCCCGCGAGCGCGTGCCACGCGAGGCGCACGCAGTCGACCGGTGATCCGTCGATCGCGTAGCCCTCGCCGCCATCGCGGAAGGTCACGTGCCGGGAGACGAGCGGGCGACGGGTGGTGATGCACCGCCCGGTGGCCGAGCGGTTGCCGTCCGGGGCGATCACCATCACCTGCACCCCGGGGATCCGCAGCAACGCTTCGCGCAGCGCGTGCAGCCCTTCCGCTTCGATGCCGTCGTCGTTCGTGAGGAGCAGGCGCACTCGCCCCAGTGTAGGCGTGAGAGCCGGCGGTCGCGGAGCCGGTGCGGTCGCCGGCCGGACCGGTCGTCAACTTCAGTTGACACGGACCGCTGGTGTCAACTACGGTTGACGCCATGGCCGAGCGGACCCTGGCACTGCCCCTCCCGGACGATCCATCCGACGCCCTCGCCGCCGTGGTCGCGCTGCGCCGCGAGGCCGATCGCCTCGAGCGCGCTGCCGTGGCCCATGCGGTCGAGCAGGGCTGGAGCTGGGCGCGCGTGGCGGAGGCCCTCGGAGTCACCCGCCAGGCGGTCCACAAGCGTCATGCCAAGAAGGCCTGACGCAGCCTGAACGCCCGCCGTCACAGCCCGTCACCCGCACCGAACCACCACCACGACCCAACGAGAACCATGCTCTTCGAGAACCTCTGGAAAGGCCACCGAGCGATCCGCGAGATCGTCGAGCGCGCCGAGGCGTACTCGCACCAGCTCGGCGACGATAAGATCCACGCCGAGCACCTGCTGCTCGCCGCGCTCGACCTGCCGGGCGGCGCGGCGCGGCGCGCCTTCGAGCGGGCCGGCGCCGATCCCGCCGCTGCGGCCGACGCCGTGCGCTGGACCCACGCGACGGCGCTGCGCAAGGTCGGCGTCGAGCCGGTGCCCGAGGCGGCACTCACGGACCCGCTCGACATCTCCAGCACGCGCACGCTGCGCGGACAGTTCGGGGAGTCGGGCAAGCAGGTGTTCACGCTGGCGGCCGCGAAGGCCAAGCTCACCCGCACCCGCGCCGTCGACCTCCACATCCTCGATGCCGTCGGCGATCTGCGCGAGGGCACGGCAGCGCGAGCGCTCCGAGAGCTCGGCGTGGCGCCAGGCGCGATCCACGCGGCCGTGCTCGACGAGCTCGCGGCACTCGACCGCGCGGCCTGAGCGATCACGCCCGCGCGTGTCCGCCCGGTGCCGGGCGGGCACGCGCCCACCGACGTGAGCGTGCGCACAGCCATGCGCCGACCGGGGCCCGCCGGCCGCCGCGCGTGCTTGCCTGGGAGAACGCAACCGATCCGGTCCGCGCAGCGCGCGAGACGACGAGAGGAGCACGCACGTTGACCCAACACCGACCTCCGGTGATCCGCCGGCCCGTCAGCGGGCCCAGACTGCAGAAGCTGCGCGAGGAGGCAGCCGCCGCGGCCCGCAGGGCCCGCAAGGAGCTCGTGGTCGTCGCGCCGCTCGTCGTCGCGATCCTCGTCGTGCAGCACCACCGTGCCGACTGGTTCCCGGGGCTCGGCCAGGAGGTGCAGATCGCGAGCGCGATCCTGCTCGTCGGCCTGGGCTGGATGTTCGCCCGCGACATCGGCCGCGCGTTCGCGCCGCAGCTGCTCGGCAAACTCGGTCCGGAGGCCGCCGCAACGCTCGGCTTCGGCGTCCGGCTCGCCTCCGTGATCGCCCTGACGCTCATCGCGCTGCGCGTCGCCGGCCTCCCGCCGCAGACGCTCGCGTTCGGGGGTGCCGCCGCTGCCGTCGTCATCGGTCTCGCCGCCCAGCAGACGCTCGGCAACCTCTTCGCCGGCACCGTCATGCTCAGCTCCCGGCCCTTCCGGATCGGCGAGCGGGTGCGCTTCCAGGGCGGTGGACTCGCGGGGCAGCTCGAAGGCACGGTCGTGTCGCTCGGGCTGATGTACATCGAGATGGCCGACGGTCCGAACCGCGTGATGGTCCCCAACGCCGCCGCGCTCGGTTGTGCCGTGACGCCGCTGCGCGATGTCGACGCCGTCGACTTCGAGGCCCGGCTGCGCGCCGGCACGCGTCCGAGCGACGTGCAGCGCCTGCTCGACGACGTGCACGTGGAGACGCGCGGACGCCCCCACATCGACCTCCAGCGCGTCGACGACGACGAGGTGGTCGTGCGGATCTCCGCGACGCCGAAGGACCCGGACGAGGGCTGGATGCTCGCCGACGAGGTGATCGCAGCGATCGACGGGGTCACGCGGGACGAGCTCACCGCCGAGCACGCCGTCGTGCGCACCTCCGAGCACCGCACGGTGGATCCGGAGATCCTGCGCCGGATCGACGAGCGGCCGGAGGTCGGGTCGCCCTCCTAGCGCAGAGGTAGCCTCAGGCGGTGACCGCGATCGCAGGCGAACTCTGGGCAGCCATCGGAGGCGACGTGCGCGCGCTCGAGCGACTCGATGCCCCCGGACTCGGGGCCGCCCCCGCGGGAGGCGTCCTGCCGTCGAGCTTCGCGGTCGAGGACTTCGCCGTCGGCGCGTTCGCCGCGCTCGGCTTGGCTGCCTCCGAGTGGTCGGGGAGCGGCGGCGCCGTGCGCGTCGATGCGCACGCCGCCACGACGGCCGTGCGGTCCGAGCAGGCGCTGCGCGTGGATGGCGCCGCCCCTGGTCCGGTCTGGGACCCGCTCAGCACCGTCTACCCGACCGCTGACGGCTGGGTGCGGCTGCATGCGAACTACGCGCAGCACCGCGCCGCGGTCGAGCGGGTGCTGGGCAGCCTCGACCCGGCCGAGGTGACGGCCAAGATCGCCACGCAGGAGGCTGAGGCCGTCGAGGCGGCGCTCCACCGCGCGGGCGGCGTCGCGGCGGCCGCGCGCACGCTCGAGGCCTGGGCGGCCCACCCGCACGGGCGCACCGTGACCGACCGGCCGCTCGTGCTCACCGAGCAGCGGTCCGACACCGGCGCGGACGGCCGCGTTGCGCGGCCGCGCGTCCTGGAGCTGACGCGCGTGATCGCCGGGCCGACCGCGGGCCGCGCGCTGGCCTGGTTCGGCGCCGACGTGCTGCGCATCGAGGCGCCGGACCACGACGAGCTCGATGTGATCGTCGCCGACTTCGGCGCCGGCAAGCGCTCGGTGCAGCTCGACCTCCGTGAGCCCGACGGGCGCCTGGCGTTCCTGGATCTCCTTGCCGGCGCGGACGTGTTCCTCCACGGCGTGCGCCCCGGCGCGCTCGAGCGCCTCGGGCTCGGCGCCGCGGAGCGCGCCGCGATCCGCCCCGGCCTGATCGACGCTTCGCTCTCCGCCTACGGTGCCACGGGCGGATGGGCCGGGCGCCGCGGCTTCGACAGCCTCGTGCAGCTGAGCGCCGGCCTGGGAGTCGCGGAGGCGCTCGCCGCCGGCGGTGGACTCCTGCCGGGCCTCGGCGGCGCCGGCGGGGGTGTGCCGCGGCTCAGCGGCCGGTCGGTCGAGGATGCCCTCCCCGCCCCGCGTCCGCTGCCGTGCCAGCTCCTCGACCACGCCACCGGCCTCCTCCTCGGCGCCGCCATCCTGCGCGCACTGGCGGCCCGCGCCGACGACGGTCGGGGCCGCACGATCGGTGCGTCGCTCGCGCGCACGGCAGCCCAGCTCGCCCGGCACGGCGGCCGCCCGCTCACCGCCGACGCCAGCGCGGTGCCAGCGCCCGCGGGCACCGTGGAACTGGTCGGTGAGCTCGGGACGACCCTTCACGCCCCCGTGCCGGTCTCCGTCGACGGCCTCGCCGGCGGCTGGCTGCTCGCGCCACCGGTTCCCGGGTCGGGCGAACCGCGCTGGCTCGACGAGGCCTGAGCGCTCTGCGGCTGCGCGGACGGCGACGCGGAGGCACGATCGCGCGCGATCGGCGACGAGCACGAGCGCGTGCCGTACGGCTGCTCGTGGCGCGCCACGGCCTCCCGCGCCCGCGGACGTCAGGCGTTGAAGTCGTGACCGTCCGGGAAGTTGATCGATTCCAGCGAGAGTCCCGTCGGCGGGGCGGTCCAGCCGGCCTGGTCGCGCGGCGCACCCTCGAGCAGGGCGGTGAACTCGTCGACCGTGCGCATGCCGAGCCCGACGTCGAGCATCGTCCCGACGAGCGCGCGGTTCATGTGCCGCAGGAACGAGTCGGCGGTGATCTCGAACACGAGGATCGGGCTGCGGCCGCTGGCGCGTGAGATCGGCCTGCCGTCTCCGTCACCGCCGTCCTCGTAGGCCCAGGATGCGTGGTCGACGGTGCGCCGGAACCAGTGGTGGAGCGTCTCGGTCGGCGTGAAGGCGGTGAAGTCCCGGTTGCCCACGAGCGCATCGGCGCAGGCTTGGAGCGCGCCGAGGTCCATCTCGCGACCCCAGAGCAGCGTGTCGCGCTGCCGGAACACGTTGCGCTCGCGGCAGTGCCACACGCGGTAGCGGTAGGTGCGGCTGATCGCCTCGTTGCGGGGATCGAAGCCCGGCCGAACGGGCTCGCTGCTGACCACGGCGATGTCCCGGGGCAGCAGCGCGTTGAGGTTGTACGGAGCGAGCGCCTCCCCGTCGTACGCGACGACCTGCGCGCGAGCGTGGACGCCGGTGTCGGTGCGTCCGCCCACGATCATCCGCGGCGACGCACCGAGGATCCGACCGATCGCCGCTTCGAGCTCAGCCTCGACCGACCGTTTGCCGGGCTGCTTGGCCCACCCGACGTAGTCGGTGCCGTCGTACTCCACGACGAGCTTCGTGGTCATGCCGCCCGCGGGCGCAGGCCGCGGCGGCGGCAGCCACGGCCGCTCGGGATCCGTCGGGATCCGCTCGTCGCGGCCCAGCAGGTGCCACTGCTCGTACGACGTCGGCTCCGGCGCATCGCTCACCGTCTCCATCCTGCCGGAACCGGCGCGCGCGAGCTGCCGTGCCGAGATGAGCCATCGACTGGACGCCGGGTCAGCGGGCTGGGCCCGCGACGCGGATGGCGGGCCGCGTCAGCCTCGAGGAATTCCGGGCAGACCCTCGTGACTGGGCTGCGAGCGGCGCCACCACCGAGCCTTTGGCCGCTCGTAGCCGCACACGTCGTACTGCCAGCGGTCCAGGAAGCTCGCGCGCGTGTCCGGCCTCTCCTTGGCCACCGCCCACTCCGAGGCGACACGACGCAGGTTCGCCGCGGTCCGAGCCTCATCGACCCGACCGAGCTCGTACTCATCCTGCAGCTCGGCGAAGATCAGGTAGATCCGGCGCGCGACGTCTGACCCGATCGTCGCCGAGGCATGTCCGAGGACCGCCAACGACTCGAGGTACGGATCCTCGGCGTCGATCACCGCGGCGATCGACGCATCGAGCGCATCCGACCAGTCCTTCGAGCGCCAGCACCTCACGCTGCCAACATACCCGCACCGCGCCCGAGCGACAGCACGACCCCAGCCCCCGAGCTCGAGCCCCAGGAACGACAAAGGGCGCCCCGCAGGACGCCCTTTGCAAGACTCGGTCGGTCAGCCCGCGAAGGTCAGACGAGCTCGATGTAGACCATCTCCGTCGAGTCGCTGCGGCGCGGGCCGAGCTTCAGGATGCGGGTGTAGCCGCCGGGGCGCGAGGTGTAGCGCGGGGCGACGTCGGCGAACAGCTTGCCGACGATGAACTCGTCGTGGCCGAGCTTGCTCAGCGCCTGGCGACGCGCGTGGAGCGTGTCGTCCTGGGCGAGGGTGATCAGCTTCTCGATCTCCGGCTTGACGGCCTTCGCCTTCGCGGAGGTCGTGCGGATGCGGCCGTGCTCGATGATCTCCTTCGACAGGTTGCGAAGGAGAGCGCGACGGTGCGCGCTGTCGCGGCTGAGCTTGTGGCGGGTCTTCTGGTGGCGCATGGTGGCGTGGTTGCTCCGTTGAGCGAGGTCGATTAGTCCTCGCGGAGCGAGAGACCGCGCGCCTCGAGAGTCTCGATGACCTCGTCGATCGACTTGCGACCGAAGTTCGGGATCGCGGACAGTTCGCTCTCCGACTTGGTGATGAGGTCGCCGATGGTCTGGATGCCGGCGCGCTTGAGGCAGTTGTACGAGCGGACGCCGAGGTCGAGCTCCTCGATGAGGATGTCGTCCATGGGCGAGCCCGAGGGGCCGCTGGTGAGACCGGCGGCAGGGATGGGATCGAGCTCCGCGACCGGGCCCTGGCGCAGTTCCTCGACGCGGTCCGGATCGGTGAAGATCGCGAGCTGCTGGATGAGGACCTCGGCGGCTTCGCGAAGCGCGCCCTTCGGGTCGATGGAGCCGTCGGTCTCGATGTCGAGCGTGAGCTTGTCGAAGTCGGTCTTCTGACCGACACGAGCCTGCTCGACCGCGTAGGCGACGCGGCGGACCGGGGAGAAGATGGAGTCGATCGGGATGACGCCGATCGGCTGGTCGGGCGACTTGTTCTCGTCCGAGGGGCGGTAGCCGCGCCCGCGACCGATGGTCAGGTACATCTCGAGCGAGGTGCCCTGCTCGAGCGTGGCGATGTGGACGTCCGGGGAGAGGACCTCGACGCCGGCCGGGAGGTCGATGTCGGCAGCGGTGATGACGCCGGGACCCTTGGCGACGACCGAAGCCTCGATCTCGGTGGCATCCGAGTGCATGCGGCACACGACGCCCTTGAGGTTCAGGACGATGTCGGTGACATCTTCCTTGACGCCCTCGATGGTCGAGAACTCGTGCGCGACGCCCTCGATGCGCACGGAGGTCACGGCGGCGCCGGCGAGGGACGAGAGCAGCACGCG
Organism: Patulibacter minatonensis; assembly: GCA_036946195.1. Lineage (GTDB taxonomy): Bacteria > Actinomycetota > Thermoleophilia > Solirubrobacterales > Solirubrobacteraceae > JAGIBJ01. The sequence continues at coordinate 43,128 of JAQIJQ010000014.1, read as the reverse complement.
ACGCAGCGAGTTCCCGAACGTGTAGCCGAAGCCACGGTCGAGCGGCTCGATCGTGAACGAACCGCGGGTCTCTTCGACGGTCTCGCTCTTGATCTGCGGCACTTGGAAGTCGAGCATGCGGGTCCTGGGGTTGGAGCGGAAGGGACGCGATGCGCGCCCCATGCGCATCGCGTGTGAACGTTCAGGTGGCCGACACGGAGAGCGCGCGAAGGCCTGGAAAGGTGCGCCCTAGATCAGACGCGGCGCCGCTTGCGCGGGCGGCAGCCGTTGTGGGCCTGCGGCGAGACGTCACGCACGCTGAGCACCTCGAGGCCAGCGGCCTGGAGGGAGCGGATGGCGGTCTCACGGCCGGAGCCGGGGCCCTTCACGAAGACCTCGACCTTCTGGAGGCCCTGGTCGATGCCCTTGCGGGCAGCAGCGTCTGCGGTGACCTGTGCGGCGAACGGGGTCGACTTGCGCGAACCCTTGAAGCCGGCACCACCCGCGGACTCCCAGGCAATCACGTTGCCCTGGGGATCCGTCAGCGAGACGATCGTGTTGTTGAAAGAGGTCTTGATGTGGGCCTGGCCGAGCGGAATGTTCTTCTTCGGCTTGCGGCGGCCGCGCGTGGGGCGCTTGGGAGCGGGCATGTCTTCCTGCTACTTCTTGCCGGGCTTCTTCTTGCCCGCAACCTGCATGCGCTTGGGTCCCTTGCGGGTACGCGCGTTGGTCTTGGTCTTCTGACCGCGGACCGGGAGGCCGCGGCGGTGACGGATGCCGCGGTAGCAGCCGATCTCCATCAGACGCTTGATGTCCTGCGAGCGCTCGCGGCGGAGGTCACCCTCGACGCTGCGCTGCTCGACGGCCGCGCGCAGGCGGCTGATCTCGTCCTCGGTGAGGTCGCGGATCTTGCGATCCTTGTCCACTCCGGTCTCCGCGAGGATGTCGTTCGCGGTCTGACGGCCGATGCCGTAGATGTACGTGAGACCGACCTCAGCCCGCTTGTTCAGCGGGATGTTGATACCTGCGATACGTGCCATGGATTATCCCTGACGCTGCTTGTGGCGGGGGTTGCTGCAGATCACGAGCACCGCGCCATGGCGACGGATGATCTTGCACTTCTCGCACATGGGCTTGACCGACGGACGGACCTTCATGAAAACCTCAAAGGACTGCGTTCGGACGTAGGAACGGGTGTCCCGAACGCGACGGCGAAAGATAGCAGAACCGTGCGGGGCGCGGCGTCGCGCCGCCTGGGCGTGCAGTGGCACGCGCGACGGTTCTCCCGGAGGAGCAGGAACAACGGTAGCGCAAGGTGGCCTCGTTGTCACGCCACCGACGGATGCCACGGGGTCAGCACCCGGGGCCCGTCGTCGGTGATCGCGATCGTGAATTCCTGGTGTGCGGCGAGCGAGCCGTCGACGGTGCTGATCGCCCAGTCGTCATCGCCGACGACGACCTCGGGGCCGCCGATGGTGACCATCGGCTCCACCGCGATCACCATGCCGTTCGTGAGCCGAGCACCGCGGCCCGGCTTGCCGTAGTTCGGCACCTGCGGGTCCTCGTGCATGTTGCGGCCGACGCCGTGGCCGACGAGCGAGCGCACGACCGACAGCCCGGCACCTTCGACGACGCCCTGCACGGCAGCGCCGACGTCGCCGACGCGGTTGCCGGGCACGCACTGCTCGACGGCCGCAAGGAGCGATTCGAGGGTCTTCTCGGCGAGGTGCGTCGCCTCGGGCGACACCTCCCCGACCGCATGCGTGATCGCAGCATCGGAGACCCAGCCGTCGAGCGTGACGCCGCAGTCGATCGAGATCAGGTCGCCCTCGGCGAACTTGCGGCCATCCGGGATCCCGTGGACCACCATCTCGTTGGGCGAGATGCACAGGCTGGCGGGGAACCCGCTGTAGCCCTTGAACGACGGCACGGCGCCCTCGGAGCGGATGAGCTCCTCGGCAGCCGCGTCGAGCTCCTTGCCCGTGATGCCCGGTCGGATCAGCGACGCGATCAGCGCGTGGACGCGGACGAGCAGGTCGCCCGACGCGGCCATGGCGTCGAGCTCGGCGGGAGACTTCGTGACGATCATCGGATCCGTTCGGCGGCGACGGCGCCGCGGGGCCTAGAGGCGGTCTTCGAGGCGGACGGTGGCGATCTGCGCGCGGATGTGGTCGTGGACCTCCGCGGGCGGACGCTCGCCGTCGAACCGGCGCAGGACGCCGGCCTCGGTGTAGAAGCCGACGAGCGGCTCGGTCGACTCGTGGTAGACCGCGAGACGGTTGCGCACCGTCTCCGGCTTGTCGTCATCGCGCTGGATGAGACGGGAGCCGTCGACGTCGCAGACGCCTTCGCGCTTCGGCGGGTCGAACTCGACGTGGTAGACACGGCCGGTCTTCGCCGACACGCGGCGACCGGAGAGGCGGCGCACGACCTCGTCGTCCGACACGTCGATCAGGAGCACCGCGGTGAGCTCACGCCCGAGCTGCTCGAGCGCGGCGCCGAGCGCCTCGGCCTGCGGCACGGTGCGCGGGAAGCCGTCGAGGAGGAACCCCTCCTTGGCATCGCTCTCCTGGAGCCGGTCGAGGATGATCCCGATGATGAGCTCGTCGGGGACGAGCGCGCCGGCATCCATGAAGCCCTTGGCCTTGATGCCAAGTTCGGTGCCCTCGGCGACGGCGGCACGCAGGATGTTGCCGGTCGCGATGTACGGGAGGTTGAAGTCCTCGGTGATGCGCTCGGCCTGGGTGCCCTTGCCGGCACCGGGGGGTCCGAGGAGGATGAGGTTGAGCTCGGCCACGGGCGGAGGAAGTTACCGGTTCCGGCGACGCGACGCATCGCGCCACGCCGCCGTCACGGATGGTCAGGCGTTCAGGCGCCCTCAGCGCCCGAGGTAGCCTTCGTAGTTGCGCATCATCAACTGGGCCTCGAGCTGCTTCATCGTGTCGAGCGCGACGCCGATCACGATCAGCAGCGAGGTGCCGCCGAAGAACAACTGGGTGTTGGTCTGGTTGATGAGGATGGTCGGCAGGGCCGCCACGGCCGCCAGGTACATCGCTCCGGGGAACGTGAGGCGGGCGAGGATGCGGTCGAGGAACTCGGCGGTCTCGCGCCCCGGGCGGATGCCGGGAATGAAGCCGCCGTACTTGCGCAGGTTGTCCGCCTGGTCGACCGGGTTGAAGGTGACCGCGGTGTAGAAGTACGTGAACAGGATGATCAGCAGCGCCTCGAAGATGAGGTACGGCGCACCGCCCGCGTTGAAGAACTCCGAGAGGTCGCGGCTCCATGGGCGGTTGATCAGCTGGCCGATCGTGGCCGGGAACGCGAGGAGCGAGGCCGCGAAGATCACGGGGATCACGCCGGCCATGTTCACGCGGAGCGGAAGGTAGGTCTGTCCGCCCGACATCATGCGGCGGCCCACGACGCGCTTGGCGTACTGGATCGGGATCCGGCGCTGGCCCTCCTGGATGAAGACGATGGCCGCGATCACGGCGAGGGCGAGGAACGGCATGACGACCTTGAAGACCTGGTCGGGGCTGTTCCACCACGTCTGCACGCCGTTCGGAAGACCCGACACGATCGAGGCGAAGATCATCAGCGAGATGCCGTTGCCGATGCCTCGCTGGGTGATGAGCTCGCCCATCCACATGACGAGGATGCAGCCTGCCGTCAGCGAGGTGACGATGATCAGCACCGGGAGGAACGTGAAGTTCGGGATCAGCTGCTCGCCGGCCTGGCTCGAGAGCGAGCGGAAGAGGAAGACGTAGCCGATGGACTGCGCGAACGCGAGGCCGACGGCGAGGAACCGCGTGTACTGGGTGATCTTGGCCTGACCGACCTCACCCTCCTTCTGCAGCTTCTCCAGCGACGGGACGACGACCGTGAGGAGCTGCAGGATGATCGACGCGGTGATGTAGGGCATGATGCCCAGCGCGAAGAGCGCGATGCGCGAGAGGCTGCCGCCGGAGAAGGTGTTCAGCAGCTGCAGAACGCCGCCTCCGCCCAGCTGCGACTGGAGGTCCTCGATCGCATTCGCGTTCGCTCCTGGCACGGGGATGTGAGCCCCCAGGCGGTAGAGCATGAGCACGAATGCAGTGAACAGCAGCTTCCGCCGGATTTCCGGCACGGTGAAAGCGCTGAGGACAGTACGCAGCATGGGCGGGACGCTACTTGGTCTCGGCGTTGTGTGACTGGTGCTACTCGGCGGCCGGTGCCTTGGCACCGATCAGCTCGACCGTGCCGCCAGCGGCCTCGACCGCTGCCGTCGCGCTCTTGCTGGCGCCGTGGACGCGGACGGTGAGCTTCTTGCTCAGCGAACCGTTGCCCAGGAGCTTGATGTCGATGCCCTTCTTGGAGGCGAGACCGGCGGCGACGAGCGTCTCCGGGGTCACCTCGGCACCGGCTTCGAACCGCTTCTCGAGATCGAAGAGGTTCACCGTCTGCGTGTGCGTCCGGAACGGCTCGAACGGCATCGACTTCTTCATGTGCGGGCCGCGCAGCTTGCGCAGTCGCATGTGGAGCGGCATCTGGCCGCCCTCGAAGCGCGCGCGGTCCTTCGAACCGGAACGCGAGCCGTAGCCCTTCTGGCCACGACCGGACGTCTTGCCGGTGCCGGAACCCTCACCGCGGCCGACGCGCTTGCGCGCCTTGCGGCTGCCCGGGTTCGGGCCGAGCGTGTGGAGCCCGATGTCGTCGGGATCGATGGTCTTCTGCTCGTCAGTCATCGTGCACCTGGATGAGGTGGCGAACCTTGTGGAGCATGCCACGCGTCTGGGGGTTGTCCGAGACCTCAACGGTCTGGCCGATCTTGCGGAGTCCGAGCGAGCGGAGCGTGTCGAGCTGGGACTTGTTGGACCCGATCTTCGACTTGGTCTGCGTGATCTTCGGCATTACGAGCTCTCCTCCGCGGACTCCGCGGCGGGGGTCTCGGCCTCGGCGGCGGGAGCCTCGGCAGCAGCCGAAGCTTCCTCGGCGGCGGGCGCGGCCTCGGCGGCCGGAGCCTCCTCTGCAGGAGCCTCCTCGGCCTTCTTGGCCGGAGCCTTCTTCGCTGCCGGCTTCTTGGCCGGGGCCTTCTTCGCGGCGGGCTTCTTGGCCGCCTCGGCCTCCTCGGCGGGGGCCTCGGCGGCAGCCGGAGCGTCGGTCGCGGCGGCCGCGGCGTCAGCCTCGGCACCGTTGCGACCACGCTGCTCGGCCGACAGACCGAGCACCTCGGCGACCGTGATGCCGCGCAGCTGCGCGACCTCGACCGGAGTACGCAGGTCGCGGAGACCGGCGATCGTCGCCTTGACGAGGTTGATCGGGTTCTGGGAACCGAGCGACTTGCTCAGGATGTCGTGGATGCCAGCGAGCTCGAGCACGGCGCGGACGCCACCACCGGCGATGACGCCGGTACCGGCCGAGGCCGGCTTGAGGAGGACGCTGCCCGAGTTGAACTCGCCGAGCACCTGGTGGGTGATCGTGGAGCCGTGCTTGGGAACCTTGAACAGGTTCTTCTTGGCCTGCTCGACGCCCTTCTGGATCGCGAGCGGAACCTCGTTGGCCTTGCCGTAGCCGATGCCGACGACTTCCTTCTCGTCGCCGACGACGACGAGCGCGGTGAAGCTGAAGCGACGGCCGCCCTTGACGACCTTCGCGACGCGGTTGATCTCGACGACGCGCTCCTGGAGGTCGTAGCCCTCCGGACGCACGGCGCGGTCGGTGACGGTGGTCACAGCTGCAGCCCTCCTTCACGGAGACCCTCGGCGAACGCCTTGACCCGACCGTGGTACTGGTAACCGCCGCGGTCGAACACGACGACCTCGATGCCGGCGGACTTCGCGCGCTCAGCGAGCACCTTGCCGGCCTCGGTCGCGCCTTCGGCGGCCGAGAGCTCACGCAGGGCGGGCTCGGTCCAGGACACGGACGTGAGCGTGTGACCACGCACGTCGTCGATGACCTGCGCGAAGATGCCGCGGTTCGTGCGGCGCACCGAAACGCGCGGACGCTCCGCAGTGCCGTGCACCTTCGCACGGACACGGCGCTGGCGCTTGAGCCGGCGCTGCTCCTTCGTGACGAGACTCATGCTCGCTTACCGACCTTCCGGACGATCTGCTCGCCCTCATAGCGAATGCCCTTGCCCTTGTAGGGCTCCGGCGGACGCTGCTTACGGATGTAGGCGGCGATCTCGCCGACCTGCTGCTTGCTGGTGCCCTTGACGATGATGCGCGTGGGCTGCGGGACCTCGAACTCGATGCCCGCCGGTGCCGTGACCGGAACGGGGTGCGAGTACCCGAGGGCCAGCTCGAGGTCCGTGCCCTTCAGCTGGGCGCGGTAACCGACGCCCTGGAGCTCGAGGACCTTCTGGAAACCGGCGGTGACGCCCGTGACCATGTTCGCGAGGAGCGAACGGGTGAGGCCGTGCAGCGCACGGTGCTCGCCGCGGTCCGTCGGGCGGGTGACGATGAGCTCGTCACCCTGCTGCTCGACGCCGATGTCGAGCGCGACGCGCTCGGACAGCTCGCCGAGCGGCCCCTTCACGGAGACCAGCTCGGGCTCGATGGTGACGGTGACCCCGCTCGGGACGGGAACCGGAAGACGACCGATACGGCTCATGGCTACCAGACCTCCGCGAGGACCTCGCCACCGACGCCGGCCTTGCGGGCATCGTGGCCCGTCATGACGCCGCGGGACGTGGAGACGATCGCGGTGCCCATGCCGCCGAACACCTTGGGGATGTTCGTGGCGCCGACGTAGTGACGGCGGCCCGGACGGGACACGCGACGCAGGCCGGAGATGGCCGAACGACGATCGGTCGTGTACTTGAGCGAGATCCGGACGAGGCCGTACGGACGGTCCTCGTTGGCCGGGATCAGCTCGTGGCTCTCGATGTAGCCCTGCTCCTGGAGGATGCGGACGATCTCGAGCTTGACCTTGGAACTGGGGATCTCGACGGTCGTGTGCGCAGCGCGAATCGCGTTGCGGACACGGGTCAGGAGATCGGCAATGGGATCAGAAAAGCTCATGGGTTACCACGAGGACTTGGTCATCCCGGGGACCATTCCCCGGTGAGCGAGCTCGCGCAGGCAAACGCGGCAGACGCCGAACTTGCGGTAGACGGAGCGCGGGCGGCCGCACTTGCGGCAACGCGAGTACCCGCGAACCTGGTACTTCGGCGCACGGGCTTGCCGCACGCGCTGAGAAGTCTTCGCCATGCTAGCTGTTCTCCTTCGTGAACGGCAGACCCAGGAGCTCCAGGAGCGCCAGCGCCTCTGCGTCGGTGTTGGCGGACGTCGTGATCGTGATGTCGAGACCGCGGATGGCGTCCACGGCGTCGTAGTCGATCTCAGGGAAGATGATCTGTTCCTTGACGCCCAGCGAGTAGTTGCCACGGCCGTCGAACGACGTGCGCTTGAGGCCGCGGAAGTCGCGCATGCGCGGGAGCGCAACGCTGATGAAGCGATCGATGAACTCGTACGCGCGGTCACCACGGAGGGTGGTCGCGACGCCGACGGCCATGCCGTCACGGAGCTTGAACGATGCGATCGACTTGCGGGCGCGGCGGACGTTCGGCTGCTGACCCGTGATCTGCGCGAGCTGCTGCGTGGCGTTCTCGAGGATCTTGCGATCCTGCTTCGCCTCGCCGACACCCATGTTGACGGTCACCTTCTCGATGACCGGCACCTGCATGATCGAGGAGTAGCCGAACTGCTCCTTGAGCTGCGTCCGGATGGTCTCGTTGTACTGCGCGCGAAGGCGCGAGGGAGCGGTTGCTGCGGCCATTAGATGACCTCCCCCGAACGCACGGCGACGCGGACCTTGTTGCCGTCGCGCACCTCGGTGCGGACGCGGGTCGGCTTGCCGTCCTTCGGATCGATCAGCGCCACGTTGCTGACGTGCACGGGCGCTTCTTCCTTGACGATGCCGCCGGGCTCCGTCGAGCCGGGAGCCGGCTTGACGTGCTTCGTGCGGATGTTGATGCCGGCGACGTAGACGCGATCGGACGCGGACTCGACGCGCAGGACCTTGCCGGTCTTGCCCTTGTCCTTGCCTGCGATCACGACGACCTCGTCGTCGGTCTTGATGCGGAGCGCCATGGTCAGAGCACCTCCGGAGCCAGCGAGACGATCTTCATGAAGCTGCGGTCGCGAAGCTCGCGAGCGACAGGGCCGAAGATGCGCGTGCCACGCGGGTTGTTGTTGCCGTCGATGATCACGGCCGCGTTCTCGTCGAAGCCGATGGCGGTGCCGTCGGCACGGCCGTAGCTCTTCTTCGTGCGAACGACGACGGCCTTGACGACCTCGCCCTTCTTCACGGAGCCGTTCGGCGTCGCCTGCTTGACGGTCGCGGTGATCACGTCACCGACGAACGCGTAGCGGCGCTTGGAGCCACCGTGCACGCGGATGCACAGGATCTCGCGGGCGCCGGTGTTGTCGGCGACCTTGAGGCGGGATTCAGTCTGGATCATCGAGCACGCTCCACGATCTCGACGAGGCTCCAGCGCTTGGTCGCCGAGAGCGGGCGGCTCTCGATCACGCGGACGGTATCGCCCTCGTGCGCCTCGTTGTTGGCGTCATGCACGTGGATCTTGCTCGACGAGCGAACGATCTTCTTGTACTTGCGGTGCCGGCGAGCGACGTCGATCCGCACGGTGATCGTCTTGTCGGGCTTGGCCGACGTGACGACGCCCTGGCGGACGAGCTTGCGCCCTTCGACGTGCTCCGGCTTCGGCGTGCCGCCGACCTCGGACTTGACGCGCTTGGTGCGCTCCTGTCCACGGCGGCGGCTGCGCGCGGCAGCGTTCTTCTTGCGGAGCTCCTGACGCTCCTCGTCACGCTGCTGCGCGTCACGAGCCGGGTTGTGGTCACCGGAGTGCGTCGAGCGACGGAGGCGGCGAGCCTCCTTCGGCGGGAGCTTGACTTCGGGCTCGGCGGGAGCCGCGGCCTCGGCGGCCGGGGTCTCCTCGACGGCCTCGGGGGTCTCGGTCTCGTCAGCCATCAGTTCTCAGGGTTGGTCGAAGTGGTCGCCCGCTGACGGGCGACGGTCAGTGCACGCGCAAGCTCACGCTTGGCGGTGCGCAGCGCGGAGGTGTCCTCGAGGGAACCGGTCGCGTGCTGGAAGCGCAGGCCGAAGATCTCCCGGCGCTGCGTCTCGATGTGCGTCTGGAGCTCGTCGTTGCCGAGCTCGCGCAGCTCATGGGCGCGCGCCATCAGACATCACTCCCTTCGCGGGTGACGAACTTGGTACGGACGGGCAGCTTGTGACCCGCCAGGCGCATGGCCTCACGCGCGAGCGGCTCCGGCACGCCGGAGAGCTCGAACATGACGCGGCCCGGCTTGACGACGCAGACCCAACCCTCGGGGGAACCCTTACCGGAACCCATGCGGGTCTCGGCCGGCTTCTTCGTGTAGGGCTTGTCCGGGAAGACGTTGATCCAGACCTTGCCGCCACGCTTGATCTTGCGAGTCATCGCAATACGAGCGGCTTCGATCTGACGGTTGGTGATCCAACCGGCGTCGAGGGCCTTGATGCCGTACTCGCCGAACTGCACCGTGGTCTGGCCACGGCTGAAGCCGGCACGACGGCCGCGGTGCACCTTGCGGTGCTTGACGCGCTTGGGAGCGAGCATTAACGACCACCTCCGGCCGGGCCACGACCCGGGCCACCGGGACGACCACCGCCGCCGGGACGGCCACCGCCGCCCGGACCACGACCGGGACCACCGGGACCGCGGCCACCCGGGCCACGACCGCCGCCGGGGCCACCCGGACCACGGCCACCGGGACCACGCCCGCCGCCCGGACCACCACGGCCCGGACCGCCCGGACCGCGACCGCGGCCACCCGGGCCGCCGCGCCCACGGTCACCACGGTCACCGCGGCCACCGCGGTCGTCCTGGCGACCCGCCGGCGACGGCGCGTCGAGGTCGGTGAGGTCGGAGTGCGTGTAGCCCTCCGGCATGATCTCGCCCTTGTTGATCCAGACCTTCACGCCGATGCGGCCGAAGGTCGTGCGGGCCTCGTAGAAGCCGTAGTCGATGTCGGCGCGCAGCGTGTGCAGCGGCACGCGACCCTCGCTGTAGGCCTCGGTACGAGCCATCTCCGAACCGCCGAGGCGACCGGAAACCTGGATCTTGCAGCCCTTGGCGCCCGAGCGGATCGCGCTCTGGAGGGCGCGCTTCATCGCGCGGCGGAACGCCACGCGGTTCTGGAGCTGCTCGGCGATGGACTGGCTGACCAGCTTCGCGTCGAGCTCCGGGCGCTTGATCTCGAGGATGTTGACCTTCACCGACTTGGCGGTGAGGGTGTGCAGCTCACGGCGCAGCGCGTCGACCTCGGAACCGGACTTGCCGATCACGATGCCGGGGCGGGCCGTGTTGATGTCGACTTCGACTTCCTGCGCGTTCTTGCGGATCAGGATGTCCGACAGGCCCGCGTGCGCGAGCTTGGCGTTGATGTGCCGACGGATGCGGATGTCCTCTTCGAGCCAGTCCGCGAACTGACGCTCGTTGAACCAGGTGGAGCGCCAGTCGTGGATGTAGCCGACGCGAAGGGACTCGGGGTGAACTTTCTGACCCACGGTTACTCCTTGGATCCGAGGAGGATCGTGAGGTGGCTGGTGCGCTTCCGGATGCGGAAGGCGCGTCCCTGCGCACGGGGCTGGAAGCGCTTGAGCGTCGGACCTTCGTCGGCGTACACGGCGACGATCTTCAGGTCCTCGGCGTCGAGGGCGTGGTTGTGCTCGGCGTTGGCGACGGCCGACTCGAGGAGCTTGCTCCAGTCACGGGCGACCGCGCGCGGCGAGTGCTCGAGGATGGCGCGTGCCCGGACGACGTCCTGCTCACGGATGTGGTCGCACACCAGTCGGGCCTTGCGGGCCGACGAGCGGATGAACTTCGCGTGGGCGCGGACGGTGATCGCCTCGGCCGGCTTCGCCTGGCGGCGGGAGCGGGTCGGGCGGGGCGCCGGTGCAGCCTTGGCGTCGTCGGCCTTCGCAGCCTCCGCCTTCTTGGCGGCGGGCTGGCGACGGGCCGGAGCCTTCTTGGCCGGAGCGTCCTCAGCGGCGGCCTCGTCGGCCTTCGCTGCGGCAGCGGTCTTGGCAGGAGCCTTCTTGGCCGGGGCCTTCTTGGCAGGAGCCTTCTTCGCCGGGGCATCGCCCTCGGCGTCGTCGGCCTTCGCAGCGGCAGCCTTGGCAGCCGGCTTCTTCGCCGGGGCCTTCTTGGCGGGCGCAGCCTTCGTCGCCTGCCCTTCTTCGGACGGCGCGGGGTCCTGCTTGGTCTCCGGCTCGGCCGGCTCGTTCGTCTCGTCAGTCATCAACGAACCTTCCCGGAGCCGGCGTGGCCCTTGAACGTACGGGTGGGTGCGAACTCACCGAGCTTGTGGCCGACCATCGACTCGTTCACGAAGACCGGGACGTGCTTGCGTCCGTCGTGAACGGCGATCGTGTGACCGACGAACTCGGGGAAGATCGTCGAGGCGCGCGACCAGGTCTTGATGACCGAGCGCTTGCCGGACTCGTTCTGAGCCTCGACCCGGGCGAAGAGTCGGTCTTCGACCCAGGGGCCCTTCTTGGAAGAGCGACTCATCGCTTGTTCCCTCGCTTACGACCGCGGACGATCATGGCGTCCGAGGCCTTGTTCTTCTTACGCGTGCGGTAGCCCAGCGTCGGCTTGCCCCACGGGGTGACGGGGTGACGACCCGGGGTCGTCGAGCCCTCGCCACCACCGTGCGGGTGGTCGACCGGGTTCATGGCGGTACCGCGCGTCTGCGGGCGGACGCCCATGTGACGCTTGCGACCGGCCTTGCCGATCTTGATGTTCTGGTGCTCGGCGTTCCCGATCACGCCGATGGTGGCGCGGCAGGTGTCCTTCACCAGGCGCATCTCGCCGGACGGCAGGCGCAGCGTGGCCATGCCGTTGTCCTTCGCCATGAGCTGGATGGACGTGCCGGCCGAGCGACCGAGCTGACCACCACGGCCGGGCTGGAGCTCGACGTTGTGGACGACGGTACCCGTCGGCATCTGACCGAGCTCGAGGGCGTTGCCGATGCGGATGTCCGAACCGGGGCCGGAGTTCAGCTTGTCGCCGACCTTCAGGCGCGCCGGAGCCAGGATGTAGCGCTTCTCGCCGTCCGCGTAGTGCAGGAGGGCGATGTTCGCGGTGCGGTTCGGGTCGTACTCGATCGAGTGCACGGTGGCCTCGATGCCGTCCTTGCGGCGAGCGAAGTCGATCCGACGGTAGAGGCGCTTGGCGCCGCCACCGCGGTGACGCGAGGTCTTGCGGCCGTAGTTGTTGCGGCCACCGGACTTCTTGAGACCCTCGGTGAGGGTCTTCTCCGGACCGACCTTCGTGATCTCGGCGAAGTCGGAGTACGTGACGAACCGGAGACCCGGGCTCGTCGGCTTGGGCTTACGAACGGCCATGGGTTAGTCCTCCAGCCCCTGCAGACCCTCGAAGACCGGGATCGTCTGCCCGGGGGCGACGGTCACGATGGCCTTCTTCCAGTTGCGCGTACGACCGCGCACGAGGCCACGGCGCTTCGGCTTGCCCTTGACGGTCGCCGTGCGAACGTCGAGGACGGCCACGTCGAAGAGCTCTTCGACGGCCTGGCGGACCTGGATCTTGTGGGCATCCGGGTGGATGCGGAACGTGTACTTGTTGCCCGCGACGGCGAGCACGTACGACTTCTCCGAGATGATCGGACGGATGAGCACCTGGGTCGCGTCCATCACGCACCTGCTCCCTGGCTACGGGGAACGCGCGAGGCGCGAGCCGTGAGGGCATCCAGCGCGTCCTGGCTCAGCACCAGGTTCGCAGCACGGATCAGATCGGCGACGCCGACCTGGCTGACCGGCAGCACGCGGGTCTTCTCGAGGTTCCGGAACGAACGGGACACGAGCTCCTGCTCATCGGTCAGGACCAGGAGCGTTGCGCCCTTGCGGTCCCAGCTGGAGAGGAGCCCGAGGCCGGCCTTGGTCGACGGCTTGTCGCCGAACGGGGCCGGGTCGAACACCGCGACCGAACCACGGGCACCGTGGACGGAGAGCGCGCTGCGCAGTGCGGCGGCGCGCTCCTTGCGGTTGATCTTGAAGGTGTAGCTGCGCGGGCTCGGACCGAACACCGCGGCACCACCAGTGTGCTGCGGAGCGCGGGTCGAACCCTGACGTGCGCGGCCGGTGCCCTTCTGGCGGAACGGCTTGATGCCACCGCCACGGATGAGCGCGCGGTTGCGGCTCGCGTGCGTGCCCTGACGACGTGCGGCCTGCTCGGCGCGCACGGCCTCATGGACCAGCGACGGGTGGAAGGGAGCGGAGAAGACCGCCTCGTCGAGCGAGACGGTGCCCTTGCCGCCGAGGATCGGAGCGTCAGGCATCGGTGCGGACCTCCACGAGACCGTTCTTCGGGCCGGGGACGGAGCCCTGGACCAGCAGCAGGTTGCGATCAGCGTCGACGCGGACGACCGTGAGGCCGCGCTGCGTGACGCGCTTGTTGCCCATCTGGCCCGGGCCACGAATGCCCTTCATCACGCGGGCCGGCCAGGCCGACGCACCGATGGAGCCAGGGGCACGGACGTTGTGCGAGCCGTGGGTCACCGGGCCGCGGCTGAAGCCGTGGCGCTTGACGGTGCCCTGGAAGCCCTTGCCCTTGGACACACCAGCGACCTTGAGCTTCGCGCCGACCTCGAACGACTCCACCGTGACGGTGTCGCCGAGGTTCAGGCCCTCACCCTCGTTGCGGAACTCGACGAGGTGGCGCAGGGCGCCGGCGTCGGCCTTCGCGAGGTGGCCGCGCTCGGCCTTGGACAGGTTCTTTTCCTTGATGGCGCCGTACGCGAGCTGAACGGCGTCGTAGCCGTCCTTGTCGGAGGTACGGACGGCGGTCACCGGGCACGGACCGGCCTCGAGGACCGTGACGCGTGCGACGGAGCCGTCTTCCTGGAACAGCTGGGTCATCCCCAGCTTCTTGGCAAGAATCGCGGCCATGATCAGATGCGGATCTCGATGTCGACGCCGCGCGGAAGGTGATCCAGGCGCTGCAGGCTGTCGACCGTCTTGGGGGTCGGCTGGTGGATGTCGATCAGACGCTTGTGCGTACGGATCTCGAAGTGCTCGCGGGAGTCCTTGTCCTTGAACGGCGACCGGATGACGCAGTACACGTTCTTCTCGGTCGGGAGCGGGACAGGACCTGCCACGGTGGCGCCGGTGCGAGTCGCCGTTTCGACGATCTCCTTCGCGGCGTTCTCGATGGCCTGGTGGTCGTACGCCTTGAGGCGGATGCGGATCTTGTTCTGGATAACTGCGGCCATGGGGCGCTAACTACTTCAGGACGGGCGCGGGTGAGCGCGGGAAACTCTTCGGTGCTGGTGTTGAGAAACAACGCGCGTGGCTCTGGGAGACACGCTGGGGCCGCACCGAAGGGCGCGACACCCGGAGGGTTGGCCCTGCGAGAGGGCCGAACTGCGCGGGCTGTACGGAGGGAACTGGGCCATTCCGTACGAAGGGCGCGGTCCGCAACTGTAGCGGACCGCGCCCTCGCGTGCAGTCTGCCTAGGCCCTCACGGGCCTAGGCGTCCGATTCGAGTGCTACTCGACGACCTCGGACACGATGCCGGAGCCGACCGTGCGGCCACCCTCACGGATGGCGAAGCGCAGACCAGCGTCCATGGCGATCGGCTGGATGAGCTCGATCGTCATGGTGACGTTGTCGCCCGGCATGACCATCTCGGTGCCCTCGGGGAGGTTGGCGACGCCGGTCACGTCCGTCGTGCGGAAGTAGAACTGCGGGCGGTAGCCGGTGAAGAACGGCGTGTGACGGCCACCCTCCTCCTTCTTGAGGATGTAGACCTCGGCCTTGAACTTCGTGTGCGGGGTGATGGAACCCGGCTTGCACAGAACCTGACCGCGCTCGATCTCGTCGCGCTTGGTACCACGGAGCAGCGCGCCGACGTTCTCGCCTGCGCGACCCTCGTCGAGGGTCTTGCGGAACATCTCGACGGCGGTGATGGTCGTCTTGGTCGTCGGGCGAATGCCCACGATCTCGACTTCCTCGCCGCCCTTGATGATGCCCTGCTCGATACGGCCGGTGGCGACGGTGCCACGGCCCGTGATCGAGAAGACGTCCTCGACCGGCATGAGGAACGGCTTGTCGAGGTCGCGCTCCGGCTCCGGGATGTAGGAGTCGAGGGCAGCGCCCAGCTCGACGATCTTCGCGGTGTACTCCGGATCGCCCTCGAGCGCCTTGAGCGCCGAACCGACGATGAACGGGGTGTCGTCACCCGGGAAGTCGTACTCGTTGAGGAGGTCCTTGACCTCTTCCTCGACGAGCTCGATGAGCTCCTCGTCGTCGACCATGTCGGCCTTGTTGAGGAACACGACCAGGTACGGCACGCCGACCTGGCGGGCGAGCAGGATGTGCTCACGCGTCTGCGGGGCCGGACCATCCGGAGCCGACACCACGAGGATGCCGCCGTCCATCTGGGCAGCGCCCGTGATCATGTTCTTCACGTAGTCGGCGTGACCCGGGCAGTCGACGTGCGCGTAGTGACGGTTCTCCGACTCGTACTCGACGTGCGAGGTGGCGATGGTGATGCCACGCTCGCGCTCCTCCGGAGCGTTGTCGATCTCAGCGAACGAGCGAGCCTCGCCACCACCGTAGGTCTCCGAAAGGACCTTGGTGATCGCAGCCGTCAGCGTGGTCTTGCCATGGTCGACGTGACCGATGGTGCCGACGTTGACGTGCGGCTTCCCGCGCTCGAACTTCTCCTTACCCACTTTTTTCTCCTCTAAAGACCGGTCTCGGGCAACCCCGGGAACCTATCGAAATTGCTTACGCGTTGACCGCTTCGCCGCGGCGCTCGCCGATGACCTGCTCGGCCACGTTGTTGGGGACTTCGTCGTACGAGTCGAACTGCATCGTGTACGCGGCACGACCCTGCGACATCGAGCGCAGGTCGGTGGCGTACCCGAACATCTCCGACAGCGGCACACGAGCGACGATCTCGATCGCGTTGCCACGGCGCTCCTGCCCCTCGACGCGACCGCGACGACGGGAGAGGTCACCGATGACATCGCCGACGTAGTCCTCCGGCGTGACGACGGTGACGGCGAAGATCGGCTCGAGCAGCGTCGGCTTGGCGCGCTTCACGCCCTCCTGGGCGCCGAGGGTACCGGCGACCTTGAAGGCGATCTCGGACGAGTCGGTGTCGTGCGACTTGCCGTCGATCAGCGTGAACTTCACGTCGACCAGCGGGTAGCCGGCGAGCGGGCCGGAGCCCATCGACTCCTCGGCGCCCTGACGGACGGCCTTGATGTACTCGCTCGGCACCGAACCACCCTTGGTGGCGTTGACGAACTCGAAGCCCTCGCCGACGTTCGGCTCGACGTCGAAGTACACGATGCCGAACTGACCCGAGCCACCGGTCTGGCGCACGAAGCGACCCTCGACCTTGTTGGCGCTGCCCTTGACCGTCTCGCGGTAGCTCACCTGCGGGCGGCCGACGTTGGCCTCCACCTTGAACTCGCGCTTCATGCGGTCGACGAGCACCTCGAGGTGCAGCTCGCCCATGCCGGAGATCTCGGTCTGGCCGGACTCCT
Source organism: Patulibacter minatonensis (assembly GCA_036946195.1). Lineage (GTDB taxonomy): Bacteria > Actinomycetota > Thermoleophilia > Solirubrobacterales > Solirubrobacteraceae > JAGIBJ01. The sequence goes on along the minus strand of JAQIJQ010000014.1, from coordinate 26,586 downwards.
CGTTGGTCTCGACGCGGAAGGTCGGGTCCTCCTGGGCCAGGCGGCCGAGGGCGATGGACATCTTCTCCTGGTCGGACTTCGTCTTCGGCTCGACGGACACCTTGATGACCGGCTCCGGGAAGTTCATCGACTCGAGCACGACGGGCGCCGACTGCACGCAGAGCGTGTCGCCGGTGACGACGTTCTTGAGACCCACGGCCGCGGCGATGTCGCCGGCGTACACCTTGTCGATGTCCTTGCGGTCGTTGGCGTGCATCTCGAGGATGCGGCCGATGCGCTCGGTCTTGCCCGTGCGCGGGTTCAGCACCGAGTCACCCTTGTTCAGGGTGCCGGAGTACACGCGGAAGAACGTGAGCGAACCGACGTGCGGGTCGGTCATGATCTTGAAGCCGATGGCGGCGAACGGCTCGTCGTCGGAGCTCGGACGCTCGGTCTCGTCCTCCTGCTCGCCGGTCTTCGTGACGTTGAAGCCCTTGATCGCGGGCACGTCGAGCGGGCTCGGGAGGTAGTCGACCACGGCGTCGAGCAGGGGCTGGACGCCCTTGTTCTTGAACGAGGAGCCGCAGAGGACCGGGTTGATCGAGAGGTCGATCGTCGCGGCGCGGATGGCCTTCTTGAGGAGGTCGACCGGGATGTCCTCACCCTCGAGGTGGAGCTCCATGACCTCGTCGTTGTGGTCGGCGACGGCGTCGAGCAGCTTCTCGCGCGCCTCTTCGGCCTCCGGGAGGAGGTCCTCCGGGATGTCGACGATGTCGACGTCCTTGCCCAGGTCGTCGCGGTAGTAGATCGCCTTGAACTCGACGAGGTCGATGATGCCGGCGAAGTCGCCCTCGGCACCGATCGGCAGCTGGATCGGGATCGCGTTCGCGCCGAGGCGGTCGATCATCGTCTGGACCGACATGGTGAAGTCGGCACCCGTGCGGTCCATCTTGTTGACGTAGGCGATGCGCGGCACGCCGTAGTCGTTGGCCTGGCGCCACACCGTCTCGGACTGCGGCTCGACACCGGCGACCGAGTCGAACACCGCGACGGAGCCGTCGAGCACGCGCAGCGAGCGCTGGACCTCGACGGTGAAGTCGACGTGCCCCGGCGTGTCGATGATGTTGATGCGGTGGTCGTTCCACTGGGCGGTCGTCGCAGCGGAGGTGATCGTGATGCCACGCTCCTGCTCCTGCTCCATCCAGTCCATGGTGGCGCCGCCGTCGTGGACCTCACCGATCTTGTAGTTGCGACCGGTGTAGAAGAGGATGCGCTCGGTCGTCGTCGTCTTGCCGGCGTCGACGTGAGCCATGATCCCGATGTTGCGGGTCTTCTCGAGTGTGAATTCGCGAGGCATGGGCGTGAGAGGTGGCCTGTTTGGAAGAGGAGGCGGGGGCTGTTGTACGGCGCCCGGTCAGGGGCGGCGACCATTCGGCTTCCGTGGACGGAATCCGAGCGAGCCCACGGGAGATGCCGACAGGGCAAGCGACGCGCGCGAGAGCGGCGCGCCGGGTGACTATACAACCACCCGTCGGATCGGGGCTCCACGGGCGACCGCGGTGCGGCGCCGTGTTACCAGCACTTCACAGCATAGCCCGGGTGTCGTGGCGCCCGGAAACGCAGACGGCGCGCCCCCGGAACGAGCCGGGAGCGCGCCGCTGAAGTGCACGACGCTCGGAGGAGCGCCGAACGCGTCACTACCAGCGGTAGTGGGCGAAGGCCTTGTTGGCCTGCGCCATGCGGAAGATGTCGTCCTTGCGCTTGTAGGCACCACCCTGGTGCTGCTGCGCATCGAGGAGCTCGCCGGCGAGGCGCTCGGCCATCGTGCGCTCGCGGCGCTGACGGGCGAACTCGACGAGCCAGCGGACGGCGAGGGTGCGCGAGCGACGCTGCGGAACCTCGACCGGGACCTGGTAGGTCGCACCACCGACACGGCGGGAGCGGACCTCGAGCTGCGGGGTGAGCTCGGTGAGCGAGAGCTCGAGCTGCTCGATCGGGTCGCCGCCCGTGCGCTGGGCGAGGAGGTCGAGGGCGTCGTACACGATCTTCTCGGCCGTGGACTTCTTGCCATCGAGCATCACGCGGTTCACGACCTGCGTGACGACACGGGAACGGTAGACGGAGTCCGGCTCGATCGGCCGGATCTGGGCTGCTGCGCGGCGGGGCATGGTACCTGGCTACTTCTTCTTCACGCCGTACTGCGAACGGGCCTGCTTGCGGTCCGAAACACCGGCGGCGTCGAGCGTGCCACGAACGACCTTGTAGCGAACGCCCGGGAGATCCTTCACACGACCACCGCGCACGAGCACGACGGAGTGCTCCTGCAGGTTGTGGCCCTCGCCCGGGATGTACGCCGTGACCTCGATGCCGCTGGAGACGCGAACACGCGCCACCTTCCGCAGTGCGGAGTTCGGCTTCTTCGGGGTGGTCGTGTACACGCGGGTGCAGACACCGCGGCGCTGCGGGGCAGCAACCTTCTTCTTCGCACCCTTGCCGGACTTGAGGCCCGGGGTAGCGAGCTTACGCGGCTTGTCTTGGCGGCCCTTGCGGACGAGCTGGCTCGTGGTCGGCATGTGACGAGGAAATGTAGCAACCCTCTTCGCGAAAGGGCCGTCCGGTGCGATCGCTAGGCACCGGAGGCGGCTGCGTGACCCCGCCGCACCTGCGACACCGCATGGGGCAAAACGGCGGTGAGCAGGGATTCCAGCTCGCCGAGCGCCTTGGGCGAACCGGGCAGGTTGACGATCAGAACGGCGCCGACGGATCCGGCCGTCGCGCGGCTGAGCGCACCGAGCGGCGTCACCTCGCGCGACACGGCGCGCAGCGCCTCACCGAGCCCGGGGATCTCGCGCTCGACCACGTCGAGGGTCGCCTCCGGGGTGACGTCGTCGCTCGTGAGGCCGGTGCCACCGAGGGTGAGGACGAGCTCGACGCCGGGGACGGCCGCCGCCGCCCGGATCGCCGCGGCGACCTCCAGGCGGTCGTCGGTGACCATCGCGTCGTGGACCACGGCCCAGCCGGTGCGGGCGCAGAACTCGTCGAGTGCGGCGCGGGACCGGTCGGGGCGCACGCCCTTCGTGCGAGTCGTCGAGACGTGCACGGCCCCGACCCGCAGGGCGCGAGGCTCGGGATGGTGCCGGGCCTCGCCACCGCCGGCCGGTACGGCCCCGTGCGGCGCTGACGGTGGAGCGTCGGCGGTGAAGTCGTGGCGCCCGCCGGCCTTCTCGGTCACCTGCACGCCCTCGATGACGGCACGGCGCTCGACCGCCTTGACCATGTCGTACACGGTGAGCGCGGCGATCAGCACGGCGGTGAGGGCCTCGATCTCCACGCCCGTCTTGCCGGTGGTGCGGGCGTGCCCCTCGAGGCGGACCAGCCCGGCAGAGACGTCGACCTGCGCCTGCACGTCGATCTTCGTGAGCGGCAGCGGGTGGGCGAGCGGCACGAGCTCGGCGGTGCGCTTGGCCGCGAGCACCCCCGCGAGGCGCGCGGTGGCGAGGACCTCGCCCTTCGGGCCGCTCCCGTCGGCGACGAGCCGTGCGGTCTCGGGCGACACCCGCACCGTCGCCACGGCGCGTGCGAGACGATCCGTGACGGCCTTGTCCGTGACGTCGACCATCCTGGCCGAACCATCGGCTGCGAGGTGGGTGAGCCGGGGTGGCGACCCGCCGCCCTCCGCGTCGCCCGCCCGGACCGAGCCCGGTGACGCGAGGGTCGGCACGCCCTGCACGACCTGTCCCTCGACGAGCTCGGAGCTGCCCCCGACCACCTCGGCCTTCCAGATCGGGACGCGCCGCTTGACCTCATCGAGGGCCTCGCGCGCGGCCTCGAACGCCGCGCCGCGCCGCGGTGCAGCGGCGACCACGACGATCGCGGCCTCGGTCGCCGGCACGCGGCCGAGGCGGTGGTGCAGTGCGATGGCCACGAGTCCGTGACGGGCGACGAGATCGGCGCCGATGCGGGCGAGCTCCGTGCGCGCGAGCTCGTCGTGCGCCTCGAAGTCGAGGGCGTCGACCTCCCTCGGGGTGCCCTGGAACACGACGGTGCCACCCGCGGCCGGATCGGCCACGGCGGCCAGCGCGGCGTTCACGTCGAGCGGGGCCTCCCCCACCTGCACGTCGACCACGGGCCCGCCGCCGCTGACGGGCGGCACGAGCGAGAGCCAGTCGCCCTCCTGGAGCACGTCGCCGGGCCGGGAGTAGTCGGCGTTGACCGAGAGCACGATCCGGCCGGCCATCTCGGCGAGGCCGAGCTCCGTGAGCACGGCGCGTGCCACGTCGCCCGCGGTCGATCCGGCGGCCACGCGGCGCTCGATCGTCGCCGCGCCCGCCGACACCCGCAGCTGCGCGAAGAGGCGCAGCGTGATCGCGATGGTCGCTCCGGTCGGCTCGTCGGGCATCGCGACAGCGTAGATGAGTGGTGGCGCGTCGCTCAGCGGCCCGGAAGCGCGACGACCGCCACCTCGTCACCGGGCTCCAACTCGGCCTCACCGGGCGGCAGGAGCGCCAGGCGGTCGGCGCGGGCGAGATCGCCCATCATGTGCGAGGCCTGGCCGTCGAGGAGCACTACCTCGTGGTGGGCGTCGGCGGTCTGCAGCTCGGCACGGAGGGCGAGCCAGCGGCGTGGATCGGGACGGACCGCGTTGCGCAGGCGGGCGCGGCCGGGGACGATCGCCGCGTGGGGATCGCCGGCGAGCGCGCGCAGCGCCGGGGTGAGCAGGAGCGTCGCGACGACGTAGGCGGAGACGGGGTTGCCGGGGAGCCCGAACCACAGGCGCCCCGCGGTACGGCCGACGGCCGTCGGCTGACCGGGGCGCATCAGGAGCCGTTCGACGAGCAGTTCCACCCCGCGGGCGGCGAAGGCGGGCCGAGTGTGGTCGTGGCGACCGACGGAGAGGCCGCCGGTCACGACCACCACGTCGCAGGGGGCGAGCGCATCGAGCACAGCGCCGAGGTCGGTGACACCATCGGTCGCATGGTGGATCTCGCCGACCTCGCCGCCCGAGGCCTCGATCAGCACCGGCAGCGCGGTCCCGTGCACGTCGATCACCTGCCCGCGGGCCGGCACGGTGCCGGGCGGGACGACCTCGTCGCCCGTGACCACGAGGCTGACGACCGGACGCCGCACGCACGGCACCCGGGCCACGCCCGCCGCCGCAAGTGCGACGAGGTGGTTCGCCGCCAGCCGGGTCCCGGCCGGCACGAGCAGCTCGCCCGCGCGCACGTCCTCGCCGGCGTGACGGAGGTGCGCGCCGACGTTCGCGGCCGGCAACCGGGCCGTCTGCGCGGCCTCGTCCACCTCGGCGAGCTCGATCGGCACGACGGCGTCGAGCCCGGCGGGCAGCGCAGCGCCGGTGGCGATCCGCACGACGGAGCCCGCGGGGACCTCACCCTCGAAGGGCACGCCCGCGCGGCTCTCGCCGACGATCGGCGCGGCCGCGAGCGGCAGCTCGGCAGCTCGGCCGACGAAGCCGTCCATCGCGGAGTTCGTGTCGTGCGGGAGCGAGAGCGCGGCGAGGAGATCGCTGGCCGCCCAGCGACCCGCCGCCTGCGCGACGGGCACCAGCTCGGCGTCCAGCGGCTCGACCTCCGCTGCGATGCGCGCCCAGGCATCGCGCGGATCGATCGCACCGGGCTTGGGGGGCACGGTCGGCGGCGGGCTGCCTGCGTCGGTCGGCTCGGGCGCGCGGCTCATGCCCGACAGCCTTGCACGGTGGCGCACGGAGGCTGTCGATGAGCGCCCCTGCGCGGCTCGGCGTGATCGTGGCCGGCGGGGCGAGCCGCCGCATGCCGGGTGGCAAGGCCGGCGCGCTGCTCGGGGGCTGCTCCCTCCTCGATCGCGCCATCACGCTCGTCGCCCGGGCCGGCCTCGATCCGGTGGTGGCGGTGCGCGCCGGCACCGCGCTCCCGCAGCTGACCATGGCGGCTGCCGTGTGGACCGAGCCCACCCAGGCGGCCTCCCCCCATCCACTGCGCGGGATCGCGGCGGCGGTGCGACGTGCCCGCGCGCCGGTCGTCGTGCTGCCGGTCGACCTCCCCTTCCTCCCTGTGGGCGCCGTCACCGGCCTGGCCTGCGCACCGGCGAGCGCCGTGCTCGGCGTCGCGGGACGGCCGGCAGCCCTCGTGGCCCGCGTCGAGCCCGAGCTCGCCGACGGTCTCGACGCCGCCGCCGACGCCGGCGCCCGCGCGCTGACCACGCTCACCGCCCTCGGCGCCGCCGTGCTCGACCTGTCGACCCTGGCGCCGGGCGCCGGGGCCGAGCGTGCCCTGCTGAACGTGAACGACCCGGCCACGCTGGCTGCCGCCGAGCGCCAGCTCGCGGCCGGCTCCGGCCCGACGGACTAGCCGCCGATCGCGCTCATCGGCCGCTGCGGCGGCTCGAACCCGGGCTCGTCGATCCCGTGGCCCTTCGGCTTGCGCCAGACGGTGTCGGCGATCTGATCGGCGAGCTCGGCATCGGTCGCGCCACCGCGCAGGAGCACGCGCAGGTCGCCCTCCTCGTGCGAGAAGAGACAGGAGCGGAGCTGACCGTCGGCGGTGAGCCTGAGCCGGTCGCAGCTCCCGCAGAACGGCTCGGAGACCGAGGAGATGAAGCCGACGACCTGGCCGCCGGCGCCGATCTCGAACCGCCGGGCGGTCGAGGACGGCGGGGCCGGCAGCACGTGCAGCTCGCCGCGCGCCGCCAGGAGGCCTCGCAGCTCGGCCCCCGTGAGGCCGTCGTCCGGCGTCCACTCGTGCTGGGCGTCGAGCGGCATCGGCTCGATGAACCGCAGCTCCGCGTCCACCGAGGCTGCGACGGCGAGGAGCCCGTCGAGCGCACCCTCGGTCACCCCGCGCATCGCGACCGCGTTGATCTTGATCGGGCCCAGCTCGGGGTGGCGGCGCGCTTCGACGAGGCCGTCGAGCACGCGCCGGAGATCGTCACGGCGCGTGATCGCGCGGAAGCCCTCGCGGTCGGCGGTGTCGAGCGAGACGTTCAGCCGCGCACCGCCGGCCGCTGCCAGCGCCGCTGCCTGCTTCGCCAGGAGCACGCCGTTCGTGGTCAGGGCGATGTCCTCGATGCCCTCGACCGCATGGAGCGCCCCCAGCAACTCGGGCAGGTCGCGTCGGAGCAGCGGCTCGCCGCCGGTGAGCCGCACGCTGGCGACGCCGAGACCGGCCAGAATCCGCACGAGACGGAGGAGCTCGTCGTTCGAGAGGTGGTGCTCGCGCGGCTGCCACGGCAGCCCCTCGGCGGGCATGCAGTAGCCGCACCGCAGATTGCAGCGGTCGGTGAGCGAGATGCGCAGGTCACGCGCGACGCGGCCGTGCTGGTCGACGAGGCCGGCAGGCGGCGGGTCGGCGAGGGGCGCGGGAGCGTGGAGTGGCAGGGCCACCGGGGCTGCGGGTTCGCGGTGCACTCCCCGCAACGATACGGCCCTCGGCAAGCAATCCGAGCGGCGAGGCGCGTCGCCGGCACCGCCCGACCGGGCCCCGCCCCCGTGCGGCGGCCGCGAATGTTTCGGGCGGTTGAACAAGTGTTTCCCTCCGGGGCGCTCGGTCGCCCCTCCACCGGTCGGGAAGTGCCTATTTTGCAGGACTTCCTTGTGCTCGTCCCCGCACTCGTTCGCCCTCCGGACAGTTCCGTTTGGCCGTCTGGACAAGCCAGCGCACATCCCCGATCGGCACCTTCGAATCACCGCTCGTAGCTTGTGTTACCAGCGCATTTCGGCCCCGTGAACGGGCCATGACGAGATCTCCAGACCACCGCCCGGAAGAGCCCCATGCCAGCCACGCCCAACCCCACAGGCGCCTCGCCCTCCGGCGCCCGGAAGATCCTGGTCGTCGGCGGCGGCATCGCCGCGCAGTCCGTCGTCGAGGCGCTCCGCGACCGCGACGCGACCGCACGGATCACGATGGTCTGCGAGGAGCCGCGCCTGCCGTGGGACCGCGTGTCGCTCTCGCACCTCCTCATCGACGGCAGCGTCGACGAGCTCCAGCTTCGCCCGGGCACCTGGTACGAGGACCACGGGGTCGAGCTGCTGGTCGGTGAACGCGTCACCGAGCTCGATCCCGTGGGTCATACCGCCCGCACGAGCAGCGGCATCGAGATCGCCTGGGATCGCTGCATCCTCGCGACCGGCAGCGACGCCCTGATGCCGCCGATCCCGGGGATCGACCAGGAGGGCGTCGTCGCCTTCCGCAGCCCCGAGGACTGCGCCACGATCCAGGCCTCGGCCGACGCCGGTCGTCCGGCGGCCGTCATCGGCGGTGGGCTGCTCGGCCTCGAGGCCGCCCGTGGCATCGCCGCGCGCGGCGCGACCGTGACGGTCGTCCACCTCATGGACCGCCTGATGGAGCGCCAGCTCGACGCGAACGCCGCCGCGCTGCTCGCCCCGGCCATGGAGGAGCTCGGCGTCGAGGTGCTGCTCGAGAAGTCGACGACCCGCATGCGCGGGGTCGACGGGCACGTCACGGGCCTCGACTTCGCCGACGGCACCACGCTCGACGCCGACCTCGTCGTGATGGCGATCGGCATCAAGTCCCGCACCGACCTCGCGAAGGCCGCCGGCCTCGAGGTGGGGCGCGGCATCGTCGTCGACGACCGCCTGCAGACGAGCGCCCCGGACGTGTTCGCGGTCGGCGAGTGCGCCGAGCACCGCGGGATGGTCTACGGCATCGTGGCCCCGATCCACGACCAGACGCAGGTGTGCGCCGAGGCGGTGCTCGACGGGCCCGAGGCTGCGTACACCGGCTCGATCCTGAGCGCCAAGCTGAAGATCATGGGGGTCGATCTCGTCTCGATCGGAGCCGCCGAGGGGTCGGGCGCGACGGTCGAGGACCGCGAGGCCCGCAGCTACCGCAAGCTCGTCGTCCAGGAGGGCAAGCTCGTCGGCGCAGTCCTCATGGGAGACATCAAGGGCCACGAGCTGCTGCTCGACAAGGTGCGCACCGGCCACGAGGTCGACGATGCCCTCGCCCTGCTCGCCGAGGCCAGCCAGGCCAGCGCCGCCGACCTGCCCGACACCGCGCAGGTGTGCAACTGCAACGGCGTCTGCAAGGGCGAGATCGTCCAGGCCATCCAGGACCACGACCTCGGCTCCACCGCCGAGGTGGTCGCCCGCACCCGCGCCGGCGCCGGCTGCGGCACGTGCAAGCCGCTGGTGAAGGAGATCCTCCTCGACGTCCGTGGCGGCAACGTCGACGAGAACACGTACCTCTGCGCCTGCCTCAAGCAGACCCGTGAGGACATCGCCGGCCAGATCCGCGCCCAGGGACTGGAGTCGGTCAGCGAGGTCGCCGCGGCCTGCGGCACCGGCCGCGAGTGCGGCGGCTGCAACCCGGGCCTCGCGTACCTCGTCTCGGAGATCAACGGCAACCGCCACCGCGAGGAGCGCCACGCCCGGTACATCAACGACCGCGTCCACGGGAACATCCAGAAGGACGGGACGTTCTCGGTCGTGCCGCGGATGAAGGGTGGCAAGACGACCTCCGACGAGCTGCGCCGCATCGCCGACGCCGCCGACAAGTACGACATCCAGACCATCAAGGTCACGGGCGGCCAGCGGATCGACCTGCTCGGCGTGAAGAAGGAGGACCTCCCCGCGATCTGGGAGGACCTCGGGATGGCCTCGGGCATGGCGTACGCCAAGTCGGTGCGCACGGTGAAGACCTGCGTCGGCTCCGACCACTGCCGCTTCGGCCTGGACGACTCGATGGGCACCGGCATCGAGATCGAGGGGATGCTCGAGGGCCTCTACACGCCGGCGAAGGTGAAGCTCGGGGTGACGGGGTGCCCGCGCAACTGCGCCGAGGCCTACATCAAGGACATCGGGCTCGTCGCGATCGAGGGCGGCTGGGAGGTGTACGTCGGCGGCGCTGGCGGCACCGAGGTGCGCAAGGGCGACCTGCTCTGCACCGTGGGCGACAAGGACGAGGCGATCGCCGCGTCGATCACCTTCCTGCAGTACTACCGCGAGACCGCGGAGTACAAGGAGCGCACCTACACCTACATGGAGCGCATGGGCCTGGAGGCCGTGCAGGCCGTCGTGTTCGACGAGGAGCGCGGCGCCGCGCTGCGCGAGCGGTTCCACCTCGCGCAGGCCGCAGCGATCCGCGACCCGTGGCTCGAGCGCCGCAAGCCGGTCGTCGCGAACCAGTTCTCCGAGCTCGACACCGAGGCGCCCGTGTTCGGCTTCGCCCCGATGGCGGGCGACGAGGCCGAAGCGCCGGCGTCGAGCGCGGCCGAGCCGGTGCTGGCCGCCGGCTCCGCGACCCTCGCGATCACCTACTCCGACCCGACCGACGGGAGCAACGACCGATGATCCCCACCGACATCGCCCTCGCCGCCACCGACCTCGCCAGTGCCGGCTGGGTGAAGGTGGGCACCGTCGACGACCTCCCCGAGCTCGAGGGTCGACGCACGACGATCGAGGGCCGCAAGGTCGCCGTGTTCCGGCTCCTCGACGGGTTCGCGGCGATCGACGCGGAGTGCCCGCACAAGCGCGGCCCGCTGCAGGACGGGCTCGTCGCCGACGGCTGCGTCACGTGCCCGCTCCACGACCGCCGGATCGACCTGGGCACCGGCGAGGTGATGGGGCACGAGGGCGAGTCCGTGTCGGTCCACGAGGTGTACGTCGACGGCACCGACCTGTGGGTCCGGCTCGTGGGCGCAGCTTGAGCAGCGGCCCGACAGAGGTCCGCTCGACCTGCCCGTACTGCGGGGTCGGCTGCGGAGTCATCGCGACCGTCGAGGCGGGCAAGCTCGTCGGCGTCCGCGGTGACGACGACCATCCCGTGAACCGCGGCCGCACCTGCCGCAAGCCGCTCGAGATGCCGTCGGCGGCGCACCACCGTGCCCGCGCGACCACGCCTCGCCGGCGCGATCAGCGCCGCGGGCCGACGGCCGAGATCACCTGGGATGCGGCGACGAGCGAGATCGGCGCGCGCCTGCGCGCGATCCGCGACGAGCACGGTCCGCAGGCGATCGGCTTCTACATCTCGGGCCAGCTCCTCACCGAGGACTACTACGCCGTCAACAAGCTCGCGAAGGGCGTGATCGGCACCAACACCGTCGACTCGAACTCGCGCCTGTGCATGAGCTCCGCCGTCGTCGGGTACCGCGAGACGTTCGGGTTCGACGGCCCGCCTCCGGGCTACGCCGACGTCGACACGGCGGACCACATGCTGCTGCTGGGCACCAACGCCGCCGCATGCCACCCGATCCTCTGGGGCCGCATCGCCGACCGGATCGCGTCGGGCGGCGGCGTCACGGTGATCGACCCGCGCCGGAGCGCCACCGTGCGCGCGGCGACCTGGCACCTGCCGGTGCGGCCCGGCGGCGACCTCGCCCTGCTCATGGGGATCATCCACGTGATCGCGCGCGACGGCATGCTCGACCGGGCCTTCATCGCCGAGCACCTCGACGGCGCGGACGAGTTCCTCGCCGAGGCCGCGGCGTGGACGCCCGAGCGTGCCGCGGAGGAGAGCGGCGTCGACGCGGCGCTCATCGTCGAGGAGGCCCACCGCTTCGGGACCGCGAGCCGCGCGATGACGCTCTGGTCGATGGGCGCGAACCAGTCGTCGCAGGGCACCCGCATCAACCGGGCCCTCCACGCCCTGTGCCTGCTCACGGGCAACATCGGCCGCCCCGGCACCGGACCGCTCTCGATCACGGGCCAGCCGAATGCGATGGGTGGCCGCGAGGTCGGCGGGCTCGCCGGGCTGCTCCCCGGCTACCGCAACGTGAAGAACGCGGAGGACCGCGACGCCGTCAACGCGTACTGGGACCTGCCCGAGGGCACCGCCGCCGGCGTGGGCGATCATCCCGGCCTCGTCGCGAGCGACCTGTTCGAGGCGCTCGAGCGCGGCGAGCTGAAGGCGATCTGGATCGTCGCCACCAATCCGATGGTGAGCCTGCCGGATTCCGCGCAGACCCGCCGCGCGCTGCAGGCCGCCGAGCTCGTGGTGCTCCAGGACGCGTACGAGCCGACCGAGACCAGCCGCTTCGCCGACTACCTCCTCCCCGCCGCCCAGTGGCCGGAGAAGGAGGGCACGATGACGAACTCCGAGCGGCGCATCTCGCGCGTGCGCGCCGCGATCGCGCCGCCCGGCGGCGCCCTGCCCGACTGGGAGATCTTCGCGCGCGTGGGCCGTGCCTTCGGGGTGCCGGAGGCGTTCCCGTGGACGACGGCGGCCGAGGTGCACACCGAGTATGTCGGCCTCACCGCCGGCCGCCCCTGCGATCAGTCGGGCGTGAGCCATGCGCGGCTCGACCGCGACGGCGCGCTGCAGTGGCCCGTCCCGACCACCGATCACCCCGGCACCGAGCGGCTCTACGAGGCCCTCGAGTTCCCGACGGCGACCGGCCGCGCGCGGCTCCAGGCGCCAACGGTCGACGGCCCGGCCGAGGCGCCCGACGAGGCGTTCCCGCTGCGCCTGACCACCGGCCGCGTGGCCAACCACTGGCACACGATGAGCCGCACCGGCCGCTCGCCGCTGCTGCGCAAGGCCGACCCCGAGCCGTTCCTGGAGATCCACCCGGAGGATCTCGGCGGCGCCGCGCAGGACGGCGAGCTCGTGCGGGTGCGCTCGCGCCGCGGCTGGGTGGTGCTGCGCGTGCGCGCCGACGACTCGATCCGGCGCGGCACCGTGTTCGCGCCGTTCCACTGGGGCGAGCTGTTCTCCGCCCCGGGAGCCCGGGCGGTGAACGCCGTGACGATCGACGCGACCGACCCGCAGTCGCGACAGCCCGAGCTCAAGCACTGCGCCGTGCGCCTGGAGCCCGTGTCGCGCCGCGCCCACCACAGCGTCACCCGGCCCACGCGGCTCGTGATCGTGGGCGGAGGCCCCGCGGCCGTCGCCGTGCTCGAGTCGGCGTTCGCGCACCGGCCGCCATCGGACTGGACCGTCACCGTGCTGTGCGCCGAGGAGCTGCCGCCGTACGACCGCATCGCGCTCTCCCGCGCCCTCGCCCCCGGCGACGTGCGTGACCTCGCGCTCAAGGACGACGCGTGGTACCGCGAGCGTGGCGTGCGGCTCGCGCTCGGCCGACCGGTCGCCGTGGTCGACACCGCCGACGAGCACGTGATCTGCGAGAGCGGCGAGCGCGTGCCGTACGACAAGCTCGTCATCGCGACCGGCTCGGGCGTCTCCGCTCCGCCGATCGCCGGACTGGAGCTCGACGGCGTGATCCGCCTGCGCACGGTCGGCGAGGCCGCGGAGATCCGCCACCGCGCGGACGCCGGCGCCACGGTCGCGGTCGTCGGCGGCGGACTCGTGGGCCTGGAGGCGGCTGCGGCGCTCGTCGAGCGCGGCGCGTTCGTCACCGTCGTGCACGGCGCCGACCGGCTGATGGACCGCCAGCTCGACCGCGGATCGGGCAAGTGGCTGCGCAAGGCGCTCGACGCCAAGGGCATCAAGTCGCGGATCGGCTCGTTCGCCGACGAGTTGATCGCCCACGACGGCCGCGTCGTCGGCGTGAAGCTCAAGAACGGCGACATCGTGCCCGCCGACCTCGTGATCCTCGCCACCGGCGTGAGCCCGCGCATCACGGTGGCCGCGCGCGCCGGCATCAAGACCGAGCGCGGCATCCTCGTCGACGACCAGATGCGCACGTCCGCCCCGAACGTGTGGGCCGTCGGCGAGTGCGCGCAACACGAGGGCACCGTCTACGGCACCTGGGCGCCGATCGCCGAGCAGGCGCGGGTCGTCGGCGCCGACCTCAGCGGCAAGCCGGCCGGCTTCCGCGGCCGCCCGCAGCCGACGAAGCTCAAGGTGCCGGGCGTCGAAGTGTTCTCGTGCGGCAACCCGACCGCCAGCGACATCGGCGACGTCGACATCGAGGAGGTCGTGGCCGTCGACTCGCGGGCCGGCACGTACCGCCGGCTCGTGTTCGACGGCCGGACGCTCGTCGGCGCCGTGCTGATGGGCGACCTCGGCCTCGCGTCCAAGCTCACGGAGATCCTCGAGGAGGGCGACGGCGCCCTGCCCGACGAGGTGCTCGACAGCCTCCTCTCGGCGTCGCCGCCGGATCCGCGTGCCGAGCTCGTGTGCAGCTGCAAGGGCGTCACGGCGGGGACGATCCTGGATGCGATCGAGGGCGGCGCGGCGAGCGTCGACGCCGTGCGCACCTGCACGGGCGCGTCCTCCGGCTGCGGTTCGTGCGCCTCGCGCGTCGGCGAGCTCGTGGTGCAGTCCCACGTGCCCGCACCCGTCGCCCCCGAGGGCGTCCCAGCCCCGACGACGGCGTGAGTCCCCTCCCCTAGGGCGTCCGCCTGCGGAGCGGCCGAGACGTCGGGCCCCCAACAGCCCCGGTGGGATGGAACATTGGGGTGAAGCCAGGGGCACTGCCCCATGGGCGGGAGACGGAGATCGGGCCAGCATGCGGCCCATGACCACCTCCACCCCACTCGACCACCTCCACGCCGCCGTCTCCGGCATCGTCACGACGCCGGCCGACGCGGGCTACGACGCGGCCCGCGCCGCGTGGAACCTCGCCGCAGATCAACGTCCCGCCGCCGTGGTGCACGCCGCCGGCACCGCCGACCTCGTGGCGACCGTCCGCGCCGCCGCGGCGCTCGGGCTGCGCGTCGCGCCGCAGGCGACGGGCCACGGCGCGGCCTGCCTCGGTCCGCTCGACGACGCGATCCTGCTGCGCACGGACGACCTGCGCGGCGTCGCGGTCGATCTCGACGCCCAGACCGTCCGCGTGCAGGCCGGCGCGCAGTGGGCCGACGTGGTCGCCGCCAGCGCACCGCACGGGCTCGCTCCGCTGGCCGGGTCCGCGGGCGACGTGGGCGTGGTCGGCTTCCACCTCGGCGGCGGCCTCTCGTTCCTCTCCCGCCTGCACGGCGTGGCCGCGCGACACCTGGTCGGTGGCACCGTGGTGCTCGCCGACGGGACGCTGCACACCGTCGATGCCGACTCGCCCGAGCTCCTCTGGGCGCTGCGCGGCGGTGGGGGCACCGCCGTCGTCGCCGAGCTCGAGTTCGCGCTGCACCGAGTGCCCGAGCTGTCGACGGGACAGCTCTTCTGGCCGATCGAGCGGGCCGGCGAGGTGCTTCGCGCCTGGCGCGACTGGGCGGAGAAGGCGCCGCGCGAGATCACCACGTCGGCGCGGTTCCTGCGCTTCCCGGCCGATCCGGCCGTCCCCGAGCCGCTGCGCGGCGGGGCGTTCTTCGTGGTCGACGGGGCGTTTGCCGGCGAGGCTGCCGAGGCCGAGGCCGCGCTCGCACCGCTCCGGGCGCTGACGCCTGCGATCGACCTGTTCGGACCGGCGGAGATCACCTCCCTCGTGGAGCTGCACATGGACCCGCCGGCTCCGGTGCCCGCGGCGTCGGCCCACACGCTTCTGCGCGAGCTGCCCGACGACCTGATCGAGCGGCTCGATGCGCTCGCCGGGGTCGAGTCCGGCTCGGCGCTGGTCGCGGTCGAGCTGCGGCAGCTCGGCGGGGCGCTGGCGACCGGTGATCCGGAGCACGGTGCGATCGACGGCATCGATGCCCCGTTCCTGCTGTTCGCGGTCGGGCTCGCGGGCGGACCGGTGCCGCTCGAGGTCACCGAACCGCAGCTGCGGGCCGTCCTCGGTGCGGCGGCCCCGTACGGGGCGGGCACGTTCCCGAACTTCGCCGAGGGGCCCGGTGCTGACGCGCCTCGTCCCGCCGCGGTCGCCGGGCGCCTCGCGCGCCTGCGCGGCGAGCACGATCCGGACGGCCTGCTCATCGCCGCCCACGCCTAGGGGCCGGCCGCACCCATCACGACGCGAGCGGTCGCCGTCCCCCATCAGGACGGCGACCGCTCGGGGTGCCGGGGCTCGTGCCCGGAGGTGGGTGGCGCGCCGTTCCGCGCGCCACCCACCCTCGTCCGGGACGCGTCAGGCGACGCCGGCCAGCTGGCGGGAGCCAGCGGCCTCGGCCTCGGCAGGCGTGCCGGGCGCCGGAGCGAGCGGGATGCGCAGCTCCTCGCGGTGCTCGACGGAGGTGCGGATGTAGAAGGCCCAGGTGAGGCCGGCGAACACGAAGTACGCGCCGATGAACACCCAGAGCGCCGGGACCGACCAGTCGGTGTGCGCGGCCGCGATGGCGGCCTTCTCGGCCGGATCCTTCGCGGCCTTCATGAGGGCCGACACGTCGAGGCTGGCCTGGCGGAGCACCACCTGGATCAGGAAGCCGCCGAACGCGCCGATCGCGCCGGCGATGCCGATCACCGCAGCGGCGCGGCGCTTGTACTCGGTCAGCACGGCGACGCGATCACCGCTGGTGCGATCGGCCTGCTCCACGCCGAGGCGGGTGAAGATCGACGGGATCATCCGGTAGGTGGAGCCGTTGCCCATGCCGGACAGGGCGAAGACCACCATGTAGGAGCCGAAGAACAGCGCGAACGAATGCTCGTTGATGCCGACGATGGCCGTGAGCGTGGCGATCGACATGCCGAGGAACACGGCGAGGGTGACTCGGGCGCCGCCGACGCGGTCGGCGAGCCAGCCGCCGAAGGGGCGCGAGATCGAGCCGATGAGCGCGCCGACGAAGGCGAGCCCGGCCAGGTAGGTGGCGATGAACGTGTGCTGGGCGAGAAACTCCGGGAAGGTGTTCTTGATCACCAGGGGCAGCGCGAACGAGAAGCCGATGAACGTGCCGAACGTGCCGATGTAGAGGAGCGACATGATCCACGTGTGCTTCTCGGAGAGCGCCCGCGTGTAGGAGAGCGTGTCGGCCTTCGCATCCTGGATCGAGTCCATGTAGAGGAAGGCGCCGAGGGCGGCGACCACGATGAACGGCATCCACAGCAGGCCGGCGTTGGCGAGGTGCACGTCGTGGACCGGCAGCTTCACGGCCGCAGCGGGCACGCCGACGATGATCACGAGCGGCACGAGCAGCTGCGTGACGGCGACGCCGAGGTTGCCGCCCGCCGCGTTGATGCCGAGCGCGAGGCCCTTCTTGCCCTCGGGGTAGAAGAACGAGATGTTCGCCATCGACGAGCTGAAGTTGCCCCCACCGAAGCCGGCGGTGGCCGCGCACGCGAGGAGCACCCAGAACTGGGTGTCGTGCGACTGGCTCGCGAGCCAACCGCTCGGGACGACGGCGGCGACGAGCGTGACCGGGATCAGCAGCAGCAACGCGCTGATCGTGGTCCAGGTGCGTCCGCCGAAGCGCGGCACCGCGAACGTGTAGGGGATGCGGAGCGCCGCGCCGATGAGGTTCGGCAGGGCGGTGAGCCAGAACATCTCGGAGATCGTCAGCGTGATGCCGACGTTCGCGAGGTTGATCACGATGATGGTCCAGAGGACCCAGATGCTGAAGCCGATGTTCTCGGCGAAGACGGAGAAGATCAGGTTCTTCTTGGCGACGGCCTTGCCTTCGCGCTCCCAGAACTCTTCGTTGTCGGGCTGCCAGCGGTCCAGCCACCGGCCTCGGGTCAAGACGCTCACGCGTTCCTCCAGGTCAAACAAGACGACGACTGGGAGCTTCCGGAGGTGGCGTGTCGACCCAATGACCCGGCGGTTTCCCGATCGTGACGAAATGTTTCGCCTGCGTTGCGCTGTTTCCACTCGGCCCCGACCTGCAGGAGAGGGCGCGCCGTGGGCTGGCCAGCCGTCCAAGCCTGCGTGCCATCAGGGCCAATCGGGCTCACGCCCGGCGACCGTCCCAGCGGTAGCCGACGCTGCGCAGCGTGCGGATGCGCGCGGCGTGCTCGTGGCCGAGCTTGGCCCGGAGCCGCCGGACGTGGACGTCGACCGTTCGGGCCCCGCCGTAGTAGTCGTAGCCCCACACGTTGGAGAGCAGCGCCTCGCGGGAGAACACGCGGTCGGGATTGGAGACGAGGAACTTGAGCAGCTCGTACTCCATGTAGGTGAAGTCGATCGGCAGGCCGTCGACGGTCACCTGGTAGGTGGCCGTGTTGAGCTCGAGCGTGCCGGTGCGGATCACGTCGCGGTCGTCCAGACCGCCGGCGGCGCGCATCGCCCGGGCGACGCGCACCTCGAGCTCCACCTCGGAGAACGGGTGGACGAGCAGCTCGTGGCCGATCGCCGCATAGCCGCCGGTCGAGAGGCGGTGCGCGTCGGCGACGACGATCGTCGGCACGTCGACGAGCGTGTCGGTGTCGTCGAGCACCTCGGCGGTGCGCTCCACGTCGTCGACGAGCACGATCAGACCGGGCGGGCCGCCGCCGCTTCCGGCGCTGTCGGACGACACCGTCGGAAGTGCGTCGCCCGGGGCGACGTACCGCGGCTGGTGGCCGAGGCCGGCGAGCCCGCGGTCGACTGCGGCGAGCAGGTCGCCCGGCGCTCCGATCACCCAGACGCGCTTCACAGCTGCGGGAGGGATTGACGGAGCTCGAAGTCGGTGACCTGCCGCGCGTAGGCGTCGATGTCCTGCTGCTTGTTGCGGACGAACCAGTCGACGAGCCGTTCTCCGAGCGTCTCGCGGACCAGCTCGGAGCGTTCGAACTCGGCGACGGCGTCGCGGAGCGTGAGCGGGAGCTGCGGCGCGGCGGCGGCCTCGGCGTCGTCGTGCACCTCGGCCGGGAGCTCGTACTCCCCGTCGATGCCCTTCAGGCCGGCGGCGAGGATGAGCGCAAACACGAGGTACGGGTTGCAGCCGGCATCGGGAAGGCGTACCTCGATCCGCTTGGCGACGTCCGCATCGGGGCGGTGCTCGGGCACCCGCACGAGCGGGTTCGCGAAGCGCCGGCTCCACGTGATGCGGTTGGGGGCCTCGTGACCGTCGGCGAGGCGCGTGTAGGAGTTCACCCACTGGCTCGCCACGGCGGCGTACTCGGGGGCGTGCCGCAGCACGCCGGCGAGGAAGGCGCGGCCGAGGGCCGAGAGCGGTGCGCTCGGATCGTCCGGATCGTGGAACAGGTTGAGGTCACCCTTCCCGAAGAGCGACACGTGCACGTGCAGCGCAGACCCGGGCTGGCCGGCGAGCGGCTTCGGCATGAAGCTCGCGTAGGCGCCGTGGTTGAACGCGGCCTGCTTCATCGCCATGCGCGTGGTGATCACGGCCTCGGCGCTGGCGACCGGGTCGGCGTGGGCGATCACGACCTCCTGCTGGCAGGGGCCGGCCTCGTGGTACGAGGCGCGGACGGGGATGCCGAGCTGCTCGAGGAAGCCGATGGAGCTGCGGCGGAAGTTGATCGAGATGTCGTGCGGCGTGAGGTCGTAGTAGCCGCCGGCCGCGAGCGGCTCGGGGGCGGCGCCGTCGGCGGGGAGGTTCTTCAGGAGGTAGAACTCCACCTCGCTCCCGATCTGCGGGCTCAGGCCGCGTGCCTCGAGCTCGGCCACGACCCGCCGCAGCACCTCCCGCGAATCGCCGTCGAACGGCCGTCCGTCCGGGAGCTCGATCGAGGTGAACATGCGCGCGACATTCGCATCGGCGCGCCAGGGCAGCACCTGGAAGGTGCTCACGTCGGGGCGGGCGATGGCGTCGTGCTCGGCGCGGCGCGTGCCGCCCTCGAGCGCAGAGCCGTCGAAGCCGACGCCGTGCTCGAGCACGGCCTCCAGTTCGGAGATCGGAAAGGCGACGCCCTTGATCGTCCCGAGCACATCCACGCACCAGAGGCGCGTGAAGGAGACGTTGCGCTGCTGGGCCGTCTGGAAGACGTATTCGACGTTGCGGTCCACCTGGGCAGTGAACCAACGCGCGCGCGTGGCGCGTTCCGCCCTGTGGAGCAAATCCACCGACGGGGTGGCGGATCGTGTTTCGGCGGTGTTTCGCGGAGCGCGGCGCGCCACAATGGTGACGTGTCCGCCGCGCCCGCCGATCGCCCGCTCCTGCTCGTCGACGTGGACGGCGTGCTCGCGCTGTTCAACCTCGATGGCAGGGAGCCGACGGGCACCTGGCACCTGATCGAGGGGTTCGCCTACTACCTCGCCGCCGAGCCGGCACGGCTGTTGCACGAGGCCGCCGAGCACTTCGAGCTCGTGTGGTGCACGGGCTGGGAGGACCGCGCGAACGATCACCTACCGCGGCTCGCCGGCACGCCCGGTCCGCTGCCGGTGATCAAGTTCGCGCGCAACCCGGGCCGGGCGAACGCGCACTGGAAGCTCGACGAGATCGACGCCTACGCGGGTGACCGTGCGGTGGCGTGGATCGACGACGCGCTCGACGAGCACTGCGACCGGTGGGCGCAGGAGCGCTCGGCGCGGGGCGTGGCCACGCTGCTCGTGCGCACGGAGCCGCACCGCGGGATGAGCCGCGCGCACTTCGACGCGCTCGCGGCGTTCGCGGCCGGGCTCGTGGCGCCGGGTTCCTAGGGGCGCAGCAGGAAGTTGAAGTGGCCCTCGGGGCCGACCGCGGCGATGAACGCGTCGCGGGTGTAGGGCGCGTCGCCGTCGAAGTTGAAGATGCGCAGGTCGAGCTCGGTGCAGAGGTCGAAGAACGTGGCCGGCGATTCGCCGTAGCCCTCCGCGGCGCTGCCGTGCTCGACGACGATCACGGGCCGGTGGGTCGCGATCGTGCGGCGGGCGCCGCGGAGCACGAGGAGCTCGGCGCCCTCGACGTCGATCTTGATGACGCGCGGGGCGAGGGCGTGCTCCTCGACGAGGTCGTCGAGCTGGCGGGTGCGGACGGTGAGGCGTTCGAAGTCGGGCGCCTCGGGGTAGTCGCGCTCCCTCAGGCCGGAGTAGCCGGGGTTGTTCCTCACGTGGAGGAACTCGACCTCGCCGGGCTCGCCGTCCGTGAGGGCACACTCCTCGACGACCACGCCCGGGTCGCTGGCCCCGAGCTCCCTACGGAGCGCGGCGGCGAGGTGCGGGAGGGGTTCGACCGCGAGGATCCGGCCCCGGGGAGAGCTCTCGCGGAGCTGTCTCGTGACGTCGCCGAGGTGGGCGCCGACGTCGATCGCGTCGTCGTTCGGGCCGAGGGCGGCTCGGAGGGCGATCGCGAGGCCGACGTGGTCGGCGCGTCCGCGGCGCTGCGTGTAGGTGGAGCGGGCTGCGTGGTAGCCACGCCGGGCGCGCTCCACGAGCTCCTGCGGACTGACCTTGCGCGCGGGGGACGGCATCCGGGCGATCGTATCCACCCCGCCGAACGCAGACGGCCCACGCCTCCTGCGGAGACGCGGGCCGTCTGATGCTTCGGAGCTACTGGAGCGCAGACCGAAGGACCGAGCGAGATCCGCTCAGGCCTTCGCGCTGATCGCCGACCAGATGAGCTCCATCGCCTGGTCCTCCCAGCCGTCCCGATCGGCGACGCCGTTCAGGTGGCTGGTGACGACGATGCCGCCCACGACGCCCATGATGAGGTCGAGGTCGACGTCGTCTCGGAGGTCGCCGGCGGCCACGGCGGCCTCGAGCCGGGGCCGGACGGCCTCGGCGCGGGCATCGACGACGCGCTCCTTGTAGAGGCGGCTGAACTCTGCGTCATGCCGGTACATGAGGCCCGCGCCGATGACTTCGGCGGCGCGGGTCTTCATGCCCCAGCTCATGCCGAGCAGGAGGGCCTTGATGTACTCACGCGTGTCCTCGGGACCTTCCAGCTGGAAGGCTTCCGGAAGCTCCGCGATGGCGGCCGTTGCGAGGTCGAGCCGGTGCTTGAAGCGCCGGTAGATGGTCGTCTTGGCGACGCCGCTGTCGGCGGCGACGCGTTCGACGGTCAGCGCCGCGAGACCCTCGTTGTTGAGGATCTCGCGAGCGGTCGCGAGAATCTTCGCGTCGACCTCTGACCGGCGGCGGGCGTGGTACGCCGCCGCCGGGTGTTCACGGACGGGCGAGTCGGGGGAAGTCGCCATGGTCCTGCCTTTCGTGGTGTTCGGTTCGGAGCGAAGCCTAACGGGCTAGCGGTCGCCTTCGGGCTCAATGTCCAACTGGGCCAGCTCGTCGGCGAAACCGGGGTCGGCTCCGAGGCCGGCGCCGATGTCCTCGAGGGCCGACAGATCCTCGCCGATTGCAGCACCGAGGTCTCCGAGGTCGTCGCCGAGACCGAGCTCGGCAGCGATCTCGTGCTCGTCGAGCAGACCGAGGTCGTCGATGGCACGCGGGAGCGGCTCGTTGGGCTCGATCTCGATGCGGCGGTACTGCTTGAGGCCCGTCGCGGCCGGGATGAGCTTGCCGATGATGACGTTCTCCTTGAGGCCGACCAGACGGTCGGTCTTCCCCTCGAGCGCCGCGTCGGTGAGCACCTTGGTCGTCTCCTGGAAGGAGGCGGCCGAGAGGAAGGACTCCGTGTTGAGGGAGGCCTTCGTGATGCCCAGGATGACGTCCTCGAACGCGGCCGTCTCCTTCTTCTCCGCACGCAGGGCGTCGTTGACGTCCTGGAACTCGTAGCGGTCGACGTACTGGCCGGGGAGGTAGTCGGTGTCGCCCTTCTGGTCGACCCGGACCTTCTTCATCATCTGGCGGACGATCAGCTCGACGTGCTTGTCGTTGATGTCCACGCCCTGCTGCTTGTAGACCTTCTGGACCTCGGCGACGAGGTACTGCTCGGTCGCGGTGCGGCCGCGGATGGCGAGGAGCTCGTGCGGGTACAGCGACCCTTCGTTGAGCTGCTTGCCGGCCTCGACCTGATCGCCGTTGGCGACGAACAGGCGCGTGCGACGCGGGAAGTTGGAGCGGTGTTCCTCGCCCGAGTCGTCGGTGATGACGACCGTGAGCGCCTTGTCGGTCTCCTCGATAGACACGGTGCCGTCGACCTGTGCGATCGACGCGACGCCCTTCGGCTTGCGAGCTTCGAAGAGCTCGACGATGCGCGGCAGACCCGACGTGATGTCGGCGCCGGCGACGCCGCCGGTGTGGAACGTGCGCATGGTGAGCTGGGTGCCCGGCTCACCGATCGACTGCGCGGCGATGATGCCGACCGAGTCGCCGATCTGCGCGGTCTGGCCCGTGGCCATGGAGCGGCCGTAGCAGTGCTGGCACACGCCGGTGTCGGCGCGGCACTTCAGCACGGAGCGCACGAAGATCGTCGCGCCCTCCTCCTGTGCCGACGCGAACGTGTCGAGGTCGGCGCGGGAGATCTCCTGGTCGACGACGAGGTCACCGATCGGCTCCACCGGGAAGCGACCGACGATGTTCTCGTTGATCGAGCCGTCGTCGCCGAAGACCGGCAGGTAGATGCCGTCGTCGGAGCCGCAGTTCTCGTAGCGGACGATGACGTCCTGCGACACGTCGACCAGACGACGGGTGAGGTAGCCCGAGTCGGCGGTGCGCAGAGCGGTGTCGGCGAGGCCCTTTCGGGCACCGTGCGTCGAGATGAAGTACTCGAGCACCGACAGGCCTTCCATGAAGTTGGCCTTGATCGGTCGCTCGATCGTCTCGCCCTTCGGGTTGGCCATGAGGCCACGCATGCCGGCGAGCTGACGGATCTGCTTGAACGAGCCACGAGCGCCCGAGTTGGCCATCATGAAGATGGGGTTCAGCTCGTCGAGGTGCTCGGCCATCGCGTCACCGATCACGTCGGTGGCGCGGTTCCACTGGGCGACGACCGCTTCCTTGCGTTCGACCTCGGTGATGAGGCCCATGTCGTACTGGTCCTGGATGTCGGCGACCTTGGCGTCGAACTCCGCGAGCAGCTCGCCCTTGTTCGGGGGCGTGATGACGTCGTTCTTGGAGACGGTGATGCCGGCACGCGTCGCGTACTGGAAGCCGAGGTCCTTGAACGTGTCGAGCACGAGCGACACCGTGGTGGCGCCCGTAGCTCTGGATGAGGTCGTCGATGAGGGCGACCGCGTCCTTCTTCTTCATCGAGCGGTTCGCAAACCGGTACTCTGCGTCGCGTCGAAGTCCTCGCCGACGGCATCCTGCAGCGCGCGGAGGATCCGCTCGTTGTAGATGATGCGGCCGACCGTCGTGAGGATCACGTGGTCGGCGCCGGCCGGGCGGAACTCGGCCAGCTCGTGGAGGGTGACGACCTTGAAGTCGACCGCGAGCTCGGCCTCCTGCGCGGAGCGGAAGACGTGCGGGCGCTTGTGGTCGGACGGCCACTGGTCGGTGCCGAGCTTGGCCTGGAGCTCGGTGAGCTCGGCCTCCTCCGGACCGTAGGTGACGTAGTACTGGCCGAGCACCATGTCCTGGGTCGGCGTGGTGAGCGGAGCACCGTGCGCGGGCGACAGGATGTTGTTGCTCGAGAGCATCAGGATCCGGGCCTCCGCCTGCGCCTCGGCGCCGAGCGGGAGGTGGACGGCCATCTGGTCGCCGTCGAAGTCGGCGTTGAACGCGCCGCAGACGAGCGGGTGGACCTGGATGGCCTTGCCCTCGACGAGCACCGGCTCGAACGCCTGGATACCCAGACGGTGGAGCGTGGGGGCGCGGTTGAGGAGCACCGGGTGCTCGTGGATGACCTCTTCGAGGACGTCCCAGACCTCGGGCAGCGCCGAGTCGACCATCTTCTTGGCGGCCTTGATGTTCTGCGCGGACTTGCGCTCGACGAGGCGGCTCATGATGAACGGCTTGAACAGCTCGAGCGCCATCAGCTTCGGCAGGCCGCACTGGTGGAGCTTGAGGTACGGACCCGACACGATCACCGAACGGCCGGAGTAGTCCACGCGCTTGCCGAGCAGGTTCTGACGGAACCGGCCCTGCTTGCCCTTGAGCATGTCCGAGAGCGACTTCAGGGCACGGTTGCCCGGGCCCGTGACGGGGCGGCCACGGCGGCCGTTGTCGAACAGCGCGTCGACGGCCTCCTGGAGCATGCGCTTCTCGTTGTTGACGATGATCTCGGGGGCACCGAGGTCGATCAGTCGCTTGAGGCGGTTGTTGCGGTTGATGACGCGGCGGTACAGATCGTTGAGATCCGAGGTCGCGAAGCGACCGCCGTCGAGCTGCACCATCGGGCGGAGCTCCGGCGGGATGACCGGCACGGCCTCGAGGACCATGTGCTCGGGCAGGTTGCCGGACTGGATGAAGGCCGAGACGACCTTGAGGCGCTTGACGGCGCGCTGCTGCTTCTGGCCCTTGCCGTTCTTGACCTGGTCCTCGAGCTCCTCGCGCTCGGCCTCCAGGTCGACCTGCTGGAGCAGGTCGCGGATGGCCTCGGCGCCCATGCCGCCGCGGAAGTACTCACCGAAGCCGTACGGCGAGCCGAAGCGCTCGCGCAGCTCGCGGAAGAGCGCCTCGTCGTGCTCGATCTGCTTCGGCTCCATCGTCTGGAAGAACTCCCAGGCCGCGCGCAGGCGCTCCGAGGCATCTTCCGTGTAGGCGATGGTGTCGTCGATCTCGAGCTCGAGGCTCTTGCGGAGGTCCTTGAGGAGCTTCTCGCGGTCCTCCTCGGCCAGCTTGCTGACGTTCACGTCGAGGAGCTCGGCCCAGAGGAAGTCGTCGTCGTCGAACCCGTCCTGCTTGTTCTCCTGCAGGTACGTCTCGCGGCGCACGAGGCGCTCGCGGAGCTCGAGGACGCGCTCCTCCTTGTCGGTCGCGTACTGCTCGACGGTCTCGTCGATCTGCGTGCGCAGGCCGTCGAGGTCCGCGGCGCGCGCGTCCTCGTCGACCCAGGTGACGATCGACGCGGCGAAGTACAGGACCTTCTCGAGGTCCTTCGGCGCCATGTCGAGGAGGTAGCCGATGCGGCTCGGAACGCCCTTGAAGAACCAGATGTGGCTCACCGGGGCGGCGAGGTCGATGTGGCCCATGCGCTCGCGGCGCACCTTGGCACGGGTAACCTCGACGCCGCAGCGCTCGCAGACGATGCCGCGGTACCGAACCCGCTTGTACTTGCCGCAGTAGCACTCCCAGTCCTTGGTCGGACCGAAGATGCGCTCGTCGAACAGGCCGTCCTTCTCCGGACGGAGCGTGCGGTAGTTGATCGTCTCCGGCTTGGTGACCTCGCCGTGGGACCAGCTGCGGATCTGCTTGGAGGACGCGAGTCCGATCTCGATCGCGTCGAAGTTGTTGATGTCGATCATGTGATCTCTCTGACTTCTTCTGCTGCTGGGTCCGGGCTACTCGCCGTCGGCGTCCGCGGACGCCTCGACGGCAGGGACCTGGTCCTCGGCCTCGGCGGCCTCGGTGGCATCGTCGCCGTCGGGCAGGTTGTCCGAGGCACGGACGCCCGACAGGTCGATGCCGAGCTCCTCGGCGGCGCGGAGGAGGTCGTCCTCCTCCTCGGCGACGTCGCCACGGACGCCCTCGTCGGAGACGACGTTCACGTCGAGCGCGAGCGACTGCATCTCCTTGAGGAGGACCTTGAACGACTCCGGCACCTGCGGCTCCGCGATGTTCTCGCCCTTCACGATCGCCTCGTACGCCTTGACGCGGCCGATGGTGTCGTCGGACTTGATCGTGAGCATCTCCTGGAGCGTGTAGGCGGCGCCGTACGCCTCGAGGGCCCACACCTCCATCTCACCGAAGCGCTGGCCGCCGAACTGTGCCTTGCCACCGAGCGGCTGCTGGGTGACGAGGGAGTACGGGCCCGTCGAACGCGCGTGGATCTTGTCGTCGACGAGGTGGTGCAGCTTCAGGATGTACATGTAGCCGACCGTCACCTGCTGGTCGAACGGCTCGCCGGTGCGACCGTTGAACAGGGTGAACTTGCCCGAGGCACGGCGGCCTTCGCGGCGGGTCTCGTCGATGTCCATGCGGATCCGACCCTTGTGCTCCTTCTGCCAGGAGACGAGCGCGTTGTCGACGTCCGCCAGGGTGGCGCCGTCGAAGACCGGGGTGGCGACGTACACCTTGCCGTCGGTCTCGTGCTTG
>JAQIJQ010000013.1:0-70634 GCA_036946195.1 Patulibacter minatonensis | reverse complement strand
CCCGGCCAGCGGCGGCAACCCCGAGACGCTCTTCGTGAACGTCGACACCGGCGATGCCCGCGAGATCGGCGTCGGCCTGACGGCCGACGACGACGCGCCGAAGGCCGGGCAGAGCGTGCAGCTCAAGGCGACCTCCACGTCCGCCGGCGGCAGCGCCGAGCCCACCTACACGTGGTACTTCGGCGACGGCACGACCGCGACGGGGCGCGGAGGTGCGGCACACCTGGCCCGCCGGGCACTGGACCGTCGGCGTCATCGCATCGCTGCCCGACACGTACGGCTCGGCCGCGCGCGTGTTCGACGTCGACGGCCGCGGTTCGAGCCAGGTGCCGACGCCCGTGTCCACGCAGCCTCCGAACTCTGGCGGTGGCGCCCCGGCCAAGGACGACGGCGCGGGCGGCGGAGGTGGCGGCAAGGGCAGCGGCACCGGCACGGGCGGCAAGAACGCGCCGGCCGACGGCGCGAAGGACGCGCCGACGAAGGGCAACACGCCGAGCCGCTCGAGCCAGGGAACGGGCAGAGCCCGGCGACCCCGACGCCCGGCGCCTCGGCCACACCGGCGCGGCGCCGACCGCGACGGCGACCGGCACGGCAGCTGCGGTGACCACCGCGCCGCGGGCGACGCCGACGCCCGCGCCGGTCGCATCGGCCACAGCCCGACCTCACGCGCATCAGCGGCCGACCGATCGGCGCGCGCGATGCCGGCTCGATCCAGCGGGCGCTGACCGCTGCCGACGCCCTGCGCGCGAGGACCCGCCACGGCACCGTCGTCGATCGCCCGAGCGGGGGCAGGAGGCGGCCAGTCGATCGTGGGGTCCGCAGCATCCGGCATCCTCCTCCTCGGCCTCCTCGGAGCCGGCGCCCTCACCGAGTGGCGCCGAGCCCGCCGCGCCGCGCGCCAGCCATGACCCTCGCCTCGTTCCCCCTTGCCGCCTCTGCCCCGGAGCGCGCCGTGTTCGACCTCGTCGAGCTGCTGCGCTGGCCGGTGATCGCGGGCGTGCTCGTCGCGCTCGCCCTGGCGCTCTACGAGCTCGGGATCCTGGCGACCGAGCTGCAGCGCCGCCGCGGCGGCCGTGGCGCGAGCCTGATCGACGAGCTCGTGCCGCGTGCCCGCGCCGCGCTGGCCGGCGGGCCGCCGGGAGGAGGCCGGCAACATCCTGCGCCCGCTCGGTCGCGGCGCCGATGCCAGCGCCGCGCTCGGCGCGATCGTCGCGTCGGCCGGCACCCCGCTCGCCGAGCCGCGGGCCGCGAGGCCCTCGCCGACCTCGACCTGCGCGGGGATGCGCCGGCTCGAGCGCCCGCGGATGCTCGTGCGCGCCGGTCCGGCCCTCGGGCTGATGGGCACGCTGATCCCACTCTCTCCGGCCCTCGCCGGCCTCGCGCGCGGCGACGTCCAACGACTCAGCGACGACCTGCGCACCGCGTTCGCCGTCACCGTCATCGGCCTGCTGACGGGCGCGCTGGCCTACGGCGTCGCGCTCGTCCGCGATCGCGTCTACGCCCAGGACCTCTCCGACTCGAGTTCGTCGCGGCCACGCTCACGGAGGAACGGCCGGCGTGAAGGTGTCGCCGCCGCGCCCGCCGCCACGCCGACCGCGCCGGCGACCCGCTCGACGGGCTCGTGAACATGTTCGACGTCGGGCTGGTGCTCGCCGTCGGCTTCCTGCTCGCGGCGCTGCAGTCGCTCGACCTCACGAGCGTGCTGACGGCGAAGGACGTCACCGTCGTGACCCGCGTCGACGGCCGCGACACGATCACCGTCAAGCGCGGCGAGCAGCTGAAGAGCCTCGAGGTGCGCGGCGGCAAGGTGGTCGGGCAGGGCGAGCGGGTCGGCGAGGTGTACCGGCTGCCGGACGGCAAGCTCGTGTACGTCGACCGCGGCCGATGACCGCCCTCTGGTCGACGCTCCAGATCTCCGGGCTCGCGACGCTCATCGCCACGCTCGGCGGCGTGCCGCTCGGCTGATGGATCGGGCTCGGCGCGCACCGCCGCCCACCGCGCCGCCCGTACCGCGATCACCGCCGGCTGCGGCTCCCGCCCGTCGCGGTCGGCCAGCTGCTGTGGCTCCTGCTCTGGCCCGATTCGCGTTGGGGCGGCGGACCGCTCGGCGGGCTCGACTGGCTCTACCGCACGCCCGCCGTGGTGCTCGCGCAGACGGTCCTGGCCCTGCCGTTGGTCGCCGCGCTCGTCGCCGGCGGGATCGATGCGGTGCCCCGCCCGCTGCTCGCCCAGGCGCGAGCCCTCGGAGCCGGTCGCCGCGGGATCGCCGCCCTCGCGCTGCGTGAGGCGCGGCCGGCGGTCATCGGCGCGGTGCTCGCCGGGTTCGGAACGGCGGTCGCCACGGTCGGTGCGATCCTCATCGTCGGTGGCGACGCGGGCGAGCTCACGCTCGCGACGGCCGCGCTCTCGGACTGGACCGCGTACGGACTGAGCCGCACCTCGGTCGCGAGCGGCACGCTCCTGCTCGGGCTGTTCACCGTCGTCGCGGCGCTCGCGACCACCTTCCAGCACCGGCAGGGGCCGTGGAACCCGCGCCGCTCCTGAGCTTCGATGCCGTGGAGGCCGGGTATGGCGGCGCGCCCGTGCTGCGCGGCGTCGACCTCGAACTGCGCCGCGGCGAGGTGCTCGCGCTCCTGGGTCCCAGCGGCGCCGGCAAGTCGACGCTCGTGCAGGTCGCCGCCGGCCTGCTCGCACCGTCCGGCGGCACCGTGCGCACCACAGGGCGAGTGGCCGCCGCGCTGCAGGGCGCCGCGCTCGCCCGACGTTCGGTGCACGCCAACCTCGACGCCGCCCTCGGCTGGTGGGGTGTGCCACGCCCGGAACGCGTCGACCGGATCCATGCCGCGCTCACCGCATGTGCAGCAGCGCACCTCGCCGATCGTCCGGCCCGGGCACTCTCGGGCGGCGAGGCCACGCGGGTGCACCTCGCGCGGGCGGTGATGCTCGACCCAGCGGTCCTGCTGCTCGACGAGCCGTTCGCGGCGCTCGACCCCGTGGTGCGCGGCGAGCTGCTCGCCGATGCGGGAGCGGTGATCCGGGACGGGGCGCGGGCGACGCTCGTCGTCGTGCACGACCGCGCCGAGGCGTGGGCGCTCGCCGACCGGATCGCCGTGCTGCTCGACGGGCGGATCGCGGCGGTCGGTCCGCCCGCGGCGGTGCTCGAGGCGCCGCCGACCGAGGCCGTCGCCGAGTTCCTCGGGTTCTCCGGTCGGCTCACCGACCCCTCCGGCGGCGTGCTGCGGCTGCGGCCCGCCCACGTCGGTCTGGTCGCCCCCGGGACGGGTGAGCTCGACGGCGTCGTGCAGGCGCGCATTCCCGAGCCCGACGGCCTGCTCGTGCGGGTCCGAAACCGAGCGGGGCACCGTCGATGCGCGCGCGGAGCTGCCAGGCCCCGAGCTGGGGGCTGTCGTCGGAGTGCGGGTGGCCGGCGGTGCGAGGTTCCCCGCATGAGCTTCGTGCTGCACGTGCTCGGCGAGGCGCTGCGCCTGATCGTCGCCTTCGACCCGGCGCTGTGGGCCACCGTCGCCCGTACCCTCCTGCTCGCCCTCGCCTCGACCGCAGCTGCTGGTGCGATCGGCATTCCGCTCGGCGCGTGGATCGGCCTGCGGGCTCGCCGCGGCCCTGGTGGACTGCTGCGCGCGATCGGCGCGAACGTCGGACTCGGCCTGCCACCGGTGGTCCTCGGGATCTTCCTCGGCCTCCTGCTGCTGCCGGGCGCACCGCTCGGCTGGCTGCAGTGGCTCGACACGATCCAGGGCGTGTGGCTCGCGCAGGTGCTGCTCGCCGCGCCCCTCGTGACCGCGCTCACGGTCGCCGCTGTCGCCCAGGGCCCCGCGGCGCTGCTCGATCAGGCGCAGGCCCTCGGGGCGGGCCGCCGGGACCGCCTCGCGCTGCTGCTCGCCGAGGTTCGTCCGGCGCTGCTCGCCGCGCTGCTCGCCGCGGCGTTGGCTGGGATCGGCGAGGTCGGTGCCGTGATCATCATCGGCGGCAACATCTCGGGGCAGACGAACACGCTCGCGTCGACGATCGTGCTCGAGCTCTCGGCCGGCGAGACCGAGGCCGCGACCGCCAGTACCCTGCTGCTGTGCCTGCTCGTCGCCCTGCTCACCTGGGGACTGGGCCGCGCCCGGCGCGCTTCGACCGCACCAACATGAGCCGCCGCGCACGCCATCCTGCCGTCGCTGCGGTGGTCGCGCTCGCCACGTGCACGCTCGCCGCCTGCGGCGGAGGTCCCGCGGCTTCCGCGCCCGAGCGCCCGCGCTCCGGAGCTGCCGTGCTCGTCGAAACGGGGTTCGCGCCGACGCCCGATCTCGCACGCCTGATCACGACGCGGGCAGCCGCATCCGACGAGACCGTCGTCCAGCGTGAGGTGCGCGACGTTCCCGGGCAGATCCAGCAGCTCCGCACGGATCTCGCTCCCGGAAGCGGGCTGCGCACGGTCGTCGTGGCCGCGATGGATCCGCGCGCGACCGAGGGTCAGCTGAAGGACGTCGCCGGCAAGGACCACCCGACGGTGGTCTCGGTGCTCGGCCCGCTCGCCGGCGCCCAGGCGCAGATCACGCTCGCCGAGCGCACCGTCGCCTCCAAGCTGGCGGTCGGCGCCGCGACGTGGGCGAACCGCCACGGCGGTGCTGGCTCGGCGACCGTGATCGCCCCGCCGGACGGCACGTTCGACGACTGGACGGTGCCCGTCGGACGGCGCACGGCGCAGGAGACGGCGCGCGCGCTCACCGCAGCCGGGTTCCGCGTCCGCACGGTCCATGCGCTCGGCGAGGCCGACGCCGTACCCGCGATCCGGGGCAGCGCGTCGCGCGTGGTCGTCGGCTGGAACGACGTCACGGCGCTCGCCGCCGCGCAGACGCTGCGCCGCCGGCCCGGTGCGCGCTTCGTCGCGGCCGCCGGGACCCCGGCTCCGACCGGCCTCGCGGCGCTCGACGCGCTCGCGAGCGGCCGGCTCCAGCTCTTGGTCGGGGCTCGCCTGAAGGACTTCGCGACCGCGATCGTCGATGCGGCGACGACCCCGGTCGATGCCGCCGCGACGACGTCCGTGAGCTACGCGCTGCCGCTGCACGCGTTCACGAAGGCGCTGCCGGCCACCCGGGCCGCCCGCGCCGACTACGAGTCGGCGCGACGGTAGGCGCGCGGGGGCGCGGGCGTCGCTCCGCACCCCGGGCCGAACGTCACGCACGTGACCAACCGCCCGCACCCCGGGCCGAACGTCACGCACGTGGCCAACCGCCCGCACCCCGGGCCGAACGTCACGCACGTGACCAACCGCCCGCACCCTGGGCCGAACGTCACGCACGTGACCAACCGCCCGCACCCTGGGCAGCCTGGGCGGGTGTCTTCGGACGTGACCGCGTCGCGCGCCGAGGCGTCCCGCGGGAGCCGGCCGGCGGGTTAGGCGTCGATCGAGGCGAAGACGTCGTCGAGGAGCTCGTCGACGTTGCCGAGGGCGAACAGGTCGGTGATCTCCGCCTTGATCTGCTCGCGGTCGGCACCACCCAGGGCGAGGTCGAGCGCGATGAGCCGCGCCGACGCCTCCTGGTCGCGATCGCCCGGCTGGTCGCCGGCGTTACGGCCGTCGACCTCGAGATCGACCGCTGGCTCGCTGAGTTCGGCGGCCACGACGTCGGAGGCGTCGAACTCCGGGTCGGTCTCGGTGCCGATCACCTCGGCATCGGTTGCGGGCCCCGGCTCGGGTTCGGGGAGCGCGGCGGCCGTGCCGCCCTTCGTCAGCGCGAGCCCACCGCCGGCGACCGGAGCGACGCCGCCGTGCTGCTCGTGCAGGTCGGCGATGTTGCCCTCGAGCAGGGCGAGGTCGGCCACGAGGCGGTTGACGCCCGTGCGCAGACTCTCGGTCATCGCGCCGAGTTCGCTGTCCATCGCCTCGACCCGCTGCATCATGCGCGTCGTCGCCTCCGCCACCTTGCTCACATGCTCGCGGCTCTCCTCGAGCGCCTCCTGGCGAGCGCGCTGCGCATCGCCGGCCGCACGCTCGCGGAGTTCAGCGGCTTCACTCTGCGCCTCGCGCATGAGCTGCTCGGCCGTCGACTCGGCCGCCTCGACGATCTGCTGCACGTGCGTGGCGGCGTTGCCGGCCACACCGCCGGTGCTCGCGCGGTCGTTCTCACGCCGCAGCTGCTCGAGCTCGTCCGAGATGCGGGCGAGGTGCGCGTCGACGCCGGCGGGGTCGTACCCGCGCCGGGCGATCGGGAAGTCGCGCTTCTCGATGGACTGGCGGTCGAGCGTCACGCGGTGCGGCCTCCGAAAGACATAGGTGCTCTCACGGTAGCGACGGGCCCGCCGGCTCGGCGCAAGGTGTCCTGCGACAACCGAACCCCCGCCGGCCCGGACGTCACCCACGCGACCTTCCACCCCACCACCCGGCCCGAACGTCACCCACGTGACGTTCCGCCCCACCACCCGGCCCGAACGTCACCCACGTGACCTTCCGCCCCACCACCCGGCCCGAACGTCACCCACGTGACGTTCGGGCCGCGGCGCGGCGGTGTTCAGCTCGGCAGCGCCAGGACGTCGCCTGCGCGGACCACGAGCCCGTCACGCACCAGCCCGCGCACGGCTTCCTCGAACCGCTCGTGCGTGATCTCGCTCGGGATCGCCGCAGCGAGCGACGCTGGACCGAGCGGCCCGGCGTCCACGAGCGCCGCGACGATCCGCCCGCGCACGTACCGTGGGGTGTCCTCGAACCGCACACGCGGGACCGGCGACCGCCGCATCGCGCGTTCGGCTGCGGGGTCGACGAGCCCCGCCGACGCGCAGGCGTCAGCCATCGGACATCGGCCGCAGGCGGCGGTCCTGGCGGTGCAGATCGTCGCGCCGAGGTCCATGAGCGCGTGGTTCCAGGCATCCGGAGCGTCGCTCGGGACCAGCTCGAGGGCGCGGGTGCGCAGCGCGCCCGCGGAGCGTCCGCTCGCTCCATCCCACCGATCGATGACGCGGGCCTGGTTGGTGTCGACGGCCGCCGCGACCTGCCCCAGCGCGAACGCCGCCACTGCTGCCGCCGTGTACGGACCGATCCCGGGCAGCGCGCGCAGGCCGACCTCGTCGGCCGGCCAGCCGTGCTCGGCGATCGCCTTCGCCGCCCCGTGCAGACGCAGCGCGCGGCTGTTGTAGCCCAGTCCGCTCCACGCGGCGAGCACATCGCCGGCCGCCGCTGCGGCCAGCGACTCGACCGTCGGCCACCGCTCGAGCCACGCCTCGAACCGCGGGACCACGCGGCCCACCTGCGTCTGCTGGAGCATCACCTCGGAGACGAGCACGGCGTACGGATCCGAGGTGCGGCGCCACGGCAGGTCCCGGCCGACGTCCGCGTACCAGCCCAACAACAGCTCCTGGCGTCGCGCGTCGAGCGCGCGGTCGGTAGCTGTGCGCGCCGGCGGCATCGCTCGCCGATGCTAGCTCCCGCGTCAGCGGGCGGGTACGCTCGGTCCATGGTCCTCTACACGTGCGCGATGGGCGGCCACGACGTCCCGGGCCCGATCGACGTCCACCCGTGCGCCAAGGCGATGAAGGCCCTCGACCGTGCGGGGGTCTCCTACGAGCACCGCACCGTCGGGGGCATCCGTGCCCTGCCGTGGACGCTTCGCTCCGCAGACCGGGACGAGGTCCGCGAGCGCACCGGCCAGTCGCTCGTCCCGGTGCTGGTGCTCGACGACGGCACCGCGATCCACGGCTCCGCCACGATCGTGGACTGGGCCCGGTCGCACGCCCCCTAGACGCCGGCGGAACCGTGGCCGGGTCTGCTCGTGGCACGGTCGAGCGCGGATGGCACGATCAGACGGTCGTGGCCAAGCCCGCCCCCGCCCTCTCCTCCTCCGCCCGCCGCGCAGCCTCGCAGGCGCCGTCGGTCGACCACTTCGCGCGCGCCGGGCTGGTCGCCTACGGCGCCGTGCACCTGCTCGTCGGCTGGCTCGCGATCCAGCTCGTGGTCGGCGGATCCGGGGAGCAGGCCGACAACCAGGGCGCCATCCGCGAGCTCGCCGACACTCCGCTGGGCCGGCCGCTGCTCTGGCTGCTCGTGCTCGGTTTCGCTGCCCTCGTGATCTGGCAGCTCGCCGAGACGGCCGCGGGCCCAGCGCACGAGGACGACGACCGCAAGCGCGCGGCCAAGCGGGTTCTCTCCTTCGGCAAGGCGGTCGCTTATGGCGCGATCGGCATCTCCGCGGCGAAGATCGCATCGGGCGGCGGCGCCTCGTCGTCGGACTCCTCCGGCGAGACGTTCACCGCGAAGCTCATGGGCGCGCCGGCCGGACAGGTGCTCGTGGCGCTCGTCGGGCTCGCGATCGTCGGCGGCGGCCTCTGGCTCGCGCGCAAGGGCATCTCCGACGAGTTCCGCAAGAAGCTCGACGGCGAGGCCGAGCGCGGCCACACCCGCACGTTCGTGATGGCCGCCGGCCGCGCCGGACATGTCGCGAAGGGCGTCGCCTACGGCGTGCTCGGCGTGCTGTTCGTGGCCGCGGCCGTGGAGCACGACCCGAAGCGCTCCGGCGGCCTCGACGATGCGCTCAAGACGTTGCTCGACCAGCCGCTCGGCTCGATCCTCGTGCCGCTCATCGGCATCGGGTTCGCGGCGTACGGCGTGTTCTGCTTCGCTCGCGCGAAACACCTTCGGCGCACCTGACGATGGCGCGGACGGGCTTGCTCCTGAGCACGCCCGGCTTCCATCCGGGCTCAACCGAGCCCCTGCTCTACGTGCTCGGCGGCGTGGCGCTGCTCGCCGCGATGCTCGCGCTCTCCAACCAGCGCGGCCGGGTGTACTCCGCCAGCGTGATCTACCTCGGGCTCGGCGTCGCCGTGGCCGTGATCGTCGATCTCCTCGACGTGCGGTGGGTCGACCCCGTGCGCGATGCCTCGGCCGTGTCGCACGCGAGCGAGGTCGCCGTCATCGTCGCCCTGTTCGCGACCGGGCTCTCGATCGAACGTCCCGTCGGCTGGCGGGCCTGGGGCGTCACGTGGCGCCTGCTCGGGATCGTGATGCCCGTGACGATCGTGGCGGCCGCCGTCTGGGCGCACCTCGCGATGGGACTCTCGATCGGCGCGGCCATCGTGCTCGCCGCAGCCCTCGCTCCGACGGATCCGGTGCTCGCGGGCGACGTCGGCGTCGGCCCGCCCGGCGAACCCGACGAGAGCGATCCGCGGTTCGCTCTCACGAGCGAGGCCGGCCTGAACGACGGACTTGCGTTCCCGTTCGTGATGCTCGGGCTCCTGCTCAGCGGCCCGGCGACGAGCGACCGTTGGCTCGCGCCGTGGGTCCTCGGAGACGTGCTCTGGGCCGTCGGCGTCGGCATCGGCCTCGGTGTGGCGCTCGGCCTCGCCCTCGGAGCGGTCTACCGTCACTGGCGCGGCGCCGGGCACGTCCGCCAGACGTTCGACGCGTGGATCGCCCTCGCCGCCGTGCTCGCGGTGTACGGCCTCACGGAGCTGCTGGACGGCTACGGCTTCGTTGCGGGCTTCGTCGCTGGCCTCGCCTTCAACCGGGCCGAGGAGGACGGTGAAGCCGACCGGCGCGTGCACCGCGGTGGCCTGCTCGCGGAGAAGATCGGCGAGCTCGCGCTCGTCCTGCTGCTCGGCACGGTGCTCTCCATCGGCGGACTCGGCCAGCCGGGCGCCGCCGGCTGGGCGCTCGTCGCGCTGTTGCTGCTCGTGATCCGGCCGGCGGCCACGCTCCTCGCCTTCCTCGGATCGACCCTCCCGCTCCGCGAGCGGCTCTTCATCGGCTGGTTCGGCGTGCGTGGGATCGGCTCCATCTACTACGCCACCTTCGCCGCGACCGCGTCGCTCCTCCCGCAGGCGGAGGCTCGGGTGGTGTTGTGGACGGTCCTGATCGCGGCGAGCACCTCGATCGTCGCGCACGGCCTCACGGGCGAACTGCTCGGCCGCCGGCTGCTCGGCGACCACCCGACCCCGGGCGATCCGCAGGCCGCGGCGGGCGAGCACCACGCCGCGGAGGACTGAGCTCGCGAGGCATCAGTCGAGCAGTCGCACGTGCCCGGGCTGCGCTGCGACTCGCGCGAGCCACGCCTGCACGGCCGGGTACTCCGAGAGCGCGAAGCCACCCTCCTCGGCCACGTGCGTGTACGCGAAGAGCGCGATGTCGGCGACCGTGAACCGCTCGGCGACGAGGAACGATCGCCCGGCCAGATGGGCGTCCATCGCCGCCAGCACGCGGCGCCCTCCCTCCTGCGCCCTCGCGAGCGCGACCTCGTCGGTCTGCGCCGCGTACTGGGCCTGGAACCGGGCGACGGCGAGCGTGGGCTCGTGGTCGTACTGCTCGTAGAACAGCCACTGGAACACCTGCGCGCGCTCGAACGGATCCTCCGGGACCAGGTCGGTGCCCTCGGCGAGGTAGAGCATGATCGCGTTGCTCTCGGCGAGCGCCCGCCCGTCGTCGAGCACGAGCGTCGGCACGCGCAACGCGGGGTTCAGCCCGCCGATCACCTCGGGCCGGTTCGAGCGGTCGGACACGCTCAGCTCCACCGACTCGTACGGGAGGCCGCGCAATGCGAGCAGCTGCCGCACCTTCCAGCAGTTCCCCGAGATCTTCGACTCGTACAGGCGCATGCCGACGACCCTAGGCGCCCGGTCGGCCGGTTCGACGCGCACGCCTGGCGCGTCGCCGTGCCCCGGACTCCGGTTCAATGCGCGGATGTCCACCCGCCTGACGCTGCTCGCCAGCGTGCTGACCGCTGCTGCCCTCGCCGCACCGGTCGCTGCCACCGCCGCCGAACCCGATCTGCTGTCCCGCTGGGCACTCGACGGCGTGAGCGCCGGGGCGACGCCGAACGCAGCCGACCCGCGGCTCGACGGGACATCGGTGACGGGCACCGTCGTCGCCGGGCGCTTCGGCAACGGGCTCCTGCTCTCCGGTGTCGACGCTCCGCAGGGGCTGCTGACCCCCGACCCGGGCAAGCTCGTCGAGCCGCGCTCCGTCACGGCGATGGCGTGGGTGAAGGCAGCGGCGGCGCCGACCGCGTACGCACCGCTGATCGCGAAGTCGGCCGCCGGCCACGAGGACGGCGGGCGCTTCGAGTGCGAGGCCAGCGCCTTCGCCCTCATGACCGGCAACGGCGAGGGCCCGTTCTTCTCGGTGGTGACGCCCGACGGGTCCGGCGGAGCCGACGGCACGCTCACCATGACCGACGCGATTCCCCCGGCCTCCGTGTGGGACGGCCGCTGGCACGCGGTCGCCGGCGTGTTCGATGCCCAGGCCCGGACCCTCAGCCTCGCGGTCGACGGGAAGGTCGTGTCGACCAAGGCCGCCGACGGCACGTCGATCGGGTACGACCTCTTCCCGCAGCGGGGGCTCTCCGTCGGTCGCCTCCCGGCGACGAGCTGCGACGGTTCCGGCTATGACGGCGCCGTCGACGACGTGCGGATCTACGGCCGGGCGCTGAGCCCCGCCGAGCTCGAGTACCTCGCCAACCCTGCCGCCACGACGCCCCCGGCCCTTCCGATCGGTGGCGCGCCCGCCCCGACGGCGACGCCTAGCCCGACCGTCACACCCACCGCGGCCCCCGTGCCGACGCCGACCGCGGTCCCGCCCGCGCTCCCGAACCCGGTCTCCGCCGCGTCCGTCGGCGCAATCGCCGTCGGCCAGAAGGCGAAGGCCCCCAAGACGCCGCCCGCGCCGCTGCGCAAGGCGCTCGAAGGCGCGGCCGAGAAGATCGCGACATCACTCACTGCCCCGAAGCCCAAGAGCACGGTGACCACGTCGTCGCCGAAGCTGAGCAAGCAGGAGCTCGCCAAGGTCAAGCCGAGCAGGAGCCTCGCCGACGTGCTCGACGAGCTGGAATTCGGACTGCCCGTCACCGTGAAGGCCCCTGCTGGAGCGAGGTACGTCCAGATCGGTGCGGCCATCACGATCCGCC
Source organism: Patulibacter minatonensis (assembly GCA_036946195.1). GTDB lineage: Bacteria > Actinomycetota > Thermoleophilia > Solirubrobacterales > Solirubrobacteraceae > JAGIBJ01. The sequence continues at coordinate 58,743 of JAQIJQ010000013.1, read as the reverse complement.
GCAAGACGCCGACGGGCAAGCTCGAGGAGTCGACGATCGTGTTGCCGCCAGCCGTCTTCCCGGTCGTCAAGGGGGTCGCGAGCGGCCGACTCACGATCGATCCGACCGCGGCGAAGGTGCTGCGCAAGTCCGGTGCCGTCGACGCCGCCGTCGGGATCGTGTCGGTGGTCGCGAGCAACCTGCCCAAGGCCACGGCGGCCGAGCAGGCCGCAATCGACCAGATGCTCGCCAAGCAGGCCCAGATCACCGGGCTGCTGACCAAGCAGATCAAGCTGCTCGACGGCGCGCAGAAGACGCTCCAGAAGGCCGAGCAGGCCACGGAGCAGGCGAAGACGAAGGCCTCCGAGCAGCAGGCGGCCGCCAAGGAGGCGACGGCGAAGGATCGCGAGCAGGACGCGCGCGACGCTGCGCAGGAGACGGTCGAGGAGCTGTCCAAGCAGCGGCAGGAAGCGCTCGACGCGATGGTCAAGCAGATCATCGACTTCGTGCGTCAGCTGCAGGACGCCAAGGCACTGCAGCTGCAGGCCATGCGGATCTGAGCAGCTCCCGCGGGCGGCGCCGCGTTCAGACGGCGGCGCCGCCCGCTCGAGCCATGTCGAGCTCCTTGCGGGCCTCGCGCAGTTCGTCGCGCAGGTGCGCTGCGTGCTCGAAGCGCAGCTCCTCGGCGGCCTGCGCCATCTCCTCCTCGAGCTCGACGACGAGGTCGCGCAGCTCCTCGGCGCTCTTCGTGTCGCGGTCGGCCGCGCTACGGCGCGACGCCTTCTTGGGCACCTTGCTCTCGGCCTGGAGGAACTCCGCGATGTCGGAGACGCCCTTCTTGATCGCTGCCGGCGTGATGCCGTGCTCCTCGTTGTAGGCCCGCTGGATCGCGCGGCGTCGATCGGTCTCGCCGAGCGCGGCCTTCATCGCCGCCGTCTCGCGATCGGCGTACATGATCACCTTGCCGTCGACGTTGCGTGCCGCGCGCCCGATCGTCTGGATCAGCGACGTTTCACCACGGAGGAAGCCCTCCTTGTCGGCATCGAGGATGCCGACCAGGCTCACCTCCGGAAGGTCGAGTCCCTCGCGCAGCAGGTTCACGCCGACGAGCACGTCGTACACCCCGAGACGGAGGTCGCGGATGATCTGGATCCGCTCGAGCGTGTCGACCTCGCTGTGGAGGTACGCGACCTTGAAGCCGAGCTCGGTGAGGTAGCCCGTGAGGTCCTCCGACATCTTCTTCGTGAGCGTGGTGACGAGCGTGCGCTCGTTCTTCTTCACCCGCTCGCGGATCTCGGTCATGAGGTCGTCGACCTGGTTCTTCGTCGGACGGACGGCGATCTCCGGGTCGATGATGTGCGTCGGGCGGACGATCTGCTCCGTGACGACGGACGAGTGCCCGCGCTCGAACTGACCGGGGGTCGCGCTCACGAACACGATGCGCGGCGTGTGCTCGAGGTATTCGGTGAAGGTCTGCGGGCGGTTGTCGAGCGCGCTCGGCAGGCGGAAGCCGTAGTCGACGAGCACCTGTTTGCGCGAGCGGTCGCCTTCGTACATCGCCCCGATCTGCGGCACCGTCTGGTGGCTCTCGTCGAGGAAGCACACGTAGTCGTCGGGGAAGTAGTCCAGGAGGCAGAACGGCCGCGAGCCGCGCGGGCGCCCGTCGAGGATCGACGAGTAGTTCTCGATCCCGTTGCAGAAGCCCGTCTCTCGGAGCATCTCCATGTCGTACTGGGTGCGCTGCCGCAGGCGGTGGCTCTCGAGCACCTTGCCGCTGTCCTCCAGCTCCTTGCAGCGCTCGTTGAGCTCCTCGCCGATGCGCTCGACGGCCTTCGCGATCTGGTCGCGGTCGACGTTGTAATGGGTCGCCGGCCAGATCCCGAGGTGGCCGAGATCGTCGTCGAGCATCTCACCCGTGAGCGTGTCGAAGTGCTGGAGGCGCTCGATCTCGTCGCCGAAGAGGGTGACCCGGTACGCCGTCTCGGCGTACGCCGGGAACACCTCGATCACCTCGCCCTTGGCGCGGAACCCGCCGCGTGAGAGGACGGTGTCGTTGCGGACGTACTGGCTCTCGACGAGTCGGGCGAGCAGCTCCTCGCGGTCGAACAGCCCACCCTTGGCGAGCATGATCACCTTGCGGTTGTAGTACTCCGGCGAGCCCATCGCGTAGATCGCGGAGACCGACGCCACGATGATCACGTCGCGACGCGCGAAGAGCGCGGACGTCGCGGCGTGGCGCAGCCGGTCGACCTCCTCGTTGATCGCAGAGTCCTTCTCGATGAAGAGGTCGCGACTCGGGACGTACGCCTCGGGCTGGTAGTAGTCGTAGTAGGAGACGAAGTACTCGACGGCGTTGTCGGGGAAGAACGTCCGGAACTCGTTGCAGAGCTGCGCGGCGAGGGTCTTGTTGTGGGCCATCACCAGCGTCGGGCGCTGGAGCTCCTGGATGACGCCCGCCATCGTCATCGTCTTGCCGGTGCCCGTCGCGCCGAGCAGCGTGGTGAAGCGGTCGCCGGCCTCGACGGCCTCGGTGATCTCGCGGATGGCCTTCGGCTGGTCGGCGGCCGGCTGGAACGGACTGTCGAGGCGGAACTGCGGCACGCACCGCAGACTAGCGGCCGGGGGAACGGGCGTTCGGCGATTGCGGACAGCTCCTGACCCAAATCGGGCCGAACGTCACGCACGCGACGCTCAGACCACCACCCGGGCCGAACGTCACGCACGCGACATTCAGACCACCACCCGGACCAAACGTCACCCACGTGACGCTCAGACCACCACCCGGACCAAACGTCACGCACGTGACGTTCGGGTGACCGGGCCGAGGCGCGCGGTCGACGACCGGCTGCGCAGAGTTGTCGCACATTTGCGGCAGGATCGCCGCGAATGATGCAAGTTCCGCGACGCCCCGATCGTGAGACTCGATCGAGTGAAGCCAGAGGAGCACGAAGGTGACCTTGCGGAGTTGATCCGGTTCTCGGAGCCGACCGACCGCTGCCTCACCGTCGGTCAGCTACGAGAGTTCGGTCTGAGCAAGCGGAGGATCGAGACCCTCGTGGGGCGCGGACTGCTGAAGCGGGTGTTTCGTGGTGTGTACGCCGTCGCCACGACCGCATTGACCTGGCACCAGGCGGCGCGGTGCGCCCTGCTCGCCGGCGGTCCGCACGCATTCCTCTCCGAGCGCACCGCGCTCGAAGCGCGCGGGGCGGCGACGGCGCACCGCGACGGCCAGATGTGGGTCGGCGTCGCAAAGGGGCAGAGGCGCACTCGACGTCGTTCCAAGGTCGTGCTCGCCGCCACCGGACGCCCGTTCACCGTCCACTACGGCCGCCCACGTCGTCCACCGACCCTGGAGCTCGTGGACGGCCTCCCGACCGCCGACGGTGTTCGATCGCTCGTCGACGCGAGCGTTCGCGCACCGAAGGGCCTTGCGCGCCGGTGGATCCGCCAGGCGGAGTTCGATGGTTGGCTCGACGAGGACGCCCTGGCCGACGAGCTCGAACTCGGGCGCAACGGCACGCTCGCGACGCGACAAGCCCTGCCGCCGGGTCCGCTGAGAGCGGCGCTGACCGGCGCTACCGAGAGCAAGGCGGAACTTCGCCTGCTGCGCGCGCTCCTCGACGCGGGGGTCGCCGAGCCAGCGGTCAATCGCACGTTGCGAGTCGACGGATTCGACGCGCGGCTCGATCTGTGGTGGCAACGCGAAATGCTCGCCGTGGAGGTCGACGGTCCGCATCATGAGAAGCCACAACGCCGGCACGAAGATCGGCAACGCGACGAGCGACTCGCGGCGGTCGGCATCGAGACTCGACGGTTCAGCACTCGCCGCGTGCGTCGGGAACTCGCGGCGTGCGTCGCCGAGATCGCCGCGCGACTCAACGAGCTGCGGCGGGAGCGTGCGGAGGCACCCGAGACGTAAGCCGTCGCCGCGAGGTGTCTCCGCCGACGGTCAGGCGCCTGCACCCTCTCCAACGGCAGATGCGCCCTGCGGCCCCGAGGCGCGACGCGCGACGACCACGTTGGCGCCGACGATCGACGCGATCGTGAGCACGGCGCCCGCGAGTTCGCCAGCAGAGGCGTCGTACCCCTGGGCGATGGCAACGGTGAACGTGGTGACGGGCACGAGGTTCATGAACAGCGATGCCTTCGACGGGCCGAGCCGGCGGACGCCCTCGTTCCAGGACAGCACCGCGACCAGCGCGCCGAAGACGATGACGTACAGGATCGGCAGCCACTCGGCGCCGACGTCGCCGAGACTCGGCAGGGTCGTCCACCCGGCGAGGTTCGTGACGAGCGTGATCGCCACGATCGAGAGCGTGCCGGCCGGGGCGGTGAGCGCCGTGTACCGCAAGGGCGACAGGTCGGCATGGTCGGAGGCACCGAGGGAATAGAGCACCCAGCCGATGACGGCGAGCAGCACGAGCAGGTCGCCGATGCCTGCGGTCTGTGCGAGTGCGAGCGGATTGCCCTTCCCCAGGACCATCGCAACACCAACGAGCGCGGCCAAGACGAACCCGAGCACGCCCGCGGCCGGGCGAACACCGTCGCGAACCCACCGCAGAAGGACCGTGACGAGCGGCGCGGTGGCCACGATCAGCGCTGCGTTCTGAGGCTCCGTGTGGGCGAGCGCGACGTACGCGAGGAGGTTGAAGCCGGCGAACCCGAGCGTGCCGAGCCAGAGCAGACGAAGAAAGCGCCCGTCGTAGCGCAGCGCCTGTTTGCCTTCGACCGCCCAGAGGAGGGCGAGCAGCAAGGGGCTTGCGCCGAGGTAACGCAGGGCGGTGAGGTTGAACGCGTCGATGCGCTCCATCGCGCCGGCCGCGATCGGGAACATGAGCCCCCACGCCAGCGCAGCGGTGATCGAGAAGCCCGCGTCGAACCCGCGTGGGCCACCGCCGACCCGAACGTCACCCGCGTGACGAACGGCGCCGCCGCCGTCCCGAACGTCACCCGCGTGACGAACGGCGCCGCCGCCGACCCGAACGTCACCCGCGTGACGAACGGCGCCGCCGCCGACCCGAATGTCACCCGCGTGACGAACGGCCCGCCCCGGGACGAGACCTGCGTTTGTTCGACCACCTTCGAACTTCATGGATCGGAGGCTAGCAGGGGTTCGACGAGCGTCGAACCATTATGCTCCTCCTCGTGACGGATCTTCCCGAACCCGAGGTCGACGAGCTGGCGCTCACCACGGTGCTCAGCGCGCTCGCCGACGACGTACGGCTCACGATCGTGCGGGAGCTTGCTGCGGCCGGCGAGCAGGCGTGCGGCACGCTCGAGCTGGGCGTCTCGAAGGCGACGCGTTCCCACCACTTCCGCGTGCTGCGCGAGAGCGGCGTCACCCATACGCGGATCGAGGGCACTCGCCGATTCGTCGTGCTGCGCCGCGACGACCTCGACGACCGCTTCCCCGGCCTGCTCGACGCGTTGCTCGCCGCAACACCCGCGCGCTAGCGCCCCACGCCGATGCGCCCCCGACCAACCCTGCGCCCCCGCGACGCTTCGCCGGCTGCAGCGCCGGCGCGCTAGCCGCCCACCCCCGTGCGCCTTCGCCCCACCCTGCGACTGATTGTCGCTGCCGCCGCGCTCCTGACCGGTGCAATCGGCCCGTCGGCGCACGCGGCCGGCACCGTGCTGCCGCCGCTCGACGACGCGGTCTCCTACACCGCCGACCTGACCGCCTCACCGGACGGCCGCACCTTCACGGGCACGGAGCGCATCGTCGTGCGCAACGCCGGCTCGGGCGATCTCGCGCGCGTGTGGCTGCGCCTCTGGGGCAACGGTCCGCAGGGCTGCAAGCCGCTCGCCGTCTCGGCCTCCGTCACGTCCGGTGGGCGCGTGGGACGCACCTCGCGCAACTGTTCGGCCCTGGAGGTGGTGCTGAGCGCGCCGCTACCGCCGGATCGGCTCGCCACGATCGATCTGGCCGTCAGCATCACCGCGCCCGACCTCTCCGACCGCTTCGGCGCTGCCGACGACGTCGACCTCTTCGGCAACGCACTGCCGGTCGTCGCCCAGCGTGACCGCCGGGCCTGGCGCCTGCCGAACTACTCGCCGTACGGTGAGAGCTGGGTGACCACCTGGGCACACTTCGAGCTCACGCTCCGTCACCCGGCCGCGCTCAAGGTCGCGGCCTCCGGCACCACCGTCACGACCCCGGATTCAAGTGGCCAGTCGGCGGTGACGACGAGCGTGATCGACGCCCGCGACACGTTCTGGGCCATCGGGAAGATGGACGAGGTGCAGCGCCGCACCAAACGCGGGGTGCTCGTCCGCGCATGGTCACCGACCGATGCCGCGGCGGACCGCGAGGACGCCGTGCGAGACGCGACCACCGCCCTCGATCAGATCGAGCTTCGGCTCCCGAAGTACCCGTACGAGGAGTACGACGTGATCGTCGCGCGCATCGAGGCCGGCGGCGGCATGGAATACCCGGGCGCCGTGATCACCGACGGCTCCTCGGACGTCACGCGCCACGAGACCGGGCACCAGTGGTTCTACGGACTCGTGGGAGACGACCAGTACCGCGAGCCGTGGGTCGACGAAGGCCTGACCACGTTCCTCGAGCTGTACTGGACCTCGCCGACGAGCCAGCAGGTGCCCACCTGCTACCTCGCTCGCCGCTTCCGGGTGCCGGATCCGTCGACCTTCATCACCAGCTCGATGAGCTACTGGAACAAGCACGTCGGCCAGTACGGCCTCGCCTACGACCAGCCCGCCTGTGCGCTCGCCGACCTGCGCAGCAAGCTCGGCAACGCGAAGTTCTCGAAGATCATGCGCGGGATCGTCACCGACTACGGCACGAAGATCGTGACGGGTGCCGAGGTGCGCCGGGCGTTCGGCAGGCAGTACCGGGGCACGTGGCCGCGGTGGGGCCTCGGCCCCGGTCGCTAACGCCGGGCGGCTCCGCGCGGCGTCCGCGTGACGCGCCTCGCCCGATCCGGCCGGCGGCCGCGCTCAGTTCTTCGGCTTGAGCACGGAGTCGATCGTGTGGATCACCCCGTTGCTCGCCTTGGCGTCCGGCACGAGGATGGCGGCCTTGCCGAGGCTGTTGCCGATCTGGGTCTGGCCGTCCTTCACCGTCACGCGCAGGCGCGTGCCCTGGAGGGTCGTCAGGAGCGTGCCGTCCTTGAGCTTGCGGGCGCGGACCTTGCCGCGTACGACGTGGAACTTCAGGATGTTCGCGAGTTCCGACTTGGCGCCGGGCTGCAGGAGCGTGTCGAGCTGCGTTCCGAGCTTGGTGAACGCGTCGTTGTTGGGCGCGAACACCGTGTAGTTGCCACGGTCGACGATCGAGCCCAGACCGGCCGCGTTCAGCGCGGTCGACAGCGTACGGAGATCCGGGTTCTTGGAGATCTGGGTCGCGAGCGAGTCCTTCTCGTCGATCCCGGTGTCGACGTCGGCTGGCGTCCCGCCGCTGCCCTGGGCGCCGTCACCCGGCGTCGCGTCGACGCCCGACCCCGTCGCACCGCTCTGCTGCTCCCCCACCTGCGGCGGCGGCGTGGCCTCGCCGGAGGACGCTGCCGTCGGCGTCGCGGTGGGCTCGTCGTCGCCCCCGCAGCCGGCGCCCAGGAGCGCGACGGCGACGAGGCCGGGAACGAAGGCGGAGCGTGCGCGCATGCCCGGAACAGTAGCCACCGAACAGGCGCCGGCACTCCGGTGCAGCGGACGATCCACCGACGGGCCCCGCGCCCGGTCGGGGCACGGTTCAGCCAGGGCTCGGCAGCCCCAGCTCGCGCCAGTACTGCTTGCGGTACCGCTCCTGCGCGTCGAGCACCTTCCCGACGTACTCGCGCGTCTCGGTGAACGGGATGTCGTCGACCGAGAACTCCTCGCCGCGCGCCTTCGCAGCGGCCAGCCACTTCTCCACGTTGCCCTCGCCCCCGTTGTAGGCCGCGAGGCCGAGGATCACGTCGGCGTCGAACCGCCGCAGCAGGTACCGCAGGTAGTAGGTGCCGTAGGCGATGTTGATCTGCGGGGTCGCGAGATCGGCGGTCTCGAAGGTGGCGCCGCCGCTCTTGTGGGCGATGAAGTCCGCCGTGTCGGGCGTGATCTGCATCAGGCCGACGGCGCCGGCGGGCGATTCGCGCGGGCGGAAGTGCGACTCGGTGTAGATCACGCCGGCGATGAGCGACGGGTCGATGCCCTTCTCGCGGGCCTGCTGGCGGATGATGTCGTCGTGCTGCAGCGGCAGCGCGAGCTCCTTCACGGCCTTGTGGAAGTACGGTCGCGCCAGGGCGTAGCCGCCACCTCCGAGCATGATCAGCACGAGGAGCCACACCGGCCAACGGCGGGTGCGCGCAGGCGCGGGACGACGCGACTTGGGGGCCACCGTCCTAGCTTGGCACGGCCTGCGGATCGGTGGTCCGCCGGCCCTTTGACCTGCAATCGCGCGCACGCCGCATTGCACGGAACCGCCCGTACGACCGCCCTCTGCCCGCTACCGTGACCTGGGCCCGTCTCGTTCGGGCACCCGCTCCATGCCCGATTCCCCTGCCAGCAGCTCCACCTGGCGACGCCCCGTCGCCCTGAGCGCAGCCGCCGCGGCCACCGTCGCGATCGTGCTCTCCCAGTCGCACGTGGAGCCGAGCTCGGCCGATGTGACCGCCGATCGCGCAGCAGCCTCCCGCGTGCGCGCCGCTATCGCCGCCGAGGAACGCAAGATCGATGCGACCGCCGACGGCCTGAAGGTCGCCGAGGCGCGACTCGCAACGCTCCAGGCCCGCGAGGAGCAGCGCCGCGAGCAGTTCCTGCGCGCACAGGACGAACTCGTCCGCGAGCGTGTCCGCCTCACTCGCCTCGAGCGCCGCGGGAAGCAGGCACGCTCGACGCTCGGCAAGACGCTCGCCGAGACCTACACCCGGGGCACCCCGGATCTCGCCTCGATCCTCGTCTCGTCGGACGGCCTCACGGACGCGATCGATCGCGTCGAGTACGAGCAGCGCGTCCACGACCGCAACACCAATGCCCTGAAGGCCGTGCGCAACGCCCTCGGCGACTCCAAGAGGCAGGAGAAGGTGCTGTCGACGAAGGAGCAGAAGTTCCAGCAGCTGGCCGCGGCCGCCGCCGAGGACCGCGACGCCGCGAACGCCGTCCGCACCGCACTCCTGCGTCGTCAGGCGCGTCAGCTCGCCCGCCAGCGCGGTGCGAAGACGCAGCTCACCTCACTCCAGGGCCGGATCCGCCGCGCCGAGCGGGCGCAGATCGCGGCGGCCCGGGCGCAGGCCAACGCCTCGTCGGCGACCACCGAGGCGCCGAAGATCACCGGCAGCTCGGACGCCGATGGCGTGGTCGCTCGCGTCGTCGCAGCGGCGAACCAGATCGCGACCACCCCGTACGTGTGGGGTGGCGGCCACGGCGGCACCGCGAGCGGCGGCTACGACTGCTCCGGCTCGGTGAGTTACGCGCTCGCCGCCGCCGGTCTGCTCTCGAGCCCGCTCACCTCGGGCGGCTTCATGAGCTGGGGCGTCGCCGGCCCAGGCCAGCGCATCTCGATCTACGCGAACGCGGGCCACGTGTTCATGATCGTCGACGGGCGCCGGTATGACACGAGCGCCCTGCGCGCCGGCGGCACCCGCTGGACCAGCGCGTCGCGCAGCCTGGCGGGCTTCGTCGTCCGCCACCCCGCCGGCCTGTAGCGCCGGCGCCGGGAGGCGCGCGGCGCGGCGGGATGTGCCGGCCGCACCCAGCGCGACCGACGTCGTCTCGACCTCGGCGCATGCTCTCGGCCTTGGCCTTGAGCCCTTCGCGTTGGCCTCGGTCTTCACGTTGGCCCCGGTCTTCGCCTTGGCCCCGGTCTTCGCCTTGGCCTCGGTCTTCGCCTTGGCCTTGAGCTCCTTCGCCGTGGCCTCGGCCTCCCTGCCGGACTCCTAGGCCGTGGTCCCGGCCTTCTTCTCCTCCGTCTTTGCGATCGCTGCCCCCTCGGGAACGTGCCGCCCGATGCGCTCGGCGGCGAGTGCCGGGCCATGTGAACCCTGGAGAGATGCCGCGCCGGCCCGGACCGCCACCGCCCGGACCGGCAGCCGTTCGTCACGCACGCGACCCTCGGGCGCCCCAGCCGCCCGTTCGTCACGTGCATGACGTTCGGGCGCGGCGCCGCCTAACGTCACCCGCGCGACCTTCGGGGCGGCGCCACCAACGTCACCCGCGTGACCTCATGGCCATTCCAGCCGCCGTTCGTCACGTGCGTGACGTTCGGCGCGGCGGCCAGCGCGGCGTTCAGGTCGACGTCGCCTCGCCGGGGGACTGCTCGGAGTCTGCGACCCCGGCGCTGCGTTCGAACACGTAGACGACCGACTCGAGCTCGGGCGGGAGCACCAACGACGCGAGCCGCTCGTCGACGCGCAGCGTGAAGCCCTGTTGCTCTGCGTACGCCGCGTGATCGCCCCATCCAGAGAACTGACGGTTGCCGATGACGACGTACAGCTCCACGCTCGCCGTCCGGAACACCTCGGCTTCGAACCCGTTCGCTGCGGGCGGCCACGAGCAGAGCACGACCTGCGGGGCCCGGGCGCGGAGGGCTGCGACGGCGTCGAGGTGCTCCACGTCCTCGGGGAACGTGACGTCCTTCCAGGAGTGGTCATCGGTCGCGTGCACCGTCACGCCGCGAGCCCGTAGGAAGCGACTGAGCGTGCCGTCGCCAGCTGCGATCTCGAGGCAGTCGCGGCCACCGATCAGCGAAGCCAGCTCGCGGACGAGCGCGTCGGAGTAGAAGCAGTAGATGCCCTGCGGCTGGACCAGCGGCATGAGTTTGCGGCGCTCGCTCAGCAGCGGCCACATCAGTCTGAACTTGCGCAGGTTCACCGGTTTGCGAGTGAGGCCGCCCTCGAACAGCAGCCCCTGGATCGCCTTGCCCTGCCGGTCTCCGAAGCGCACCGAACCGCTCGACACGCCGGTCGCCGCGCGGAGGCTGAGCGTCTTGATCGCCTCAGCGGCCATCCGCTGGCGGATCGCCGCCGCGACCCTGGGTTCCAGACCAGGTGTCGCCGCGCGTGCGCTCGCCGGCGTCGCGGCGCCACTGGCCACGCGCTGGGCGTAGGCCATCAGTTCGTTGCGATCCTCGGTATCGAGCACGGCGCCCATCTCGCGCTCGACCGTCCCCCACTCCAGCGGGTAGCGCTCCCGCAGCTCGGTGAGCGATGGCTCCGTCGTGAGCCAGGCGCGGATCTGTTTGGGTGACGGGCGCATCGTCCGTCGCCCAGCCTACGGCCGCCGCAGCCAACACCCGCAAACCCCCACCCGCCCGCCCGGGCCAAACGTCACGCACGTGACCAACCGCCCGCACGCCCGGCCCAAACGTCACGCACGTGACCAACGGCCCGCACGCCGGGCCCAAACGTCACGCACGTGACGAACCGCCCGCCCGCCGGGCCCAAACGTCACGCACGTGACCAACGGCCCGCACGCCCGGGCCAAACGTCACGCACGTGACGAACGGCCCACACGCCGCAGCCGAAGGTCACGTGCGTGACGTTCGGCCCGGGGCGTGTGGGCGGAACTGCAGGCGTTAGCGAACCGGCTCGGGGAGGATCGAGTCGAGCAGCGTGGCGAGTCGCTCGCGCAGTCGCTGTTCGGTGTCGTCGTTGTCGACGACGTGATCGGCCCGCTCGGCCTTCTCGGCTTGCGTGAGCTGGGCGGCGCTTCGTTCGTCAACGGCGGCATGTCCGCGGGCTGCGGCCCGCTCGGCCCGTACGCGCTCGGGCGCGATCACGGCGACCGTCGCGTCGTACATACCCTCCATCCCCGCTTCGAACAGCAAAGGCGTCTCGACGATCGCAGCGCGCGGCCACGCTGGGAGGTGCGGCGTCCCGACGAGCTCCGTGCCGTCGCCGCAGGTCTGGTCGGCGCGGGCCGCAGCCTCGGAGGCTTGGCGGAAGGCCCAGATCGCCTGGCCGACGAGCGGCCAGATCTGGCTCTGCAGCCACTCGCGCTCGCTCGGCTCGGGGAACACGCGCTCGGCGATCGCCGAGCGGTCGATCGCGCCGCTCGCATCGAGGATCCCATCGCCCCACCTCTCGACGACGAGCGCGCGCAGCGCATCACCGCGGTACAGGTCGTGGACGATGCCGTCGGCGCTGATGGTCGCGCAGCCGAGCTCGCCAAGGAGGCGGAGTGCCGTCGACTTCCCGGAGCCAAGGCCACCGGTCAGCCCCAGGAATGGGACGGTGAACGCTTCAGGTTCAGCAGGCATCGGATGTCACCACGGTCGACATCGAATCAGGTTCGCGGCCGGCGCGGGCCGTTCGTCACCTGCGTGACGTTCGGGCCAGCACCCGAGCGGTTCGTCACCTGCGTGACGATCGGCCCGCCGCCCGAGCCATTCGTCACCTGCGTGACGATCGGCCCGCCGCCCGAGCCATTCGTCACCTGCGTGACGATCGGGCCAGCACCCGAGCGGTTCGTCACCTGCGTGACGAACGGCCCGCCACCGGCGCCGTGCCCCACAACGAACTGCGGCCGCCCGTCACGCGAGGTGACGGACGGCCGCAGCACAGTGGTGTGAGGTGGCTAGGGGCTAGGCCTCTTCAGCCGGAGCGTCGGCGTCAGCGTCCTCGCTGGCGGCCGGCTCCTCGGCGACGTCGCCCTCGGCGATCTCACCTTCGACGTCGGCCGAGCCCTCGGCCTCGTCGGCGGGAGCCTCGGCATCTGCCTCGACCTCGGTCACGGCCTCGACGTCACCCTCGACGATCTCGGTGCCGTCGACGGCGACCGGCTCATCGCTGGGCGCGTAGTCGGAGTAGTCGCTGGCGTCGTACCCCTCGTCGGTGACCTCGTCGTACCCGTCTTCGAGCGTGCGGGTCGGGAGCACCTGGCCCTCGACGCGCTTGACCGAGAGGCTGAGGCGACGACGCTCGTCGTCGATCTCGAGCACCTTGACCTTGACGGTGTCGCCCGGGGCGACGACCTCACGCGGGTTCTCCACGTGGTGACCGGCGAGCTCGGAGATGTGGACGAGGCCCTCGACGCCGTCGAGGATCTCGACGAACGCACCGAACGTGACGACCTTCGTGACCGTGCCCTCGAGCTCGTCGCCCACGTTGTACGTGTCGACGACGCGCTGCCACGGGTCCTCCTGGGTCTGCTTGAGGCCCAGGGAGATGCGCTGACGCTCGCGGTCGATGTCGAGCACCTTGACCTGGACCGTCTCACCGATGGAGAGCAGCTCGGACGGGTGGTTGACGTGCGACCACGACAGCTCGGAGATGTGGATGAGACCGTCGATGCCGGCGAGATCGACGAACGCGCCGAAGTCGACGATGTTCGAGATCTGACCCTCGACGACGTCGCCCGGGTGCAGGCGGTCCAGGATCTCCTGGCGCTGCTCCTTGCGCTCCTCCTCGAGGACCGCGCGGCGGCTGAGGACGACGTTGTTGCGCTGGCGGTTGAGCTCGATGACGCGGCACTCGATGGTGGTGCCCATGAACTCGTCCAGGTTCGCGACGCGGCGAATGTCGACGAGCGACGCCGGCAGGAAGCCGCGGATGCCCAGGTCGAGGATGAGACCGCCCTTGACGACCTCGATCACGTTGCCCTCGACGGCCTCGCCGGACTCGGCGGCAGCCTCGATGCGACGCCATGCCTTCTCGAAGCGCGCGCGCTTCTTCGACATGATGAGTCGGCCGTCCTGGTCCTCCTTGATGAGGACGAGGGCATCCACCTCTTCGCCGAGCTCGACCTCGTCGCCCGGGGCGACGGACTTGCGGATCGAGAGCTCGTGGGCGGGGATGACGCCCTCGGACTTGTAGCCGATGTCGACGAGGACCTCGTCGTGGTCGATGCGGACGACCTTGCCGGTGACGACGTCACCCTCCTTGAAGGGGGTGATCGTGGCGTGGTAGTTGGGAACGATCCGGCCGTCGATCTCGAGCAGCAGGCCATCGCTGCCAGGAACGATCACGGCGTCCGGGGTAGTAGGTTCAGCGGTCTGGGTCATGAACCGCAGAGAGTAACCCATCGGGGGCACCTCGCGCGGCCACCTTCACAGCGCGGAATCGCCCGAGTTCTCGCCGCTTCCGCCCCCATGCGCCTGCCGTCGCACGAGCCCGCCCGAGCGAGCTACTTGCGGGTGACGAGGACGACGCCCGCGAGCAGCAGCACCACACCGGCGATGCGCGGAGCCGTGAGGTCGGCCTGCGGCACGCCGAGCCAGCCCTGACGGTCGACGATCACCGCCATGATCAGCTGCCCGAAGACGAGCGCCGCGGTGAGCGGGCCCGCCCCGAGCTTGGGGATCGCGGCGAGCGACACGAGCACGACGGCCGCCCCCAGCACGCCCCCGAGCAGGTAGGGCCAGCGCACCTCGGTCACCTGGGCGACTCCACCGAGCTGGCCGGCGAATCCGGCCACGAGCACGAGCACGAGGAACCCGGTGCCGAACGAGACGACCGACGCCGTCGCCTCCCCCACGCTCTTGCCCAGTTCGGCGTTGAGCGCGGGCTGCAGCGCGACGAGGGCGCCGACGGCGATGACGAGGAGGAGCAGGCTCACGCGCCGCCACCCGCGTGCGAGCTGCGGCTCCACGCCGCCGGCCATGTCGTCTGCAGCGCTGCGCTCCCCCACACTGCGCCCACTTCTAGCGACCCGGAGCCCCGCCACCCAGGACGTGCGCGGTCAAGGCAGCGGTGGGCGGCGGCGGACGACGAGCGCTTGCGCGTCCCCTCGGACCGTCGCGGAGACCACCTCGCTCGCGGCCGGATCGAGACCGGCCGACGCCACCGCCTCGGCTGGCCGCACCACCGCGCGGGTGAGGACGACCACGTCGCCCTGCACCGGCACCGGACCGACGCCCAGGGCGGCGCGGCGCGGCAGCGGCGGCGCCCCGAGCAGCCCGCGCTGCGTGAGGACGTACTGCACCTGCGGGAGGTCGAACCGTGGGGCGACGAACACCGCGACCTCGCCGGGCGTTCCTGCGCGAGCCGGACTCGGCATCGCAGCGACGGCGGACGCCAGGTCGCCCTGCGACGGACCGGGCGGATCCTCGGCCCACGCCTCGCGCGTCTGCGCGCCGATGCCCGCGAGCAGCGCCACGAACCCGAACGCGGCCCCCACGCCGACGGCCAGCCCGCCTCCTCCGCGCCGCAGCGCCGGCGCGAGGCGCGCCGCCCCCAGCCCGGCGAGCAGGGCGAGCGGGACGAACAGGAACAGGTAGGTGCGCGAATAGGGCGGCATCCGGCCGAGCACCGCGATCGCGAGCGGCACCGCGAGCAGGCCGAGCGTGAGCGGGGCACCCGTTCCGAGGCGCGGGCGGCGGGCGGCACCCGCGAGCGCGAGCAGGAGCGCGGCTGCGAGGAGCGGCGCGGCGAGTCCGGCGGCCCAGGCGTGGGCGGTCGTCGTCGCGAGGTCCTTCAGCGGTGCCGCCACGAAGCGGTCGACGTCGAACCCACGGTCACCGAGCACGGGCGCGTAGAGCAGCACGCACGCCGCCGCCGTGGCCACCACCGCCAGCGCGACCGGGACGAGGCTCCGCGCCGAACGCCAGCGGAGCGCCGCGAGCCACACGACCGGGATGCCGATGCCGAGGAGTGCCGTGGGAACGGTCCAGATCGCGAGGGCCCCGCACGCCACCCAGCCTGCCCAGGCCCAGAGCGCCCGCGGATGCCTCGAGCCCTCGCCGGAGCCGACGGGCGCGCCGAGGCGCAGCGTGAGCGCGAGCTGGGCAACGAGCAGGAGGAGCACGACCGAGTAGCCGCGGGCGTTGGCGCTGTAGACGATCAGCGGCGGCGCACCGGCCACGAACGTCGCGGCCACGAGCCCGCTCACCGTGCCTCGGGCCGGCGCCATGCGCCATGCGAGGAGCCCGATCGCCGGGACCAGCGCGATGCCCGCGAGGAGCGCCGGCAGCCGGAGCGCGAACGGCCCCCCGCCCAGCACCCCGGTCGAGAGCCATGCGAGGAGGCTGCCGAGGATGTGGTTGTTCGGCTCGTCGTACGTCGTGAGCAGTTCGCCGAGCGAGCCCTGCACGTAGTGCAGGGCCGTGTACGACTCGTCGAAGTGCGGCGGTTCGGTGGCGGCGACGCGGATCCGGACGAGCGCGCCGACCAGCGTGATCGCTGCGAGCGCCCAGCCGAATCGATCGAGCCCGGCGCTCAGCCTCACTTGGCCTCGAGCCAGGTCCGCCCGATCCCGACGTCGACCTCGAGCGACGGCTCGTGCTCCCAGAGCCCCGTCATCGCCTCGGCCACGATCGGCGACACCTCGCCCGCGACCGCCTCGTCGCACTCTACGACGAGCTCGTCGTGCACCGTGAGGACGAGCTGCGCGCGCTCGCCGAACGGCGCCAGGGCCCGTTCGACGCGGAGCATCGCGATCTTCAGGACGTCGGAGGCCGTGCCCTGGATCGGCGTGTTCGTCGCAAGGCGCTCGCCGAGCTGGCGCACCTGGAAGTTGCGCGCGCGGATCTCGGGGATCTGGCGGCGGCGGTGCCAGAGGGTCTCGACGTAGCCCTGGTCCTTGGCCTGGTCGATCGACCGGTCGATGAACCCGCGGATGCCGGGGAACTGCTCGAGGTAGGCGTCGATGATCTCCTGCGCCTCCTCGCGGCCGATGTTCAGGCGCTCCGCGAGACCGTAGGCCGAGAGGCCGTAGACGATGCCGTAGTTGACCATCTTGGCCTTCGAGCGGTGGCCCGAGTCGAGCTCCTCCGGCGGCAGGCCGAACACCTTCGACGCCGTCGCCGTGTGCACGTCCTGGCCCGTGCGGAAGATCTCCTGGAGCGCCTCTTCGCTGGCGAGGTAGGCGAGGAGCCTCAGCTCGACCTGCGAGTAGTCCGCCGAGAGCAGCACGCGTCCCTCCGGCGCGACGAAGCAGCCCCGGATCTCGCGGCCCAGCGGCGTACGCACCGGCACGTTCTGGAGGTTCGGGTTCGTCGACGAGAGCCGGCCCGTGGCAGCGATGGCCTGCTCGAACGTCGTGTGGAGCCGCGAGGCGTCGTCGACGAGGTGCGGCAGCGTGTCGAGGTAGGTCTTCGTCAGCTGGTTGAGCTCGCGCCAACGCTCGATCTTCGGAACGATGTCGTGCTCGTCGCGGATCTGTTGGAGCACGCGGGCGTCGGTGGAGAAGCCCGTCTTGCCGCGGCGCTTGCGGCTCAGCCCGAGCTCCTCGAACAGCACCGCGCCGAGCTGCTGCGGCGACCCGATCGTGAACTGGCGACCGGCGAGGGTGTAGATGTCCTCCTCGAGCTCGCCGAGCTCGACCTTCACCTTCTCGGTGATCACGCCGAGCGCGGGGACGTCGAGGCGGATGCCGCGCAGCTCGATCGCGCGAAGCACCGCGACGAGCGGCAACTCGATCTCGTCGAACAGCTGCGTCTGGCCGCGCGCGTCGATCTTCTCGCGCTGCTGGCTCGCGAGCTCGCGGAGCCTGACGGCCTCGTCACCGATCTCGCTGCCCGTCGAGGTCGCGATGCCCGACTCCTCGAGCAGCTCGGCGAGCGGGTAGGCGCGGCGGGCGACATCGAGCAGGTAGGCGCCGAGGAGCGTGTCGTGCTCGAGGTTGGGTGGCACGACGCCGAGCGACTTCGCATCGTGGGCGATCACCGGACGGTCGCCGAGCGCCGCGACGACCTCGTCGATCGTGCCCGCCTTCCCGACCACCACGCGCCCCTCGCCCGCAACGGCGAAGTGCACCTCGGACTCGAGCGCGAGCAGCTCGCCTTCGGCGATCTCCGGGATGCGTGCGATGAGCGACACGGCGCCCTCGGGCAGCGTGCCGAGCGCCGCGAGGCCGCCCTCCTCCAGCTCGGCCTCGATCCGTACGGTGGCGGCGGCCTCCGCCGCCACCTCCGGCGTGTCCTCGAGGTGCTCCTCGAGGCGGCGGAGCGGATCGCGCAACTCCCAGCGGCGCAACACCTCGCGGGCGCGGGAGCGGTCGCCGACCGTGAGCAGGTCGGCCGGGTCGACCCCGACCGGCAGGTCGCGGTGCATCGTCGCGAGCTGCTTGCTGACGCGCGCGTCGTCGGCGTGGTTCGTGAGGTTCTCCTTGCGCTTGGCGCCGCTCACCTGGTCGATGCTCGCGAGGACGTTCTCGAGCGAGCCGAACTGCTGGAGGAGACTCGAGGCGGTCTTGTCGCCGATGCCCGGGACGCCCGGGATGTTGTCGGACGTGTCGCCCTTGAGCCCCCAGAGATCCGGGATCAGGTCGGGGCCGACGCCGTACCGCTCGACCACGTCGGCGGCGGTGTAGCGCTTCGTGTCGGTGATGCCCCCGGCCGGTCGCCAGCACGGTCACAAGGCCGTCGTCGACCAGCTGAAACGCATCGCGGTCGCCCGTGACGATCGTCGTCCTGATGCCCTTCGCGCGGGCGAGCTCGGCCAGCGACGCGATCACGTCGTCCGCCTCGTACCCCTCGAGGGCGAGGTTGCGGTAGCCGAGCGCCTCCACGAGGTCGGGGATGTGCTCCCACTGCTCCCGCAGGAGGTCCGGGCGGCTCTGGCGGTTGGCCTTGTACTCGACGTGCAGGTCCTTGCGGCCGGAGTGGCCGCGGTCCCACACCACGACGGTCGGCTCGTCGCCGTGCTCGTCGATGAGCTTGATCAGCATCGAACAGAAGCCGAAGATGGCGTTGGTCGGCTCGCCCGTCGAGGTCGCGATCGATTCCGGAAGCGCGAAGAACGCGCGGTACACGAGCGAGCTGCCGTCGATCAGGCGCAGCGACTGGGAAGCGTCGGTCACCGCCGGGAGCCTACGCGCCTCGTCGGCGCGCCGGCCGGGCCCCGGGAGACCCCCTGCTCAGCCCGCGCTCAGAGCAGGAAGCCTGCGCGTTCGGCCTCGCCGAACACGCGCTTGCCGCGCTCGCGGGCATCCCACCCGACCATGACGGCGGTGCCGGCGGCGGCGACGGTGCCGTCGAGCCAGCGGATCTCCTGGCGGCACGTGACGCTCGAGGTCCCGAGGCGCACGAGCCGGGTACTGGCGACCACCTGGGCGTGGTGATGGTCGACCTCGCGGCGGTAGTCGAGCTCCACACGAGCGAGCACGAATGCCTCGTGGCGCGCCTGCCCCGCGGGCCGCACGTGGTTCAGCCACGCGGTCCGCGCCTGCTCGATCAGCACGTGGTAGACGGCCTGGTTGAGGTGGCCGAGCCGATCGAAATCCGACCACCGCAAATCGCAGGTGACCGTGAACTCGGGGGCGTGCAGTTCGGGCGCGTCGCTCACCTTCCAGAGCCTACGCCTGGCGCGCAGACGACCGCTCATCGGGCCGGTTGTGAACGGACAGGGTGCATCCCGCCGCCAATCCCCGTACCGTACGAGGCGTCCGGCCGTCCTGGCGGACAAGGAAAGACTGACCGGTCGTGGCAGATCCACGGCGGTCAAGGAGTAGGTATGCCGACTGGCACCGTCAAGTGGTTCAGCGACGAGAAGGGCTTCGGCTTCATCGAGGTCGACGACAAGGGCCCGGATCTCTTCGTGCATCACTCGGCCATCGAGGGCTCGGGTTTCAAGACGCTCGCTGAGGGCGCTCGCGTGGAGTTCGAGGTCGGCCAGGGTCAGAAGGGCCCGAACGCCGAGCAGGTCCGCACGATCTAGTTCGCTGCGCGCCGGCCTCGGCCGGCGCGTGAGCTTGCACGACGGGCGCCCTCCGGGGCGCCCGTCGTCGTTCTGGCAGCGTGCGCGCGCAGGCGCGCTCCTGCGCTCGGAGCCCGCGGCGGAGGAAGGCAGGGGCAAAGCCCCTCCTTGCGTATGCTGGAGGGGTTGTGACTCGACCTAGTGCTCAGTACTCGGTCGTTCTCCGCGTGGAGATCGACGATTCGCCCGGCGCCGTGACGCGCCTTCAGGACGCCATCGTGGCGACCGAGGGCCAGGTCGTATCCAACGACGTCGTCTCCGCCGAGCACGGTCGCTCCGTCCGCGACGTCGTCGTCAACACCGGCAGCGTCGAGCACCAGGGCGCGCTGCGCAACCTGCTCGAGGCGTTCGAGGACGTGCGCGTGCTCGGGATGACCGACCGGACGTTCGCACTCCACCACGGCGGCAAGCTCACGACCGAGACGGCCAGCCCGCTCGTCACCCACGCCGATCTGGCGATGGCGTACACCCCGGGCGTTGCCCGCGTGTGCGAGGCGATCCACGCCGACCGCGCGAAGGCCTTCGACTACACGATCAAGCGCAACACCGTTGCGGTCGTCTCCGACGGCACCGCCGTGCTGGGCCTCGGCGACATCGGGCCCGAGGCCGCGATGCCCGTCATGGAGGGCAAGGCCGTCCTGTTCAAGGAGTTCGCGGGCGTCGACGCCTTCCCGATCTGCCTCGACACGAAGGATCCCGAGGAGATCATCCGCACGGTGAAGCTCCTCGCCCCCACGTTCGGCGGCATCAACCTCGAGGACATCTCGGCGCCGCGCTGCTTCGAGATCGAGGATCGCCTCAAGGCCGAGCTCGACATCCCCGTCTTCCACGACGACCAGCACGGCACCGCGATCGTGACCCTGGCCGCCGTGTACAACGCCCTCAAGATCGTCGACAAGCGCATCGAGGACCTCCGGGTGCTGTGCGTCGGTCTCGGCGCTGCGGGCGTCGCCGTCACCAAGATCCTGATGAGCGCCGGCGTGCGCGACGTGATCGGCTGCGACACCAAGGGTGCGCTGTCCACCACCCGCGCCGACTACCTCGACGGCTCGATGAACGCGCAGAAGCGCTGGTACGCGGAGCACAGCAACCCGAACAAGCTCCTCGGCACGCCGTCCGACGTGATCGACGACATCGACCTCTTCATCGGACTCTCCGGCCCGGGCGTGATCGAGGCCAAGGAGCTCGCGCGCATGGCGCCGGACGCCATGGTGTTCGCGATGTCGAACCCCGATCCCGAGGTCCGGCCCGAGGAGGCCGCGCCGTACGTGCGCATCATGGCCACGGGCCGCTCGGACTACCCCAACCAGATCAACAACGTGCTGGCGTTCCCGGGCATCTTCCGCGGCGCCCTCGACGTCCGTGCCCGGCAGATCACCGAGAAGATGAAGCTCGCCGCGGCGCGCGCGATCGCCGACGCCGTCCCCGCCGACCGTCTGCGAGAGGACTTCATCATCCCGTCGGCGTTCGACCGCGAGATCGCCCCGGCCGTCGCGGCCGCGGTGGCGCTCGAGGCCGACCGCGAGCGCACGGCACGCAACGACCTCGACGACTTCGCCCCCGGTGGCGGAGCCGGAGCCGGTGGGCCCGTCGCCCCCCGCGCTCAGCCCGAACGCCTGACTCCCATGCGCGTCACCATCACGGGCGCGACCGGCGGCATCGGGCGACTGCTCGTCGCCACGCTCCTGGCGCGCGGCGATGAGGTGACCGTCCTCAGCCGAGATCCCGCCCGCGCGGTGGAGCAGCTCGGAGACGTGCGGGCGGTGGCGTGGGATGCGGCCTCGCCTGCGCCCACCGAAGCGCTCTCCGGTCGCGATGCGGTCGTCCACCTGGCCGGCGAATCCGTCGACCAGCGCTGGAGCGACGAGGCGAAGGCACGTATCCACGGCTCGCGCCGCGAAAGCACGCGCGGCCTCATCGCCGGGATCGCCGCGACGCAGGGCGATGCACGCCCGCTCGCCCTCGTCGCCGGTTCAGCGGTCGGCTACTACGGCGACCGCACCGGCGAGGGCGAGATCGACGAGTCCGCCGGCCCCGGCGCGGGCTTCCTCGCCGAGGTGTGCACGGCCTGGGAGGCCGAGAGCCGGAAGGCGGAGGAGCTCGGACTGCGCGTCGTGCGCATCCGCACCAGCACCGTGCTCGATCCGGCCCACGGCGCACTCAAGCCGCTGAAGAAGGTGGCCAAGTTCGGCGTGTCTGGCCCGATGGGCTCCGGCAAGCAGCCGTTTCCGTGGATCCACGTGACCGATGAGATCGGCCTGTTCCTCCACGCTCTCGACAGCGGCCGCGCCTCCGGGCCGATCAACGCCGTCGCCCCCGGCATCGTCACGCAGGGCCAGTTCGCTCGCGCGCTCGGCAAGGCGGTGCACCGGCCGGCGGTCGCGTGGGCGCCGAGCTTCGCCGTGCGGCTCCTCCTCGGTGAGCGGGCCGACCTCGTGCTGCACGGTGCGTGGGCGGTGCCTGCGGCCGCGCGGGACCTCGGCTACACGTTCGCGTTCCCGGAGCTGCCGAGCGCGCTGGACGACCTCCTCGGCAGCGCCGAGTAGCGGCAGCGCCCTCCCGACGACCGACGCCGCGCGCGCCGCAGCTCGTCCGAGCACGACCTGCGCGGCGTGGTGGTCGGCCGTCCGCTCGCTCGCTCAGCGCGCGCTGGTCCAGCGGCCGCCGCTGAGCCGCTCGACGACGACGCGGCCCGAGCTCACCTGACCGGCCTTCACGGGCAGATCCGGATCGTCCGGGGCATCGGCGACCAGGCCGCTCGCATAGGGCATGCGCTCGATGGTCTTCGCCGGCTGGCTCGCGGCCAGCTCGAGGATCCGGCGGGCGGCGCGGTACCCGGCGACGACGGATTCGCCGCGGTCGCGCCCGAAGAGCTCGCGCTCCTTGGCGCGGATGCGCCGGGCTGCCGCCGTGGCCGGGTCATCGAGCGTGCGGCGCACCCGGTACACGGTGCCGCGGTGGCCCGCCACGGCCCCCGCGGGGATCGCGCGGTCGGCGGCGTCGACGAGCACGAGCGTGCCGGTGGTGCGGCGCGCGAGCGAGCGCGCCTCGGCGGCGGCATCCGGCTGCTCGCTGTCGATCAC
Source organism: Patulibacter minatonensis (assembly GCA_036946195.1). Classification (GTDB taxonomy): domain Bacteria; phylum Actinomycetota; class Thermoleophilia; order Solirubrobacterales; family Solirubrobacteraceae; genus JAGIBJ01. The sequence goes on along the minus strand of JAQIJQ010000013.1, from coordinate 36,116 downwards.
GGCGACGGTCGTGCCGCGGCGCGCGACACCGACCGGGCGGATCGCGCCGCCGACGGCCTTGCGAACCTGCTCCGCGAGCCGCGTGCCGTCGGAGGACTGCTCGTTGTAGAGGCTGCGGATCGTCTGCCCGGCCGGATCGGGGAGCTCGTCCTCGGGCGTCGGAGGCTTCTTGCCTCGCAGCGTGGCGATCTCTGCCTCGGCCGCCTTCGCAGCCTCCTCGCGGCTCGCTCGGTTGCGGGCGGCGAACGTGGACTCCGAGACCACCACGTCGGCACCCCGTAGCCCGGGCAGGCCACGGATGGCCGCGGCGACCTGGGCATCGCCCGGAACGCCGCGGAGCGCGAGCGACTTGCCGGAGGGCTGGTACACGCTCGGCTCGCCCGGCAGCCCCGTGCTGAGGAGTCCGTTCGTGCCGGAGCCGTACTGCAGGAGCGTGACCTCACCGCCGTTGAGCTGCGCCGCCACCTGCGTGAGCTGCGGCGACGTCCAGGTACCGATGGCGGCGAGCGCCCGGGAATCCCGAAGGATGCGGCCGGCGCCGACGGCGGCGGAGACCTGCGGGCCGTCGCGCTGGACGACCGGGACGACGACGATCGACGCGGCGCGTTCACCGACGAGCCCGTCGCGCTCCGCGATGGCGATCTTCACTCCGTCGGCGAGACCCTCGGTGCGGCCGGCCCAGGGGCCACGCGGATCACCGACGACATAGACGACCGAGATCGGTCGGTGCGCGGGGCGGCCGCTGCCGGCCGAGTCTCCACCACACGCCGTGAGGCCGAGTGCGAGCCCGGCCGCGCCGAGCGCGGCGAGGCCCCGGAGGGGGGTCACCCCTCCTGGCGGCTCTGGCGGACCTGCTCGCCGACGGTGCGGACCGCGGCGGCGACGAGGAAGATCGTGAACGAGATCATCGCGGCATCACGGGCTGCGATGTGCATGCACCAGAGGATGACCCAGAGTGCGAGCGCGAGCGTGGAGGCGACGACGAGTCCCATGGCGCGAAGCTTACCGATCCAGCCCGCGGGACAGCTCGCGGACGGCCTCGCGCACCGCGTTGACCCCATCGGGTGCCCCCGCGAGCCGCACGAGCTTGGACCCGACGATCACGCCGTCGGCGCCCGCGTCGGCGGCAGCGCCGGCCTGCTCCCCCGTGCTGATGCCGAAGCCGAGCGCCACCGGTACGGTGGTCGCGCGGCGCGCGCGCTCCACGACGGGTGCGTACCCGGCGGCGCCCTGGCGCTCGCCCGTGATGCCGGTGACCGACACGGTGTAGAGGAAGCCCCGCGCCCGGCTGCCGACGACCGAGAGGCGCTCGTCCGGCGTCGTCGGAGCGATCAGGGGTACGAGCGCGAGTCCGGCGGCGTCGGTGTGCGCGAGCAGCTCGCCGGCCTCCTCGGGAGGGAGGTCCGGGATGATCGCGCCGGAGGCGCCGGCCTCGAGCAGGCGCTGGCAGAACGCCTCCGGTCCACGGGCCTGGACGACGTTCGCGTAGGTCATCACGACGACGGGGACGAGCGGCGACACCTCCGCGCAGACGCGCAGGATCGACTCGAACGTCGCGCCGTTCTGGAGGGCGACGGTGCCGGCGGCCTGGATGACGGGACCGTCGGCGAGCGGGTCGCTGTACGGGATGCCGAGCTCGATCAGGTCGGCCCCCACCCTCGACGCACGCCTTTGCGATCTGGATCGACGTGTCGTGGTCGGGGTACCCGCCCATCACGTACGGCATCAGTGCCGCCTTGCCGGGCGCGTTCCTGATCGCGTCCTCGATGCGCTGGGCGCCGGCGTTCACGGCAGTGGCCTGGTCAGTCACGGGCGAGCACCTCGGCGAGATCCTTGTCGCCGCGGCCGGAGAGGCAGACGACGTCGAGCGTGGACGTGTCCTTCGGACCGTCGAACACGTACGCGAACGCGTGCGCGGTCTCCAGCGCGGGCACGATGCCCTCCAGGCGCGCGACCTTCTTGAACGCGTCGACCGCCTGCTGGTCGGTGACGGCGACGTACTGCGCGCGGCCGCTGTCTCGCAGCCAGGCGTGCTCGGGGCCGGTGCCCGGGTAGTCCAAGCCGGCGCTGATCGAATGCGCCTCAAGGATCTGGCCTTCGTCGTCCTGCATGATCGCGGAGAGCGAGCCGTGCAGGATGCCGGGCCGGCCCCCGACGGTGAGCGGGGCGCCGTGGCGTGGTGTGTCGGTGCCGTCGCCGCCGGCCTCGACACCGACGAGCGCGACCTCCGGATCATCGATGAAGCCCGCGAACATGCCGATCGCGTTGCTGCCGCCGCCGATGCACGCAAGGGCGCGGTCCGGGAGGCGGCCGGCCTTGGCGAGGATCTGCTCGCGCGATTCGTCGCCGATACGGCGTTGCAGGTCCCGGACGATCGCGGGGTACGGCGCGGGCCCGACGGCCGAACCGAGGATGTAGTGGGTGTCGCCGACGTTGGTGACCCAGTCGCGGATCGCGGCCGAGACCGCCTCCTTCAGGGTGCGGGTGCCGTCCTCGACCGGGCGCACCTCCGTACCGAGCATCCGCATGCGCTCCACGTTGGGAGCCTGGCGGCGCATGTCCTCGGAGCCCATGTAGACGATGCACTGCAGGCCGAGCAGCGCGCAGGCGGTGGCGCTCGCGACGCCGTGCGAGCCGGCGCCCGTCTCGGCGATCATGCGCGTCTTGCCCATGCGCTTGGCGAGCAGCGCCTGGCCGAGTGCGTTGTTGAGCTTGTGCGACCCCGTGTGCATGAGGTCCTCACGCTTGAGCCACACCTCGTGGCCGACCTCTTCCGAGATGCGGGCAGCGAGGTAGAGCGGCGTCGCGCGGCCGCAGTAGTCGGCGAGGAGCGTGTCGAGCTCGCCGCGGTAGCCCGGATCGGCCCAGGCTGCGATCCACGCCTGCTCGAGCTCATCCAACGCGGGGATGAGGGTCTCGGGAACGTAGCGCCCCCCGTAGGGGCCGTAACGCTCGGGGAGCTTCGCTTCGGTGCGGGCGGTCATGGTCGTACCACCCAGACTACGCGGCTGCCGGCCGGCGCGAGGCGCGGCCGGCAGCACACGGTCGATTCCGCGGCCCGCGGCCGCGGAATCGCGCTATCTAGCGGTCGCGATCGTCGTCCTTCGGGCGGCCTCGATCGTCGAGCGGGCGCGGGCCGCGCGGACGCGGGGGGCGGTTCGGGCCGCCGTCGCGGAACGAGCCGCCACGCGGGCCACGATCGTCACGGTCACGGAAGCCGCCACCGCCGCGCGGGCCACGGTCATCACGGTCACGGAAGCCGCCACCGCCGCGCGGGCCACGGTCATCACGGTCACGGAAGCCGCCACCGCCGCCACGCGGGTCACGGTCATCACGGAAGCCACCGCCACCGCCGCGGTAGCCACCGCCACCGCCGCCCGGACGCGGACCACGGTCGTCACGGAAGCCACCGCCACGCGGGCCGCGGTCGTCGCGGTCGCGGAAACCACCGCCACCGCCACGCGGACCGCGGTCATCACGGAAGCCGCCGCCACGCGGGCCACGATCATCACGATCACGGAAACCACCACCGCCGCCGCGGTAGCCGCCACCGCCGCCGCGCGGGCCGCGGTCATCACGATCACGGAAACCGCCGCCACCGCCGCCGCGCGGGCCACGGTCGTCACGGTCGCGGAAGCCACCGCCGCCGGGACGCGGACCACGGTCATCACGGAAACCACCGCCGCCGCGCGGGCCACGGTCGTCACGGTCGCGGAAGCCACCGCCGCCGGGACGCGGACCACGGTCATCACGGAAACCACCGCCACGGGGGCCACGGTCATCGCGGTCGCGGAAGCCACCGCCACCGCCACCGGGACGCGGGCCGCGGTCATCACGGAAGCCGCCGCCACGCGGGCCACGGTCATCACGGAAGCCGCCGCCGCCACCGCGGGGGCCACGGTCATCACGGTCGCGGAAGCCGCCGCCCGGACGCGGACCGCGGTCATCACGGAAACCACCGCCGCCACGCGGGCCACGGTCATCACGATCACGGAAGCCGCCACCGCCGCCGGGACGGGGACCGCGGTCATCACGGAAGCCACCGCCGCGGGGGCCGCGGTCATCACGGTCGCGGAAGCCACCGCCACCGCCACCGCCGCGGTAGCCACCGCCACCGCCGCCCGGACGCGGACCGCGGTCATCACGGAAACCGCCGCCACGCGGACCACGGTCATCACGATCACGGAAGCCGCCGCCACCGCCACGCGGCCCACGGTCATCACGATCACGGAAACCACCGCCGCCGCCACGCGGCCCACGATCGTCACGGTCACGAAAACCGCCGCCACGCGGACCACGATCGTCGCGGTCACGGAAGCCACCGCCACGGGGGCCGCGGTCATCCCGATCGCGGAACCCACCGCCGCCGCCGCCGCGCGGACCACGGTCGTCGCGCGGTGCGCGGTAGCCGCCCTGGCGCTCCTCGAAGCGCCCGGCACGCGGCTCGGGCGCGTCGTCATCGTCGTCATCGCCGACCACGAGGTCGGCATCCGCGGAATCCACCACGGACCAGCCGCCGTCGTCGCCGCTCTCCTCAAGCGGGTCGGCGTCGTCCAGCAGCGCCTCGCGCTCCTCGTCGAGCTCGTCGGACTCCTGCTGCGCACCCTGTGCGTCATCGGCCGAGGCGTCGGCCTCCTGGGGCTCCTCCACCGGAGCCTCGCTCGCGCCGGCCGTCGGATCGACGTGCTCCTCGGCGCTGCCATTGGTCTGCGGATCGTCACCCGGGACGATCTCGTCGCTGAACACTTCTGGTTCCTCTTCTTCGGAAGGACTGGCCGCGGCCACTGCCGCGGCGAATGCTGTGATCTTGGCCGGATCCTTGATGCCCGGCTCCGCCTCGGTGCCGCTCGATACGTCGACGGCGAATGGCTGGACGGACGTGATCGCCTCGCCCACGTTCTCGGCCGTGAGCCCACCACTGAGGATCAGCGGGATACGACGGCTGTGCGCCTTCGCGAGCTGGTGGTCGAAGGTCTTCCCGGTGCCACCGGGCTCTCCGTCGACGAAGGCGTCGAGGAGGTGGAAGTCGACGTCGACGCGGTACGCCTGGAGGGCGTTCACGTCGCCGAGCGTCTGCACGCGGGCGGCCTTGATCACCTGCGCGCCGGTGCGGTGCTGCACCTCGGAGGCGAACGCCGGGCCTTCGTTGCCGTGCAGCTGCACGAGGTCGAGCCCGACCTGCTGGGTGATCCGGACGACCTCGTCGAGGCCTTGGTCGACGAACACGCCGGCGATCCGGACCTGTCGGCGGAGGGTCCGCGCGATGGCGGCCGCCTCAGCCGGATCCACGTAGCGCGGAGATCCGGGCCAGAGGATGAATCCGATCGCCCACGCGCCGGCTTCGGTGGCTGCAAGCGCATCCTCCGGCCGCGTGATCCCGCAGAACTTGATGCGTGTCGCTGATGCCACTTCGATCCATCGTACGGCAGCGTGCGCAGCTACGCGGACTGCTGGCGCCGCCGTGCACGGCGGCGCCCAGGCCCTGGAGGGGCGCGAACGCGGTCAGGGCGCGACGACGGTCGCGGGGCGGTTGCCCAGCTTCACGTCGACCGTCTTCTTCTTGCCTTCGCGCTCGTACGTCACCGAGATGGTGTCGCCGACGCTCTTGCCACCGATGTACTCGGCGAGCTGCTCGGGTTGCGAGAACGACTTGCCGTCGACCTCGAGGATGATGTCGCCGCCGAGGTCGACCGACCCGCCGGAGATCTCGAACGTGACGCCGCTGTCGCCCTTGCGCAGGCCGGCGGCCTTCGCGCCGCTCTTGTCGGAGACGTCGACGACGAGCAGGCCCTTGCTGACCTTCACGACCTTCGCGATCTTGTCGTCGATCGCGACGGTGGTCACGCCGAGGAAGGCCACTTGGACCTCCTTGCCCTGCTCGAGGGTCGGCAGCACCTGCTGGACCTTGTCGACGGGGACGGCGAAGCCGATGCCGACGTTGCCGCCGCTCTCGGTCTGGATCTGCGAGTTGACGCCGATCACGCGGCCCTGCGCGTCGAGGAGCGGGCCCCCGGAGTTGCCCTTGTTGATCGCCGCGTCGGTCTGGATGACGTTGTTGATGGAGAAGCCGTTGAGGCCTTGGATCTTGCGGGCGAGCGCCGAGACGACACCCGTCGTCAGCGTGCGATCCAGGCCGAACGGATTGCCGATCGCGACGACCGGATCGCCGACCTTGAGGCCCTTGGCGGTCCCGAGCTCGAGCGGCGTGAGATCGTGGTCCTTCGGATCGACCTTCAGCACGGCGAGATCGGAGTTGAGGTCGCGGCCCTGGATCTTGGCGGCGATCTCCTTGTCCTCCCCGAACTTGACGGTCGCGGACTTGGCTCCCTGCACGACGTGCGCGTTCGTGACGATGAAGCCGTCCTTCGAGACGACGAAGCCGGTGCCGGTGGATTCGCCCTGCTGCTCCTGCTGACCGAACGGCGAGTCGACCTGCTCGGTGACGAGCGCTTGGATCAGGACCACGCCGGGGCTGGTCTTCTCGTAGATCGACGACGGGGTGAGCGCGCCGTCGGCGGCGTTGTCGTTGCTCGGCTGCGCCTTGCTGGACTGCGAGAGCGGCGCCTGCTGCGGCGCGGGCGCGGTGTCGTCGCCTTTGAGCTCGTCGTAGCCGACGGCGCCGAGCACGCCGCCGCCGATCGCGAGGACGGCCGTCGCCAGGAACGTCCCGACGCGCGCCATCAGTGCCCGCCCCCGGCGACCGGGCCGGCGAGCACGCGTGTTGCGGCGGCCAGGTCCTCGGAGCGCATCAGCGCCTCGCCGATGAGCACGGCATCGCAGCCGACGCGCTCGAGCTCGTCGATCTGCTCGCGGCTGTAGAAGCCGGATTCGGCGACGACGGTCTTCCCGGCGGGAACGTCGACGAGGAGGTCGTGCGTGCGGGCGGTGTCCACGGTGAAATCGGTGAGGTCACGGTTGTTGATCCCGATGATGTCGGGTTCGATCACCTCGAGCGCCACTTCGAGCTCGTCGGGGCCGTGCACCTCGACGAGGACGTCGAGGTCGAGCTCGCGCGCCTGCACGTGCAGCTCGGCGAGGGCGTGCGGATCGAGGGCGGCGACGATCAGCAAGATCGCGTCGGCCTCCCACGCCGCGCTCTCGACCACCTGGTACGGGTCGACGACGAAGTCCTTGCGCAGCACCGGGATCTCGACGGCGGCGCGGGCGCGCTGCAGATCCTCGAGCGTGCCGCCGAAGTGCGGCTCGTCGGTGAGCACGGAGAGGCACGACGCGCCGCCGGCCTCGTAGGCACGGACGATGTCCTCGACGGTCGACCCCTCGCGGATGAGGCCGGCGGACGGCGAGCGGCGCTTGTGCTCGGCGATGATGCCGACGCCCGGGCGCAGCAGCGCCTCGCCCCAGCCCCGCGGTTCGCTGCGCTCGGCGGCGCGAGCCTCGAGCTCCGCGTACGCGACCTTGCGCGCCCGGCGGGCGACGTCCTCGCGCGTCCGTTCGACGATCTTCTCGAGCTGGTTCATGACTTAGACGACCGCCCCGGTGGTCGCGGCGACGAGGTCGTCGAGCACCTTGGCGGCCCGGCCTTCGTCGATGGAGTGACGGGCGAGTTCGGCACCGTCGGCGATCACGTCGGCGAGCCCGGCGACGACGAGCGTCGCCGCAGCGTTGAGCACGACGAGGTCGCGGGCCGGTCCGGGCTCACCCTCGAACACCTTTCGGATGGTGGCAGCGTTGTCGGCGGGAGTGCCGCCTTCGACGCCGGCAAGCGACGGACGCCGCTCGATGCCTGCCTCCTCCGGATTGACCTTGAAGCGGACGAGTTCGCCCTCCGCGGTCACCTCGATCACCGCGCTCGTGGCCGCGATCGACAGCTCGTCGAGGCCGTCCTGCGAGCGCAGCACCCAGGCGCGTTCCACGCCGAGGTCGGCGAGCGCCTCGGCGATCAGGGCCATGCGGGAGGCGTCGGCGACTCCGATCACCTGGCGGCTCGCGCCGGCAGGGTTCGTGAGTGGGCCGAGGATGTTGAAGATCGTGTGCACCCCGAGGGCGCGCCGCACGGGGATCACGTGGCGCATCGCCGGGTGGTGGCGCGGCGCGAACATGAAGCCGAACCCGATCTCGTCGATGTTGCGCGCGGTCGTGAGCGGGTCGACGTCGATCCGGACGCCCAGTGCCTCGAGCACGTCGGCGGAACCGCTCTGGCTGGTCGACGAGCGGTTGCCGTGCTTGGCGACGGCCGCACCGGCACCGGCGGCGACGAGCGCTGCGGCCGTCGAGACGTTGAACGTCGTGAACCCGCCCCCGCTGCCCGCCGTGTCGACGAGGGAGGTGCGCCCCGCGTGCACGGGCTCGGCGTGGGCGCGCATGCCGCGCACCAGGCCGGCGAGCTCGTCGCGGGTCTCCCCCTTGCCACGCAGCGCGACGAGGAGCGCCGCCGTCTGCACCTCGGAGGCATCGCCGCGCATGACGACGTCCAGCGCGGACTCGGCCTCGCTCGCCTGCAGGCTCTCGCCGATGATCAGTCGCTCGATGACGGCCGTGAGGTCGTGCATCGGCGCGGGACTTCGGGGCTGGTCGTCAGGCACTACGGGCTGGTCGTCAGGCACTAGGCAGGGAAAGATAGACGCTCAGCGCCTGGCCTGCGCGAGGAAGTTCGCAAGCATCTGCCGCCCGTCGGTGGTGAGCACCGACTCGGGGTGGAACTGGACGCCCTCGGCCGGGAGCGTCTTGTGACGGATCCCCTGGATCACGCCGCCGCCTCGCGAGCTCACCTCGAAGCACTCCGGCAGGCTCGACTCCTCGACGATCAGGGAGTGGTAGCGGCCGACGACCGTCGTGGCGGGCAGGCCCTCGTAGAGCGTCCGGCCGTCGTGCTCGATCGTGGTCGTCTTGCCGTGGACCGGCTCGTGGCGCACCACCGTGCCGCCGAACGCCTGGCCGAGCGACTGGTGCCCGAGGCAGACGCCGAGCATCGGGATGCCGGCCTCGGGGAACGCGCGCACTGCCTCGAGGGAGATGCCGGCCTCCGACGGGGTGCACGGCCCGGGGCTCACGACCACCAGGTCGGGGGCGGTCGCGATCAGCTCGGCGACCGTCGCCTTGTCGTTGCGGACGACGTCGAGCTCGACGCCCTGCTCCCCGAGCAGCTGCACGAGGTTGTAGGTGAACGAGTCGTAGTTGTCGATGACGAGCACGCGGGTCATGCCCAGTCCTCCTGGGAGATCGCGACGTCGATCGCGCGCTTCGTGCCCAGCGACTTCGTGACCGACTCCTCGTACTCGTTCGCCGGAAGCGCGTCGGCGACGGTGCCGCCGCCCGTCTGGGCATGGACGAGGCCGTCCTTGACCACCACGGAGCGGATGTTGATGCAGGTGTCGAGGTCGCCCGCGTACGAGAGGAACCCGATGGCCCCGGCGTACCAGGAGCGCTTCACCGGCTCGAGCTCGTCGATGATCTCCATCGCCCGCACCTTCGGCGCACCGGAGAGCGTGCCGGCCGGCAGCGTGGAGCGGAGCGCGTCGATCGCGCGGACGCCTTCGGCCAGCGTGCCGCTCACGAGCGAGCTGATGTGCAGCAGGTGGCTGAACGTGTCGATCTTCATCAGCTCGTCGACGACGACGCTGCCGTACTCGCTCACGCGTCCGAGGTCGTTGCGGCCCAGGTCGACGAGCATGATGTGCTCGGCGCGCTCCTTCTCGTCGGAGAGCAGCTCGGCGGCGAGCTCGGCGTCGTCCGCCGGGTTGCCGGTGCGGCGGCGGGTGCCCGCAACGGGGTACGTCTCCACGCGCCGCCCGCTCACCCGTAGCAGCGGTTCGGGGCTCGCACCGGCGATCTGGAAGTCGCCGAAGTCGAGGTAGTACATGTACGGACTCGGGTTCACCGCGCGCAGTCCGCGGTAGACGCTGAACGGCTCGACGGGCAGCTCGGCCGTCCACCGCTGGCTCGGCACCACCTGGAAGGCGTCGCCGGCGTGGATGTACTCGACGATCTTGCCGACCGTCGCCTCGTACGCCTCACGCGTGTGGTTGCTCTCCCACCGCAGCGGCTCCGTGGAGCGCGGCGCGGGCTGCGCGACGGGCGTGGGGCCGGCGAGCACCTCGCGCACACGGCCGATCTCCGTGGCGGCCGCCTCGTAGGCGGCGTCGAGCGCTGCGGCGTCGCCCGTCACGTCGACGTTCGCGAGGATCGTGGTGCGGCGGTCGAGGTGGTCGAACACCACGAGGGTGTCGGTGAGCATCATCGCGAGGTCAGGCAGGCCCACGGCATCGGGGTTCGGCGGCGTGCCGAGGCTCGTCTCGACGGTGCGGACGAGGTCGTAGCCGAACATGCCGACGGCGCCGCCGGTGAACGGCGGGAGCCCGTCGACGTGCGCCTGCCGCGCGCCCTCGGTGAGGTCGGCGACGAGGTCGTACGGATCGGCGTCGTCGTCACCGATGCTCCAGCGCACGACCTGGCTCGGGCGAGTGCCGAGGATCGAGTACCGACCGACCTGCTGCGCCTGCTCCGCGGACTCCAGCAGGAACGACGGCGACGACGGGTCGGCGGCGCGGAGCTTGAGGTAGGCGGCGACGGGCGTGGAGAGGTCGTCGACGAACGTGTGCGCGAGCGGCACGAGGCCGTGCTCACCGCTCGCGGCGAGTGCGCGGACCTCGTCGCGGCTGGGACGCAGGAGGTGGTCAGCGACGGCGGGCAAGGAGCACCTCGTACACGTCGGCGTAGGTGCGCCCGCGTCCCTGGAGCACGGCGAGCAGGTGGTAGAGCACGTCGGCCGCCTCGTTGTCGACGCGGTCGTCGGTCTCCTCGCGCGCGGCGCGCACGACCTCCTCGGCCTCCTCTTCCACCTTCTCGCCGGCGAGCGTCGGGTCGGCGAGGAGCTTGGACGTCCACGAGCCCTCGGCCGGTTCGGCGGCGCGAGCGGTGAACGTGCGCTGGAGCGCCGGCAGCGCCTCGTGGGCCTGGAGCGTGGGGTCCGTGCCGTCGATCGCGCGGTAGAAGCACGTGCGCTCGCCCGTGTGGCAGGCGGGGCCGGCCGGTTCGACGAGCGCGAGCAGCGCGTCGCCGTCGCAGTCGATCCGCAGATCGCGCACCTTCAGGATGTTCCCGCTCGTCGCGCCCTTGTGCCAGAGCTCACCACGGGAACGGCTCCACAGATGGAGCTCGCCGGTTTCCTGCGTGAGTCGCACCGCCTCTGCGTTGGCGTACGCGAACATCAGCACCTCACCCGTCGCGTGATCCTGTGCGATCACGGCGACGAGGCCGTTCGAGTCGTAGCTGGGCTCCATGTGGTTCCGCAGTCTAGGGAGCGGCGGCGAGAGCCGATGCTCAGCGGCGAGTGCGGCACCGACCGGCACGATCGAGGCCGATCGCGGGCTACTCGATGCCGAGCCGGTCGAGGAGTGCGTCCTCGCGGCGCCAGTTCTTGCGCACGCGCACCTTCAGATCGAGGTGGATGTGCTCCTCGAGCTCGTGCTCGATCTCCTTGCGGGCGGCCTGGCCGATGCGCTTGACCATGTCGCCGCCCTTGCCGATCAGGATGCCCTGCTGGCTGTCCGTCTCGACCCAGATCGCGGCGACGACCACGATGAGGTCGTCCTCGCGGCGCTCGATCTCGGTCACCTCCACCTCGACGGAGTGCGGCACCTCCTGGAAGGTGCGGCGCAGCACCTGCTCGCGGACGAGCTCGGCGAGGTGGACCTCGAGGCGCTGGTCGGTCGCGTCCTCCGTGTCGAAGTAGAACGGCCCCTCGGGCAGGAGCGCGGAGACGTGGTCGACGAGGTCCCCGACGTGCTCGCCGTACCGGGCGCTGATCGGGAAGACCTCCGCGTCCAGGCCGAGCGCGTTCGTCTCGTCGAGCGCCTTGATGAGCTTCGTCGGGCTCAGCCGGTCGAGCTTGTTGGCGACGATGATCACCGGCGTGCCGGCCTGACGGAGCGCCTCGGCGATGAAGCGGTCGCCCGGGCCGATGCCCTCCTCGAGGTTGACCACGAACAGCGCGGCGTCGCACTCCCGCAGTTCGCGCTCGACGCGGCCCTGCATGCGCTCGGTGAGGAGGTCGCGCGGGCGCTGGACGCCCGGCAGGTCGACGAGGACGAGCTGGAAGTCGTCGCCGGTGCAGACGCCACGGATCGCGCGGCGCGTGGTCTGCGGCTTGTCGGAGACGATCGCGACCTTCCGGCCGACGATCGCGTTCACGAGCGTCGACTTCCCCACGTTCGGGCGACCGGCGAGCGCCACGAACCCACTGCGCGTGCCGCCGCCACGCGCCTCGGTGGCGCGGTCGGCGGCCGTCGGCCCTTCGTCGTCGCCGGTGAGGAGCGACTCCCCGGGCTTCGGCGGCTCGGGGATCGGCAGCTCCACCCCGTCCTCGGGGCCGTACTGGGGCTCGCGCGCAGGCATCACCCCTATTGGAGCAGGTCTGCCGCTACGACGGGACGCAGTCGGTCAGCGGGTACTCCGCCAGCAGGTCGCGGACGGCGTTGCCGAGCTCGCTGTTCTGCGCTTCCGTCTGCTGCGGCGGCGTCTTGCCGTCGGCCTGCGCCTTGGCGAACTGCTCGGCGTACTCGAAGGTCGACTCGAAGGCGTTCAGGAAGGCATTCCATTGCTTCGTCGCATCGGCCGGTACGTCGAGGCGGCGGAGGTCCTTCAGGAGCGCGCGGGCGATCGGGAGACCCGACGACATCGCGTCCTTGATCGCACTCGGGTCGTCGGCGACCTTCTTCTCGAACGCCTTCGCGTTCGCCTCGGCGGCGTCGCGGTACTTGCGGCACCGGGAGTTGGCCTTGTTCACCCAGCTCGGCGCATCCTCTTTGGAGATCCGGCTCTTGGGCGGCGTGGACCCGTTGATGGTCGGGGCGTTCGAGGTCTCGTCGACCGGCGCGTCCTTCGTGGTCGGCTTCACCTCCTCGGTCTTCTTCGCCTCGGCCTTCGCGTCGGACGAGGTCTCCTCGAGCGGCGGGAGCTGCGCGGCAGGGGTCGACGCTTGCACGTCGGCGGACTTCGGATCGTCACCGCCACCGCACCCGGCGAGGGCGGCCGTGGCGAGAGTCAGCAGTGCGACGGAACGGACGAAACGGGACACGGCGCGCACCGTACCGCAGGCACCGCACCCGACCGGCCAGATGGCCACCGCCGACGCGTCAGCGTGCGAGGCGGGCCGCTCGCAGCACGAGCTAGCGCAGCCAGCCGAGGAGCTCGCCCTGCACCGCGAGCATCTCGCCGTCGTCGACCTCGTGGTCCATGCCCACGAGGTGCAGGGCGCCGTGGACGATCGCCTCAAGCAGGTCGTGGGTGCGCTCGGGGCAGATGACGATGTCGCCGAGCTCCCGGATCACGTTCGCGGCGAGGTCAGGGCCGAGGTCGTCGTCCTCGTCGACCGGGAACGAGATCACGTCGGTCGCGTCGTCCTTGCCGAGGTACTCCGCGGCGAGCTCGTGGCTGCGCTCCTCGTCGACGAAGTGGATCGCGACGTGGCCCGCGTGGACGCCCGCCGACGCGAACGCCAGCTGCAGCGCCTCGCGGACGACGGCATCGCCCGGCGCACCGGGCGCGTGCTCACGGCCTTCGACATCGATCTCGAACACGGTCAGCGGCCCCGGCGGGACGCGGTGCGGCGCACGGATCAGTCCTCGCGGGCGCGCTCGGCGCGCCGCTGCTGGGCCTGGCGCTCGCGCTCGGCATCGTCGAGGTCGTACGCGTCGACGATGCGCTTGACGAGCCGGTGGCGGATCACGTCCTTGCTGTCGAACGTGCACATCCCGATGTCGTCGACGCCCTCGAGGATGCGCTGGGCGCTGATGAGGCCGGAGCGCGTGCCGCGCGGGAGGTCGATCTGCGTCGTGTCACCCGTGATCACCATGGTCGAGCCGAAGCCGAGGCGGGTGAGCACCATCTTCATCTGCTCGCGGGTGGTGTTCTGGGCCTCGTCGACGATGATGAAGCTGTCGTTGAGCGTGCGGCCGCGCATGAACGCGAGCGGCGCGACCTCGATCTGGCCCTTCTCGAGGTAGCTGGCGACCTTCTCGGCCCCGAGCATGTCGTGGAGCGCGTCGAACAGCGGGCGCAGGTACGGATCGACCTTCGCCATCAGGTCGCCCGGGAGGAAGCCGAGACGCTCGCCGGCCTCCACGGCCGGGCGGGTGAGCATGATGCGCTGCACGCGGCGCTCCGCGAGGGCGGCGGCGGCGAGCGCGACGGCGAGGAACGTCTTGCCCGTACCGGCGGGGCCGATGCCGAACGTGACGGTGTTCTCGCGGATCGCCTGGACGTAGGCGCGCTGGCCGGGCGTCTTGGGGGCCACGCGCACCGTGCGGCCCTTCCAGACGAGGTCGTCGTGCAGCGCGGCGACGGGCTCGCGGCGGGCGACGCCGCCGGCGATGCGCTCGATCGACTCGGGATCCGGCGGGGCGCCGCGGTCGGAGAGGGCGACGATCTCCGAGATCACGGCGGCAGCCGCGTTGACGGCCTGCTCGCTGCCCTCGAGGATCACGTGGTTCCCACGGAGGGTGACGTTCGCGTCGAGGTTGCGCTCGAGTTCGCGCAGCGTCGCGTCGCTCGCCCCTGCGAGCGCCTTCGCCGCCTCGTTGCTGAGTTCGAGTTCCCTGCGCTGAATGCCGTCGCTGACTGCCACACCCAAAGCGTAGCCGCCCCGCGGGCGCCGTCCACCGCGGCTCCGGCGGGCGACCGTGCGATCCGCCGAATAGTGGGTAGACTTGCCACTATGGCGTACCTCACGCAGCGCGCTCGCGGCCGTTGGGAGCTGCGGGAATCGGTGTCGACCGACCGCGGGCCGCGCAGCCGCACCCTCGCGAGCTTCGACCGGCTCACCGACGATGTCCTCCACCAGGCCGCGCAGCGCGCCACGCGCCCGTTCGACGAGGCGGCCGTGCGCGCCGACGCCCGTCGCAAGGCCGTGCCGTTCGAGCTCCCGCCAGCAGAGCGCGCCGCTCGCGAACTGGCCGGACTGCTCGCGCACGGCGCCACGGTCACCCCCGCGATCGCCGGCATCCTGCGCGACCTGCTCGACGCCTCCACCCCGCGTCCGCCGTCCGATGCCGCCCGGGCGGCGGCGGAGTGGATCGGCACGACGCCGGAGGACCGCGCCGCGGCGCTCGAGGACCTGCTGCTGCTCGCCGACGCGCTCCCGATGCCCAAGCGCGCCGAGCGCCCGGACTTCCCACGCCTGATCTCGACGGCGGGCGGCCGCCCGTGAGCGAACCGAGCCTCCCCGACAAGATCATCACCGTCCACGGCGCGCTCACGGAAGCAGGCCTCGCGCACGCCTTCGGCGGAGCGCTCGCGCTGGCCTACTACGCCGAGCCGCGCGCGACCGTCGACATCGACCTGAACCTGTTCGTCACCGCCGACGACTACCCGGGCGTCACCGCGGTCCTCGAGCCGCTGGGCGTCGACGCGACGGTGGGCGCGGCGATCGTGGAGCGCGACGGGCAGTGCCGCCTGCGCTGGGGCCGCACCCCGATCGACCTGTTCTTCGCGTACGACCCGTTCCACGAGGCGATGGACGCCGCCGCCCGCACGGTGCCGTTCGCGCGCACGACGATCCGGGTGCTCAGCCCCGAGCACCTGATCGTCTGCAAGGCCGCGTTCGACCGCCCCAAGGACTGGCTCGACATCGAGCAGATCCTTGTCGCCTGCGAGCAGCTCGACCTCGCCGAGACCAAGGCGTGGCTCGGCCGGATCGTCGGCGAGTTCGACCAACGCTCGGGCCGGTTCACGGCCCTCGCCGCGCAGCACCTCGGCGACGCCGCACGCTGATCCCGCGGGCGACGCCCCGCCGAGCGGGCTAGCGCGCGTCGTCGGGCGGCGTGACCTCGCCGGTCGGCCGGTCGCCGACGGGCGCAGCGGCATGCTCACCGTGATCCAGACGCGGAACGTGGCCGAGCTGACCGAGCTCCGCGGTATCTCGGCCGAAGAACAGGCCGACGTTCCAGTCCGCGAGGAGCCGGAACCGCCGGCCGAGGCCGGGCATCATCGACAGGTGGTAGGTCCGGGCGATGAACCACGCCGGCGCGCCGCGCCACTTGAGGCCCATCGTCTGCGCGACGGCCTTGCGCTGACCCATGTCGACGACGACGCCACGCGTCTTGTAGGTGAACGACTTCGACCTGCCGGTGCCGAGTGCCGCAGCCACGTTCTGCGCGACGACGCGTCCTTGGCGGATCGCGTGCTGGGCCGTCGGCGGGGTCGGCCGCTCGCCCTTGGCCGCCGGGTCGGGCACGTTCGCCGCATCGCCGAGCGCCCACACCCCCGGCGTGTCCTGGACCGAGAGGTGCGAGTCGACGCGGATCCGGCCGTTCTCCGCCAGGGGGAGCCCGAGCCTCGCGACGACCGGGTGCGGCTTGACGCCCGCCGTCCACACGACGGTGCGCGTCGGGACGATCTCACCGTCGCTCAGGCGTGCCGTCTGCTCCGTGACCTCTTCCAGGGTGGTCGACGTGCGCAGCTCGATGCCGCGCGCCGTGAGCTCGCGCGAGGCGAACTCGGCCAGCGACTGCGGCACCTCGGGCATCACGCGGTCGCGAGCCTCGACGAGGATCCAGCGCATGCCGTGCACCCGGGCCCGCGGGTAGAGGTCGAGCACATCGCTCGCGAAGTCCTGCAGCTCGGCGAGCCCCTCGAGCCCGGCGTACCCCGCGCCGACGAACACGAAGGTGAGCGCGGCACGCCGCTCGACCGGATCCTCCGTCGCCTCCGCCAGCTCGAGGCTGCGCAGCACGCGGTTGCGCAGGGCGATCGCCTCGGGGAGGCTCTTGAGGCCGACGGCGTGCTCCGCCAGCCCCGGGATCGGAAGGGTGCGGCTCACCGACCCGAGCGCGACGACCAGCTGGTCGTAGCGCAGCTGCTTCTCCTGCCCGCCGACCGTCTCCACGCGGACGACCCGCTCGGCCGGATCTGCACCCGTGACCTTGCCCAGGAGCAGGTCGACCGCGCTCGGCAGGGCTTCACGGAGCGGGACGACGACGTGGCGCGGCTCGAGCGTGCCGGCCGCCGCGCCGGGCAGCAGCGGCGTATAGGTGAGGAAGTTCGTGTCGTTGACGAGCGTGATCCGCGCGGAGTGGTGCGGCAACAGGCGCGCGAGCCGTTTCGCCGCCTGGAGCCCTCCGAAGCCGCCGCCTGCAATCACCACGTTCCATGCCATGGCCGACACGCTAGTGGCAATCCGTTACAAACTCGTGCGGAGTGTCACGAATGCCGGCCGACCCCGGTCGTCGCTCACGCGGGGCGCATCGCGAACGCGGCGGCGACCGTGTCCTCGAAGAGCCCCAGCGCCTGGCGGAGCGCGGGCGTCTCGCCATGCTCGTAGAACTCGAGCAGCAGCCCGCGAAAGCCCGCGAACATGAGCACGCTGAGCGTGTCCGGATCGACCGGGATCTCGATGCCCTCGGCCCGCGCCCGCTCGAGGTCGTCGGCGAGCGAGTCGAGGTGCGCCTCGCGCACGTGCTCGAGCAGCGCCCGGAGCTGCGGGTCGGCCCCCGCCTCCCCCAGCACCGCGAAGTACGCACGGACGAGATCGGGATCGCCCGTCACGTGCTCCCACACGTGGCGGAGGCTGCTGCGCATCGCGCCCGACACGTCGTCCGCCGCCGCAACGTCGACCCGCGACTCGGCCACCATCCGCGCGGTGATCCGGTGCACGAGCTCGGAGAAGAGCTGCTCACGGCTCTCGAAGTAGTAGAGGACCATCCGCTTGGTGGTGCCGGCCTCGGCCGCGATCCGGGCGAGCGAGGTGGCGGCATAGCCGTGGGCGGCGATCGTGCGGAGGGTCGCCTGGAGGATCGCCTCGACCTGGCGCGCCGCCTTCTCCGTGGCAGGGACCGCGCGCGCAGCCCTCGGCACGCGGTCGTCGGCCTCGGAAGCGCTGCTCACCCGCCCAGCCTACCCGGCGACGCGCCGGCGACGGAGACCGAGCGTCCAGGGATGTACCGGTCGGTACATCGACGTGCTACGGTGCCGGCGAGCCGCTTGCGTACCGATCGGTACATGCTTCCCCTCCCCGCCTGGCACAAGGAGCGCGCGATGACCGCGACCGCGACCCCGAGCACCCCCACCCCCGACGCCACCGGCGCCGCGCTACGCCCGCTCGCGGAGGTGCCCGGCGCCACCACGTCGGTCGGCGTCGGGCGTGAGATCCTGCGGATCCGCAGCAACATCCTGCTCGCCCTCGAGCAGAACTCGCAGCGCTTCGGCAACGTGTTCCAGCTCTCTGCGCCCGGCACGGCGCCGCACCTGTTCCTCAACACGCCCGAGGCGGCCAAGGAGGTGCTGCTCACCCGCCAGGACGACTTCCGCAAGAGCGGCCAGTACAAGATCCTCCAGCGCGTGCTCGGCTTCGGCCTCGTCACGAGCGAGGGCGAGCTCTGGCGCGAGCACCGCACGATCGTGCAGCCGATGTTCGCGAAGCGCGCGCTCGGCGACTTCGCCGTCCACATGGCGAACGCGGCGACCACCGCGCTCGACCGCTGGGATGCCACGTGGACGACCGACGAGCGCATCGACATGAGCACCGAGATGAGCGCGCTCACCCTCGACATCGTCGGCCGCGCGCTCGTCGGCACGGATTTCTCGGCCCGCTCGAGCGAGTTCGGTGCCGCGCTGCACTCGATGCTCGGCGCGGCCGGGGAGATCGGCCGTGCTCCCACGACGCAGGTCCTCGGCGGGATCCGCAAGATCGGGGTGGGCCGCGCGATGCGCCTGCAGCCCGGTCGCATGCGCCGGATGAACGTGGCGATCGACGTGCTCGACGACGTGATCCTCGAGATCATCGGGAACCGCCGCGGCGGGGCAGCCGAGCACGACGACCTGCTCGCGGTGCTCATGGACTACCGCCATCCCGAGACGGGTGCCCCGCTCACCGAGACGCACGTGCGCGACGAGCTGATGACGTTCGTGACCGCGGGCCACGAGACGACGGCCAACGGACTGACGTGGATGTGGTCCCTGCTCTCCCAGCACCCGGAGGCTCGCGAGCGGCTCGTGGAGGAGGTCGACGAGGTGCTCGGCGGGCGCGTTCCGACCGCCGCCGACCTCGACGCCCTGCCGTGGGCGACCGCCTGCTTCCAGGAGGCGATGCGGCTCTTCCCGCCCGTCTGGATGGTGCAGCGTGCCGCGAAGGTGGACACGCAGCTCGCGGGCTACTTCGTGCCGGCCGGCACGGTCGTGAGCGTGAGCCCGTGGGTCCTTCACCATGACCCCGAGCACTGGCCGAACCCGTACGCCTTCGATCCGCGGCGGTTCCTCGGGGATGCCGCGAAGCAGCGGCCACGCACCGCCTACCTGCCGTTCGCGGCGGGCCGGCGCATGTGCATCGGCCAGGGCTTCGCGATGATGGAGGCGACGCTGCTCACCGCCATGCTGACGCAGCGGTACACGTTCGACCTGCTGCCCGGCACGCCCCTCGAGCCGGAGCCCACGATCACGTTGCGCCCGCGCTACGGCATGCCGATGCAGGCCCGCCGCCGCTAGCCGCGCGTCAGCAGCAGACCGGCCCAGTCGCCGAGCTCGCGCCGCCCGGTCTCGACGAGGCCGTGCGGCGCGAAGGCTGCGGCGACCCTGTCGGCCTCGTGGCGCAGGAGGCCCGAGAGGATCAGCACCTCGGGCGGCTCGGGCGCGAAGCCGGTCTCCGCGATCTTCAGGAGCACCGGCCGAAGGATGTTCGCGGCGACCGTGGGCGCGGAGGGAATGGCGTCGGCCCGCATCAGGTCGAACTTCGCGGCCTTCACCTCCACCCCGTTCGCCTCGGCGTTCTGCACGGTCGCCTCGACGCTCGATGGATCGAAGTCGAGCGCGACGCACGGCTCGAACCCCATCTGGGCCGCAGCGATCGCGAGCACACCGGACCCGCAACCGAGATCGAGCATGGGTCCGCCCGCCTCGAGCTTGATGAGGAACTCGAGGCAGAGGCGCGTGGTCTCGTGCGCGCCGGTGCCGAAGGCCATGCCCGGGTCGATGACGAGGTCGCGTACGCCGTCGGCGGCAGGGAGCCACGGCGGGCGCACGTGCAGGACGTCGCCGATCGTGATCGGCTTGTGGAAGTCACGCCAGCGCTCGTGCCAGTCGTCGGCGATCTCCTCGGTGAACACGTCGACCGGGATGCCGGCGACGTGCGCGGCGGCCGCCCCGAGGTCGGGCAGTTCGCCGGCAGCACCGTAGACGGCGTACTCGACGAGATCCGCGTTCTCGGCGACGTCACGCTCCTCGATGCCGGAGGGCGCGAGGTCGATCAGCTCGGCGAGGACGAGCTCGCAGCTCTCGCGCGGGACGCGGACGGCCAGACGGATCACCTGCGCCTCCCGGCGAGCCGGCGCAGGCGCTCACCGAGGCCGCCCGGCGCCTTGAGGTTGCGGTCCTCGAGGGAGTCGGCGAACTGCTGGAGCAGCTCGCGCTGGCGCTCGTCGAGGCGGCGAGGCACGACGATGTCGAGCACGACGCGCAGCTGTCCACGCTGGGCGCCGCCGGGGCCCCGCGGCATGCCGAGGCCGGGCAGGCGCACCTCCTCCCCGGGCTGGGCACCGGCGGGGACCTCGACCTCGATCGGGCCGTCGAAGCCCTCGAGCTCGAGGGTGGTGCCGAGCGCAGCGAACGGCGCTCCGACGGGCAGCACGGCGACGAGATCGTCACCGTCGCGGGTGAAGACGGGGTGTGGCGCGACGACCACCTGCAGGTACAGGTCGCCGTTCGGCGCGCCGTGCTCGCCGGCGTGTCCCTCGCCCCGCATGCGGATGCGCTGGCCGTGGTCGATGCCCAGCGGCACGTCGATCTCGACCTCGCGGCGGCGCACGACGCGGCCCTCGCCGTGGCAGGTCTCGCACGGCTCCTCGATCAGCTGGCCGCGGCCGCCGCACTGGTCGCACGCGACGGCGCGGACGACCTGCCCGAAGGGGGTGCGGGTGACGGCGCGCAGTTCGCCGGCGCCCTGGCAGCGCGGGCACGTCGTGCGCGCCGAGCCCTCCTTCGCACCGGAGCCCTCGCAGGTGTCGCAACCGACGATCGCGTCGAAGCTCAGCCCGACGCGTCCGCCCTTGACGGTCTGCTCGAGATCGAGGTCGAGGCGGATGAGGAGGTCCTCGCCGGCCGCGGGGCCGCCCTGGCCGCCGCCGCCGAAGGCGTCGCCGAAGAACGCGGAGAAGAGATCCGAGAAGGAGCCGAAGCCCTCGGTCTGGCTCTGGAACCCGCCGCCGCGCAGGCCGTCGTGGCCGAACCGGTCGAAGGTGGCGCGGCGTTCGGCATCGCCGAGGATCTCGTAGGCCTGGGCGGCCTCCTTGAACTTGTCCTCGGCGTCGGGCGCGTCGTTGTTGTCCGGATGCAGTTCACGCGCGAGACGGCGGAACGCCTTCTTGATCTGGGCGTCGTCGGCGTCACGGGCGACGCCGAGCACCTCGTAGGGGTCTCGTGGCACGGACTGCAGTTTGCCGGTCAGTCGTCGTAGACGTCGCTCACGTAGCTCGAGAGCTGCGCGGCGGCCGATCGCACGACCGCGATCGCGGCCGAGTAGTCCATCTCGAGCGGGCCGATCAGGCTCACCGTCCCGAGCGGCCGGCGCGGGAGGCCGTAGGCCCCGGCGACGAGCGACAACGTGCGCAGTGCCGGGTCGGGGTTCTCCGCCCCGATGCGCACCAGCACCTGGCCCGTTCCGAGCGCCGCCTGCAGCGCCCCGAGCATCGAGCGGCGCTGCTCGAGGAGCTCGAGGAGCTCGCTCGCGACGGTCAGGTCGCGGCCGCGGACCAGCTTGGCCGTGCCCTCGACGTAGAGCGAGTCGTCGTTCTCGCCCTCCAGCTCGGTGAAGGTCGGCGCGATCGTGGCCAGGAACGCGGCCTCGCGGGGCCCGAGCCCGGGATCGCGCAGCCGGCCGTGGAGCATGCGTGCGCCCAGGCCGAGTCCCTCGACGCGGTCGCGCAGGTACTCGGCGGCCCATTGCACGAGGCCCTGGTCGACCCGCTCGGGGAAGGTGAACACGCGCCGCGTGACGCCGCCCGTGGACGTGATGACGACCACGGCGACCACGTGCGGCTGCAGCAGCAGGACCTCGATGTGGCGGACGGTCGCCGTGCCGAGCGGGGGCGCGGAGACGACGGCGAGCAGGTCGGTCAGCTCCGACAGGCGCTGGGAGACGACGCGCATGGCGGAGTCGACCTCGCGGCGGATGAGATCGAGGTCGACCCGCACGGTCGGCGTCTCGTCGAGCAGGTGGTCGACGTAGTAGCGCAGCCCGGCATCGGTCGGCACCCGACCAGCCGACGTGTGCGGGTGGTCCAGCAGGCCCTGTCCCTCCAGCCACGCCAGTTCGTTGCGGATGGTCGACGGACCCGCGGCGATGTCGGCGTCGGTCGCGAGCACCTTGCTGCCGACCGGCTGGGAGGTCGCCTGGAACGTGCGCACGACCTTCCGCAGCACCACCCGTTGGCGCGGCGTGAGGTCGGGTTGCGGAGATCCGCCGGGCATGAGGTCGAGTCTAGGGCGGCGCGCTGCTACGGTCAGTGACGAGCCGCGCAGGCTCGCTCTATGCGCACCCACTGATCGACCGCCGCCCTGACTCGCCCCGGCTCCTGGCCGTGGTGCGGCCGTCCGCCCGTCGGACCCTGATCTCTGGAGGCTGTTTTGCCTGCCACCCTGCTCCACGCCGAGCGACTCACCTGTCGTCACGGTGATCGCACCATCCTCGACGCCGTCGACCTGCGCCTCGCCGCCGGCGATCGCGTCGCCCTCGTCGGCCCCAACGGCGCCGGCAAGTCCACCCTCCTGCGGTTGCTCGCGGGTGTCGATCTGCCCGACGGCGGGCACGTCGACCGGTGGACCGACCCGCTCCACCTCCCGCAGCCCGGCCGCCGCCCGACGGACCGCGCGCCCCTCCGCGAGCTCGTCGCCGAGCGGCTCGGCATCGCGGCGCGCTCGCGGCGACTCGACGCGGCCGTCGAGGCCCTCGCCGTCGTGCCGGACGACCAGATCGACCAGGCCGTCGGCGAGCACGCGGCAGCGCTCGACGACTGGATCGCGGCCGGCGGCGCGACGATCGACGCCGACCTGCTCCGCGCGGCGGAGCGGATCGGGCTGCCCGATGCGCTGCTCGACCGGCCCGTGCGCGAGCTCTCATCGGGGCAGGCGAGCCGAGCGGCGATGCTCGCGCTCGCGGCGACCCCGCGTGAGCTCGTGCTGCTCGACGAGCCCTCCAACCACCTCGACCGGGCTGGCCGCCAGCTGCTGGACGAGCTCCTGACGGCGCACCGCGGCGCGCTCGTCATCGCGTCCCACGACCGCGCACTGCTCGCCCGGCATGCCGAGCGGGTCGTGGAGATCGATCCGCATGCCGGCTCGCTGACCGAGCACGCGGGCGGCTGGGAGGCGCACGTGCGCGAGCAGGAGCTCGCCCGCCAGCGGGCGCAGGACGAGTACGACGAGGCGGTGCGCAGGCGCAGTGAGCTGCGCGACGCCGAGCGGGAGATCCGACGGCGCGCCGCGGCCACGCGCGGCCGCCTCGGCTCCACCGCGCGCGACGGCGACAAGCACGTGAAGGAGTGGTTCTCCGCGCGGGCCGACGGCGTCGCGGCGCGCGGGCGCGTGGTCGGCGCGCGAGCCGACCGGGTGGTCGTGCCGGACCGTCCACGGCAGGATCGCGCGCTTGCCCTGGAGCTCACGCCGGCGGAGCGCGCCGGGTGGATCGTCGAGCTCGACGGGGCCGTGGCGCAGCGCGGGGCGTGGCGCAGCGCGCCGTGGACGCTGGGCGTGCGTGCCGGCGACCGGCTGCTGCTGCGCGGCCCGAACGGTGCGGGCAAGTCGTCGCTGCTCGGGCTCCTCGGCGGCGCGCTCGCGCCGGCAGACGGCGAGCGGCGGTCGGCTCCCGGCGCCGTCGTCGCGGCGCTCGGCGATGCCGAGCGCGCACTCTCGGTCGATGCGCCGCTGATCGACGCGTTCCGCGAGCTGACCGGTCTCCAGCTCGCCGAGGCCCGCACGCGCCTCGCCCAGGTCGGCGTGCCGAACGATGCCGTCCACCGCTCGGCCGCGACCCTCTCGCAGGGCGAACGCACCCGCGCGGAGCTCGCCGTCGTCGGTGCTCGTCGGGCGGCCTGCCTGTTGCTCGACGAGCCCACCGACCACCTCGACCTCGCGTCGATCGAGGCGGTGGAGGCCGCGCTCAGCGGCTGGCCGGGCGCCGTGGTCGTGGCCACGCACGACGAGCGCTTCGCCGAACGGCTCGGCGCGCAGGAGGTGATCGAGGTGGCGGGGTGACGGTGCCAGACTGTGCGGGTGTCCCGTCGTCGCGCCCTCCGCCGGCCCCTCATCGCCTCGGCGATCGTGATCGCGGTCGTAGGCGCCGGGGCGGCCGTGCACAGCCTGCGCTCTGGGTACGAGGGCTACGCCGGCGTGAGGCGGCCGTACGGCTGGGGTGTGATCGAGCGATTTCCGGGGACGCGTCGCGGCCCGACCGCGGCGGAGAACCGGCCGTCCGGACGCCGCTCCCTGTCGACCTGCAGCCACCGCGCGATCCAGCGTGAGAAGTCAGCAGAGGACAGCGAGCTCCCGGGCCTCAGCAATATTGAGGCCGCGATCATGCTCGATCCCCAGGCGCGCCCCGACTACGCGAGTCTGTACTACGAGCGGGCCATGGCGGTCACGGTGATCGCAATGCGGAACCACTCGCACGACGTCGCCATCCAGAACTGTTTCCGACAGCTCAGGGCCCGGGGCGAGCTCCGGATCGAGATCAACCGCTGGACGGACAAAGAACGAGCCGGCGCCGCGCTCCGCCTGGCAGACGCGCTCGATTCGCGGTACGACGACGAGAAGTTCGAGGTCAGCTACGGTGGCGATGACGGCTACCTGATCGAGGTCTACCGCTCGGCGAGCGGGCGCGACATCGACGCGATCCGCAAGGAGGCCGAGTCGATCGGCGTCGCGTTCCAGCTCCGCAGGCTCCGGTCGGACGCCCCGAAAGCCGTCCTGCAGTAGGTCGCGCTTACCCCGCGGCGGCGGTCAGCACGTCGCGCACGCTGCGCGGCGCCTTGCCGGTGAGCGCCTGCACATCCGTCGTGACCTTGCTCAGGAACCCGCCGCGGACGGCCTCGCCGAACGACACGATCAGCTCGACGACGGGCGCCGGCAGGCCCGCGGCCTCCAAGCCGACGGCGTAGTCGGCGTCGTCCTGCAGCAGCACCTCGATCGGGCGTCCCGAGAGCTCGGCGGCGAGCGCGGCGACCTCGGCCTGCGTGAGGGCCTCGGGACCGGAGATGTCGTAGCTCTCCTTCTCGTGGCCGTCCGTCAGGAGGACGGCCGCGGCGGCACGGGCGCAGTCCTCGCGGCTCACGTAGGCCGTGCGTCCCTCGCCCGCATTGCTCACCCACAGGCCGGCCTCGACGGCCTGGTCGGCGGCCGGGATCAGACCCTCGGCGTAGAGGTTGTTGCGCAGGAAGGTCCACGCCATGCCGCTCTCGCGCAGCGCCTGCTCGGTCTGCGCGTGCTCGGCGGCGACGAGCGACGGGTTGTCGGAGCTCGGTTGCGCGATCGAGGTGTAGGCCACGTGGTACACGCCGGCGGTGCGGGCCGACGCGATCGCCTGGCGGTGCAGCTCGAGTCGGCTGCCGACGGCGTCGGTGCTGATGAGCAGCAGCCGCTCGACGCCTTGGAGCACCTGCTTGAGGCCCGTCGGGTTCTTGAAGCTCGCCTTCTCCACCCGCGCGCCGCGCTTGGCGAGGTCGTTCACGCGATCGGGCGTGCGGGTGAGCAGGAGCACCTGCGTCGGGTCGGCCTGCTCGAGGACGAGCTCGGCGACGCGGCGGCCCAGGCCGCCCGATGCTCCGGTGATCGCGATCATCCTCCGACCGTACCGGGCTCGGCGCCACGCCCCCGCTATGCCGTCTGGTGGGTCCGCTGCGCGGCGGTGGCGTGGAGCGCGATCAGGTCGATGAGCCGCGTCCACGCGCCCTGGGGCAGATCGTGGCCCATGCCGGTGATCGTCTCGTGCCGGGCGCCCGGGATCGCGGCGGCCGTCGCCCGGCCGCCGCTCGGGTGCACCATGCGATCGCGGTCGCCGTGGATGACGAGCGTCGGCGCCGTGATCTGCCGGAGCGCGCGCGTGCGGTCGCCGCTCTTGAAGATCGCCGCGAGCTGGCGCTGCACACCGTCCGGCGTGCCCGGGCCGCGGTCCCACTGCTCGGCGGCGAGCACGCGCACGGCGTCCTCGTCGAACGGGAAGCCGTGGGAGCCGATGTGCCGCATGGTGCTGACGAACGACTCGATCGCGGCCTCTCGGCCCGCCGAACGCGGCGACACCATACGAAGCCACGTCGACAGCGCCGGGCGGCCCGTTCGGCGCGCCCCCGTCATTGACATCACCGACGTGAGCGAGGCGACGTGCTGCGGCCTGCGCGCCGCGAGCATCTGGCTGATCATGCCGCCCATCGACACGCCGACCGCGTGGACCGGGCCGAGATCGAGGGCGTCCAGCAGGGCGGCGGTGTCGAGCGCCATGTCGTCGAGCGAGTACTGCTCCGGATACCAGCGGCGGGTGACGAACTGGTCGGCGCGCGGGACCGGCGCATCGCTGTGGCTGCTGCGTCCGATGTCGCGGTTGTCGAACCGCACGACGTGGAAGCCGCGCGCGGTGAGGCGGTCGATGAAGCCCTCGGGCCACGAGAGCAGCGTCTGCCCGAGTCCGGCGACGAGCAGCACCGTCGGACGGGCCGGGTCGCCGTGGGTCCGGTACGAGAGGCGAAGACCGCCGCCGATCTCCGCGACGTGGTCCTGCGCGGTCATGCCGCGACCTGCGCGAGCGGCGCGCCAGCCGATGGCGCTTCGACGCGTACGGGCTCCTCGGCTCGCGATCTGATGCGTCCGCGACCGCCCCTCGCAGGCGCGAACGCCACGCCCCGGAAGCGCCAGCGCTCGCCGGGTTCGGTCGTCGGGACGAGCTCGACGTTCAGCAGGAGCGTACGCAGCACCGTGTCCATCTCGAGGTGGGCGAACGCGGCGCCCACGCACCGTCGCCGGCCACCGCCGAAGGGCACCCACCCGTAGGTGTCGGGCTTCTTGCCGACGAAGCGATCGGGGTCGAAGCGGTGCGGCTCGGGGTAGAGCTCGGGGCTGTGGTGCAGCGCGATGCCGTCGATGTAGATGAGCATCCGCGGCGGCAGCAGCCACTCGCCGAGGTCGAAGTCCTGTGCGACCCAGCGCAGCGTGCCGCTGATCACCGGGCGCGTGCGCTGCAGCTCGCGGATCGTCGCCTCCCGCAGCTCGGAGCCGCCCGCGAGCGCCTCGGCGCGCAACCGCGCGGTGAGCTCAGGGTGGCGCCGGAGTCGGTCCATGGCCCAAGCGAGCTGGGCAGCGGTCGTCTCGTGACCGGCGACGAGGATCGAGAGCAGCTGGTCCTTCAGCTCGGCGTCGCTGATCGGCGCGCCGTCCTCGTAGCGCGCCCCGAGGAGCATCGCGAGCACGTCGGTGCGCTCGTCGAGGCCCGGATCCGCGCGGCCGGCGGCGAGGAGGCGGTCGATCGCGGCATCGAACCGGCGGCGGTAGCGCACGAAGCGCCCCCATGGGCTGAGCGGGCCGAGGTCCTTCTGCAGCTGCGGCAGCGAGGTCATGTAGCTGCCGAGCTTCACCCACCCCGGGATGAAGCTGCGCAGCTCGTCGAACTCGCGGTCTTCGGCGCCGAACACGGTCCGGAGGATCGCGTTCAGCGTGATGCGGCTCATCGGCTCGAGCGTGCGGAAGTCGCGGTGCAGCGGCCAGGTGGCCAGCTCGCGGAGCGTCTCCTCCTCGAAGATCGCGCCGTAGCCCGCAAGGCGGCTCCCGTGGAACGGCGGCAGCATCAGACGCCGCTGCGAGAGGTGGCGGTCTTCCTCGAGCGCGAACGGGGAGAGACTCCCGAGGGTCGCCTCGAGCGGCGCGTGCGTGGCGGCATGGATGACGTCTGCCGGGGCCGTGTACACCTGCTTGATGAGCGCGGGGTCGGTGAGGCTCACGCCGGTGCCGAGGCCGGGGATCTCCGTGAGCACGGCTCCGCCCATCTGCGCGCGCCGCGCGCTCGCCTTCACGGGGCTGCCGAAGATGTAGCGCGCCGTGGCGGTCGCCTGGGATCCCTCCATCCGCGGGGGGAGGCGATACGCGGTGGTGGTCGTCATGCGGCTGCTCCTGGCGTTCCGATCAGGACTGGAGACTCGCGAGTCTCCAGCGACTGCGGTCAAGATACCGAGCAGTACCCGAACGCGCAAGCGCGGCATCGGTCAGGCGTCCTGCGCGCGGAGGCCTGCGGGCCCATGGGTGCGCACGATTTCGTGATGGTGGCGCTCGTCAACGGCGAGCCGGAGCAGCTCACGCTGCTCGAGGTGATCGATCACTACCTCGACCATCAGCGCGCCGTGCGCTCTGGCTCACGCGACTCGGTCGATGCCGCGATCAGGCGCGACCTGGAGCGGATCGCCGGCAAGAAGGCCGGCCGGCGCCGCACCAAGCTCCCCGGCGCGTGACGCGGCGACGCCGCCGGGCGTTCAGCCCGCCGGCCGCAGCGCCCGCTTGAACAGGTCCTTGATCGCCGGGCCGAGGCCGGCGAGCGGCTCGCCGTTCGCGATCGCGCGGCCGACGACGGTGTCGAAGCCACCCATGAGCATCACGGCCATCTCGGTGCTCACCGGCCCGACGCCGGCCGCCACCATCTGCTCCGTCGAGGTGAACCGCACGAGCATGTCGACGTAGCGGTCGAGGCTCTCGCGCTCGATCCGCAGGCCCGGCTCGCCGAGCATCGGGAGGTGGTGCTGGAACGCGCTCACCAGCACCGGATCCGCGGCGAGGATCGTGAGGAACACGTCGATCGACTGGTCGACCTGCACCTCCCACGGCGCCGTCACGTCGACGGCCGCCTCCACCTCCGTGCGCACCAGCTCGAACAGCGCCTCCGCGAGCGCGATGAAGCACGAGTCCTTGTCGGGGAAGCAGCGGTAGAACGTGCGCCGCGAAGCCCCCGCGTGGCGCACGATGTCGGTGACCTGCGTCTGCGCGAGCCCCTTCTCGCGGATCGCCTCCGCGAGCCCGACCATCATCCGGTGGCGGTGGCGATCGAGCGCCGCCTCGCCATCCGCGGCGTCGTCGGCGGCGGCTGGCGCGAGTGGCTGGAGCGGCTGGCGGGTGATCTGCTGGATGCTAGAGCAGCGGTGCGCCGGGCTCGAACGCCGGACCGTCGACGAGCAGGACCGGATCGAGTGCGTCGAACGCGTCGACGACGGCGGGGTCGAAGTGGCTGCCACGGCCGGCGTGGATCTCGTCGATCGCATCCTGCACCTGCCACGCCGCCTTGTACGGACGCTCGTGGGTGAGCGAGTCGAACACGTCGGCGACCGCCACGATGCGGCCGCTCAGCGGGATCTCCTGCTCGCACACGTGTCCGGGGTAGCCGCGACCGTCCCAGCGCTCGTGGTGGTTGAGCGCGACCTCGGCGGCGAGGCGCAGCGCCGCGGACGAGCTGCCTTCGAGCATCGCGGCGCCCGCGGCGGCGTGGGTCTTCATCGTCGCGAACTCGTCCGTCGTCAGCTTGCCGGGCTTGAGGAGCACCGAATCGGGCACGGCGATCTTGCCGATGTCGTGGAGCGCGGCGGCCTGATGGAGCAGATCCGCCGGCTCGTGTGGCATCCCGAGCTGCGCGGCCAGCAGCTGCGACGTGTGCGCCACGCGCTGCGTGTGCTGGGCGGTGTCGTCGTCGCGGTACTCCGCAGCCAGCGCGAGGCGCATGAGCGTCTCGAGGCGCGCCTGCTCGAGCTCGGCGAGCATCTGCGCGTTGCGCATCGCCACGGCCGTGGAGTCGGCGAGGGCCTGCATGAGCTCCACCTCATGCCCCGACGGCTCGTGCGGCAGCTGCCAGTACACGCCGATCGCGCCGACGGGATCCAAACTGCGGATCGGGACCATGAGCAGGCTCTTGACGAACGTCGGCCGGTAGGCGTCCTGCGGCACCCGATCGTCGAGCGTGATGTCGGGGATCACGACCGGTTCGCGGAACCGCATCGCCCACCCGCTCACACACGATTCGAGCGGAAAGCGCTGCCCTTTCCAGAGGGGCGCGATCGCATCCTCGTCGACGTAGTGACAGTGGTCGCCGTCGCGGAGCACGAACGTGGCCCCGTCGGCCCCCGAGACCATCCGGGCCGCGCTGCGCACGGTCGCTCGGATCTCCTCGATGGTGCGCGTGAGCGCGAGCTCCTGGACCGCTTCGACGAGGAGCTTCGCGCGGTCGTACTCCGTGAGCTGGACGAGTGTCATGGCAGGCCTCCCTGGTCCACCGACCGTGCCCCAGCGGGCAGGCGGCCGGTGCGCCACGTCGGCGGGGCTCGACGGACCGACGATGGGGCACGCCCGGGCATGGCGGCGTCCAGTCGGCCGCCATGCCGCGCGCAGACGGGAGTGCTACCCGACGGAGACGGTGCCGACGGCGTTGCGGATGATCGCGTTGCCGTCCTGCTCGGCGACGAGCTCGACGGTCGCGACGCCGTCCTCGACCGAGGTGGTGGTGCCGGAGACCGTGATCTCCTTCTCCGGGAAGCCCATGCCGCGGAACTGCACCGAGAGGCCCTGGACCTGCTCGGGGCCGCCGGCGTTGTCGGTGAGCGCGCGCGCCACCTGGGCCATCGACCACAGGCCGTGGAGGATCGTCGACGGGAGCCCGACCATGGTCGCGTACTCCTTGTCGGTGTGGATCGGGTTGAAGTCGCCGGAGGCGCCCGCGTACCGGATCGGCAGGAACCGGTCGGGGGTGACCTTCAGCTCGTCGATGGGCTGGCCAGCTTCGATCGCCATGGTGCTCAGACTCCCCGGACCAGGAAGGTCCACTCGGCCGTGACGACGGTCTCACCCTGCTCGTCCTTGGAGACCGTCTCGTAGATGTAGAAGCCCTTGCCGTCCTTCTCGTGGATGTCCTTCACGGACACGTGCGTGGTGATCTCCTCACCGGCCACGATCGGGCGCTCCCAGGTGAACGACTGGCCGCCGTGCACCATCAGGGCGAAGTTCATGCCGACCTCGGGGTCGAACAGCGTCGGCGTCATCGTGCGGCTGATGAAGACGACCGCGAACATCGGCGGCGCGATGACGTCCGCGTAACCGGCGGCGCGAGCGGCGGCCGGGTCGAGGTAGAGCGGGTTGGTCTCGCCGACGGCTTCGGCGTACTCACGGACCTTCTCGCGGCCGACCACATAGGTGCCGGGCGCAAAGGTCTTCCCGATGGCGGAGGTGTTGACAGGCATGGCGGCGCCGAGCTTACCGACGCGTAGCTTCTGGGCACGTCGAGAGTCTGCGCCCTGCGCACCTTCCGCCGACCACCTGGGTTGGTGTGCCTGGATGCGACGGAGCCCGATGACGCAAGATCCCCTGCAGCCGGCGAGTTCTCGGCGCATCTGGCGGGGCCGCGGCGCCTCTTGGGCGAATAGAGTCGCCACCCGCATGCGTCGCCCCTCCCCGAATGCCGTGGCGCACTGCGTCGCTGCCCTGCTGCTCACGTCCGGCCTGGCCGGCACCGCCATCGCTGCCGGCAGCGACGAACCGATGGGCCCGTTCACCCCCGCTCCGGACGGCCCGCCGACCACCGCGCTGCGCGCCGGCACGACGCCCACCGCGACCACCGCGACGCCCGCCCCGGAACTCACCGCCACCGCAGCGGGCGACGGCCGAGGCCGCTCGCGACGCCGCACCGGCCACGTCGCAGGCCGCGACGCAGGAGAACCTCGACACCACGCCCGATCCGTGGGCGCTCGGCGACGACATCGCCGCCCGCGTCGACAGCCGCTGGAGCGACGCCCGCGGGGTCTACCTCAACGAGCGGGGATTCCCGGACACCCGGCTGAACGCCCTCCTGCTCAACCCTGCACGCGATGGCCGCGCTCGCCGGCCACCAGGGCGCCAGCCGTCAGGACGCCCGCATCACGCCGATGGTGCGGGTACTCACCTCGCCTCCGGGTGCTCGTCGCGGCGCAACCTCAAGCCGCGCACCACCGGCCACTTCCCGCATGCGCCGGCGTGGACACCGCTGATCGGCGAGAACCCCGAGCAGGCAGTGCTCCACCCGTCGATCGACACGGCCGTGGTGTGCGCTCGCTCACCGCCGCGTGGCGCGCCCGCAGCGTCATCGGCCTGCCGGACGAGGACCAGGCGCGGATCGGCCAGGTGCTCGTCGAACTCGCCGGCTCGCCCTTCTACACCTTTCCCCGCGCGGCGCTCAACCAGATCAACTGGCACGCCGAGGTGTACGCCGCCGCGCTCGAAGTGGCCGGCGACAAATCCGTGCTCGACGACTACCGCGCGCAGCTGCAGTGGTTCGCGCAGTACGCGCACAAGGCCGACGAGAAGCGCTTCCCCGGCGGCTCGCCCCTCCTCACCTCCGGCGGTGGCTTCCGCTACCTGCCGAACCGCGCCCGCAACGCGCAGCTCAACCAGACCGAGACCACCGAGTACGGCAACCTGGCCCTCGGGTCGCTCGGCTTCTACCAGGCGTTCGTGCGTGCCGGGATGCCGCGTCTCTCGGCCGCCGACGAGAAGGTGCTGCGCGAGTGGAGCCGCCACATGCTCCTCGGCTCGTGGACGCAGGCCGGCTATCCCAACTGGGACACGGGCCTCGGCACGAAGCGCCGGCACCTGCGTCAGTACTGGGCGTGGAGCCTGGACGGCCTGATGACGGCCTCCGGGCCGGACGCCCTCCTCGGCTACCCGAAGCAGCGCCAGTACGCGCGCTCGATCGCCGAGCACGGCATCGCCCTGTACCTCGCGACGGCGTGGAGCCCGGACATGGGCCTCGTCGACGGTCCACTCCCGGCGAAGACCAGCTTCGATGCGCCGAACGGCTTCACCTCCGGCAGCGGGAACGAGCTCATCGGGCCGCTGCGGTTCGCGCTGCCTCGACGCGAGCCTGGACGGCCGCTTCCAGGACGTCCCGTCGACCGAGCCGCCGAACTGGTTCGCGCACGACCAGGAGACCGGGCGCTTCGCGCTGAGCACGAGCGTCTACAACTCGGCCGTCGTGCCGACCCGCGCCGGGCAGGCGCAGGGCGGGCTCGAGCCGGTCCGCCTCTACGACGGGCTGATGCGCGCCCGGTCACCGGTCTGGGCCGGCCGCGGCCCGGGGAGCCTTGGGCTCTCCGTGGTGCAGGACGGCGTCGTCAAGATCGACTCCGAGCCCGCCACCCCGACCCGCCAGACCACGTCGGACGTGCGGCTCTCGGGCCTCGCGCCCCAACTCGGCGAAGTCCTTCGGGCGCGAGGTGAGCGTGACCGGGGGCGTGCGGTCGTCGGGCCGGTCGCCTGGCCCCTGCGCCACCGCTTCTTCCACGGCAACATCGACACGGTCTACCGCCTGACGCGCCTCGCGAAGGGCTCGACGGTGTCGCTGCGCGTGCCGGTGTGGGGCAGCGAGGCGACCCTCGCCGTCGAGCAGGGCGCCGTGCTGCAGAACGGCAGGTACGTCCGCACGACGACGCCGCTGCGGATCGGGGGCGAAGGCGACGACCCGGGCGCGCGGTACACCGTGCGGTTCGGCGGCGTGCCGCGCACGGCGCAGATCGCGTTCGTGAACCTGCGCCCCGACTCGTACCACCCGAAGGGCTCCCGCCAGGCCGTGATCACCTTCCGCGCGCCCAAGTCCGGCCGTCTGGCGCTGACGCGTCAGATCGTCGTCGACCCCCGCCAAGTGAGCCTCCCGCCGGCCTCCGCTGCGGCCCCGCCCGGGGTCGCTGCTGCGTCGCGTCGCAACGGCCCTCGGCCTCCTCGCGGTCCTCGCCACCGTCGCTGCCGCACCGGCCGGAGCGCAGCAGGCGAACGCCGCCGAGACCGGCGACCCCGTGCTGCCGGGGGCTCACGACCGCCGAGACGTGGAAGCTCCCCGACAGCCTCGTCGCCAAGCTCTCCGACGGCTGGCAGCCACGCCGTCAGGTGTACGTCGACCGCGGGAGCGTGTCGATCCGCGCGAACGCGATGCTCCTCGAGGTGCACGCGCTCGCCGCGCTCGCCGGCCACGAGGGCGCCGCCCGGCAGGATGACCGGATCCCCGGGCTCGTGCGCCTCTTCACGAGCACGCCGGGTGTACGTGACCTCCACGAAGACGAAGCGCACCACCGGCAGCTTCCCGCACACCCCGGCCTGGGAGAGGCGTTGTACCGCGCCGACTCGGCGAACGCGGTGCTCCACCCGTCGGCCGATGCGATCGTCGCCCGCGCCCTCGCAACCGCCTGGCGCGGGCGCGCGACGTCGCCGGCCTCCCGGCGGCCGACGCTGCGCGGATCCAGGGGCGTGATCGGCGGCCGTCGCCCGCGGCAAGTTCTACGACGCCCCGAACCGCGCGGAGAACCAGATCAACTGGAACACCGACGTCTACGCCGCGAACCTCGAGGTGAACGGCGACCGCTCGCGGCTGCCGGACTACCGCGCACACCTCGAGTGGGTTCATCGACCACGCGTTCTCGCCGGCCTACAAGGGTGGCAGCAGCAACCTCTCGCGCGGATTCGGGTTCCGGTACCTGCCGCAGCGCAATGGGCGGTGGAGCCAACCAGGTCGAGACCGTCGAGTACGCGAACCTCGTGCACTCCGCGCTCGGCTTCTACCGCACGGCCGTCAACGCCGGGATGCGGCCGCTGAGCGCACGCCAGGAACGGCTGCTGCAGAAGTGGAGCAAGCACATCCTCTTCGGCACGTGGACGCACTCCGGCTACCCCAACTGGGACTCCGGACTCGGCACGTCGCGGCGGCACATCCAGCAGTACTGGGCCGTTCGCGCTCGACGCGCTCGTCAAGTCCGTCACCCCCGGGGGCGCTGCTCAGCGTGCGCAACGAACGCTCCTACGTGCGCTCGATCGCCGAGCAGGGCTTGCTCCTGTACTCCCGCATCGGCTGGCCAGGCACCGGCCCGTGGCCCGCAGCGACGAGCTTCCGCGCGCCGAACGGCTTTCCGGCCGGGACGAAGAGCCCGCTCATCACGCCGCTGCGGATGGCGATCATCGCCGCCGAACTGGACGTGCGCCTCCCCTCCTCCAAGGCGATCATCCCGCCGAACACCTACTCGCACGACGCCGAGTTCGGACGCCTCGCCATCTCGACCCCGTCCTACAACACGGCCGTGATCAAGCCGGTCTCGCAGGGCGAGGGTGGTCTCGACCTCGTGCGCCTCTACGACTCGCGCCAGCGCCCCGCTCACCAGCCTCGGCGCCGGTTCGCTCATCGGCGCGGCGCCCGGCATCCGCCTCGGCCGCGGCGCCGCAGCCGTGCTCGACAACCAGCCCGGCACGCAGACCCGGTGGCGGGTGCCCGCGATCGCCGCCGGCTCCAAGCGCAACACGTCGGGCACCTTCACGACCCTCATCGCGAGCGGCCGGATGACGGCCGGCAAGGCGACGATCGACACCCCGCCACGCGTTCGGCCGCGACGCGATCGAGACGACCTACAAGATCTCCCGCGGCGCGGCGACGAACGTCACGCTCCGCATGCCCGTGTGGGGGCAGAGCAGCACGATTCGCGCTGCTGCGCGGCGGCAGGACCTCGGGCCGGCGCTTCCTGCGCACCGGGACCTCCGCGCTGCTCTTCCGGTTCGTCACGCCGGACGGCGGCACGATGCTCGTCGCCTTCCGTGGCGTGCCGCGGAGAGCGGAGCTCAGCGTCGTCCGCCACGCCCGTGGTGCTCGCACGCCGTATGGCGCCCGCGAGTTGCGGATCCGGTTCAAGGCGGACCGCGGGATGACGCTCAAGCGGCGCATCGCCGTCGTCGCGGCGGCGCCGCTGCCGTCCAACTGACCACGAGCGCCACCGGCACACGCCAGCGTCCGTCCCACCCGGACCGAAGTCCGCACCGAGCAGGCGTTTCGGGGCGTGAACCTCCTTGTGATCGGTCACACGCCGTTCACCGCAGCGCACGCGCGAGGTGGCACGGTCGGCAACGTGACGCTCGACGAACACCCCGCGCCTCAGGTCGTCCCACCGGACGCGGCTCCGGTGCTGCCGCCGGCGCCCGTGCCCCTCGCACGCCGAGACGCCCGTCCCGCGCCGACGGGCGAGCGATCGCGAGCGCCGCGAGCGGCTGCCGTTCATCGTCGCCCACCGCGGGGCGAGCGGCGTGCTGCCGGAGCACACCCTGCCCGCGTTCGCGCGCGGCATCGCACTCGGCGCGGATGCGATCGAGGTCGACCTCGTCGC